>NZ_CZAQ01000005.1 GCF_001404695.1 Collinsella aerofaciens | reverse complement strand
AACTCCCAGAGAATCCCCTCGCGCTCCTCTTTCGTATACATCGGACTCCCTCCTGGACCCAGATTGGGTCCGAGATTTTGTCCGAGGTCCCCGGTTTCCCGTTAAGTCTCTATATGGAAAGCGCATCCCAGAATGGGTGTCCAAACTGGGATGCGCTTTCCATTGCTGAAGATATGAAGCTGCAAATCGGCTGCTCGACTTATGCTTATGCCTGCTGCCAGGTATCGACGAGCTCCTTGGCTGCGGCGTGGGGGTCGTCGGCGCTGCAGACGGCGCTCACTACGAAAAAGCCGTCGACGCCAGTGGCCTTGAGCTGCGGTAGGTCGGCCGTCTTGACGCCGCCGCCCACCACGATGGGCACGGGGCTTGCCGCGTGGAGTGCGGCCAGGTCCTCAAAGCTCTTGGTGATGATAGAGCCGTCGGCCGCGCGTCCGCAGTCGCGCTTGGTCTCGGTCTCGTGGAGTGGGCCGATGCCCAGGTAATCGACCAAACTCATGTCGGCGGTCTTGACGTACTCGAGCATTTCCTCGCAGCGGGCCGAAAGGCCCACGATGGCATCGGGGCCCAGCAGCTTGCGACAGACCTCGACGGGAATATCGCTCTGACCCACGTGCACGCCGTCGACAGCAATACCCTGCTCGCGCGCGGCAAGCACACAGTCCAGACGGTCGTCGATGAGCAAGGCGACCTGACCGGTCTTGCCGGCCCGTGCGATTGCCTGCGCGGCGTCGCCGGTCAGCGCGATGATCTCGCGGGCACTTGCCACCTTGGAGCGCACCTGGATGCAGGTAAAGCCGGCGTCGAGTGCCTGGGCCACCACATCGCCCACGGGGCGTCCGAGGGTGTTTTCGGGGCCGAGCACCAGATAGGCCGAGATATCAAGGTTGTCGCGGATGCTCATCGTGCTTCCTCCTGCTTTTTGATTTGTGCTTCCATGCGCTCGAGTTTGCCGGTCATGGTGTCGGTAAATCCGGGTCGAATATCGGCTTTGAGCGCGACTTCGGTGCGGATGCCCTTGCTCGCCAACACAAAGGTCGCGTCGCGTACGACCTGCATGACCTCGTCCCAGTCGCCCTCGATCTCGGTGAACATCGAGGTGGTGCGGTTGGGAAGACCGCTCTCGCGAATGACGCGCACGACCTCGGCGACCTCGGCGGACAGCTCATCGCCGGTGCCGCATGGGGCGATGGCCACGGCGACGAGCGTGTTCATGCCGGCATTGGTTGCGGGCTCGGACATGGCTTATGCCTCCTCGAGCTCGAGTTGGTTATCGGCGATGTCCTGGGCGGTTGCGCGATAGAGCTCGTCGATAAAGGCGACCTTAAAGCTTGCCGGGGCATCGGCGACAGCGGCGGCACGCGTGCCGGCAACGTTGTAGACGGCGGTGCTACAGATGGCTGCCGTAAACGGATCGGCAGCGCAGGCGTACACAGCCAGCACACCGCCCTGCGAACAACCGCAGCCGGTGATCTTGGACATGAGCGGGCTGCCGCCGTAGGACTTGGCTACCGTCGTGCCGTCGGTGATCAGGTCGACTTCGCCCGAGACCACTACGGCGCCGCCGGTGTAGCGAGCGAGCGCCACAGCGGCATCGCGGGCGGCGTCGACCGTGTCGGTGGTATCGACACCGCGCACGCGGCTCAGATCGGCTGCCTCGCCCTCAAGACCCCACAGGCCGGCGAGCGCGATGATCTCGGAGGCGTTGCCGCGCACGATGGCGGGCTTGTACTGCTTGAGTTCGTTTACCAGCTGGGTGCGCAGGCTACCGATGCCCAGACCCACCGGATCGAGCACCCAGGGCTTGCCGGCGTCGTGTGCCGCCTTGGCCGCGCGGGGAATCGTCTGTTCGTAGATGGGGAAGAGCGTGCCCATGTTGAGATAGATGGCGCCGCCGCCGGCAACGAGCGCCTCGCCCTCGTCGGGCAGATAGACCATGGCGGCCGAACCGCCCACGGCGAGCTGCGCGTTGGCGACAAAGTCGATCGTCACCGTGTTGGTGATGGAGCCGGCCATCGGATTGGTGGCGCGAATCTCCTCCACGGCCTTGACCATATGTTGCTTAAGCTGTTCCGAATCAATCACTGCACATGCCTCCTTGGCATAGAAAAGGGGCGCTGTGCATAGACAGCGCCCCTGTAAAGGCGGCATGCTCCCTACGCCAGCATTAACTGACAGGTTCAAAGGATTGGGCCCTATGCCCTCTCAGCCTTGTGGTTTGCACCGCCGGCACTCCCGCATCGAATCTGTTGTTCCCTATACTAGCGCACCTGCCAAAAAGGGACAGATTTATTTTGGCAGGTGGCGACAGGGGCGCTGCATTTTCCCAGATAAAACCTGCCAAAATAAACCTGTCCCTTATTGGTAGGTCGTTACAATGGTTACGGTGAAAATGACTGGGGGACTCTATGATCAAACTTGTGCTGACCGATATGGACGATACGCTGATTCCAGCTGGGCATGACGGCGCCAGCGACTATGCCATCGAGGGCATTCATGCCATGCAGGCGGCGGGTCTGCATTTTGGCCCGGTTTCGGGCCGTCAGCCGTCCGCGATGGGCTGGATGTTCAATAATCGTACCGAGTGTTTTTCGACCGGCGCATTCTGCAACGGCCAGGTTATGTTTGTCGATGGCGAAGTGGTTGCCTCGCGCGCGACCGATAACGATGCGCTCATGCGTCTTGCCGCCTATCTGGAAGAAGAAACCGACGATACGTATCTGAAGGTCTACAGCTTAGGCGATAACTTTTGGAATAACGATGCCTATTGCGTGACGCGCGATTCCGAGCGCGTACGCCGCGCCATGGAGTCGGGCGGCAACGCGTGGCTCAAGGGCGAAGAGGCTCCCTGTCGTCCTGTCGTTGACGATGCCCCGGTATACAAGGCGAATATCTGGAGTGCCCGTTCGCGCGAGGGGCTCGCCGAGCTGCGCGAGCGTGTTGCCGCCGAGGTGCCGGAGCTCTCGCTCGTGTTTCCCAACAACCGCGTTCGCCTGTTCGACGTTCTTCCGACCGGCTGGGACAAGGGCTGTGCTGCGCTGGAGCTGGCGCGCGCTTTGGGCCTGACGCCCGACGAGGTGGCCGTATTTGGCGATTCCGATAACGATTTGCCCATGATCGATGCCGTTCCCAATTCCGTTGCAGTCGCCAATGCCAACGAGGCCGTCACGGCTGCCGCGCGCTGGCATATCGGCGCTGCGGCAGATGATGCGGTTGCCGGGGCTCTGCATCAGATTGCCGCCTGCGCCGCGACGGGGGAGATGCCGTCGTTTATGCGTCAGGTGGACGCGACGGGTCTTGGCATCACGAACGTCTAGGGAGAAGGCTATGAAGCTTCAGCAGCTAAGGTATGTCGTCAAAGTTGCCGAATGTGGCAGCATCACCGAGGCATCGCGCCGGCTCTTTGTGTCGCAACCTTCGATTACCGCGTCGATCCGCGATCTCGAAAACGAGATGGGTGTGCATATCTTTGAGCGCACTAACAAGGGCGTCGTTGTGTCCGAGGAAGGCGAGACCTTCTTGGGCTATGCGCGCCAGGTGCTCGACCAGGCCGACCTGCTCGAGGGCAAGTACAAGGGCGCATCCGAGCAGGTGCCGCACTTTAGTGTGAGCTGCCAGCATTATTCCTTTGCCGTCAACGCGTTTGTCGACGTGATCCGCGAGTTCGATGCCGCGCGCTATGACTTTACCCTGCGCGAGGAGCAGACTCACGAGATTATCGAGGACGTCGTGCATATGAAAAGCGAACTGGGCATCCTGTACCTGTCCGAGCACAACCGCGAGGTTATCGAGCGCATGCTTACTGCCAATGAGCTGGTGTTTGAGGGGCTCTTTTGCGCCGCGCCGCACGTCTTTGTATGCGCCGACCATCCGCTGGCGGCCCGCTCCAGTGTGACGCTCGAGGACTTGGAAGACTACCCGTTCCTGTCCTACGAGCAGGGCAGCTACAACTCGTTTTACTATTCCGAGGAACTGACCTCGACGTTTGAGCGTCGCAAGAATATCCGTGTGCGCGACCGTGCGACGCTGTTCAACCTTGTCATGGGCCTCAACGGCTACACGGTGTGTTCGGGTGTGATTAGCCACGAGCTCAATGGTCCCGGTATTATCTCGATTCCGCTCGATGTGGACGAATACATGGAGATCGGCATCATCACGCGTAAGAACACGACGCTCACGCGCTATGGGCAGGCCTATATCGACGCGATTCGTCAGCATATCTAGTTTGTTATGTTTGCCGTACGCATGATGCTTAGCGGCGCGTATTGGTATAGTCATTCCCTATGGCAAACAGAAAATAACTCATATTTTACGATGGCTATTTGAGCCCTCATACTTTGTCTCGTTAAAGCATCCACGCAAAAAGGAGATCAGTATGACTAATTCCGCCCAGCTCAAAGCGCCGTTTCGTGCCGATATCGTCGGCAGCTTTCTTCGTCCGCAGGCCGTAAAGGACGCACGCGCCGCCTACGCCACGGGCACGCTCGATGCTGTCGGCCTAAAGTCCGTCGAGGATGAGGCCATTCGCGACTTGGTGGCCAAGCAAAAGGCCGCCGGTCTGCAGGTGATCACCGACGGCGAATTCCGCCGCAGCTACTGGCACCTCGATTTTATGTGGGGCCTCAACGGCATTGAGCGCCGTACCTCGCGTACGGGCTATATGTTCCACGATGAGGAGACCACGGCCGATACCGCGGTGGTGACCGGTCCCATCAGCGGCGAGAATCATCCGTTCGTCGAGCATTTTAAGTTTGTCAAGGCGCTCGAGGGCGAGGGGCAGGTTGCGCGCCAAACTATCCCGGCGCCGATCCAGACGTTCTCTGAGGTCACGCTCGATCGTTGCGATGGTCAGCAGGAGAGCCTGCGCGCCGTCTATGAGACCGACGAGGAGCTTGCCGACGCCATCGCGGCGGCCTATCGCACGGTGATCGCCGACCTCTATGCCGCCGGTTGCCGCAATATTCAGTTTGACGACTGCACCTGGGGTATTTACTGCGATACCGACTTTGTGGCTAAGACCGGCATGAGCCCGGTCGATCTGCAAAAGGTGAGCGAGCTGGGCGTGGCGCTCAACAATGCCGCCATCGCGGGCAAGCCCGATGATCTGGTTATCAACACGCACGTATGCCGCGGCAACTACCACTCCACCTATGCCTTTGAAGGCGGCTACGACCCCATTGCGCCGTATCTGTTTGCGCATGAGGACGTTGACGCATTCTACCTGGAGTTCGACACGCCGCGCGCCGGCGGCTTTGAGCCACTCAAGCATGTCGCCCCGGGCAAGAAGGTGGTGCTGGGCCTGGTGACCACCAAGGCCGCAGAGCTCGAGGACGAGGACGTCATCGTCGAGCGTATTCACGAGGCTGCAAAGTATGTTCCGCTCGAGAACCTGTACCTCTCTCCCCAGTGTGGCTTTGCCAGCTGCGAGATTGGCAACAAACTGACCGAGGACGAGCAATGGGCAAAGATCGCGCTGGTCAAGCGCATTGCCGAGCGCGTTTGGAAGTAGTGCCGCCGTTCGCGGGGGCGGCGCGTGCGAGACGTTGCGTATCGCGTACAATGGTTCGGATCGTATCGTTCGGGCAGGTTATCCGATATGCCCGGGCGCCCTTCCATTATGAAAGGACATCCATGTCCCAATCCTCGACGCCCGCCGTCGCCGATGTCATCTACGATGCGTCGTCGCTCGGTCGCCCGCGCATGTTTCTGCTCGGCCTGCAGCACCTGTTTGCCATGTTCGGCGCCACCGTACTGGTGCCTGTGCTCACCGGCCTCTCGGTCTCGGCGACGCTTTTGTTTGCCGGCTTGGGCACGCTGCTCTTCCACTTCCTGTCGCGTGGCAAGGTGCCTGCGTTTTTGGGATCATCGTTTGCCTTTATTGCGGGTTATGCCGCCATCGCGCCCAACGGCGAGGCCGAGCTTTTGCCCTACGCCTGCCTGGGCGTAGCTTGCGCCGGTCTGCTCTATCCGGTGCTGGCGGCACTGTTCCGCGCTTTTGGCGCCAAGCGCGTTATGCGCTTCTTTCCGCCGGTGGTGACCGGCCCCATCGTCATTTCCATCGGCCTGATCTTGGCAAGCTCTGCCATCGCTAATTGCCAGACCAACTGGCTTGTTGCCGTTGTCGCCGTTGCCGTTATCGTGATTTGCAACATTTGGGGTCGCGGTATGGTCAAGATCGTGCCGATTTTGCTGGGCGTTGTGGTGAGCTATGCCGTTGCGGCTGCGCTGGGCGAGGTCGACTTCTCTGGCGTCGCAGCCGCTCCCTGGGTTGGCTTGCCCATCGTGTGGGACAACACCGTGTTTGCGCTCTTTGGGCCTCAGTTCGATAGCGGTCTTGCCACCACGGCCATCATCACCATTATGCCGCTGGCCTTTGCGACCATGATCGAGCATATCGGTGACATCTCGGCTATTGGCTCCACTTGCGAGCGTAACTACATCGCCGATCCTGGCCTGCATCGCACGCTGCTCGGCGACGGCCTTGCCACGATCCTGGCTTCGCTCTTTGGCGCTCCGGCCAACACCACGTATGGTGAGAACACCGGCGTGCTTGCCCTGACGCGTGTGTTTGACCCGCGCGTGATTCGCATTGCCGCGTGCTGCGCCATCGTGCTTTCGTTCTGCCCCAAGTTCGCGGCTGTCATTGCGGCCATGCCGGCGTGTGTAATCGGCGGTGTGTCGCTCGTGCTCTATGGCATGATCAGCGCCGTGGGCGTTCGCAACCTTATCGAGAATCAGGTTGATTTCCAGAACAACCGCAATGTGCTGGTGGCGGCTCTGGTGCTGGTGCTTTCACTCGGCATTGCGTACAGCACTGCCGGAGCTATCGTGTTGGAGCTGGGCGGCGTGACGATTTCACTTTCGGGCCTTGCCGTGGGCTCGCTGGTGGGCATTGTGCTCAACGCCATTCTGCCCGGTAATGACTTTGAGTTCGATACTTCCGAGCTTGAGGAGACTGCTGAATAGTAGCTGCGTTCAGCCAAATTAAAAATGGCGTCCATGCGTATGTACGCGTGGACGCCATTTTTAATGCGTCAGTATCCAGTGGATGCCGCGCGCCATGCGCAGATCGGTCTGGGCAAAGTGATTGCCGGGGTTGAGCTCCAACGCCGTTGGAACGTCACGCTCGATAAACAGCTCTTCCATCGCGCGCGTATCGTCGAGCACGTGCCGCATCATGCGGTTGGGCGTCTTGGTTTCCTTTTTACCGAGCGAAAGATAGGCGGCGTCGGGCGTAGCTGTCATCGTGCGCTCGCGCGCGTAGTCGATAAAGCCGGGGAACCACAGCGACCCCGACGCACTCGCCGCGCGCTCAAAGACATCTGTTTGCCAAAGTGCCCACAGTGCAAAAAGACCCGCCAACGAGTAGCCGGCAACGCCGCGCCAGGCGGGCGGTTGCGGGAGCGATGATTCGGCCTGGGGGATTATCTGCTTCAACAACTCGTCAAGAAAACCAGCGGCCTGTCCGCCAAAGGGCTCGGCATCTCGTATAGTTCCGTCGCATTCCCAGGGGCTCAGCTCTCGATTCCAATCGAGCCCTCCAATGGCGACAAGGGTGAACGGCGGGCAGTCGAGCTCTCGGCAGCGCTCGTAGACTTCATTACCGTCGCCCATAACCACGGGGAGGTAAATGACGGGCGCGCTTTCGACATGCTTTGAATGAACGGTTATCTGCTTTTGTCGCGCTTCCATGACGGGCTTCTCTCGGCGTTGTGATATCGACGGCCACCATTGTCGCACGCCGGCTTATGCTGGTTGGGCCGCATCAAAAACAATCGTGCGCGCCCTGAGGACGCAAATGAGAAACGCCACCGCCGGAGGGGAGCTCGGCGGTGGCGTTGTTAGACGGTGTTCGCGCTAGGGGCCTTTGCGGGCGACGTCATGCGCGCAAGGGAGTCTACGAGCGCTTGCGGATCACCACGGCGCCCGCGGCGATGGCGGCTGTTCCCGCAAGGGCGGCCGCCACGATGGCTGCGCCCGAGGCGTCGCCGGTCGCCGCGAGGGTACCGGTGGTCTTGGCCTTCGTGGTTGCAACCGCAACGGTCTTGGTCGTCTTTGCGCCCTCGGGCTTGGGGTCCTGCTTGGACTCCGCGGGCTTGGTCTCGTCGGGCTTGGGCCCCTCCGGCTTGGCTACCTCGGGAGGTGCGATGGTCGTGCTCTTGGCGACCGCTTTGATATAGAGGGAGTCGACCGTGGTGTCGCCCGTGCCGATGGTTTGGCCTGCCTCGTAGATGCCGTCACGGAGCTTGCGATAGTCAATGACCTTGCCGCCTTCAGGCGTCAGGATGGTGGAGCCTTCGATTTCGATGGTGCCGATTGCCTTGCCGTCCGCGCTCATGGCACGGGCAAAGATTGCCGCTGTATCTCCTTCGGCCGTTACCTTGCTGCGGATGATCGAGATGACTGCGGGTGTGACGCCCTCGCTGGTCTGGACAATGATGCCGATGTTCTCGCATTGGGGCTCGGGGCTCGTCTCGCCATCTTGGTTTTCGCTGTAGGGGGTGGGGCCGTCGCCGTTCTCGACATAGCGGGCTATGGCCTTGACAACGGAGTCGCTGATGTAGACGTGGCCACCCTTCTCGTTGGGTCGATCGTTTCTGGTGGAGAATGCAGCCGAAACCTCGCCTTCCGCAAACGCGTCCACGGTGGAGCCGTTCTTGACGACGATGTCGTCCTGGTAGGTGAAGAGGGCGATGGCGCCACCGTATCTGCCTTTACCTGCACGGACCGTCACGTTTGCATGATCGAGGGTGATGCCCTTGTGGGCATAGACGCCATATTCAACACCGTTTACGTTGAGGGAGGCGTTTGTGGCTGCGAGGCCGCCCTTGGCCTCGACGGCAGCGTCTTTCTCGGAGCTTGCCTTGACCTGGCTGCCGTCCGAGATGTTGATATTGCCGCCGCTCCAAAGGGCCTCACCATCAGCTGAGCTTGCCTCGACCGTCCCGCCACCCTTGATGGTGAGGTTCTTGTCGGTTCCAATACCCTTGTCCTCGGTAGCCCTGGCGGTGACGGCTCCGCTGTCGTCAATCGTGATATTGCCGTTTGCCCTGATGCCATCCGATGCACCCGTGGCGTTGACGTTGCCCGAACCTTTGATAGCGAGATCACCCCCGGCATTGATGGCATCAAACCCAGTGCTCGTGGCGTTGACGGATCCGGCTCCGTCGATGTTGATATTACCCGTGGAGAGGATAGCGTCCTCAGTAGATGTCACGCTGAGCGTGCTGCCCGCGTCGCCTTGGATATTGAGCTCGGCATTCTCGTTAGTGCCATGAGAAACGTTGATGCTTTCGATCCATTCGGCAGTGACGATGTTGGTTCCCGAGTAATTCACGTTGAGCTTGCCTGCGGCCTGGATCTCGCCGCCGTTATAGTTGTTGAGCTTCAAGTCGTCGGCGCCGTCCCACGACCAGGTACCGGCCTCGTCGCTCGCCGCGGTGTTGTACTTGTTGCCGCCGACCTTGACCCATTCCGCTGCGAGCGAGACGCTCGGCATGAGCAGCGAGCTCACCGTGAGCGCGCACACGGCGCCCGCGACGATGCGGCGCGTCACGCGGCGCCAGCTGCCGTGCGCGAGTCCTATGCGACGGCGAACGTCGGGTTCGGCAACATGGGTTCCGGCGGTAGTGTCATTGCGTTTGGGGGTCGTGAACAAGGCTGCCATGGTTGCTCCCGTTCTCATAGGGCCTATACGACTAGATTCAGCGTATCTGCTGGATGTTGCCGGCGGTAGTGCCGTTTGGAGGGCAAAATGGCCAAAATGGGGGAGAAATAGGCCGCACGCCGGCGCAGGGACCGGCGCTAAAAGAAAAGCGCGGGGCCGCATGGCGACTCCGCGCTTTATTGTTCAGTTTTTGCAGCCTTGCCCTTACGCCACGAAGAAGTAGACGAGGAAGGCAAGGGCCGCGATCCACCCGTCCTGTGCGAAAAAGTGTTTACGAGCGCTTGCGGCTCACCACGGCGCCCGCGGCGATGGCGGCTGTTCCCGCAAGGGCGGCTGCCACGATGGCTGCGCTCGAGGCGTCGCCGGTTGCCGCGAGGATGCCGGTGGTTTTGGCTCCCGTGGCTGCAGCTGCAACGGTCTTGGTCGTCTTCGTGCCCTCGGACTTGGAACCCTCGGGCTTGGTCTCGCCTGGCTTCTCCTCGGGTTTGATCTCCTCGGGAGGCGCGATGACCGTGCTCTTGGCGACAGCTTCGTTATAGGGGGAGTCGATCACGTCGTCGCCCGTGCCGATGGTTTGACCCACCTCGTAGAAGATGCCGTCGTCGCGTTCTTCCTTGTTGCGATAGCCAATGATCTTGCCGCCTGTGGGCGTCTGGATGGGAGCGCCTTCGATCTCGATGGTGCCGATTGTCTCGCCGTCCGCGCTCGTGGCAAGGGCGAAGATTGCCGCCGTGTCTCCCTCAGCTGTGACCTTACTGCGGACAATCGAGATGGTCGCGGGCGTGATGCCCTTCTCGGTCTGCGCGAAGATGCCGATGTTCAGGCCCTCGGACTCAGGGATGATTTCGTCGTTTTGGTCTCCACTGTAGTGGTCGGGGCCGTCGCCGCCGGTCTCGGCATAGCGGGCTATGGCCTTGACAACGGAGTCGCTGATGTAGATATGGCCACCCGCTTCGTCGGAGTAGAAATTACTGGTGGAGATTGCAACCGAGAACCTGCCTTCTGCGAGCGCATCCACAGCCGAGCCGTTCTTGATGACGACGTCGTCCTCATCGGTGAAGAGTGCGCTGGCTTCCCCGCCATCTGAGCTTGCGCGGACCGTCACGGTCGCGCCATCGAGCGTGATGCCCTTGTAGACATAGATGCCATACCCAACGCCACTTGCGTTGAGGGAAGCGTTCGTGACCGTGAGGCTGTTTTTACCGTCGATGGCGGCGTCTTCCTCGGAGCTTGCCTTGACCTGGCTGCCACCCGAGATCTCGATGTTGCCGTCGGCCCAAATCGCATTGTCTTTGATAGAGCTTGCCTCTACCTTGCCGCCGCCCTTTATGATGAGGTTCTCGTTAGCATCGATACCCTGATCGTCGGTGGCCTTGGCGGTGACGGTTCCGCTGTTGTCGATCGTGATGTTGCCGTCGGCCCTGACGCCATCCGAATCGCCCGTGGCATTAACGTTTCCCGAGCCCTTGATGGTGACATCGCCCCCGGCATCGATGGCATCGTGCTCGGTGCTCGTGGCGTTGACAGTGCCGGCGCCGTCGATGTTGATGTTGCCGACGGAAGTGATGGCGTCACGAGAAGATGTCACGTTGAGCGTGCTGGACGCGTCGCCCTGAATATTAAGCTCGGCGTTCTCGTTCGCGCCATCCTTAGCCTTGATGCCGCGGCCGTTGTCGTTAGTGACGGTGTTGTTGCCCTCGTAGCTCACGTTGAGCTTGCCCGCTGCCTCGATCGCGCCGCCGTTATAGCCGTTGAGCTTCATATCGTCGGCGCCGTCCCAGCTCCAGGTGCCGGCGGCGTCGCCCGCCGCGGTGCCGGCGTTGTACTGGGTGCCGCCGACGTCCACCCACTCGGCCGCGAGCGAGACGCTCGGCATGAGCAGCGAGCTTACCGTAAGCGCGCATACGGCGCCTACAACGATGCGGCGTGTCACGCGGCGCCAGCTGCCGTGCGCGAGCAGCGTGCGACGGTGCACGTCGGGCTCGACAAAATGGGCTCCTGAGGTTTTATCATTGCGCTTGGGGGTCGTGAACAAGGCGGCCATGGTTACTCCCATCCTCATAGGGCCTATGCGATTACGCCCAGCATATCTGCAGGATGTAGCCGGCGGTAGTGCCGTTTGGAGGGCAAAATGTCCAAAACTTGGGAGGCAATACATCGCGCGTCCGTGCGGTGCCTGGCTTTAAAAGAAAAGCGCGGAGCCGCTCGATGCGACTCCGCGCTTTGGTGTTCTGCTTTGGCAGCTTTGCCGTTACGCTACAAAGAAGTAGACGAGGAAGGCAAGGGCTGCGATCCACATGAGCGGCTTGATCTTGGAGGCCTCGCCCTTAAAGAGCGCGACGATCACGTAGGCGATAAAGCCCAGGCCAATGCCGGCAGAGATGGAGTAGGTGAAGGGCACGCCGGCGACGATCATGAACGCCGGGAAGCCCTGCGACACGTCGGACCAGTCGATCTCGGAGGCCTCGCTCATCATGAGGTAGCCGACGTAGACCAGAGCACCGCAGGTGGCGGCGCTGGAAACGACGGTGACGATGGGGGAGAAGAACGCGGCGAGAATGAACAGCACGCCGGTGGTGACGGAGGTGAGGCCCGTGCGGCCACCGTCGGCAGCGCCAGAGGTGGACTCGACGAAGGTGGTGATGGAGGAGACGCCCATAAAGCCACCGGCAGCAGCGGCCACGGAGTCGACGACAAGGATGGGACGGATGTCCTCGACATTGCCGTCCTCGGTCAGGAACTCTCCCTGCTTGGCGACGGCCATCGCGGTGCCCATGGTGTCGAAGAAGTCGCTCATGAGCAGCGAGAAGGCAACGACGAGCAGCATCGGGTCGGTCAGGACCTTCACGATGGCAAGGTTGCCGTCGGCAGTGCTGGCAAACGGGGCGCCGAAGGTCGAGAAGTCGAGCGGTGCGATGAGGCCCTCGGGCGCATGGGTGACGCCCAGCGGGATTCCGGCGATAACGGCGACGATGATGCCGATGAGCAGCGAGCCCGGCACGTTGCGGGAAGCCAGGGCAACCGTCACGACGATGGAGATGATGCCGACGATAAAGGTGGGGGAGGCGATGTCGCCCAGGCCGACGAGCGTACCGGCGCCAGCGGTGATGATGCCGGCGTCGCACAGGCCGATCATGGCGATAAACAGGCCCAGACCCACCGAGATGGCGTGGCGCAGGACCACGGGGATGGCGTCCATGATGGCCTCGCGCAGGCCGCACAGGACGAGCAGCAAGATGACGATACCCTCGAGGAAGATAACGCTCATGGCCACGTGCCAGTCGCCGCCGCACATGGTGGTGGCGATGCCCGCGATCATGGCGTTGATGCCCAGACCCGACGCGCAGGCGAGCGGGCGGTTGGCGAAGATGCCCATGCAGATGGTCATGATGCCGGCGCCCAGGCAGGTGGCGCAGGCGAGCGCTCCCGCATCGATGCCAGCGCCCGAGAGCACTGCGGGGTTGACGGCGATGATGTAGGCCATCGCCAGGAATGTTGTCAGTCCAGCGCGAAGTTCGGTCCCGATTGTGGACTTGCGCTCACTGACGTGAAAAAGTTCGTCCATGCATACCCTTTCCTTGTTCGGCCCCGAGTTTAGGCCGATTGACACGAACTCACTTACTATATCGTCTTTACAACCTTGCTGTTCCTCGCATGTTGATGTTCGGCGCTTTGTAACAGACGGACGGTATTTATCGCATGAAAATGTGTGGGTACCGTATACTTAAGCGGTTACAACGACCCCTATGGAGGAACGTATGATTAAAGAGCTTTGCCACGACGAGGCTATCCTGTCCCAGCGTTGCGAGGTTGCGACCGTCGAGGACGAGTCGGTTGCTCAGGACCTGATCGATACCATCAAGTCGCTCGACGATGCCGGCTGCCTTGCCGCTAACCAGATTGGCGTTACCAAGAAGGTCTGCGTCTACCTGGACGACGCCGGCGAGCCCCACGTGCTCTACAACCCCCGTCTGGTGTTTGGCCTGGGCGCCAGCAAGATGGAGGAGAGCTGCCTGACGCACGAGGAGGTCACCAAGTCCACGCGCTATATCAAGTGCAAGGTTGCCTTTGACCAGATCGTCGACGGCAAGATGCGCGAGCGCAAGCAGGACTTTGTGGGCTTCGAGGCGCAGATGATCCAGCATATGATCGATCACTGTCTTGGCAAGCTTGTCTAGGGCGACCACAGCACCGCACTTCGTCGTTTTTGGTCCGGGCGTGACATTGTTGTCATGTCCGGGCTTTTGTGTTTAGCGCCTTTTTGTTTGGTGACAATGAACTTAGCAAGAACGTAAAGCTAGGAGGCGCTATGTGTACGAGCATTCGATTTACCGATAATTCCGGCAACATGTATCTGGGCCGCAACCTCGACTGGAGCTTTGACTACGGCCAACAGGTTCGCGTGATGCCGCGCGGGTTTCACATTCCGTATTCGTTTATCGACGACACGACAGCGGCACACGCGGTGATCGGTATGTGCATCGATTACAAGAACTACCCTATGTTCTTCGATTGCGGCAACGATGCGGGCCTCGCCGTGGCGGGACTCAACTTTCCCGGCTATGCCGAGTATGCTGAGGGCCCGGTTGATGGCAAGACCAATATCGCGGCCTATGAGTTTCCCCTGTGGGTGGCAGCGACGTTCTCGACGGTCGATGAGGTCGAGGCCGCGCTGCGCGACACGGTGATTGTCGCCAAATCTGCCGGAGAGGGGCTGGGCGTGTCACTGCTCCATTGGATTATCGGCGACAGCCAGCGCAGCATCGTGGTCGAGATGATGGCTGACGGCCTGCATGTATACGACGATCCGGTCGACACCCTTGCCAATCAGCCGACCTTCCCGTGGCATATGGAAAACCTACGCACCTATATCACCGCCACAAGCGATTTTCCGCAGACGGCGACATGGCGTGGCGCCGAGCTCAAGCCCTATGGAGCCGGTGCCGGCATGCGCGGCATTCCGGGCGATTGCTATTCGCCGAGCCGTTTTGTAAAGGCGGCGTACCTCAATGCCAATTACCCGCAAAAGGAGAGCGAGACCGAAAACGTCGTTCGCATGTTCCGCTCGCTCGAGGGCGTGGTGATGATCGAGGGAGCGTCCAGGATGGGCGATGGCAAGTTCGAGAAGACTATCTACACCGGATGCTTTAGCGCGCGCACGGGCAATTATTACTACGCGATGTATGGGGATCCGTCGATTCGCTACGTGAGCCTGATGGATGCCGAGGGCGCGAGCCCCGATAGGCTCGTGGTTCCCGAGCCGCGTCGTTCGTAGCCGATAGCTTTACCGCAATGCAAAGCGGCCCTGCATCTCCCGTGAGGTGCAGGGCCGCTGTCGTTGATTTGTGACGTCGCTAGAAGTTGGCGTCGTTGAGCTGTTCGTTCTCGAGGCCGTCGAGCTGTTGCTGTTCGGGCGTATCGGCGACGCTCTCGAGCAACTCGGTGGGGTCGACGTTCATGTCCCTACCGGCTTCGTTGCCGTTGACCAAGTCGTCCGAGAAGATGTCGACTTCCATTTCCTCGGCCTCTTCAATCTGAACCTCGAGCGGCACCTGGGTGCGCACGAGCTTAACGGCCGGGCGCATGCGGGCAAACAGCGGCACGTACTCGATGATGATGGCAGAGTTCTCGAGACCGTACCAGCGCGCCGGGCTTCCGCAAGCGCGGCGGACGGCGTACTTGATGGCCATCACGCGGTGGTCATTGCGGTTGATGTCCGTTTCGGGGGCAAGCATCTTGCGCAGCATGCAAAAACGGAAGTCGCCCACGTTGCCGCGCGTCTCGTAGATGGAGTAGGTGTGGTGCTGCGGCGGCAACTCACCCGAGGCCATCAGGTCGCCAACGATCTGGCGCAGGTAGGCGTTGATGCGCTGATTGACCTTAAAGCCCAGGTCCAAGCGCACGCGGAACAGGAAGTCTGTGCCAAAGGTCTCAACGGAATACTCGTGCGTATAGGGCTCGTCGGTAACGTGTACGTTGATGAACCAGTATGCCTTGGCGCGCTTGGGATGTTTGTCCAGGATGGAATAGAGCACGTCGCGGTCGAGCGTGAGCGGGTCGGGGCTGTTGGTGAGGAACACCAGATTGTCGGCGAGCACGGGGTAGGTCTCGTCATTGCGCAGGCGGTTGAGCTGGTCGATGTACTTGGAGACGGGCAGCAGAATCGTCTGCGTGCGCTCGATGGCGGTGCCGCGACGCCACACATACATAAGGCCGAGCAGCAGTGCGGCCAGGAAGATCATGACGTAGCCGCCGTCAAAGAACATGGTGAGGCACGAAGCGAAGAAGCACAGCTCAATGGCACCAAAGAGCAGGGCAAAGATGCAGGCGCCCAGCTTGTGCTTGAGGATGCCGGCGATATAGCTCGTCAGCAGCGTGGTGGTCATGAGCATGGTCACGGTGATGGCGAGGCCATAGGCGCTTTCCATGCGCTCGGAGTTCTGGAACAACAGCACGATGAAGATGCAGCCGACCCACATGATGTTGTTGACGAGCGGAATATAGAGCTGACCCTTGGTGTCGCTGGGGTAGTGGATGCGTAGGTGCGGCATAAGGTTGAGGCGCGTTGCCTCGGATACCAGCGAGAACGAGCCGGTGATGAGCGCCTGCGAGGCGATGATGGCCGCCACGGCCGAAAGCACAATGGCAAAGGGGCGCAGGGGCTCGGGAAGCATCATATAGAACGGGTTAACGATATCCATCGCGAGCATCTGGGGGTTGGAGTTATTGGCGAGTAGCCAAGCTCCCTGACCCAGATAGTTGAGGATAAGGGCCGCCTTAACAAATGGCCAGGATGCATAGATGTTTGCCTTGCCCACGTGGCCCATGTCCGAGTAGAGTGCCTCGGCACCGGTTGTCGACAGGAAGACAAAGCCGAGCACCATAATGCCCGAATGGTTGATGGGCGAGAACAGGAACATAATGCCGCGGATGGGGTTGAGCGCGCGCAAGATGGACAGGTTGCCGAGCATGTTGAACAGACCGGCGCCTGCCAGGAACAGGAACCACAGCGTCATGAGCGGGCCGAAGAGCTTGCCGATTGACGAGGTGCCGGCGCGCTGCATGGCAAATAGGCCGCAGATAATGATGATTGTGATGATGATGACGTTGGTCTGGCCGTCGCCCAGCAGCGCATGGCCCCATTCGATGGTGCGCAGACCCTCGATGGCTGTGGTGACCGTGACCGCGGGGGTGAGGATGCCGTCGGCGAGCAGTGCCGCGCCGCCGATCATGGCAGGTAGGATCAGCCATGGTGCCACTTTTCGCACCAGGCTAAACAGGGCGAAGATGCCGCCTTCGTTGTGGTTGTCGGCCTTCATGGCGATTACCACGTACTTGACCGTGGTCACGAGCGTCATGGTCCAGATGACGAGCGAAAGCGCGCCCAGGATCATGTCCTCGCTGACGGTACCGATGCCGCCGTTGTTGGCGACGATTGATTTCATGGTGTACATGGGGCTCGTGCCGATGTCACCATAGACGACGCCGAGCGTTACGAGCAGCATGCCAGCGGAGAGGGGGATGGCTCCGTGCCCGCCTTGCCCGTGCTGGTCTTGGAGGTTTGCCTCCAGTTTATTGTGTGCCACGAGGACTCCCTTAGACATCCGGTTATCTGTCTAGGACAAAAAACTTTATGCCGTCTTTATACATACAAGAGCAGTTTGGCACATCGGGGTGTTTTAGACAATAATCCCCATCTGGGGATTATTCACGTACGCAGGTAGCATTTCAAAGCAGGGGCATATCCGCTGAATGGCTTGCTGCAATGTGATAACCGCGGATGCGTCCCTGCTTTGAGCTGAAGAGGGGCTTTTAGGCGCGTGCCGCTTGGGCGATGCTTGCTTTGGTGTCTGCGCGTTTGCCGGCGACTTCGCAAAAGATCGCGCCGCCGATGATCAACGCGGCGCCCATGAGGCGGATGGGCGTTATGGTCTCGCCCAAAAGGGCAACGGAGAACACGACGGCCGAAAGCGGCTCAAGGTAGCCGACGACCGCGACGGTCTGGACGGGCAGCTTGGCGACGGCACTAAAGTAGAGCAGGCAACCGATGCCGGTGTTGACGACGCCGAGCATGGCGACGGCGCGCCAATCGATGCCGGCGGCAATGCTTGGGGAGAGGAGCGAGGGGGCACCTTGCGTGAAGAGCGTAAGGATCAACGCGGTTACAAAGGCGGCACTCACCTGGAGCGTGGAGTTCTCGAGGCCTTCGATGTGCGGCGCGCCCTTGCTAGCGATGACCATCAGCGCATAGCAAAATGCGGAGGCGATGCCGCACACGATGCCTGCGATGGGCATATTGCCGCCTAGACCTTGTGCCGCAATGAGAAAGGCGCCGCAGGCAACGGCGATAAACCCGGCGATTTTGCCGCCGGTCAGCTTTTCGCCAAAAATGAGCGGGGAGAGGGCCATAACGATGATGGGGCCGCAGTAATACAACAGCGAGGAGATGCCAACGCCGATCGTCTGATAGGCGCGGAACAGGAAAATCCAGCTGGCGCCCAGCGCGGCGCCCGAGACGATGAGCGCTGCGGCCTCGCGGGGGCGAGACGGAGCCTGCAGGTTATGGCGCTTGGTTATGAAGAGGATGGCGGCAAGGGTGAGAGTGCCCAAAAACGTGCGCAACAGTACGATATCGGAGCTCGGCAGCGCGATGGCAGCGGCGATGATGCCGTTGGAGCCAAACAATAGCAATGCTGCTAAGTACGTAAACAGTCCGTTGTTCATGTGCTGACATCCCCTCTATATCCGAGCATGTTCACTATGGGTGAGGTGGCTTTAGAAGAAAAGCGAATATAATGCATGGATAACATGACAAAAACTCATGTAAAGGTGGAGGGGTGTCGTGGAAACGAATATTCAAAAGATGCGAGTGCTGCTCGAGACGGTGCGTGCTGGCAGCTTTACGCGCGCTGCAGAGCGGCTGAGCTATTCGCAGTCGGGCGTGAGTCGCATGGTAGGCGACCTTGAGACCGATTGGGGTTTTAAGGTGCTCGACCGCAGCCGCGAGGGCGTGGTGCTTTCTGCCGATGGGCGGCAGATCATGCCGGCGGTTGAGGCACTCTGCGAGGAGTTTGGCCGCCTGCAGCGACATGTGGACGAGATGCGGGGGCTCATGCGCGGCAAGATCTGCATCGGTACGTTTTCGAGTGTGGCAACCCATGTACTGCCGCCGGTGATCGCGCGGTTTCGCGCTGATCACCCGGATGTCGATTACGAGCTTCTGATGGGTGATTACTCCGAGATTGAGCAATGGGTGGCGGAAGGCCGCTGCGACCTGGGCTTTATTCCACGCGAGCCATGCGGCGCCGGCATGGCGTCGCGGCCGTTGGTGCAAGACGAGCTGATGGCCGTGGTGCCAGCGGACTCCTCGCTTGCCACCGCGGAGGTCGTTTCTCTTGCCGATTTAGCCAACGAGCAGTTTATTCTGCTGGAACGGGGTACCGATGATGAGATTACGCCGCTATTCCGTCGGGCGGGGCTGTCAGTGCGCTCAAAACTGTCGACTTGGGATGACTATGCGATTATGGCCATGGTCGAGGACGGTCTGGGCGTGAGCATTCTTCCGGCGCTCATCTTGCGGCGCTGCCAGTTCGATGTTGCCGTGCGCCCGCTCGAGGGGCATCCCCATCGGCAGATCAACGCGATATATCGCACGGCTGACGTTTCGCTTGCCGCCGCTCGATTCCTTGAATACCTCTAAAAGCGCGTACCTGTTGTCCACTTTTGGACAATTCTCGGGGCTCGGTACATTTTCTTGTGAAATTGAACTTCCGGATAATGCGCCGCGCTATACTGCTTGCTAAATTGAACCTTGGTTCAATTCGTGTTCTATAAATTGAACTTTGCCAGCAAGGAGGTTCTAGTGGCCCAAGAGACGTTTAGCGATCGCCTGCGACAGGCTATGTCCGATCGCGACGTTCGCCAGTCGGACGTAATCCGCGCATCGGAGATGCTCGGCAAAAAACTCGGCAAGAGTCAGATGAGCCAATATGTGAGCGGCAAGACGATCCCGCGGCGCGATGTGGCAGAGCTGCTCGCCCGCATTTTGGAGGTCGATGTTACCTGGCTGCTTGCCGGTGGCGCCGATCAAGGCGAGACGTCCTCGTCCCATAACGTTGCCAAATCCGAACCTAGCCCCACGGCTCAAATTCCAAGGAGCGCCACCATGCGTACTTTTTCTAAATCCACCAAACTCGATAACGTCCTGTATGACGTGCGCGGTCCCGTCGTCGACGAGGCTGCCCGTATGGAGGATGAGGGCGAGCGCATCCTCAAGCTCAATATCGGCAACCCGGCGCCCTTCGGTTTCCGCACACCCGATGAGGTCATCAAGGACATGCGCCAGCAGCTGCCCGACTGCGAAGGCTATTCCAACTCGCGTGGCCTGTTCTCCGCGCGCAAGGCGATCATGCAGTATTCGCAGATTAAGGGCCTGCCCAATGTTCAGATGGAGCACATCTACACGGGCAACGGCGTGTCCGAGCTCATTCAGCTTTCGATGAACGCGCTGCTCGACAACGGCGACGAGATTCTGATCCCCAGCCCCGACTACCCGCTGTGGACGGCGTGCGCAACCCTTGCCGGTGGACATCCCGTGCACTATCTATGCGATGAGCAGGCGGATTGGTATCCCGACCTGGAGGATATGGAGTCCAAGATCACGAGCGCGACCAAGGCCCTCGTCATCATCAACCCCAACAACCCCACGGGCTCTGTCTATCCGCGCGAGGTGCTCGAGGGCATCGTCGAGGTTGCGCGCAGGCACCAGCTCATGATCTTTGCCGATGAGATCTACGACCGCCTGTGCATGGACGGCTACGAGCACGTCTCGATTGCCTCGCTCGCCCCCGATCTGCCCTGCGTTACCTTTAGCGGTCTGTCCAAGTCGCACATGATTGCGGGCTATCGCATTGGCTGGATGGTGCTTTCGGGCAACCAGCGCTGCATGAGCGACTTTATCATGGGCATCAATATGCTCTCCAACATGCGCCTGTGCTCCAACGTGCCGGCTCAGTCGATCGTTCAGACGGCGCTCGGCGGACACCAGTCCGTCAACGATTACATCCGCCCCGGCGGTCGTGTCTACGAGCAGCGCAACTTTGTGTATGAGGCGCTCAACAAGATCGACGGCATCTCGGTGGTTAAGCCGCGCGCGGCGTTCTATATCTTCCCCAAGATGGATGTTAAAAAGTTCAATATCACCGATGACGAGCAGTTTGCCCTCGACCTGCTGCACGAGAAGAAGATCCTGATCACGCGCGGCGGCGGCTTTAACTGGGCTGAGCCCGACCACTTCCGCATCGTGTACCTGCCGCGCATGGAAGTGCTCAAAGAGTCGCTCGAAGACCTCGCCGACTTCTTCGACCATTACCGTCAATCGTAGGGGATAGAAACTCCGCACAATGAAAAGCTCCCTGCAGTTGTTTTGCTGCAGGGAGCTTTCTTGAATCGGCGGGACTAAATAACAATCCCGTTGCAGTGGTCGATTTCGTGTTGGATGATCTCGGCGGTGTAGCCCGAGAAGCTCTTGATGCGGTGGACGAAGTTCTCGTCAAAATACTCAACCTTAATGCGACGATAGCGGGTACAGGGACACTCGCCGATGAGCGAAAGACACCCTTCGCTCGTCTGATAGGCATTGACCTGCTCAAGAATTTGAGGGTTGTACATCAACAGCGCCCTGTTGCCGTCCTTTACGCAGATGATGCGTTTGCGCACGCCGATCATGTTGGCGGCGAGGCCCACGCACTCGTGCTCATGTTCGTGGAGCGTGTCCAGAAGATCCTGTCCGGTCGCGGCATCTTCTGGGCCGGCGTCTTCGGAGGGGAGGCGCAAAAAGAACTCGGATTTCATGATGGGCTTAATCATGGCGGGCTCCTCATGTCTCGTGCTTTCGTGGACTTTTAATAATAGCGCGGAAGGAAAGCTGCGCGTCAGCGTTACAATCTTTCAACGTTGGACCATGTTGTCGGATCCGTCGCGTGCGGCGTCTGACGTAAGTCTAGGGCTCATGCTCGCCCTGGACTGTTCCTCTGGGGCGATGCGACTGTCGTTCCAAGAGGAAGTAAATGCATGGGGAGCAAATCTCAGCAACAAGTTCAAGCAACGCCATCGGCCACTTCGGCGTTTCTCGTCGTAATGTATATTGCAGCCTTTGTCGCCGCGTTTAACGAGAACATCATTAACGTGGCACTGCACGATATCATGGCGGCCTTTTCGGTGAGTGCCACCACGGCGCAGTGGCTAGTTTCGGGCTACATGATCGTGACATCGATCTTTACGGCCATCATGGCCTATCTGTCCGGTCGTTTCTCGACGCGCAAGCTGCTGTTTTTCGCATGCGGATGCATGGTCGCCGGCGAAGTCCTGTGCCTGGTCGCCCCGTCGTTTGCCGTTTTGCTGCCAAGTCGTATTTTGCAGGCTGCGGGATCGGGTATCTTGTTTCCGCTCATGATGAATGTAGTGCTATCTTGCGCTCCGCGCGAGAAGCTCGGTCTGTATCTGAGCCTGGGCGGTGCCTGCATTACGCTAGGGCCGGCGTTTGGGCCTGTGATTAGTGGTCTTATGTGCACGTTGTTTGGCTGGAGAGCGGTGTTCGTAGTGCCGTTGGTGGGCGGCATTGCGGTCGCTGCGGCGGGCGTAAAGCTTGTTCAGAATGTCGGAGAGCGCTCGAACACCACGCTTGATATTCTGTCGGTTGTTTTGCTCGCTGCCGGCATTACGGCATTTGTGTATTCCGTAGGCGAGTTCTCGACCAATCTGATTTCCGGCATCGTGACGCTCTTCGCCGCCCTTGTGCTGCTCGGCTTGTTTGCGGCCCGTCAGCTCGAGCTCGAGCATCCGGTGCTTAACGTGCGTCCCATGGCGAGCGTTCGTTTTTGGCCTGCGTGCCTGCTTGTGGTGGTGTCGATGATGACAACGTTCTCGATGAGTGTTTTGTTGCCGCTCTATTTTGAGGGCGCATACGGCATGACCGCACTTGTTGCGGGTTTGCTCATTTTGCCGGCGATCGCCTGCAACGCCGTGACCTCGATTGTGGGCGGACGCGTGATGGATGCCCGTGGTGCGTGGCCGCTGCTGCCGGTCGGCTTTGCCCTGATCGCTGTGGGGCAGATTTCCATTTCGATGACGGCGGCAAGCATGAACATCGGCGTTGTCGTGCTGCTGACCGTTGTGGTGTATGCCGGCGTCGGTTTGGTACTGAGCCCCTCGCAGACCGCCGGTTTGGAGACGCTTCCCGCCGCTGAGCATCCTCACGGAACGGCATTGCTTAACACGTGGAACATGATTGCCGCATCGTTTGGCCCGTCGCTGTTTATCGGCCTGCTCGCGAGTTCTGCGTCGACTGCCGGCGCCGCTGGCGCTGCGACCGACGTTGCCCAGGCGATTGGATTTGCAACTGCCGTGCGTGTGGCGGCTGTGATTGCCGTGGTCGGGTTCGCGACGTCGCTGGTGTACGCTCGTCGCGAGTCGCACATGTCGCATTAATGTGTGCACATAGATTCTGCAGCTAGATTGGATGGCGACACCATAAACTAATGGACGTTTTGCCGAGAGGCATGAATGTTTAAAGCGCAAAGAGTGCGCGACGGGCCCCGCGAATGGGGCGATGATGCCCGAGAGGGCCAAGAAGGAGTCTCATGTCCGAGAACGAAGAGATCATGAACGAGACCGAGAACGAGACCATGGCTGCCGAGGTTGAGGCAGTCGAGACCGTGGAGACCGAAGCTGCCGAGGTTGAGGCTGCTGACGAGGTTTCCGCCGAGGAGGAGGCCGAGGTTGTCGAGGCCGCCGTTGATTACGATGACGAAGAACTGATGGACAAGATGCAGAAGGCCGCCCGCCTGCTGCGTAGCCGTCGCTTTGCTATTTCCAAGGAGGAGGAGGCCAAGGCCGAGCGCATGGCGAACATCGAGCGCGCCATCAAGCTCCTTGACCTCAAGCCCAAGATGGAGCAGAAGGAAATGTCCGACCTGCTGGGCATGCGCCTTCGTGAGCTCGATGGCCTGATGGCCGAGGCCGAGGCCGCCGATCTGGTCGGCCGCATCGACGACGCCGAGGGCGATATGCGCAAGATCGTCGTCTTCGCTGCCGAGGATGCCGCTGAGGGCCTGGTCGAGCTTGCCAACAAGAAGGAGAAGCTCCTGCCTGAGCTTTCTTACGAGGAGGCCACCGAGCTGATGGCCGCTCTCGATAAGGTCATCGCTCCGCTCGTCGCCATGGGCCTGGACGAGGATCGCGGTCCTCGCGGCGGCCGTGACGACCGTGGTGGCCGTGGCGGCGACCGTGGCGGTCGCGGCGGCTTTGGCGATCGTGGTGGCCGTGGTGGCGACCGCGGCGGTCGCGGTGGCGATCGTGGCGGCCGTGGCGGTTTTGGTGACCGTGGCGGCGACCGTGGCGGTCGCGGCGGCTTCGGCGGCAACCGTGGTGGCTATGGCGATCGCGGTGGCAACCGTGGCGGCTTCGGCGGCAACCGTGGTAACGACCGCGGCGGTCGCGGTGGCGATCGTGGCGGCCGCAACGGCGGCGGCTTCCGCGGCAACCGCTTCTAATTGGGTTACGCGGTTTTACCAAACCGCGTAACCAGTTGACGCTGTAAACCCGTCAGAGCGGCAATCTGCCTTTCAGCTTCGGCGGCATGACCAAAAGGTCAATGCCGCCTCGCTTCAAGGCACCTTGCTCGCTCTGGCGGGTTTTCGCTGTCGGTGTCAAAACATCGGCGTCGCCTTGATTCAAACCTGCCAAAAAGGTAGTCGTTGGGGACGTTCTTGTTCGAGTGGTCGTTTAAGAACGTCCCCAACGACTACATAGCATGAGAGTGGATAATCTCCCGGTTTGAGCCCATATTCATGCTCAAGGTGGGAGATTGTCCACTCTCGTTTCGTTTGTTGATTTCGATACCTACATTTGTAGGAACAGTTCGTGGAGGCGGGTGTCTTCGTCGAGTTCGGGGTGGAAGGTTACGCCGAGCTGGTTGCTTTGGCGGGCGGCGACGATACGGCCGTCGACTTTCGCTAAGGCCTTGGCGTCGCCGTGGACCTCGACGATGCGGGGTGCACGGATAAATGTTAATGGCACTTCACCGTCGATGCCGGACACCTGGCCCTTGGTGCGAAAACTGCCGAGCTGTCTGCCATAAGCGTTGCGCTCAACGAGTACGTTCATGGTTGCTAGGCGCGGCGTTCCCTTATCGTCGTGTGCGGCAAGATCGCGCGCCAATAGAATCAAGCCGGCGCAGGTGCCAAGGACGGGCATGCCTTCAACAATGTGGGTGCGAAGCTCCTCGAGCATGCCCAGCTCATCAAGCAGCTTCCCTTGAACGGTAGACTCGCCGCCGGGAAGTACCAGACGGTCAAAGTCCTGCTTCAAATCAGCCGCCTGCCTCAGCTCAATACAACGTGCGCCCAGCTCGGACAGTCTTGCCTCGTGCTCGGCAAAAGCGCCTTGGACCGCCAGCACGGCGACCGTCTGGTCTGCATAATCGCTCATGTGCGATCCTTTCTGCTGGACTAGCGCCCGCGCTCTTCCATGATAATCTCGATCTCGTCGGCGTTGATGCCCACCATGGCCTCGCCCAGGTCCTCCGAAAGCTCGGCAATGAGTTTGGCATCGGTGAAGTTTGCCACGGCCTTGACGATGGCGGCTGCGCGCTTGGCGGGGTCGCCGCTCTTAAAGATGCCCGAGCCGACAAAGACGCCTTCGGCGCCCAGCTGCATCATCAGCGCGGCGTCGGCGGGGGTCGCTACGCCGCCGGCGGCAAAGTTCACGACGGGAAGCTTACCCGTGGCATGGACCTCGCGCACCAGCTCGACCGGAACCTGCAGGTGCTTGGCTGCCTCAAAGAGCTCGTCGTCGCGCAGGGCAACAACGTCACGGATCTGCTTTTGGATCTTGCGCATGTGGCGCACGGCCTGAACGACGTCGCCCGTGCCCGGCTCACCCTTGGTGCGAATCATCGTGGCGCCCTCGGCAACACGGCGCAGCGCCTCGCCCAGATCGCGGGCGCCGCAGACAAACGGCACGTCAAACTGGGTCTTGTCGATGTGATAGACGTCATCGGCAGGGGAGAGAACCTCGGACTCGTCGATGTAATCGATCTCGATGGCCTGCAGGACCTGCGCCTCGACGATGTGACCGATGCGGCACTTGGCCATGACGGGGATGGAGACGGCCTCTTGGATGCCCTTGATCATCTTGGGGTCGCTCATGCGCGAGACGCCGCCTGCGGCGCGGATGTCGGCCGGAATGCGCTCGAGTGCCATGACGGCGCAGGCGCCCGCCTCCTCGGCGATGCGTGCCTGCTCGGGCGTGGTGACGTCCATGATGACGCCGCCCTTGAGCATCTGCGCGAGCTCGCGATTGAGTTTGACGCGATCGGCCTTGCTGGTCTGTTCTGCCATGGTTGCTCCCTTGGTTGGCATGTGCATTGCTTGACGGAACATCCTATCGGGGGGCTGGATATGGCAAAATACTCAGTTTTCGAGATAATAATAAGGTCAGCCTAATACCAGATTGAACGGCTCGATAAGGTCAGGTGGCAAACTCATGCTTGACTACAATTTGGAAAAACGTGGCGAGGCATCGCTTTATGAGTATGTTTACCAGCAAATTCGAGATGATATTGTTGCTGGACGTATTGCGGCGGGGGAGCATCTTCCGTCTAAGCGTGCCTTTGCCAGTCATCTGGGAATCAGTGTCATTACCATCGAGAATGCATATAGCCAGTTACTCGCTGAGGGCTATATTTGCTCAATGCCGCGTCGTGGCTACTACGCTTGCGAGCTTCCGGATGCACCGGTTTTGGCTTCGGCTGCGGAGGGCATCGACCGAGATGCCGTTTCTGTGGGTCCCAGCGCGCATGATGTCAACGGACAGGTTGAGCTGTTCGATGCACTTTCTCCTTCTGCTTTGGAGGCGGCGCGGCTTTGGCAAAGTGCGCTACGGGCGACGCTGGCATCCGAAGACGAACGCGAAATCTTTTCGCCCGCACCGGCGCAGGGCACCGCTCGGCTGCGACGCGCAATTGCTCACCATCTGCGCGGGACAAGGGGTATGAATGTCGACCCCAACAATATCGTTATCGGCGCGGGCGCCCAGCTGCTCGATACCATGTTGGTTCAGTTGCTTGGCACTGACAAGGTGTATGCCGTTGAGGACCCGGGCTATTTGCGTCTGACGCGCATCTATCAGGCTATGGGCTGCAAAGTTCGACATATCCCGTTGGATGATGAGGGCGTGGACTTGAGCATTCTGCAGAAAAGCGGGACCGATGTCCTTCACCTGATGCCGTCCCATCAGTATCCGACCGGCCTTGTGACGAGCATTGCGCGGCGCTATGCGCTTCTGAGCTGGGCCGCCGAGCGACCAGGTCGGTATCTCATCGAAGATGACTTTGATTGTGAGTTTCGCCTTGCCGGCAAGCCGATTCCCGCGCTCGCGTCGATCGATGCCGCCCAGTCGGTTATCTACACCAACACGTTTTCGAAGAGCCTTTCATCGGCGTTGCGTTTGGCGTACATGGTGTTGCCCGATGAGCTAATGGAGCGGTTTAGGCGCAACCTTGGTTTCTACGCCTCGTCGGTGAGCTCTGTTGACCAGGTCGCTTTGGCGCGTTTGCTGGAATCGGGTGATTACGAGCGACATGTGAACCGCGTGCGCGTTCGTGCTCGCGAGGCGCGTGATGGCCTGATGGCGCTTGTGCGGAAGGTATTTCCGGCAGGAGAGGTCTCGATCGAGCATGCAGACGCGGGCCTTTACTGTGCCGTTGTCCTGGCCGAGGACAAGGCGGGGGAGGGTTTCGCGAAGGCTTTCGCTGACGCTCGTATTTCCTATGTCAATATCGCCGATTGCCTGTGGACGGGTGATCGGGCATCGACTAAGAACGCTCCATCTCGCGTCCTCATACAATACGACGACCTGAGCCCTCAGTCGCTCATCGTTCTTCAAGAACAGCTGCAATAAGCCAACGAAAAAGGCCCGAACCAATACGGTTCGGGCCTTATCGTGCTAGAGAATGTCTCTCAGGCGATTGGCTTAGCCGAAGTAGCGCTTGAGCAGGCCGGCGAAAGCCTTGCCGTGGCGGGCCTCGTCGCGAGCCATCTCGTGCACGGTGTCGTGGATGGCATCGAGGCCGGCGGCCTTGGCACGCTTGGCAAGATCGGTCTTGCCGGCGGTGGCGCCGTTCTCGGCCTCAACGCGCATCTCGAGGTTCTTCTTGGTGGAGTCGGTCACGACCTCGCCCAGGAGCTCAGCGAACTTGGCGGCGTGCTCGGCCTCCTCGTGGGCAGCCTTCTCCCAGTACAGGCCGATCTCGGGATAGCCCTCGCGATGGGCGACGCGAGCCATGGCCAGGTACATACCGACCTCAGAGCACTCGCCCTCAAAGTTGGCGCGCAGGTCGGCAACGATGTCCTCGGAGACGCCCTCCATCTTGGCGACGCCCACGACGTGCTCGGCAGCCCACTCGAGCTGACCCTCCTCCTGCTTCAAGAAACGAGAACCGGGAACGCCGCACTGGGGGCACTTGAAGTCCTCGGGCAGCTGGTCGCCGTCGAACTCTTCCACATAACCGCAAACGGGGCAAACAAACTTCATGATTCGATCCTTTCGATCGATGGCGATGGGGCGCTTGTCCGGTCCCGTAAGGGCCCTCTCCGGACGTGCGTCTTGACGGGTTCTATTATCCATAAATGCAACCAAATGTGAAGCCTATTAGGAATGATTTTTAATAAAACAATTTTGAGATATGAAGATGTTGATTGATTAACGATTGGCAGGCCGCCTTTGACCGCCGCTGAGTACAATCGGTCGAGCAAATGTTGACCAATCAACAAATGAAGGAGTTTCCTTTATGCATCTAGCCCGTCGTGCCTGGTGCCGAACATATCAGACGGTTTTTCGCATTGCATTGCCGATCCTGCCCTATACCGAGCCGCGCATTTTGGAGCATGCCGAGGATGTGCCCGCGGTGCTTCAAAAGCGCTCGATCCAGAAGGTCCTTATCGTGACGGACCCTGGTATTGCACGTTTGGGGCTCACGGCATCACTCGAGCGTGCGCTTACGGCTCAGGGGGTTGGCGTTGCGGTCTATGCCGAAACGCGTGCGAACCCCACGGTCTCGAATGTGGAGGAGGCAGCGTCCCTGTATCGAGAGAGCGCCTGCCAGGCCATTATCGGTTTTGGCGGAGGATCGGCCATGGACTGCGCCAAGGGCGTGGGTGCACGCATCACGCAGCCAAGCAAGCCCATCAACAAGATGCGCGGCCTGCTGCGGATTCATCGTCGCCTGCCGCTGCTTATCGCCGTTCCCACTACGGCAGGCACGGGAAGCGAGGTCACGCTCGCGGCGGTTATCACCGATGACGAGACGCACTACAAGTACCCCATTAACGACTTTGTGCTTATCCCGCGCTTTGCGGTGCACGACCCCGAGTTTACGCGCGGTCTGCCCGCCTCCATTACGGGGCAGACGGGTATGGACGCCCTGACGCATGCCGTCGAGGCCTTTATCGGGCGAAGCACCACGCCCTATACGCGTAAGATGGCGCGACAGGCGGTGCAGCTCATCCACGACAATTTGCTCGAGGCCTATGAGCATGGCGACGACATGCGTGCGCGTCGCAATATGCTTTCGGCGGCGTATAAGGCGGGCGTTGCGTTTACCCGCTCCTATGTTGGATACGTTCAC
The DNA here is from genome assembly GCF_001404695.1 of Collinsella aerofaciens. Classification (GTDB taxonomy): domain Bacteria; phylum Actinomycetota; class Coriobacteriia; order Coriobacteriales; family Coriobacteriaceae; genus Collinsella; species Collinsella aerofaciens_E. The sequence goes on along the minus strand of NZ_CZAQ01000005.1, from coordinate 58,730 downwards.
GCCATCGCACACAGCTTGGGTGGGCGTTACGGGATTCCGCACGGCTTGGCCAACGCTATCATCCTGCCGCATATGCTTCGCGCCTATGGTGACGCCGCCGCCCCCAAGCTTGCCGATCTGGCTCGCATGGCGGGCATTGCGCCGGCTACCGCGCAGGACAGTCTTGCGGCCGAGGCCTTTATCGATTGGGTCGACCGCATGAACGAGGCCCTGGGACTCCCCAAATATGTCTCGGGTATTCGCCGCTCCGATATTCCGCAAATGGCGGCCCATGCCGATGCTGAGGCCAATCCGCTATACCCCGTTCCACTTTTGATGGACCGTTTGGAGCTCGAGCGTATGTACGAGGTCGTCGCGGGTGGTATGTTTGAGGACGAGAACTAGGAGGTTGCCATGAACACCGAGGAAATTGCGCGCATCGTCGGCGATCAGCGCACCTACTTTAAGACGCACGCCACGTTTGATGTCGATGCTCGGCGTCGTGCGCTCGTGAGTTTACGCGATGCGGTACGGGCCCACGAGGCCGATATCGCCCATGCGCTCAAGACCGATTTGGGAAAGTCGCATGACGAGGCCTATATGTGCGAGATCGGCACGTCGCTTTCCGAGATTCGACATCAGATTGCGCATGTGGCTCGATGGAGTCGCCCGCGTCTGCGTCCGTGTGACCTCGCCAACGCCGTGAGTGTGTGCAAGACGCAGGCCGTGCCCTATGGCGTCACACTCATCATGGCTCCGTGGAACTACCCGTTTTTGCTGACGCTCGAGCCACTCGCCGGCGCCCTTGCCGCGGGCAATACCGTGGTCATCAAGCCGAGCGCATATGCTCCGGCATCGAGCGCGGTGCTCAAGCAAATCTGTGAAGAGGCATTTGATTCGCGCCTGGTGACGGTTGTCGAGGGCGGGCGCGCCGAGAACGAAGCGCTGCTCGATGAGCACTGGGACAAGATCTTCTTTACCGGTAGCGTTCCGGTCGGCAAGCTCGTCATGGAGCGTGCAAGTAAAAACCTTACGCCCGTGACGCTTGAGCTGGGCGGAAAGAGTCCCTGCATCGTGGATGCGACGGCAAACCTGAAGGTCGCGGCGCGGCGTATCGCCTTTGGTAAATGGCTCAACGTGGGGCAAACCTGTGTAGCGCCCGACTACCTGCTGGTCGATGCGCGCGTGCACGACGAGCTGCTGGACCTTATCAAGGAGGAGGCCCGCCGTATGTTTGGCGAGCATCCGCTCGATAACGAGGATTACGGGCATATCGTCAACGCCAAGCATTTTGCGCGCGTACGCGGGCTGATCGACCCCGATAAGGTTGTGCTTGGAGGCACGGCGCGCGAGTCGTCGCTCAAGATCGAGCCGACGATTTTGGACGGCGTGACCCCCGATGACGCCGTGATGCAGGAGGAGATCTTCGGCCCCATTTTGCCGGTGCTGACGTTTGAGAGCCTAGACGAGGCCGAGACGTTTATTACAGATCGTCCGACGCCGCTGGCTCTGTATATCTTTAGCCAGGATCGCGCAGTTCAGCAGCGCTTTGTGCGTTACGTGCCCTTTGGCGGCGGCTGTGTCAACGACACGATCATGCACTTGGCTACGAGCCATATGGGCTTTGGCGGCATGGGCGCGAGCGGTATGGGGCAGTACCATGGACACGAGAGCTTCGATACGTTTAGCCACAAGAAGAGCATCGTGAACAAGGCAACGTGGTTGGACGTGCCATTCCGCTATGCTCCTTACGCAAGCTGGAAGCACAAGTTCGTGCGCATGTTTGTGCATTAGAATCAGATGGTGTAGCGACAAACGGTCGAAAAGGCGCGGGTGGGGCGAATTTGTGTCCGCACGGGCCCGTAAGCTTCTCAGTACGGTTAAGCGCCGATTTATCCTGCTGTTAGAGGAGCTGCTATGTACGAGCCTTCACGTGTTCTTCTGTCGTTTCACATCGCAGGATTTCAATATGCCGACGGCGCTTTGGTCCTGGGCGATCTTAAGGTCGGCGATAAGCTGACGCTGTGTGCCGAGCGCGATAATCCCCATGACCCCGAGGCGGTTGCGATCTATTACGGCAACACCAAGCTTGGGTATGTTCCGGGAAACGAGGTCGGCCCGCTGTCCTTGATGATGTATTACGGCCACGAGGACGTATTTGAGGCCCGCGTGCAACAGGTTGCTCCCGAACGCAGCCCGTGGCATCAGGTGCGCGTTGGACTCTACGTGGTGGATGCTCGCTAATCGGTAAGGGAGGCGGCCATGTTTGATAACGATGATCTGTTCGATCTGACAGACGATCCGTTTGAGTGGGATCTGCTACTCGATGACGATGAGTTGGAGCAGGATCGTAAGAAGCGGCAGGGCAAGAACGCCCAGAGTGATGCGTCGAAAAAGAAAGACAAACGCCGCCGCGGACTGTTCGGCGGGCTCTTTGGATAACCGCCACATCGCTGCGTCTGTATACTTAGCACGAGTTGAACACGTTGCGAAATGAGGACAGAGACGATGATGTGGTTTACCGCCGACCTGCACCTGGGCGATACGAATATCTTGCACGACATGGATCGGCCGTTTGGCTCGGTCGAGGAGATGAATCGCAAGGTCATCGATGCCATCAATGAGTGCGTGGCTGCGGATGACCGCCTCTATATTTTGGGTGACTTTACCTATCATTTGCCCCTGGCGGAGGCGGTGCGCCTGCGCGAGCGTATCGAATGCCAGAACGTGACGCTCATCCGTGGTAACCATGACGGCGACTGGGAAGATCCCGACGTACCGCAGATTTGGGAAGACGTGCGCGATTACCTGGAGATTGCTCCCGGCTATGCCAAGGGCCATCGTCTGGTTATGAGCCACTACCCCATGCTCAGCTGGAACGGCAAGGCACGTGGCGCCATTATGCTGCATGGGCATATCCACAGCAGGGGTGACCGCACCAACGCACGCAACCGCGATCGCGAGCGTCCCATTTATCGCTACGATGTGGGCCTCGACGCCAACGACTACAAGCCCGTAAGCCGAGACCAGATCCTGAATTTCTTTGGACTGTAGCTCGCAAACCGCCACGAAGGGGACAGGCACCTTTGTGGCGGTTCTGGCGCCGTTGCCATTCTGGCAGCGGCGCCTATTTTGTCCGCGCGGCGCGGTAGAGTGTAGGCGGTTGAAATTTGCGTCCATTGAGGAGCTGCTATGAACGAGATCAAGTGCCCGCATTGCGGCGAAGTTTTTAAGGTCGATGCGTCCGGCTATGCGGATATCGTCAAGCAAGTGCGCGATGCTGAGTTCTCGCGTGACCTGGATGAGCGCGTAGCGGCGGCTCGACGCGAGGGCGAGCAGGCGCTGGAGCTTGAGCGCTCGCGTTCGTCAGCCGCTTTGCAGGAGGCAGAGTCTCAGCGCAACGCTCAGCTTGTCGAGCAGAAGAATGCTGCAGCTCAGCAGCTGGCACAAGAGGTTGCCAAGCGCGATGCTGAGCTTGCCGAGCTGCGCGCCAAGCTCGAGGGCGCTGCCACAGAGCGCGAGAGTGCAAGCCAGCGTGCGGCGGTTGAGGCCCGCGCCGATGCTCAAAAGGAGAATGCCGAGCTGCAGCGCGAGATCGACAACCTGCGTGCGCAGTTGGGGCGCAAAGATGATGAAGCCAGGCTTGCCGAGGCGGCGGCACGTAATGCTGCTCAAAACGATTTAGCTGCACGTGATGCTCAGATTGCCGAGCTGCAGGCCAGGCTTGCCGCGGCGGACAAGGCCCAGGAGATGGCGCTTGCTGCTGCTGCGGCCGAGTCGCAGCGTGAGCTCGAGGCCGCTCGCAGCGAGGCCGAGCGCACGCTTGCTGACTATCGCGCGCAGGTACAAGAGAAGTTTTCCGTCGCAAAGGCTCAGTCCGAGCAGGAAGCCGAGGGTCTGCGTGCTCAGCTGCGCGAACAGGAACTGACGGCCAAAATGAACCTATCGGAGGCGGTTGCCGCAGCAGAGCGTGAGCGTGACGAAGCGCGTGCCAAGCTGACGAGCGAGCTGGCGGTGCGCGATTCTCGCGAGGAGCAAGCCAAGGCGGCACACGAGCTCGAGCTTGCGCAGGCCAAGCGCGCGAGCGATGACCTGATTCGCTACAAGGATGAAGAGATTGAGCGCCTTAAGGACATGAAGGTCCGCCTGTCCACCAAGATGGTGGGCGAGTCGCTCGAGCAGCACTGCGAGACCGAGTTCAACCGTCTGCGCATGACGGCGTTTCCCAACGCGTACTTCGAGAAAGATAACGATGCGTCCGAGGGTACCAAAGGCGACTTTATCTTCCGCGAGTGCGACGCAAGCGGTAACGAGGTCATTTCGATTATGTTCGAGATGAAAAACGAGAACGACGAGACCACGACCAAGCATAAAAACGAGGACTTCTTTAAGAAACTCGATCACGATCGCCGCCAAAAAGGCTGTGAGTACGCGGTGCTCTGCACGCTGCTCGAGCCCGAGAGCGAGCTCTATAACGCAGGGATAGTCGACGTGAGCTATCGCTACGAGAAGATGTACGTGATCCGCCCGCAGTTTTTCATTCCCATGATTACGCTTCTTCGCAACGCCGCCATGGGTTCGCTGCGCTATAAGCAGGAGCTAGCGGAGTACAAACAGCAGAATATCGACGTTACGAACTTCGAAGCCAAGATGGAAAAGTTCAAGAATGATTTCGGTCGCAACTACGAGATCGCGAGCCGCAAGTTCCAAACGGCGATTGATGAGATCGACAAGACGATTAGCCATCTGCAGAAAACCAAGGAGGCGTTGCTGTCCTCCGAGAACAATCTGCGCCTAGCCAACAAGAAGGCCGACGATCTTACCATTCGCAAGCTCACGTGGGGCAACAAGACCATGAAGGCGGCGTTTGACGAGGCGCGCGGGGCTGCGTCAGAGACAAACGATGAGCCAGCCGAGGCGGATTCGTATGAGATCGAGGATGCCGAGTAAGGTATAGCGGATAGTGCAAAAGCGGGGCCGCTGGCGAAATTGCCAACGGCCCCGCTTCGTTTCGTTTCGGTACGTTCGGCTAGTCCTCGAGCAGGTCCTCGATAAAGCCGACGCGGTAGTTTTTGAAGATGACCTCGCCGCCGTCTTGCGTGGCGTCCAGATCGACATCGCCCATGATGCCAAAATCGTGGTCGCCATCCTCGTCGGCAAAGATCTGGTGCACGTGCCATACGTGCGCGGTCTTCTCGTCGGACTCGTCAATGGAAAACATCGCGGCGCTGCGGGCATCTCCGTCGGTGAGGATTTCCTCGTGCTGCTCGTGGTAAGCGTCGAGTGCTTTTTGCCAGCGGATCTCGCTCATGCCCCAGTCGTCGTCGAGCTCGCCCAGGTCGCGAACATGCTCGCGGGCGGCAAGGGTCACGCGGCGGAAGAGCGCGTTGCGCACCAGCAGGGTGCAGCCACGGCGGTCTGCCACGACTTCGTCGATGCCCTGCGGCGGTGCGGCATCGAGGGCTGCCGGGTTGCCGGCGTTCTCCCACTCATCCACCAGGCTCGAGTCCACCGAGCGCACCACAAAGCCCAGCCACGAGATAATGTCGCGCAGGCGCTCGTCGCGCTTCTCAATGGGTACGGTGCGGTCGAGCGAACGGTAAGCCTCTGCCAGGTAGCGCAGCAAAATGCCCTCGGAGCGGGCGATGCCGAGCTTTTGAATGTAGCCCTTAAAATCGCTCGCGCTTTCCAGCATATCGCGCAGGACGCTCTTGGGAGAGAGCTGGTAGTCGTTTGCCCAGGGCACTTCCTGGCAGTACTTGTCAAAGGCGGCATCGAGCAAATCCTCGAGCGGCTTTTCGTACGTGACGTCTTGAATGCGCTCCAAGCGCTCCTCATACTCGATGCCGTCGGCCTTCATTTCGGCCATAGCGCGATCGCGTGCGGCGCGCTCCTGTGCGCGCAGCACCTGCTTGGGATCCTCGAGCGTTGCCTCGACCATTGAGATTAGATCCATGGTATAGGTCTCGCTCTCGGGATCGAGCAGCTCCAATGCGGCAAGCAAGAACGGCGAGAGCGGCTGATCGAGCGCGAAGTCCTCGGGCAGATCGACCGTCAGCGCATAGTCGATGTCTGGTGCGGCGTCAGTCGGGGCGTCGGGTGCGGGCGGCACCTCGGTGCGAACGACGACGCCGGAATCGATGAGCGTGGCGAAGATTTCGTCGGCGCGAACCTCGAGCTTGGCCTTTTCCTCGGGGGTCTGCAAGCTCGTCTCGATGAGGTCGTGTACGCGGGCTCGGGCATCGCCGCCCTGCTCGACCACGCTAATCACCATGGAGTGTGTGATGCGCAGGCGCGGCTTGAGCGTCTCGGGCTGCGTCTCGATCAGGCGCTCAAAGGTCTGCTTGTTCCAGGTGACAAAGCCCTCGGGGGCCTTTTTCTTTTTAATCTTACGGAGCTTTTTGGGGTCGTCGCCCGCTTTGGCCATAAGCTTGGCATTCTCGATCTCGTGCTCGGGTGCCTCGGCAATCACCATGCCCTCGGTATCAAAGCCCGAGCGGCCGGCGCGACCGGCAATCTGGTGGAACTCGCGGGCGCGCAGACGACGCATCTTGTAGCCATCGAACTTGGTGAGCGCGGTGAGCACCACGGTGTGGATGGGTACGTTGATGCCGACGCCGAGCGTATCGGTGCCGCAGATGACGGGCAGCAGACCCTGCTGCGCCAAGCGCTCGACCAGCAGGCGATAGCGCGGCAACATGCCAGCATGGTGCACGCCGACGCCGCATCCAAGCAGGCGCTTGAGAATCTTACCAAAGGCCGTCGAGAAGCTCGTGCCCTTGGCCGCTTCCTTGATGGCCTCGCGCTGCTCCTTGCTGGCGATGCCAAAATTGGCGAGTGACTGTGCCGTCGCAAGTGCGGCATCCTGGCTAAAGTGCACGATGTAGAGCGGGGCCTCGCCGCGACGCATCGCGAGCTCGACGGTGCCCTCGAGGGAGGTCGTCACATAGTCGTAGCTCAGCGGTACGGGACGCGGGGCGTCGACGACTAGGTCGCAGGTAGCGCCGGTGTGTTCCTCGAGCGAGGCGGCGATCGCGGTGACATCGCCGAGCGTGGCGCTCATGAGCATGAATTGCGTGTGGGGCAGGGTGAGCAGCGGCACCTGCCAGGCCCAGCCGCGGTCGGGGTCGGCAAAGTAGTGGAACTCGTCCATGGCCACGCAGCCCACATCGGCGTCCTCACCCTCGCGCAGCGCATCGTTGGCAAGGATTTCGGCCGTGCAGCAGATGACGGGCGCCTTGGTGTTGATGTGCGTATCGCCGGTGATCATGCCGACGTTGTCGCGGCCGAGCACCTGTACAAGGTCGAAAAACTTCTCGCTGACCAGGGCCTTGATGGGGGCCGTGTAATAGCAGCGCTTGCCCTGCGCCATGCCCATAAAGAGCATGCCCAGCGCGACGAGCGATTTACCCGATCCGGTCGGTGTGCCTAAAATGACGTGATCGCCGGCAGCCAGGTCCATGAGGGCCTCTTCTTGGTGGTCCCACAGCTCAATGCCGCGATCGCTCGTCCATTCAAAGAAGCGTTCGAAGGCTTGATCGGCCGTGAGCCATGGCTCGGGCTCGCTGCCGTCCTCGGGCTCCCACCAGGTGGGGGAGAGCGCGCCGAGCGAGCCAAACTCGGCTTCGGTTCCCGTGCCGCCCGAGAATGAGCTGGCGGCCCCGGCACCGGAAACGGTGCTGGCAGCGGTATCTGTCGTGGTCTGTGCCATGTGGTTGCTTTCTCTCGCGATTGTCCGCCAACTATTATGGCGTAGCGGCGCCGCGGGGTGCCAGCGCGCGAGAAAATGCAGGAAATGGGCGCTTGAAGTTAGTGCTCTTGCGGCAGGCGCTTCTTGCCTTTGCGGGCGCGGTTTCTAAAGTTCTCGACGGCTTCTTCCATGCCCAGAGGTACATAGGTGAGCTCATCGAGGTTATCGGGCAGGTAGCAGGCAAGGCTTTGCTCCTGCGCGCGTCCTACTGTGAGCTGTTCGTCGGTTGGCTGCGTGCCGGGTGTGGCGCAGATGCCATAGACAGCGGCGCCCATTTCGCGCGTGCGGCATTCATATTCGGTCTCGGGATGCTCGGGATGGTCGCGGCGAACGTCGTCACTTACCCAAAGCGTGTCGTAGCCGGCCGAGGCAAACTGCCCCAGGGCGTAGTCGCGCAATGGCTTGCTGTCGGTGCGCAGCGTGACGGTGGTGCCGGCTGCAAAGAGCGGGCGGTAGAGCATCAGATGGTCGACATGGACGAGTCGTTTTTTGGCGTACTTGGCCTTGGGCTGCGGCGTGGGAAAGTTGATGGTGATGGCATCGAGCTCGCCTGCGGCAAACAGCTGCGGCAGCGATGCGACGCTTCGGGGCAGGACGAGTGCGTTGGTCAGTTCCTGCTCGCAGATTTTCTGCGCGGCATAGGCGATACAGATGGGCTCCTGGTCCATACCGATAAAGAGGGTGTTTGGCTCGTGGGCCGCGCGCTCTACAAGGTACGTTCCCTTGCCACAGCCAAGATCCAGGTGAAGGTGTTCAAAGGGCTTGCTGCCAACTGGCGCACAGGCCTCGCGCCAATCTCCGGCATAGATTTCAGGGTTCGTCTCAATCGCATCGACGTAGCGCTCCAGGCGCTCCTCGAGCACAAAGTTCTTAGGCGTGCGAACGTGGACGGCTCCCATGAGGCTCCTTGGTCATAAGTATGGAACGCATAGCTGCGCGTTCCGTCAATGGGTTGAAAAAAGGGTGGGCATAGTTTGCCCGAAAGATGTGGTGCGGCCCGGCGGCGAGTCGTCGGTGCCTACAGGCGCTTGAGGATTACATAGCGGTTGAGCTCGCCGCTGCGACCATCGGCATGGAAGCGCTCAAGCTCGCGCACGGGGACCTCGCCGCTCTTGTAGAACGTACGGACGCCGCGCACCAGGTCGGTGATCTGCTGATCGTCAAAGTGATGGCAATAGCGGTAGGCGTGGCGGTCGTTTTGCCAGCCAATGAGGTGGTCGCCGGCTTCAAACTGCGCGGAATCGTAACCCTCAAACGGCGGGGTGAGCTCGGCACGGGCTTCGGCTCGAACGGCCTTGCGCGCCATGCGCTCATCGTTCATAAACTCCCAAAAGCTGATGGCGATGATGCCGCCCGGGCGCGTCTGCCGCACCAGGGCGTCGAGCACGCGTACGCGGTACTCGCACGACGGCACGTGGTGCATAAAGCCAAAGCAGACCGAGATGTCGGCGAGCGGGGCGTCGAAAAGCACGTCGGGTGTTTCGGCGGGGTTGAGCTTCATGAGGGCGTCGAGCACGTCGAGTTCCTGGAAGTGCAGGTTGGGAATGCGAAGCGCGTGGCCATGTGCATCGATGGCCAGGTCTTGGCACGAGTCGACGCCATAGAACTCAAACGGGCAGCTGGCATCTGCCGAGGGGTTTGCGCCGTCGACACCCTTGGCGGCAAGTGCGCCGCCGGCTGCAAAGTTCTCGAATCGCATATTGCCGCAGGCGAGATCGAAGACGCGGACGGGATGCTCGATCGTGGCGACGTCGAGCTGCCCGAGCGCGATGTCCATGGTGCGTACCCAGCCGGGCCACGGGGCCTGGCGCGTATCGGAGAAGGAGGCGGAGTGCTCGCGATAGAACGTGTTGTTGAGCTGGATGAGCGATGAGGCGAAATCGCGGTTCACGGCGCGGGACTCCCTCCGTTGGCGGTGCGGAATAAACAGTACGACCATACTACCGTTAACGCCGCAACGGGGACAACCAAGCTACGGGTCATTGCTTTGTTTGGACACATTTCCGCAGCTCATATGTGCCCGCAACCGCCGGTTGTCAAAAATCTCACTAGAATAGGTGGCATGCTCTTGGCGGTGGCGGATAGATTTTTAACTGTGCAAGGCGCCTTAAGAACAAAAACGGTCCGGCGGCACGGCTGGCATCACATAGGAGGAACCATGAATGTAGAAACTGCGCAGCGGCTCGCCGACCTTCGTCGCAGCAAGGGTTTTAGCCAAGAAGGGCTGGCGCGAAAGCTGGGGCTGTCGCGCCAGGCAGTCAGTAAATGGGAGCGCGCGGAGAGCTCGCCCGATACCGAGAACCTGATCTCGCTCGCCAAACTCTATGGCGTGAGCCTGGACGAGCTGCTCAATCCGAGCGACGAGATCGAGGACGATATCGAGTTTGAGAACGAGGACCGCGCCCGTCAGCGCGAGGCCGAGGCGGCAGAGCGCGCCCGCACCCATGAGGCGGCGGCACGCGCCACGGAGGCAGCTACGCAGGCAAGTGATGCCGCGGCCAAGGCGGCGCAGGCGGCAAGCTGGAGTGCGCAGGCCGCCAATGCCGCTACGGCGCAGGCGACGAGTGGCACCGCGGTTGGCTCGACTCCGGTGAAGGGCCCGTTCCAGTCGTTCCCGTATTGGGCCGTGTGCTGGCTGCTGTTCTTTTTGCTGATGTTCCTGTTTGGTGCCTGTCCCTTTGCCGCGCTGATCTTCTTTACGATTCCCATCTATCACTGGGTGGCGCGTGCGCTCGATGGCGATTGGGCGCGCGGGGATATTCAGGTTGGCCCGGCGTCGGTGGCGATCAAGGCCCAGGGGAAGGATACTTCTGCGGAACCTGATGCTGGCGTGGCTACCGCGGCCACCGCTGAGCCATGTGCCAAAGAGGGTGACGAATGATGAAGCTTTCGCATGAATCCAAGCTGCGCCTGGGCATTGGCATCGGAGCGTTTGTGCTCATCATCGGGCTTGTCTTTGGCATTTCGCGGACTTTGATTCATTTTGATGGACCGTGGGATCTCAACGATGTTGTATCCGGCTTGTCTGGTATGGACGATGCGTTTGACGAGGACGATTCCTTGAATAGCGGTAACTATTCCGCTCGGCCTCAGCAACTTTCGTGTACGACCTTTGATGCTGATGAGTTTCGCTACCTCGATTTCGATATCGATGCGGCTACGGTGGACGTCAAGGTTGTTGATGGCAACAAGGCTCGCGTTATCGAGCGGGGACGCGTTGCCAATGGTATGGATGCCTCCAAGGCCGCGACGCAGAACATCGCATCCGTCGAGGACTCGACGCTCAAGGTTTCTCAGTTTGGAAGTGATGACGGTAAGGCAATTGACCGCTCGGTTACGGTTGAGCTGCCGCGCCGTGTTGCCGCACATCTGAAGGGAGTCAACGCGCACGTGGGCTCGGGTGATCTGCAGATTGCCGGTGTCACCTGTGATGGTTTCGACCTTTTCCTGGGTGCGGGAGATGTAGAGTTTACGGGCAGCGTGACTGATGCGCTCAGCGCTGAGGTCGGTTCGGGCGATGTGACGTTCGAGCTCTACCAGGCCCCCGCGAAGTCGATGGACGTGAGTGTGGACTCGGGCGATGTGGAGATAACGGTTCCGAACTCTACGGGCTTTAAGGCGAGCCTCACCGTGGGCAGCGGCGACTTCGAGAGCGATTTCCTTCCGCTTGGCTACGATGGCGAGACCATATTGAATCTTGAATTCGACAGCGGCGATAAGTCTGCTACGTATCGTTTCGAGGTCGGTTCGGGCGACATGTCGTTTGATCCAGAGTGAGATGCGGTTTTCGGAGATCGGTACATATAGGCATGCTCTTTGATGGAGGCGCCGGAGCCGTGACGGGCTCCGGCGCCTTTGCCTTTACAATGGGGGCATGGAACAGATTATCTTGAACATACTCGAGGCCCTGCGTCGCGGCGAGACCGTAGACGACAAGGTGCTCGTCAAACTGATACATGCCGAGGCGCGCCGCGAGGGTGCCGACAAACGCGATTTGGCCAAGCGCCGTCTGCTGCCGTTCTACCAGCGGGTTAAACGTGAGGAGCCGGCTCGGTGGGCTGCGTGGAATGTCGATTCCGATCTGGAACGTCAACTGCTGCAGGTGCTGCGTATGAAGCCGCGCCGAACGGCCTCGGGCGTGGCGACCATTACCGTCATCACCAAGCCCTGGCCGTGCTCGGGCGATTGCCTGTTTTGCCCCAACGACCTGCGCATGCCTAAAAGCTATCTGCACGCCGAGCCGGCATGCGCCCGTGCGGAGCAAAACTGCTTCGACCCGTATCTGCAGGTGAGCGCTCGCCTGACCGCGCTTTCGCAGATGGGTCATGCGACCGATAAAATCGAGCTTATTGTGCTTGGCGGTACCTGGAGCGACTATCCGCAAGGGTATCAGACGTGGTTTATGTTGGAGCTCTTCCGTGCGCTCAATGATGATGCGGTGGCGGGCGTGGCGGCAAATCCCATGTTGGCGCGTCCGGGCATCAGTCGTGCCGAGGCGGGGCGCCTGCTCGACGATGCGCCCGCCGATGCCCTGCCGCCGGTGGTGGCGGGGCGTCGCGAGCGCTACCGGGCTGCCGGCATTGCGACAGACGAGGCCGAGCTCGTGAGCGGTGTTGCAGGAGAGCAGGAGCGCGTGGATGTTGCTGTGGGCGGCTACAACCGTGCGGTGCGTCGTCTGTACGGCCCTGGCACGCCGTGGGGCGAGGTTGCCGAGTGGCAGGCGGCAACGATGGAGGAACTTGAGCACCAGCAGCGCATCAACGAGACGGCGAAGCATCGCGTGGTGGGGCTCGTTATCGAGACACGCCCCGATGCCGTAACGCCGCAGGCCCTCACACTTATCCGCCGCTTGGGCTGCACCAAGATTCAGATGGGTATTCAGAGTCTTGACCAGCATCTACTCGATATCAACGAGCGCCGCATTTCGGTGGCGCAGATCGAGCGGGCGTTTTCGCTCGCGCGCCTGTTTGGCTTTAAGATCCACGCGCACTTTATGCTCAACTTGCTGGGCGCCACGCCTGATGGGGACAAGCGCGACTACGAGCGCTTTATGACCGAGGGCGCCTTTATGCCCGACGAGGTCAAGGTCTACCCGTGCGCGCTCATCGAGGGCTCGCGTCTGGTGGGCTGTTACGAGCGTGGCGAGTGGCGCCCCTATACCGAGGACGAGCTGCTCGATGTGTTGGCCGACGACATCGTGGTGACGCCGGCGTTCTGCCGCATCAGCCGCATGATCCGCGACTTTAGCTCCGATGACATCATGGTGGGCAACAAGAAACCCAACCTGCGCCAGCTCGTTGAGAACCGCCTGGCTGCTCGGGGTGACGGTGCGACGGTGCGTGAGATTCGCTATCGCGAGATCAGCACGGCGGGTGCCGACCTGGACGAGTTGACCCTTGACGAGGAAGTGGCGTACGAGACGCCGGTGACGCACGAGCGCTTTTTGCAGTGGGTGACACCGCAGGGCAAAATCGCGGGCTTTTTGCGCCTGTCGCTGCCCGACCGCGCGTTTGTTGCCGCGCATGCGGACGAGTTGCCGACGGTGTCGGACGAGGCGATGATTCGCGAGGTTCACGTGTATGGCATGGCGGCGCGCGTGGGCGATCAAGGCCAGGCGGCGCAGCATCACGGGTTGGGGCGTTTGCTCGTAGAGCGTGCGTGCGAGATTGCCCGGGATGCGGGTTATGCGCGTATCAACGTGATTAGCGCGATTGGCACACGTGAGTACTATCGTCATCTTGGATTTTATGACCATGGCCTTTATCTGCAAAAGGAGCTCTAGATGAACAAGCCGAGTGTTTCTGCCGGCGTCGTTGCCGGCGTTGCTCTGGGGGCCGCGGCGCTTGGCGCGGCCGCTGTCGCTGTCCGTGCTGCCTGTCTGCAGGTTGCGCGAACCCGCAATGGGTTGGCGCGTGTGAAACGCGTGCACGATGAGGGCGGCGACGAAGTCCGTGTATTGGTGCAAGGCGGCGTTTACCAAAGCGCAAGCTACGTTGGCGAGCGTTGGGCGGAGCCCGTCTTTGCGTACTATCGCGCGTTTGACGACGTGTTTGAGGCTGAGGACGCAATGCGTGATGCTTACGGGCATGGTATCGACCGTATGCTCATGCTGGGCGGCGGCGGGTTTGCCTATCCCAAGTTTGCACTGATGTCGCACGAGAGCTTGCGCATGGACGTCGTTGAGTACGATGCCGAGATTACGCGCCTGGCGCGCCGTTGGTTCTACCTGGACGAGCTGGAGCGCACGGTGGGCGATCGCCTGCGAGTGATTACCGCTGAGGCTCGCTCGTATCTGGGCGTGACGAGCGTGGGTCATCGTCGCTACGACGTGGTCGTGAGCGATTGCTTTGGCGGTGCCGAGCCCGTACGCGAGCTGGCGACGGTTGAGGCATTGCGTTTGGTGCGAGGCAGCCTGAACCCCGGGGGCATCTATGTTGCCAATATCGTGAGTGCGAACAGGGGGAGCGACGTGACGTTCCTGCGCGATTGCGTTGCCGCGGCACTCGAGGTATTCGCCCACGCCTGGGTGGTCCCATGCGGCGATGCGGAGTTCGGCGGCGAGGAGAACTACCTGCTCATCGCCAGCGACGGCGACTATGTCTTTGCCGAAGCTGTACCCTTCGACACCGACTTCCTCGGCACCGTCCTTCACGACAAGTAAGTCTCTCCGTCCCAAAAAGACGGGTCTTAGGCGTGGTCGCTCCAGCTGCGGACACGCTGCTTCATGCCCTCTATGTCGAGCACGCCTTCGGCAAAGCCCTTGCGCACGAGCTCTTCGGGAACAAACTCGTCGTAGCGGTCAAAATAAGGCACCTCGCCGGGATAGACGAGCTCGATGGGATCGAAGTCCTTCTCGGCCTCGGCGGCGAGCACCTCAAAGAACGTCTCCTCGTCGGCCTTCATCTTAAACTGCATAAAGTACGGGCGTGATGGGTCGAGTCCGCGAAGGCCCAACTCCGCGGCACATTTAATCTTGAGCATGCGCTCGAGGGCCAAAAAGGCGTAGCTGCCCAGCCAGGGGAAGAGCACCCAGGTATCGCCGCCCAGGTTAATGAGCGGTTTAGTTCCCGCGCCCGAAATCTCGGCCGTATGACGAGCCTGCGCAAGGCGGGCCCGTGCGTTACCCATAAGGTACGGATACGCGGCGTGTTCGTTGAGCGCCTTGCGCATGCGCTCGAGTACGTGTGTATTGATGTCACCGGGACAGTCGCCAAAGTAGGCCGGCACCCGGCCCTTGACCTGCGTGGCAAAGACGGTATGACGCTTCCAGTCCACTTCCTCGACAATCCAGCAGTGTCCGGCGATGGCGATGCGCTCACCGGGCGGTGGCGGATTGACGATCGTGCCCAACTCGGCCGACTCGCTGCGAACGGTGAACTCCTCGTTTTCCTGGAACACGGCGTAAAACTTAAAGTTGTTAATGATGCGCTCGCCCGCGAGGCCCACAATGAGCCCACCGCCCTCGGTGACCTGGATGTGGTCGATCTTGATGAGGTGGCGCAGCAGTACGCGATAGTCATCGGCCGAGACGCGGTGGAAATAGCTGAGCGTGAGCACGCGCTGGGCAAGCTCTGCCGGCGTGAGTTCGCCGGTGCTGGCGAGGGTCGACATGGTCTGGTGATAGAGCAGGCTGTAGGGGAGTCGATCGAGCTCGGGCGGCTCGACCCACTTTTCCTCGCGATAGAGTTGTACGAGCGCGATGCCCTGGAGGAGCTTCCAAGGTATCGTTTCAGGCATCATCGTGCGCGGCTCGGGCTCTTCCTCGCGCATGACGAACCACATCTCGGGTGGAAGATCGCGGCGTCCCGTGCGGCCCATACGCTGCAAAAAGGAGCTGACGGTAAACGGCGCATCGATCTGAAACGCACGTTCCAGACGGCCGATATCGATGCCGAGCTCCAGCGTGGAGGTGGTGACGGTTGTCTGTGCCTGTTCCTCGTCGCGCATGAGCTCTTCTGCCGTCTCGCGTAGCGATGCCGAGAGGTTGCCGTGATGGATAAGGAAGCGGTCGGGCTCGTGCCGGCTCTCGCAGTAGCTACGCAGCATGGAGCATACGGCCTCTGCCTCCTCGCGCGAGTTGGCAAAGACCAAGCACTTTCGGCCGCGCGTGTGCTCAAAGATATATCCCATACCGGGGTCGGCGTTGTCTGGTGCTGTATCGGTGGGGTTGAGTAATGCCTGTTCGGGTGCTTGGGGGATGTCGACTTCGCCCTCGGGGGCCGAGGAAGCTTGGCGGTCCTTGGGAGCGGCCTTGCCCTGTGCCCGCTCACGACGTTGACGGCGCTCCTCTTGTGTGAGCTGTCCGCTGTGACGCATGTCTTGGGCGCCGGCGGGCAGTGCCGCGGATGCCGCCGCATCGATGCGCTCGCACGCAAGCACTTCGGCCTCTTGAGGACCTGTACCCATGAATCCCCGCTGCTGCGCCTGGGGGCCCGAGTTGTAGAAGTGCTCCATGGAGATGCGCCACACGCGACGCGGTTCCTCAAAACGGGGGATAATGCAGTCGCGCCCCGTTCCCTGTGAGAGAAAAGCGCCCGTGCGCTCGGGGTCGCCGATGGTAGCCGAAAGGCCAATGCGGCGAGGCTGCACGCCGGCCATGCGCGAGAGTCGCTCGATAAGGCAGAGCGTTTGCCCGCCACGGTCGCCGCGCATGAGCGAGTGGACCTCATCGATGACCACGTAGCGCAGGTCGCAAAACATGCGCGGGATCGCCATGTGCTTATGGATTAAAAGCGCTTCGAGTGACTCGGGTGTAATCTGCAGGATACCGCTCGGTTTTTTAATGAGCTTAGCCTTGTGCGACTGCGAGACATCGCCATGCCAGTGCCAGACAGGGATATCGGCCTCTTCGCAGAGGTCGTTGAGGCGGACGAACTGATCATTGATGAGCGCTTTGAGGGGGCCGATGTAGAGGGCGCCCACGCTCGCGGGCGGGTTCTCCCAAAACTCGGTCAGGATGGGAAAGAAGGCTGCCTCGGTTTTGCCGGAAGCTGTGGATGCCGTTAGGAGCACATTGTCTTGTGTGTTAAAGATGGCATCTGCCGCCGCAACCTGGATAGAGCGCAGACTCTCCCAATCGTGGGAGTAGATGAAGTCTTGGATAAACGGAGCATATCGGTCAAAGGCGTTCACGGGGCCTCCCCTCAAATACGAACCTCTCAATGCGGTTGGCAATGGTTTGCTGCATTGCTGTCTCAACGTTTGTGCAGATAAAAGCTGCCAAAATAGACCTGTCCCTTTTTGGCAGGTTAGATGGTGAATTCGGCGAAGTTGCGGTTGCCGTCTGCGGTGCCGGTGTCGCCTGTTGCGGCTGCCGGTGCCAGCGCGTCGCCGCCGACGCTTTGCAGCAACTCAGCCACGTTTGCATCGGGGTTCTGGCACAGGATATCGAGCAGCTCGATAAAGTCACGGATGACCTCACGCGGCGTCAGGTGCGTATCGGCTCCCACGCGGCCAAACTCAATCTTGAGAAAGTCTACCAAGTCGTTCTCGGTAAGCGTGGGCGTCCAGCCAAAGTATCCGGCATGGATCTGCATGAGTTTTTCGATCAGCACCAGCAACTCCTCGTAGGTGAGTGGCTGCAGGCGGATGATGGGCGCGAGCATGTCCTTAAGGTCCTCGCGTGCAAAGCGGCCCTGAGCGAGTCGACTTCGCAGGGCCTCGTAGGAGAACACGCCACGGCGGCGGTCTTCGATGGAGGTTGGCGTGCCGCCCATGATCATGCCCAGGTACTGCGCCTTGCCCTGGAGCGTGTCGTTGTACATGGTCAGGATCTTCTCGTAGTTGTATTGGCGTGTGATGGCGTTGGGAATCTTATACAGATTCACGAGCTCATCGATGAGCACCAGCATGCCCTTGTAGCCGCTGCAGACCAAAAAGCGCGCAATGAGCTTAACGTAGTCGTACCAGTCGTCATCGCTGATGATGGTTGAGGAGCCCAGCTCGGCGCGTGCCTCACTCTTGGTGCGGTACTCGCCGCGAATCCATTTGGTCACGCGGCTCATAGCTTCTTCGTCGCCCTCGGATACGGCCGCGCGGTAGCGGCGGAGCATGCGGGCGAAGTCGAAGCCGTGGACCATTTCCTCGAGTGGGGCCAGTTGGGCATTGACGGCAGACTCGTCGGCATCGGCACACGAGGCGACCCAGCGATCCAGGATAAGGTTGAGCGCACCGCCCTCGGGGCGCGTCTTGGTCGATATGTTGCGGATGAGCTCACGGTAGGTGGCAAGGCCCTGTCCCTGGCCGCCCTGCAGGCGGCGCTCAGGGGATAGGTCGGCATCGGCCACGACGAATCCCTCGCCCATGGCGTGCGTGCGGATGGTCTGGAGCAAAAAGCTCTTGCCGGCGCCGTAGCGACCGACTAGGAAACGGAAGCTTGCGCCGCCATCGGCGATGAGGCTCAGGTCGGTGAGCAGAGCACGGATCTCGACCTCGCGCCCCACGGTGATATAGGGAAGGCCGATGCGCGGGACCACGCCGCCCTTGAGCGAGTTGAGAATGACGGCGGCGACGCGCTTGGGCACGTGGGGTGCTGCGGATGCGGTATCACTCATGGTCTAGGTATCCTCTCACGTCTGCTTCGTAGTCCTCGATAATCTGCGGTCCTGCCGCTCCAAACTCGATAACGGTGTCACCCACCAGGTCAAAGAGCGCCTCGTTGATGCTGTCGACGAGCATATCCTCGCTCTGGCCCGAGCGCGCCACTGCCGATGTCGCTTGCACTGCGTTTTGCTCGAGGAGCGCGCGAAGGAAGGCATCTGCGGCGGGCGCGAGTTCGGTCGCGGCGTCAGTGGACGCAGCCGCTGCGGGCGGGGGCGTCGGCGCAAGAAGCGGCGCCACGACACCAAACTGTTCGATGGAAATGGTTGGCTCGTCGGCCTCGTCCTGCCCTGCGGCCGTCGTGGCCGGTTCGACAAACGCGTCTGCTGCGGGCTCGGTTTTCGGCTGCTCGGAGCCCGCCGTATCGACCTCTGCGAGCACATCGTCCTCGCGCTCCTCATCAATCAAAAGCGCTTCACGCGTTTGCGCTGCGACGCTCCGAATGTGCCCCAGCTGACTCAAATCGATATCGATCTTGACGGGCTGGTGCGCGGCGTCCCACGAAAGCCATGTCACGATCTCGTCATCGATGATCTTGGCCAGATATTTGGGGACCTTCTCCTCCTTTAGGGGGTGGGTGGGGTCTAGGGCCAGGCGCAGCCGTTGGTCGCAGGCGCGCATCATCTCACCAAGCTTGCTGCTTTTTTGCCTGCTGCCGTGAATTCGCATGCATTCCCAAAAGCCGTTTTGACAACGGTAAATATGGATGGGGTCCAGACGGTATTCGCAATCCTCGTGGCGATTAGGCGCAAAGAACACAGCCGAGGCAAACATGGTATAGGGCATGGCCGTCTCCTCCCCAAACAAGCTCGCCACGATACCGCTCTTTCGGTGCGTGTCATAGTAGCGCGCCATACGGACATACACGGCGCATGCCACGTGGCGTAGGTCGCGATGGTGACTGCGATCGAGCCGTGAGTTATTGAGGTTATACGTGGAGAGGGCGTTGATGGCGGCCATGAGTCGCTCCTCGCGCGCCTCGTCGGGCGGAAGGGGGAGCGTAGGCTCGGAGGTCTTGCGACGCGCAGGCGCCAGGTCTGACGGCGTTGGCGCGGGCGCAAGGTCTCGCGCCGCACGCCGCAGCTCGATAAGGGCGTTATCGAACATGACGGTTTTAGAGTCGCGAAGCAGCTTGGGGTCGAGTCCGTGGAACACGGCGTAGTCCTGCAGCCACACGCGTGCGAACCGGTCGATGCCGGGTTCAAAGGCGCGATAGGCATCCCAAAAGGCCTTGATTTTGTTAAAACCATCGAGTGGGTCATCTACGCCAATGCCGCAGATCAGCTCATAGAGATACAGAAAGGCAAAGGACGTAGACGTTTCCTCGACGGTTCCGCGGCGCACTTGGGTGCGCCAGGTAAAATAGCCGCGCAGCTGCCGATCGCTCATGGCGTTATAGGTGGGAAAGTACGACTTGAATGTGCCGTTGTAGGGACAGTCGTCCTCAAAGTCGGCCATCAGCAGGCCTTGGCGGTAGAAAAGCTCGGCTTCCGAAAGCCAACGTCCCGCGCCACCCTTGGGGTCTTCTTGCCAACGCGATATCTCACGCATTTTGCGGTACTGGTCGGGAAGGAAGTTCTGCATCTGACGACCGGTTTTGAGAATCGGCTCGTCAGCATAGACTTCGTTTGAGAAGCGAGCAGACTGATGGGTCCGGGCCTCGGCCATAATGCGCTCGATGAGCATCTTGATGTCCTGGTCGGCCACCGTTTCTCCTCTCCTAACGCAGCTTCGGTGACCTCATATCATAGCACAGCATCAAACAGGTGTTCGAGATACCGCTACGTAGATGGATTTAGAACAGGAGGGCGTAGATGACGGCTATGACAACGGAGGGGAGCATATTGGCCGTGCGGAAGGTCTGAGGGCGGATGAGATTTACGCCGACGCAGAAGATGAGCATAGAGCCCACGAGCGATAGGCTGTCGAGGGCGGCGGCGGTCATAATGGGGGAGAGCGCGCCTGCAAACAGCGTAATCGTTCCCTGGAATACGGCAACGGGCAGGGCGGAGAAGATGCAGCCGCGGCCGAGCGAAGCCGTCATGGTGCAGACGATGATGCAGTCCAACGCGCCCTTGAGGGCAAGCGTGGACCAGTCGCCGAGCAAGCCGTCTTGGATTGATCCCACGATAGCCATGGCACCGATGCAGACGGTCAGCGATGTCGAGACAAAGGCATTGGTGAACTCGTTGTCTCCCTCGCTGCCGGTTTTGCGCTTGAGCCATTCGCCCAGGTTTTCGATGCCGGCTTCCAGGTTAACGGCCTCGCCGATGAGCGAGCCGAGGGCAAACGAGACGATGAGCATGGCGGTGCCGGTGGTCTCCAGCGCTTTCCCGTCAATGACGAGCATCTTTTGCATGGTGCCGCCCAGTCCGATAAACAAAACGCACAGCCCCGACGCCTTCATGAGCGTGTCTTGGATGCGGGGCGTGATAAAGCGTCCGCCTATAAGGCCCAGCAGCCCGCCCGCAATCAAAAGTGCGACGTTGATGACCGTTCCCAAACCCGGCATGAACCCTCCCATATTGATGCCAACCTGGCAATCGTAGCAGAACGGGCTGCAGGGTGCGTCATGACTCATCCTATACGTTATATAAGTGGTATTAATGACGGCATTTGGTGCCCAAGCCTCAGTCTCCCATCACGACATAGGGGCTGTAATCGAAGCACAGCGTCATGAGTCGCTGCGGGGACTCAATGGCCGCGGCGATGATATCGGCATCTCGAGCTCGGTCAAATCCCACGAGCTCAATTTGATACGAGACGTCTTCCATTTTATGGAGTATCCGGTTATTCAGGAGGTTCTCACC
Organism: Collinsella aerofaciens; assembly: GCF_001404695.1. Classification (GTDB taxonomy): domain Bacteria; phylum Actinomycetota; class Coriobacteriia; order Coriobacteriales; family Coriobacteriaceae; genus Collinsella; species Collinsella aerofaciens_E. Next base: position 37,592 of record NZ_CZAQ01000005.1, on the reverse strand, counting down.
GTCGAATTCCTCGGTTTTGCCTCCGTCCGAGGTTACGGCATACAGGTGCAGTTTTGCGGTGGTCGCAGGGTCGGCGACCGTGAGGTTGTCGATTTGGTTGGCCGTGCCCTTTGCCCCAAGCAAGGTGAGCAAGGTGGGGGCTACGACCTCGCCCGATGGCAGAAAAACAACTTCGACGGTTTTAGGGAATGCGATAATGGCTGCTTTGCGGACGGGCTTATCGGCAGCGGTGACCTCAATGCTCGCGGCGTCGACGGTTTCCGTGCGGTCGAGCGCGACCATCATACAACAATTGCCCTCGTCGATGTCTGCCGGCATGGGACACCCCAAGTTTTCGCCAGCTTGCGTGCCGCCCACTGCGGTGGCTGTTTCGCTTGGCTCGCTGAAAGTGGCTGAAGGACCGCTCGATGGCGGTGTTATGCCGCCTGGTGCGCCATTGTCCCCAGGCGCTATTTCACCGCTGCTCTCGCTGGAGTCGCTTGCGATGTCACCCGTCGAGGGGGCGAGTCCGACCGCTCCTACTCCGCTCCATTCCATCTCGAGGAGCGCTGGATCGACAAGGACGTGATGCACATCTTGCGTTTCGGCATTGATATCGACAGGACCGGGATCTGCCCCTCGCGTCAGGCTGAGCGATCCGGTCCGCTGTTTGCCCCGAATCTCCTGGCTTTCTGTGCCGCTCGCGTAGAACATCAGAGCGATCTCGCCATTTGCCGTGGCGTCGGTGCCCGCCTTGGTCATTTTCAGCGATGCGGTGAATGAGATAGCGGGCTGCGTGCCATCGGCGCTCGAGGGGACGCAGCCCAGGCATACACCCCCTCCGTTTTCGAAAAACGTGCTGTCGAAGGCGACTGTTGCCCCGTCCGCCGAGTCATCGGACAGGGTGATGTCGAGGCGCAGCTCCACGTCGCAGGAATCGCCATCGGCATCAGTTGCAGCTGCGCGCCATGTGCAGATAATGCATCCCGTTAGGGGGCCGTCCGCTGTGCTCGAGCGCTCGGTATCCACGACTATCGAGCTGTTCGTGCAGCGACGGAGGCACCCCGAGGCCGAAATGCTTGCCTGCGCAAGCGAGAAGCGTTGGCGCGCGATGGTGCTCATCTGGTTTGTGGCGAGACAGTTGACGGCAGGTAAGGGGATGTCCACGGCGGGTGTCGCTAGAGCGGCGACGGGCATGCCGGTGGCAAGCGCACTGCAGAGCGCGGTAACGGGCAAAAGGTTCTTTGATGCCATGGGTTCTCCTTACCTGTTCTGGACGGTCTCGATTATCGCGGCTACTGGCTGCGTTTGATGCGCAGGCCAAGGCCGATGGCGCTTGCGCCTGCCGCGGCGATTCCTGCTGCCAGGAGCTGTCGCGTGTCGCCCGTTTGCGCGAGGGGCTCATGTTGGCCACTGCGTTCGAGCTCCGATAGATCGACAGTCACTTGCGTGGCAGCCTGCGCTTGCTCTTGTTGGGCAAAGGCGGCGATCGGGGCAAACGTTACAACGCCGATGATGACGGCAAGGACAATCGCCTTAGGCCGTGTGCGCACCGGGCTCGACCGTCCACGTAATGCTTGCGACCTGGTCGCCCTCGCCAGTCACATGGAAGATGTCTCGCGTGACGCGGGCGACATTGCCGCTTGTCTTGAGCTTAATCTTGTCCGTACCATCGGCGATGCCCTGGTAGCCCATGTCGAAGGATGCATTTTTGGAAAGGTCGAGGCCCGCTTCCTGCGTCGCGGCGTGGGCGTCTTGGAGTGCCTTGTCTGGGCCGACCTTAAAATCGATGGAGTTCTGGGCGGTCCCCGTCTTGGCGTCGGCGACGATGCTCCAGGACTTCTGGGCGGCAATCTTCATGTTGGTAACGTGGATGCCATAGGCCGAAAGATTGTCGATGGTGGTTGTATTCTCGGAAGGGCCCTGGAGCGTGCCGTCTGCCTTAGCGACGAACGGAATGACGGTCGGGGCTTTGAACTTGATGTTGTCGATTTCGGTCCTGATGGTCACGTTGGTGGTTCCAGTGCGTCCCTCCGCCAGGGCGGTGGTCGGCGCGGCACCCATTGAGAGTGCAAGCATCAGCCCCGCGCCCACGACGAGCACCCTGGCCCCATTCAAGTTCCTGGTGATGTCCATAATCGTTCCTTTCTATTCGTCACGGACCGTTTCCGTGAGGGTTAGACGAAAGCGGCACGGGTGCGCATTTTCATAACAGGTGGCAGGTCTAGTCTTCTGTCTGCGCAACTCGCACCTTGACGCGCGTGGGATTGCCATGGGCGTCGTAGGTCTTGGCGTCGAGCGCTTGAATCTCGATATACGCCTCGCCTTCTTTGATGTCGCCTGCAGGGCAGGTCTCAACGGTCTTGCCGGTCTCGACCACGCCCGATTCATAGATGGTCTCGTCGTTTTGGATCACGCGGAAACGCTGGGGAAACTTGTTATCCTGGACGTTTTGCACGTTGACGCGCAGCTTGCCGCCTTTTTGTAGCTGGGCGACCGGTGCGACCGAGATCGTCATCATGTTGTCGCGGACGATGGCATCGAGCTCGTCCTGGATTTCCTGACGCGACTTACCCTCTGCCGCTGTGACCGAGGCACCCGTCTCGGCGACAGGCTTTGACTGCCAAGCGTAAAGGCCGACGGCGATAAGGGCACAGGCGATGGCCAAACAGACGGCGCCGAGCCTTTTTCGATGTTTTGACCCTAGGGGGCTCGACTGCTTCCTTACGCTCATGCGGCATCCTTAGTGGTATAGACGCGCGCGAACGTGGACGGATCGGCGCCAAAGAGCATGTGGAGCATGAGGCGTCGCGAGTAGATGAGCTCGTCGAAGTTTGGGTCGAGTTTGATGTCGTGGATGTGGGCGATGTGGTGGGCGAGTGCCGAAAACGATTCGGGATCGCAAATCACGTCGGTGGTGACGTGATAGACAGCCGCATCGGGAAACGCTTCCTCGTCGAAGGGCAGAAGATATGGGTCATCGTCAACTTCGATGGCGATGCCGTACTGGGGCCAGTAATATGCCATGGGAACCTCCCTGCTTTTGGGCCAAACCTTCTATTGGTTTTGGCTGTCGATGCCGACCGTATCAGCCACAACTTGACCAATTTCTGACCAAATGCTTGACGGATTTACATCGCCGCAGGTGAGAGACGCTAAAAAATATCTCAAGTTTTTTCGAGCGCCAATTGTGCGCGTGGCTGCGATGGGAAGGAGCGCGTTAAATAGAGCGCCTGCCGAGAAAACGCCGCCGCTCGCCGAATTGCGCAAACGTAAAATTCGCCAATTATGGAGACGGTCTCAGTCACGTCGACGAAACGATGCGGTAACATCTCCCTGCAAACACTGTAGTTAACTAAAGGGGGAGTTCGCGTGTCTGCAGCCATCAAACCCTTCGGCGACGAGTTCGAAGAATATGGTCGCGATGAATCTCGCACATCGGGCGAGGCGTCGAGCATCTCGTTTCCGACAACGGAGGACGAAGTCCGCGCCATTCTGCGAAAGCTCCATGCCGAGCATGTTCCGATAACGGTCCAGGGTGCTCGGACCGGTCTGGCTGCCGGTGCCGTGCCCCACGGCGGCCACATCCTCAACACTTCTCGTATGAATCGCTACCTGGGTCTTCGACGCGACGAGCGAGGCCGTTTTCTGCTGCGCGTGGAGCCGGGCGTCGTGCTTTCGGAGTTACGCAAGCAGCTGGGCAAGAAGACATTGCCGACCGCTGGCTGGGATCAGGCATCGCTTGAGGCCTATGAGGAGTTCCAGGCAGCTCCCGAGCAGTTCTTTCCCACCGATCCCACCGAGGCATCTGCCTGCCTGGGCGGCATGGCGGCATGCAATGCCTCCGGTGCCCGCAGTTACGCCTACGGCCCCATGCGCCCGCACGTTACGGGGCTTCACGTGGCACTGGCGGACGGCAACCTGCTTGAGCTTCATCGAGGTCAGGCGCACGCTGACGCACGCCACTTGTCGCTCGTGACAGCGGAAGGCCGCGCGCTCGAGCTGGATTTTCCTGGCTATACCATGCCCAAGACCAAAAACGCGTCGGGTTATTTCGTTGCGGACGATATGGACGCCATCGACCTCTTTATCGGTGCGTGCGGCACACTCGGCGTCATTACCGAGCTCGAGATCGCCCTGCAGGCGGCACCTTCGGTCGTATGGGGCGTGAGCTGCTTTTTCGACAGTGAGGACAAGGCGGTGTCCTTTACCGATTCCGTGCGCCCCGTGCTGTCCCATGCCGCCGCTATTGAGTATTTCGATGCCGGCGCCTTGGATATCCTTCGCCGCCAGCGCGAGCAGTCGACCGCGTTTGCCTCGCTGCCGGCGCTCGACGATGAGGCAAAGGTCTGTGCTTACGTGGAACTCGACTGCGACGACGAGGCTCAAGCGACTGAGGAGCTGTACCACCTGGGATGGGTTTTGGAGCTTGCGGGCGGCCGCGATGACGCGACCTGGGTTGCGCGTACCGAGGTCGATCGCGAATGCCAGCGGTTCTTCCGCCACGCCGTCCCCGAGAGTGTCAACATGCTCATCGACGAGCGTCGCCGCACCGACCCCACCATTACCAAACTGGGGTCGGATATGTCGGTACCCAACGCGCGCCTGGCCGATGTCGTTGCCTTCTATCGCCGCACGCTGGCCGAAAGCGGGCTTGAGTCTGCCGCCTGGGGACATATCGGCAACAACCATCTGCATGTGAATATCCTGCCGCGCGATGCGCAGGACTACCGTCGCGGTGGCGAGCTGTTTGCCCAGTGGGCTGCGGAGGTAACGGCTATGGGCGGCGCCGTCTCTGCCGAGCACGGTGTCGGCAAGATCAAAGCGGGCTTTTTGGAGACGATGTACGGCCACGAGGCCATGGTCGAATCGGCTCGACTCAAGCTGCAGCTCGATCCTGCCGGGCAGCTGGGTCGTGGCAACCTGTTTTCGGAGAAGCTCTTGGATGAACTCGTCCAGAAAGGGGGCGCGTGAAGATGGGCGATTTCCATATGGTGGTGTGCGTCAAAGCGGTACCGGGAAGCACCGAGGTCAAGATGGACCCCAAAACCAATACCATCGTGCGTGATGGCAAGCAGGCGGTCATTAATCCCTTCGATGCAAGTGCCCTCGAATGCGCTCTGGCGCTCAAGGACGACTTTATCGGCTTTGGCATGGATGTGCGCGTGACGGTGGTGTCGATGGGCATCCCTGCAACCGAATCGCTGCTGCGCGACTGCATTGCCCGCGGCGCCGACGATGCATTGCTGCTCACCGACCGTGCTTTTGCGGGCGCGGACACGTTGGCGACCACCTATGCTCTCAAATGCGGCATCGAGGCGCTTGACGAGGACTTCGATCTGCTCATCTGCGGCAAGATGGCGGTGGATGGCGATACCGCCCAGATTGGCCCCGAGCTGGCCGGCGCCTTCGAGATTCCCTGCGTGACCGATGTGAGCTGCGTGCAGAGTGCGGGCTTTACGACGTGCGGTGCGCTTTCGCTCGTTCACGGTTGCGATGCCGGCGAGGAGACGGTCTATCTGAAGATGCCGTGCGCGATGACGACCGCCAAGGAGATCGGCCAGCTGCGCATGCCGAGCATCGCCGGCATTCGCGCGGCCGAAGATGCGGATGTGCGGGTGGTCTGTGCTGCCGATGTACATGCTGACCCTTCGCGTTGCGGCCTTACCGGATCGCCGACGCAGGTCGTGCGCTCGTTTGTGCCCGACCGTAACCAAACGTGCGAGGCCATCGAGGGCACGCCGGTCGAGCAGGCAGCAAAGCTTGCCAAGATTATCGAGGGGATGGCATAGATGAGCGGACTGATAATCGATAGCGAGGCATGCGTTGGCTGTGGCCGCTGCGTTCGCGCCTGTGCCTCGGGTGGCATTGTGATGGAGGGCGAGCGCCCCAACCGCTGCGCCCATGTGACCGACGGCTGTATCTTGTGCGGCGGGTGCGTCGACGCCTGCCCCGTCAATGCCATTTCGATCGAGCGCGACGAGGCCGCCGGCGCGGTTGACCTCGATGCGTATCGAGACATATGGGTATTCGTGCAGACCGACGATCACGATGTCGTGGCTCCGGTGGCCTACGAGCTCATGGGTAAGGGGCGCGAGCTTGCCGATGCTCGCGGTTGCCGTCTGGTGGCATTGGCCGGCATGGGCCCCGAGGGCTCGCTTGAGGACCTGGAGCATCTGGTCTGCGCCGGTGCCGACGAGGTCGTGGTCTGCCGCGACGAGCGACTGCGCCAAAACGATGCGGAGATCTATGCTCGTCTCATCTGCGATTTGGTGGCCGAGCGCAGACCCGAGGCCATTCTGTACGGCGCGACCGCCTTTGGCCGTGAGCTGGCGCCCGGTGTGGCCGTACGCTTGCAGACGGGCCTTACGGCCGACTGTACGGTGCTTTCGATGGATACGGAGACGGGTCTACTGCAGCAGACCCGCCCGGCGTTTGGCGGCAACTTGATGGCCACCATTATCTGCCCCAATCATCGTCCCCAGATGGCAACGGTGCGTCCCGGCATCTTTGGGGTACCCGAGTTTGATTACAGCCGCTCTGGCACGATTACCCAGGTATCGCTTGCGGATGATGCTAAGGTCCGCGTCGAGATCTCGATTCCCGCCGAGGAGTGGGGGCAGCAGGCATCAATTGCCGATGCCGAGCGCCTGGTCGTGGTGGGCCGCGGCATTGGCTCCAAGAAGAATCTGCCCCTGATGCGAAAGCTCGCCGATGCCTTGGGTGCCGAGCTTGGTTGCACGCGTCCCGTTGTGGAGGCAGGTTGGCTGGAGTACCGCCACCAGGTTGGGCAGACCGGCGTGTCGGTTTCGCCCAAGCTCCTTGTGAGTATCGGCGTTTCGGGTGCTATCCAGCACCTAGCCGGCATCGGCGGCGCGGAGTGCGTCATTGCCGTCAACGAGGACCCAGATGCCCCCATCTTCGGCGCTGCGCAGTATAAAGTTGTCGGCGACGTCGTCGAAGTCGTCGAAGAGCTCCTGGCCCAGCTCGAGCGCTAGGCGCCGGCCAGCCAGGCTCGCATCTCTTTCTTTAGGCGTTCCCAGGTCGCTTGCGTGGCGGGGTCGGTAAAGGGCCGCACGATGCCAAAAGGTGCGTCGAGCAGGCGGTAGATATCGCCCTGCTTGCGCGCCAGCGCGCGGCTTGCCGGATAGACGAGCTCAAACATAAAGCAGATAAGCCCCACCAAGTAGTCCGCGGGCTCATCGCGCTCATCGCGCGTGACGCAGCGGTGCTCGTCAAAGGCAGCCAGCGTCGGTGCCGAGAAGTGGCTGGCAAGAAACACGTCCTCATCCACTTTGAGGATGGTGTCGACGGTGCTGTCGGCGATGGTGCGCATAATGTCGACCTTGTCGCCATCGCGCACAATATCGCAGAAGCGCCGCGTGCGCTCGTCGAGCTGCGCGGGTAGACGGAAATCGCTGTGATAGGCAATGCTTGCGCGAATCAACTCGTCTTCTACCGGATCGTCGATAAAGTCGCGGATACTTGTTGTCGCGGGCGCGTCTGCAGGGTTTTCGCCAAAGAGAACCTCGACGCCCAACGCCGCATGACTCATGCTCTCGGCATCCTTAAACGTGTCCCAGCGTCGCAGCTGCTCAAAGCGGCCCATATCGTGCAGCAGGCCGCAAAGCCACGCTAGGTCAATGTCCTGAGGTGACCAGCCCTGTTCGCGTGCCACGGCATCGCATGCCTCGGCAACGTGGTACGTATGCTCGATTTTGAGCGCGATACGCGGATTGGCGGCATCGTAGGCATCGGTGTAGGTCTTGAAGGCCGCGGCAGCCCGCGTTCGATCGATAGCTGTCATAATGACTTCCTAAAAAGTTGTGTCTTTCTGTGTCTTTCGATCCGGTGGCAATTGTAGGTGAACTCGGTTGCCATCGGGCGATGGTTCTGCCGCGTCGTTGAATGCGGCTCGGAAATCTTGTCGGGACGAGGAACGCTATGGTGCTCAAAATCGTTAAAACCGTCTGGCCGGTGATGCTTACCTATGTTGCGATAGCCGCGCCGTGCGGAATGATTATGGCGCAGACGGGAATGGAACCCTGGATGGTTTTTGCCCTGAGCAGCACGTTCGTGACGGGCAGCGGGCAGTTTATGATCTGTAATCTGTGGCTAGCAGGCGTGCCTGCGGCGTCGATCGTCGCGAGCGTCGCCGCAATCTCCTCGCGCTTTGCGCTTTACTCGGCATCGATCGCACCGCATTTGAGGGGTGCTTCGAAGCGTCAGACGCTGGCTGTTGCCGCGACACTTACCGAGGAGGCATACGGCATTTCGCTTGCCAAGTTGGTTAAAGGGGAGGATTGGGGTCCGCTCGAGTCCTTTGTGCTCAACGTGATCCTCATCGCAACATGGGGCGTTTCGTGTACGACGGGCGCCATCGTCGGCGCCGTTGTCGATGTTCCCACCGCTATTGCGGGTTTTGTCTGCACATCGCTCTTTATCTGCCTACTCTTTTCGCAGCGACTGTCGCGCGGCAATGTCGTAGCTGCCGGTTTGGCTGCGGTGTCCGTCGCCATATGCAAGTTCTTGGGGTGGACGAATATCGCCGTGCCGGCAAGTGTGCTCGTCGGCGTTGTCACGGCACTCGCGTGCGATGTCCTCGCCGAGGGAAGGGGCGCTCGCGATGCCCGTTAATGAGTTTTTGGTCCTATGGCTGTCGTCATGGGCGGCCATCGCGTTTTTCCGCATTGCCCCGGCGTTTGCCTTGCGCGGGAGAGCGCTGTCGCCCCGCGTTACCGAGGCCTTGAGTTATATTCCGCCTGCCGCCTTTGCGGCGCTGGTTGCCAACGATTTGATAAGCCCTGGCGCTTTCGACGCCGGCTTGTGGCAGGGCTTGATTCCCTGGATTGCGGCTGTCGGCGTCGTGGCGGTGGCAATCAAGACAAAGTCGATGTTGTGGTGCTGCGTCTCGGGCATCGTGTTCTATATCGTTTTGAGCTTCATATAAGAGCGGGGCACGTTTAGCGTCCCGGCACAACGAATCGAATTTCTCACCGAGCCGGTCTGCTTCTTCTGGTACCATGGTCAAACTTTACTGTAGCAAAGTGTGACGTGGGCTTTTGTTCTGCGTCAGCGGAAATGGGGGTTTCATGGCACAGGAAGCGACCGCCAACGAGCAAAAGAAATTCAAAGTCCCGCGTATCCCGGGTGACATCATGATCTACCCGATGATCGTTGGCCTTTTGCTCAATACCTTCTGCCCGCAGGTCTTTGAGATCGGCGGCTTCTTTACCGCCGCCTGCCGCGGTGGTTCCAACACCATCGTCGCCGCGATCCTGCTGTTTGTGGGTGCCGGCATCAGCTTTAAGTCCACGCCGGGCGCTATCAAGACCGGCATCGTCGTGCTGATCCCCAAGCTTGTTGTTGCGGCCGCGTTGGGCCTGGGCGTCGCGTACTTCTTTAACGATAACCTTTTGGGTCTGAGCTCGGTCTCCATCATCGGCGGCATTACGTTTTGCAACATGGCGCTCTACACGGGCATCATGGGCGAGTTCGGCGACGAGTCCGAGCAGGGCGCTGTCGGTATCCTGTTCTTTACGGCCGGCCCCGCCGTCACGATGATCATCCTCGGTGTCTCGGGTCTCGCCAACATCCCCGTCGGCACCATCATCGGCTCCATTTTGCCGCTTGTTATCGGCATGGTTCTGGGCAACTTGTTCCCGTTCATCAAGAACCTGCTGGTTCCCGGCGCCAATCCTGCGATTGCCGTTATCGGTTTTCAGCTCGGTGCGTCCATGAGTCTTTCGAGCTTTATCACCGGCGGCATTTCGGGCATCCTGCTGGGCCTCATCACGCTCTTTATCGTCGGTCCCATTACCTTTGCCTTCGAGCGCCTGTGCGGCGGCAATGGCAAGGCCGCTGTGGCTTGCTCCACTATCGCCGGCACGGCTATGACCACGCCGGTCGCCCTCGCCGAGGTAGCTCCGCGCTATGCCGAGCTTGCGCCCACCGCGTATGCGCAGATCGCCACCGCCGTCATCATCACAGCAATCATGGCCCCGATTCTGACCGGCTGGGTCGACAAGAAGTTTTGCCAGGGCAAGGAGGATCTGTCGCCTGCCGGTGTCGAGGCCATCGAGGAGGCCGTCGCGACCGACATCGATGGCGAATAGCAATCGCTACCAATCAATGATGCCGGAGTGCAATTCGCGCCGTTTGAGCGCCCGAACGATGACTGTTTTGCAGTGACGTTCGGGCGCTCTGCTATGATTCCCCCTACCCCTGCGGGTAGGGGGTGTTTGTTGCCCAGACCAGAATCGGGCGATTCTGACCACTTGAATATTGAAGGGATGGCGTCTAGTGGTTAAGGCACTCAAAATCGAGATATTCCTGCTATGCATGATTGTTCTTATCGGGCTTGCCGCACGAAGCCGCCGCTCCTTGTTCTCGAGCACCCAGCAGCTTCTGTTTAGCATGCTGGGCTACACGTCTGCAGCCTACATTTTCTTCGATATGATCTGGACGCTCTCGGACGGCGTGAGCACTCCTGTAGGCATCACGGCCAACTGGATTTCCAACGCGGTCTCGTTTTCGCTGTTCGCCATCGCGTGCCTCATTTGGTTTTTCTATTCCGAGACAGTGCAGGGCTCACGCCTTTTGACCGCGCGCTATAGGGTGGCGCTCGTGACGTTGCCAACCGTATTGGTGGTCGTGCTGGCATTTACCAGCTACTGGACGCACACTATGTTCTATATCGATGCACAGGGCGTATATCGTCGCGGAGCGCTTTATATGATTCAGCCTATCGTTAGCTACTGCTACATCATATATACGTCTTTGCATGCCTTTATTCAGACTCGAAAAGTCGAAAGTCTGCAAAAGAATGCCATTTATCGCACCCTCGCCTTTTTTGCGGTTCCCGCTCTGGTGGGCGGTACCTTCCAGGTTTTGTTTTCGGTACCGGGCCTTTGTGTCGGTATAACGCTGAGCATCCTGCTGCTCTACATCATCTACCAGGAGCAGCTGATCTCGACCGACCCGTTGACTGGCCTCAACAATCGCAACCGTTTTGAGACCTATATGCTGTCGCTCTTTTCAAATGTGGATCAGGCCGAAGATGTATATCTGCTTATGATGGACGCTGACGGCTTTAAGCAGATTAACGACCGGTATGGACATGTTGAGGGCGATCATGCCCTCCAGGTCATATCTGCTACGCTCAAAGAGGTCTGCTCGGCGTCTGGTGGCTTTATCGCACGTTATGGCGGCGATGAGTTTGTGGTGCTTCAAAAGGCGACGGCGGAGCAGCACATCATGTGTCTGTGCGCGGCAATCAGCGACGAGCTCGCGCGCGCCGAGGTCCCGTATCTGTTGCGGATGTCCATCGGCTACGCACGGGTTGGTGATGGCGTCGATACCTGGCAAGACTTGCTTCGCGCTGCCGACGCGGAGCTTTACCGCGTAAAGCGCGAGAAGAAGAAAGCCGGCGTCCAGATACGCTAGAAAAAAAGGGCGAACGCTGGCGTGCGTTGCGGCCCTCAGCTCACCGATGTACTCCATTAAGCTAAAGCATGTGAATCTCCTCTACTAAATAAGGGCGGTTCGCTAGGCTTTTTTGGGTTTGTTGACGATGATGATGCCGCCGCAGACCAACAGCAGGGCAACAAGTACGGTAACGGGGCTCGTGCCAGCGCCCTCGCCGAGCAGCAGTGCGCTCAACAGCACGCCAAAGACCGGGTTCATAAAGCCAAAGACCGAAACGCGGCTGACGGGGTTGACGGCGAGCAGGCGGGACCACAGCGAGTACGCGACGGCGGAAATGAGCGCCATATAAATGATGAGCGCGATGGCGGGGGCGATTTCGGTGGGGGAAAACGTGCCGCCCATCAAAAACCCGATTGCGGTAAGGACCACGCCACCGACTAAAAACTGCCAGCCGGCGAGCAAGACGCCGTCATGCTCGCGCGAGAAGATGCCAATGAGGCAGGTCGACAGGGCGCCCGCAACAGTGGAAGCCAAGATAAATCCCTCGCCGTCGAGCGTAAAGCCAAAGGTGCCATCCGCGCCCGAAAGGTTGACGAGCGCGACGCCTGCAAAGCCCAGCACACAGCCAAGCACCTTGGGCGTATTGAGCCTCTCGGTGTGAAATGCCAAGGCGGCAAAGAGAATTGCGAGGAAGTTGGCGCTGGCCTCGATGATGGAACTCGACATGGCGCTGGCGCGCGAGAGTCCTAGGTAGAAAAAGAAGTACTGCCCGATAGTCTGGAAGAGTGACAAGACAAAGATGGGCTTGATGTCACGAGCCTGCGGAATGAGGGGGCGGCGTTGGGCCGCACTCATCCCAACGATAACCAGGGCGCCGGCAAGCGTGAAGCGCAAGCCCGCAAAGAGCAGCTGTGAGGCGCTATCGTGCGCGGGGATGCCAAAGAGCCCGTAACCGATCTTGATGCAGGGGAAAGCCGACCCCCAGAGCGCACAGCAGACGAGGCAGCCCAGGATGAGCCCGGGTAGGGTGGCGAGATACGGCTTGCGGCTTTCCATGATGTCCTTCCTACATGCGCGAAGCAAAAAAGAACCCGCCACCGGGCGTGCCGGTGGCGGGTGTTGTTACCCGAGGGGATTGTACCCGATGGGGAAGCTTTAAGCGAAGTAGGCTACGCCGCTCTCAAAGATCGGCATGAACTTATCGCCGGGGACATGTTCGGGCACGTTGCGGTACAGGTTGTCGCCGCGACGCTCGGCATGGCCCATCTTGCCCAGGACGCGGCCGTCGGGGCTCGTGATGCCCTCGATGGCGAGTGCGGAGCCGTTGGGGTTGACGGAAAGATCCATGCTGGGCTTGCCGTCCTCGCCCACGTACTGCGTGGCGACCTGGCCGTTGGCGATGAGCTGGGCGAGCACCTCGTCGTTGGCGACAAAGCGGCCCTCGCCGTGGCTGATGGCGACGGTGTAGGGGTCGTCGAGGCTACACTGCGACAGCCACGGGGACAGGTTGGACGAGATACGGGTGCGCACCAGACGGCTCTGATGGCGACCGATGGTGTTAAAGGTCAGCGTGGGTGCATCCGGCGTGGCGTCGACGATGTCGCCATAGGGCACCAGGCCGAGCTTGACCAGGGCCTGGAAGCCGTTGCAGATGCCCAGCATCAGGCCATCGCGGGCCTTGAGCAGGTCGCGGACTGCCTCGGTGACCTCGGGAGCGCGGAAGAACGCCGTGATGAACTTGGCGGAGCCGTCGGGCTCGTCACCGCCCGAGAAGCCGCCGGGGATCATGACGATCTGGCTTGCACGGATGCGGCGGGCAAGCTCGTGGGTGCTCTCGGCGACGGCCTCGGGCGTGAGGTTGTTGATCACGAAGGTATCGGCCTCGGCACCGGCGGCGCGGAAAGCGCGGGCACTATCGTACTCGCAGTTGTTGCCGGGGAACACGGGGATAATCACGCGCGGACGGGCGATCTTGGCGCCGCCGTACACGTGGATGTCCTTGGCGCGGAAGTCGATGGCCTCGACCTCGGGGGTCTCGCCGGCGCTGCGGTAGGCGAAGACGCCCTCGATGCCGCTCTCCCAGGCCTCCTGGAGCTCGGCGAGCTCGATGACCTCGGAGCCGGTGTCGATGACATAGCCCTCGACGGTGGTGCCCAGGGGCTCGACGACAACGCCGTCGGCGACCTCGGGCAGCTCGGCATCCTCGGCGAGCTCGACGATAAAGCTGCCGTAGAGCGGGGTGAAGAGACTCTCCACGTCTACATCCTCGGCAAGCTCGATACCGATCTGGTTGCCGACGCACATCTTAAAGAGGCTCTCGGCGCCGCAGCCGTAGCCGGGCGTGGAGATGGCCAGGGCGTTGCCGGTAGCAGTGAGCGCCTCGACGGCGTCAAACGCGGCGAGCAGCTGCTGAGCATCGGGGCGGTAGTCCTCGCCATAGGTGGCGGGGGCGATGCGGACGACGCGGTGCGTGAGGCCCTTGAACTCGGGCGAGACGGCGCGGGCGGCCTTGCCCACGGCAACGGCGAAGCTGATCAGGGTCGGCGGAACGTTGAGCTCGCCGGCCTCGTCCTCAAACGAGCCGCTCATGGAGTCCTTACCGCCGATGGCGCCGGCACCCAGGTCGACCTGGGCCATAAGGGCGCCCAGGACGGCAGCCATGGGCTTTCCCCAGCGCTCTGCCTCGGTGCGCAGACGCTCAAAGTATTCCTGGAAGGAGAGGTAGGCGCGCTTGTGCTCAAAGCCGGCGGCAACGAGCTTGGCGATGGACTCGACCACGGACAGGTAGGCGCCCGCAAACTGGTCGGCTTCCATCAGGTAGGGGTTGAAGCCCCATGCCATGGCGCTTGCCGTGGTGGTCTCGCCGTCCACGGGGAACTTGGCGACCATGGCAGAGCTGGGGGTGAGTTGCGTCTTGCCGCCAAAGGGCATGAGCACGGTCGCGGCGCCGATGGTGGAGTCGAAGCGCTCGGAAAGGCCCTTGTTGGAGGCGACGTTAAGATCGGTGACGAGCGAGGTCATGCGCTCGGCAAGCGTGGTACCGGCCCAGCTGGGCTGCCACACGCTGCGGGCGCAGACGTGGGCGACCTGGTGTTTGGGCGCACCGTTGGAGTTGAGGAACTCGCGGGACAGATCGACGATGGCAACGCCGTTCCAGGCCATGCGCATGCGCGGCTCGGCGGTAACCTCGGCGATGACGGTTGCCTCCAGGTTCTCCTCGGCGGCGTAGCCCATGAACTCCTCGACGTCACCGTCGGCGACGGCGCAAGCCATGCGCTCCTGGGACTCGGAAATGGCGAGCTCGGTGCCATCCAGGCCGTCGTACTTCTTGGTCACGGTGTCAAGGTCGACATACAGGCCGTCGGCAAGCTCACCCACGGCGACCGAGACGCCGCCGGCGCCAAAGTCGTTGCAGCGCTTGATCAGACGGCAGGCGTCGCCGCGGCGGAACAGACGCTGCAGCTTGCGCTCGACCGGGGCGTTGCCCTTCTGGACCTCGGCACCCGAGGTCTCGATGGACTCGGTGTTCTGGGTCTTTGAGGAGCCGGTGGCGCCACCGATGCCGTCACGGCCGGTGCGACCACCCAGCAGGATGATCTTGTCGGTGGGGGCGGGGCACTCGCGACGAACGTGGTTTGCCGGGGTGGCGCCCACGACGGCGCCAACTTCCATGCGCTTGGCCACGTAACCGGGGTGATAGAGTTCATTAACCTGACCGGTGGCAAGGCCGATCTGGTTGCCGTAGCTGGAGTAGCCGGCGGCAGCGGTGGTCACGAGCTTGCGCTGCGGCAGCTTGCCCTCGAGCGTCTCGGAAACCGGGACGGTGGGGTCGCCGGCGCCGGTGACGCGCATGGCCTGGTACACATAGCTGCGGCCCGAGAGCGGGTCGCGGATAGCGCCGCCCACGCAGGTGGCGGCACCGCCGAAGGGCTCGATTTCGGTCGGGTGGTTGTGGGTCTCGTTCTTAAAGAGGAACAGCCAGTCCTGGTCCTCGCCGTCGACATCGACCTTCACCTTGACGGTGCAGGCGTTGATCTCCTCGGACTCATCGACATCGGTCATGACGCCGGTCTTCTTGAGGTACTTGGCGCCGATGGTGCCCATGTCCATGAGGCAGACGGGCTTGGCGTCGCGGCCGAGTTCGTGGCGCATCTCCATGTAGCGGTCGAAGGCCTGCTGCACCACGGCGTCGTCGATCGTCACGTCGTCCAGGACGGTGCCGAAGGTGGTGTGGCGGCAGTGGTCGGACCAGTAGGTGTCGATCACGCGGATCTCGGTGATGGTGGGGTCGCGGTCCTCATCGCGGAAGTACTGCTGGCAGAAGGCGATGTCCGCCTCGTCCATGGCAAGGCCGCGATCGGCGATAAAGGCGGCAAGGCCGGCCTCGTCGAGCTCGCGGAAACCGTCGAGCACTTCGACAGGCTGCGGCTCGGGTGTCTCAATGTGCAACGTCTCGGGCAGGTCGAGCGAGGCGATGCGCGCCTCGACGGGGTTCACCACGTAGTGCTTGATGGCCTCGATGGCGGCCTCGTCCAGGGCGCCCGAGATCATATAGACCTTGGCGGAGCGCACGGCGGGGCGCTCGCCCTGGCTGATGAGCTGCACGCACTCGCTGGCGGAGTCGGCGCGCTGGTCAAACTGGCCAGGCAGGAATTCGACGGCAAAGACGGCGCCATCGCTTGCGGGGAGCTCGTCGTAGGTCACATCGACCTGGGGCTCGCTAAAGACGGTCGGCACGCAGGAGCGGAAAAGCTCCTCGTCGATGCCCTCGACGTCGTAGCGGTTGATGATCCTCAGGGCCTCGATGCCCTTGATGCCGAGAATCTCGGTCAGCTCGCCCTTGAGCTGCTGAGCCTCGACGTCGAACCCGGGTTTCTTCTCCACGTAGATACGAGAGACCATTGGTTCCTGCCTTCCTGATCGGTTGGGCGTACGGTACGGTATGCGGCAGCGGTCGGTTTGCGGGGTCTGCCCTGCGGTCGCCTTGAGCCACATGTTTGTAAACCTCACTATGATACGACAGCTCGCGGCGCGTTGAGGACGGCGAGGGTGCTACAGTGAAGCGCAAACAAGAGAAAGGCATCACATGGCATTCGTTTCACTCGCCATCATCGCGCTCGTGGCCTTTGCAAGCCCCTTCATCGCCTCGGCGATTCCCGGAAAACCCGTTCCCGAGACGGTCTTTTTGCTCGTGTTCGGTGCGGTGCTGGGACCCCATATGCTCGGCGTCATCCATGTAGATGCCGAGGTCTCGCTGGTGTCCGAGCTCGGTCTGGCCTTTTTGTTCCTGCTCGCCGGCTTTGAGATCGACCCCAAGAGCATCACGGGCGTCGAGGGGCGCTACGGCTTGGCGACGTGGGTCGTCACGTTTGGTATCGCCTGGCTTGCCGTGCGCTTTACCCCGTGGTTCTCGGTCAGTCATTTCGACGGTATCGCCGTGACGCTTGCCCTCACTTCTACGGCGCTCGGCACGCTCGTGCCCATCATGCGCGAGCGCTCGCTCACCGGCACGCGTGTGGGCGACTCGATTCTCGCGTATGGCACTTGGGGCGAGCTCGGTCCCGTGCTCGCCATGTCGGTGCTGCTGTCTGCTCGCACTGGCATCCAAACGCTCGTAATCCTTGGCTTGTTTGCGGTGGTTTGCGTGTTACTGGCCGTGGTCCCGAGCCGTTCCAAGCGCGTCGGCAGCCGCTTCTTTGCGTTTGTCGAGGAGCGCGCCGATACCACGTCGCAGACCTTCGTGCGCCTGACGGTGCTTATTTTGGTCACGCTCGTGGCGTTCTCGGCCGTCTTTGATCTCGACATCGTGTTGGGTTCTTTTGCCGCCGGCTTTGTCCTGCGCTATATCATCCCCGAGGGCAACCATACGCTCGAGACCAAGCTCGACGGCCTGGCCTACGGCTTTTTGATTCCGGTGTTCTTTACCGTATCGGGCGCAAAGATTGACCTGACGGCCGTGGCGTCGCGTCCGGGCTTGCTCGCGGGCTTTATCGTGGCGTTGCTGATTATTCGTGCCGTGCCCATCCTCATCTCTATGGGCATTTGTCCTGCGACGCGCGATGTGTCGGCGTATGGTCGCATTACCGTGGCGCTCTACTGCACCACGGCCCTGCCGATCATCGTTGCCGTGACAAGCGTTGCCGTCAACGCGGGCGCGCTGTCGCAAGATATTGCGTCGGTCATGGTTGCCGCCGGTGCCATCACGGTGTTCTTGATGCCGCTGCTCGCGCAGCTCTTCTACCGCGTGGTCGATGCCGCGCCGGTCGCCGCCGTGGCAGAGGTTGCCGAGCATCCTTCCGACGCGCTCGACATCCTGCGCGCCCATCACGATTTGGCGAGCCTGCTCGCACGCGAGCACGAGCTGCTGACCTCGCATGGACATGGTCGCGTATTCGAGGGCTTGCCTACGCTCGATACGATTGCCGAGCGTCTTTCCGCCGAGGCAGCGAACGGCCACATCGATGCCCGCATCGTGGACGCGGCGCATCTTCTTGCCGATAAGACCTATGGTGATGAGCTTGACCCGTCCGAGCTGACTCCGCGTGAGCGCCGCCGCCTGGAGCGCGCCAAGCTCGCCGTGCACGAATACCGCCGCCGCATGCTGGAGCTCTACGCGCGCGATGAAGCCCAGGACGACGACGGCAAGTAGCAAGGAGTGTCGGGATACGGGTTCCGTCCAAATAATAGAAGGCGCGCTGCCTGCGGTTGATGCGGACAGCGCGCCTTTTGCGTTGAACTCTGTTGAGGTTCGAAGCCGAAACTTTCGACCTTTAGGAGCGGGCTGCCCCGTCGACGGGGAGGATGGCGCCCGTGACATAGGAGGACATGTCGCTCGCAAGGAAAACGAAGGCGTTGGCAACGTCCTCGGGCTCGCCCATGCGACCGAGCGGAATAGTGGCGATGATGGGCTTGATGACCTCTTCGGGCAGGTTGGCGACCATATCGGTCTTGGTTACGCCAGGCGCGACGGCATTGACGCGAATACCCATGGGGGCGAGCTCGCGCGAGAGCGACTGGACCATGCCGTTGACGGCAAACTTGGACGTAGGATAGCCGACGCCGGAGGGCTGGCCATACTTGGCGACCATTGAACTCGTGGTGGTGATGGTGCCGCCGTGGCCGGCCTCGGTCATGATCTTGGCGGCAGCCTGGTGACCATTAAAGACGGCGACGACATTGAGGTCCATGACCTTTGCAAACTCTTCTGCCGTGTAATCCAAAAGGGGCGAGCGCTGGGAGATGCCGGCGTTGTTGACGACCGTGTCCAAGCCGCCCATATCGGCGGCAGCCTGGGTAAAGGCCTCGGTTACGGCTTCGAGCGAGGTGAGGTCGCAGGAGCGACCCCAGACCTTGGCCTCGGGATAGGCGGCTGTCAGCTTCTCAACGGCCGCGTCGGCAGTCTCCTGGCGCGAGCCAAAGACGGTGACGGTGGCACCCTCCTCGATAAAGCGGCAGGCGATGGCATAGCCGATACCGCGCGTGCCTCCGGTGATGATTGCTTTCTTGCCCTCGAGCAACATGGTGCCTCCATTCTTCGGGGGTGGACGTACGCAGCACAGGATAGCGGCGGACAAAAGCAAACGTGCCTGCTTATCGGTGAGCGGTATCCCTGGTTGACACCGAACGGTCAAATTGTTCAAACGCGGATCGCGTCAATGCGCCCCGAGCGTGCAAATAAAAGGGCTCCCGTCCAAGACCAGACGGGAGCCCTTCGAGCAAATGCGTTGTGGGGTGTAAACCGAACTAGTTGGCCATGACACCTTCGGTCCAAGCCTCGACGTCCTCGATGCGCAGGACGTTGGCGACCTCGGCCACGCAGTCGACGCTGGCAAGCTCGGCGGCGGCAGCCTGGACGTCCTTCTCGAGTGCGCGGTGCGTCAGGAAGATGACCGAGCAGGCATCGCTGACACCCGACTTGCCGTCCTCGACTTGGTTGATGAGCGAGATCGAAATGTTGTGCTTGGCAAAGATGTCGACCGTCTCGGACAGGGCGCCCACGCGGTCGGCGACCTTCAGGCGCACATAGTACTTGGTCTGGAGCTCGTCCATGGGCTTAAAGGCGAGGTTGTGACCATAGGGCTCAATCTCGGGCAGCGGAGCCACGCCCCGGCTGATCTGCTCGGAGAGCGACAGGATATCGCCCACGACGGCGCTCGCGGTGGGGAAGGAGCCTGCGCCGGCACCGTAGAACATGGTCTCGCCCACGGCATCGCCCACTACGTAAACAGCGTTCATGGCGCCGTTGACCTTGGCAAGCATGTGGTCGGCGGGGATCAGCGTGGGATGCACGCGGACGTCGACGCCGGCGTCGGTGTTGCGGGCGATGCCGAGCAGCTTAATGGTGTAGCCGAGCTCGCGGGCCTGGGCGATGTCCTCGGCGCCGATGGTGCGGATACCCTGCTGGTACACATCATCGGTGGTCACGCGGGTGCCAAAGCCGATGGAGGCGAGGATCGCCGTCTTGCTGGCGGCATCGAAGCCGTCGACGTCGGCGGACGGGTCGGCCTCGGCATAGCCCTTGGCCTGTGCATCGGCGAGCACGTCGGCGTAATCGGCGCCCTCGGCGTCCATGCGCGACAGGATGTAGTTGGTGGTGCCGTTGAGGATGCCGGCGATGGTCAGGATCTTGTTGCCCACCAGATCGTGCTCAAGCGTGCTCACGATGGGGATGCCGCCGCCGCAGCTGGCCTCGCACTTAATCTGCACGCCGCACGCGCGTGCCTTCTTGGCAAGCGTCTCGACGTGACGGCCCAGCAGGGCCTTGTTGGCAGAGACGACGTGCTTGCCGTGCTCAAAGGCAGTGGTGAAGATCTCGGTTGCGGGATGCTCGCCGCCGATCAGCTCGACGACGATGTCGACGGCGGGGTCGGTGACGACATCGTGCCAGTCGCTCGTAAAGGCCTCGCGCTCAATGCCTGCCGCCTCGGCCTGCTCCCAGGCAAGCGCGCAGGCGCGGGTCAGCTTAAGGTCGATGCCGTAGGCTGCCAGGTACTCATCGTGGTGGCTCTTGATCAGACGGGCCACGCCGCCGCCGACGGTTCCCAGACCGATGAGGCCGACGTTCACGGTGCGCAGGGGTTCGCTCATAGATAGCTCCTTCGTGCATCTTATGGATGGATAAATCGCTTAAAGGTTGAGTGCATTCTAGCGTGAACCGAGGACGCGTGCTCGCCAGGCAACAGGAGTCGCACAAAACGGCACCCCCGAAACGCTGCGGAAACATTGGAAACACGCTCGCTACAAACGAACTTCCGTAACAAACTGTCAACGTTTGCACCATAAGGTTTGCCCTGTGCGACTGGGGCATGCAGGCGCTCGTCGGCCCCGTCACCACCGGTGCCGCCGTCGCCGTCTCGGGCGAGATCGCCGATGCCTTTGCCGAGCAGGCCAAGGCGTCCAAGCTCGACATCGTCGATACCGAGACCTTTAAGGACGACTCCTCCACGAGCTTTATCAACCAGCCGACCAAGGCCATGCGCAAGATCAAGATCGAGGGCCTGACGGGTGAGCTGACGTGGAATGACGAGGGCCAGGTCGAAAAGCCCGCTACGGCCTATGTGATCCAGGACGGCAAGTACATCGCCGCCTAAGCGCGCATAAAGCGCGACCGGTGAGGCTGTTTTATTCAGGGCGGGGACGCTTGTAACAGAACGGAAACATTGCTTTTACACAATAAAGTGGCTTTACTGCATAAAGTAATAGAAATACGCAGAAATATGGATAAATGAACAAATCCAAAGAAAAGTTGAAATAATCGCCACTTTTCCTAACTAAAGCGTCTACTATTTTGCGAACGCCGAACACGGCGAAGGATGGCCTGTCGGGTAACCAAAACCCGACGAGATTTGAGAGGAGAGCCGCATGTCGAGCCTCACCGGTAAGTCATTGAACCCTGTTATGAATCGCAGGAGCGTTATCGCGAGCGCAGCAGGTCTGGGGGCGATGTCCATTCTAGCTGGCTGCTCCTCCAACGGCGGCGACAGCGGTTCCGCTTCGGGCGACGCTTCGTTTAAGATCGGCACCATCGGCCCGCTGACCGGTGCCGCCGCGTCCTACGGCAAGTCCGTTACCCAGGGCGTCGAGCTTGGCTGCAAGGACTTCTCCACCAAGGAGCTGCCGCTTGCCAGCAAGGCCGAGGACGACCAGGCCGACGGCGAGAAGGCCGTCAACGCCTTTAATACCCTGCTCGACTGGGGCATGCAGGCCCTTGTCGGCCCGACCACCACGGGTGCGTCGGTTGCCGTTGCCGCAGAGTGCGGTAACGACCCCAAGACGTTCATGATCACCCCGTCCGCGTCCTCCGAGGACGTCACCGACGGCAAGGATTGCGTCTTCCAGGTTTGCTTTACCGACCCCAACCAGGGCGTCAACGCTGCCAAGTTCCTGGCGCAGAAGTATGCGGACGAGAAGTTCGTGCTGTTCTATAACTCCGGCGACGCTTATTCTTCGGGTGTCGCGGATGCCTTTAAGGCCCAGGCCGCTGAGTCCAAGCTCGAGGTTGTCGACGAGGAGACCTTTAAGGACGACTCCGCCACGAGCTTTACCAACCAGCTGACCAAGGCCAAGCAGGCCGGCGCCACCATGATCTTTGCACCAATCTACTACACGCCGGCGTCCGTCCTGCTCAAGAACGCCAAGGACATGGGCTACGACGTCAAGATGATGGGCTGCGACGGCATGGACGGCATCCTGGGCGTTGAGGGCTTCGACACTTCTCTTGCCGAGGGCCTGCTGCTCATGACCCCGTTCTCCGCCGACGACGAGAAGAACGCCGACTTCGTCAACGCTTACAAGGATAAGTACGGCGATACCCCCGACCAGTTTGCCGCCGACGCCTACGATGGCGTGCACGCGGTGGCCGAGGCCCTCAAGGAGGCCGGTCTTGGTGTCGACGCCGACCCGACCGAGGTCGCCGAGAAGCTGCCCAAGGCTATGCTCAAGATTACCGTTGACGGTCTGACCGGCAAGCTCACCTGGAACGATAAGGGCCAGGTCCAGAAGGACCCCACGGCGTACGTTATCACCGATGGCAAGTACGTACAGGCTTAATAGACCGCCTTACATAGAGCGGTTTTGATCCCAGGCAGGGGAGGTTTTGGCCTTCCCTGCTTGCTTGGTATCTAGGGACAGTGTAACGTCCCTGTTTCATACATTAGCTGGAAACCTATTCGAAAGGGGGATGTGGAACATGACGGTCTTTATCCAATACCTGGTCAACGGCCTGTCCATGGGCAGCGTCTACGCCATCATCGCGTTGGGCTACACCATGGTCTACGGTATCGCCAAGATGCTCAACTTCGCTCACGGCGACGTCATCATGGTCGGTGCCTATGTCTCGTTCTGTGCCACGTCGTATCTCGGCCTCCCGGGCTGGGCATCTGTAATTCTCTCTTGCGCGGTCTGCACGGTTCTCGGTGTTCTCATTGAGGGCCTGGCCTATAAGCCGCTGCGCCAGGCGGGGCCGCTGGCCGTTCTGATCACGGCTATCGGCGTGTCTTACTTCCTGCAGAACGCCGCGCAGCTTCTGTGGGGCGCCACGCCTAAGAACTTCACTTCGCTCGTCACCTTCCCGGTGCCGGAGTTCTTGGCCAAGTTCAACGTGAGCGCCGTGTCGCTCGTCACCATCGTCGCCTGCCTGGTTATCATGGCCGGCCTGATGTTCTTTACAGGTAAGACCAAGATGGGCAAGGCAATGCGTGCCGTGTCCGAGGACAAGGCCGCCGCTCAGCTCATGGGCATCAACGTCAACCGCACCATCTCGATGACGTTTGCCATCGGCTCGGCACTTGCCGCTATCGCCGGCGTGCTCCTGTGCTCCTACTCGCCGGTGCTGCAGCCCACCACGGGCGCCATGCCCGGCATCAAGGCGTTCGACGCTGCCGTCTTCGGCGGCATCGGCTCCATCCCCGGCGCCTTTGTTGGCGGTATTCTTATCGGCATCATCGAGGCGATGGCACAGGCTTACATTTCCACGAGCCTTGCCAACTCCATCGTCTTTGGTGTTCTGATCATCGTCCTGCTCGTCAAGCCTGCCGGCCTCTTGGGCAAGTACGTCCCCGAGAAGGTGTAGGTGAGCGTTATGAAGTTTCTTAAAGACAAGCAGACGCGTCACGACTTTGTTACGTACGCCATGTGCCTTGTGGCGTTCGCCATCGTGTTCTTTATGCAGTCTAACCACATGATTCCGCGCATGATCGCCGGTCAGCTGGTCCCCATTACGGCCTATATCGTCATGGCCATTTCCCTCAACCTCGTCGTCGGTATCGCGGGCGACTTGTCGCTGGGCCACGCGGGCTTTATGAGCGTCGGCGCTTATACGGGCATCGTTACCGCCGTCGCCCTCGAGAGCGCCGTTCCCTCCGATCCGGTGCGTCTTGTCATCAGCATCGTGGTCGGCGCCATCGCTGCTGCCATTCTGGGCTTTTTGATCGGTATCCCGGTCCTGCGCCTGAGCGGTGACTACCTGGCCATCGTGACCTTGGCTTTTGGCGAGATCATCAAAGAAATCGTCACCTGCCTCATTGTGGGTGTCGACTCCCGCGGCCTGCACGTGATCTTTAACATCACGGGTAACTCCACGATCGACGACCTGCACCTGCTCGAGGACGGCACCGCCATCATCAAGGGCGCCCAGGGCGCCTCGGGCGTGTCGACGTACTCGACCTTCCTCGCCGGTGCCATCCTGGTTATGGTCGCACTCGTGATCGTGCTCAACCTGGTTCGCAGCCGTACCGGCCGTGCCATTATGGCCGTGCGCGACAACAAGATCGCTGCCGAGTCCGTGGGCATCTCCGTCACCGAGTACCGCATGATCGCCTTCGTGGTTTCCGCCGCTCTCGCCGGCGCTGCCGGAGCCCTCTTCGGCGGTAACTTCTCGCAGCTCTCCGCCACCAAGTTCGACTTCAACACGTCCATCCTCATCCTGGTGTTCGTGGTCCTGGGTGGTCTGGGCAATATGCGCGGTTCCGTCATCGCGGCGGCGTTGCTCACGGTGCTTCCCGAGCTGCTCCGTCAGTTCTCGGACTACCGCATGCTCATCTACGCCATCGTGCTGATCCTGGTCATGATCTTTACCAACAACCCACAGCTCAAGGCGTTCTTCGCACGCATTAAGGACCGCTTTGCTTCCAAGAAGGAGGTGGCAGCCGATGCCCAGTAAGTTTGAGTTCAACAAGGGCAAGATGGTCCCGTATCCTTCTGGCGCCATCGTTCCCGATCGCGACCTGGGCGAGCGCCCGGCGCTCGAGTGCATCCACCTGGGCATTGAATTCGGCGGCCTTAAGGCAGTCGACGACTTTAGCCTAACCATCGGCAAGACTGAGATCGCCGGTCTCATCGGCCCCAACGGTGCCGGCAAGACTACGGTCTTCAACCTGCTCACCAAGGTGTACCAGCCCACGCACGGCACCATCCTGCTCGACGGCGAGGACACCTCGGGCGAGTCGGTCTATCAGGTCAACCGCATGGGTATTGCCCGTACCTTCCAGAACATTCGCCTGTTCAACACCATGACGGTGGAGGATAACGTTAAGGTCGGCCTGCACAACCAGGAGCGCTACTCCGGCTTTGAGGGCGTGCTGCGCCTGCCGACGTATTGGAAACACGAGAAGGCCGCCCACGAGCGTGCAATGGAGCTGCTGTCCATCTTTGATATGGAGCACCTGGCAAACGAGCAGGCCGGCTCGCTGCCTTACGGTGCTCAGCGTCGTCTGGAGATCGTCCGCGCGCTTGCCACCAACCCCAAACTGCTGCTGCTCGACGAGCCTGCCGCCGGCATGAATCCGTCCGAGACCGCGGAACTCATGGAGAACATCGTTAAGATTCGCGACACCTTTGGTATCGCCATCATGCTTATCGAGCACGACATGTCGCTCGTCATGAATATTTGCGAGGGTATCTGCGTGCTCAACTTTGGTAAGGTCATCGCCAAAGGCACGGCCGAGGAAATCCAGAACAACGACGCTGTTATCGAGGCGTATCTGGGCAAGCAGGATAAGGGGGAGAACTAAATGGCAGAGCCGATGCTTTCCGTCTACAACATCAATGTCTGGTACGGCGCCATCCACGCCATCAAGGACATCTCCTTTAACGTCAACGAGGGCGAGATCGTGGCTCTGATCGGTGCGAACGGTGCCGGCAAGTCCACGACGCTTAAAACCGTCTCGGGCCTGCTGCGTTCCAAGACCGGCTCCATCAAGTTTATGGGCGAGGACATTACCCATACGCCTGCCGACAAGCTGGTGGGCAAGGGCTTGGCTCAGGTCCCCGAGGGCCGTCGCGCCTTCTTGCAGATGACGGTCGAGGAGAACCTGGAGATGGGCGCCTACACGCAGCCAAAGTCCACGGTTGCTCCGGGCCTTGAGCGCGTCTACGAGCAGTTCCCGCGCCTGAAGGAGCGCCGTCGCCAGGTCGCCGGCACCCTTTCGGGCGGCGAGCAGCAGATGCTCGTTATGGGCCGCGCTCTTATGAGTAACCCTAAGCTGCTCATGCTCGATGAGCCCTCTATGGGCTTGGCACCGATTCTGATTGAGCAGATCTTCCAGATCGTCGAGGATCTGCATAAGGCCGGAACCACAGTGCTCCTGGTCGAGCAAAACGCACAGATGGCGCTTTCCATCGCCACACGCGGCTACGTGCTCGAGACCGGCAAGATCACCATGACCGGCACCGGCCAAGAGCTGCTGCACGACGATAACGTGCGTAAAGCCTACCTGGGCGGCTAGATAGTTACGGCGTTTTGCCAAACGCCGTAACCAGCCGACGCTGCAAGCCCGCCAGAGCGGCAATCTGCCTTTCAACTTCGGCGGCATGACCAGAAGGTCAATGCTGCCTTGTTTCAAGGCACCTTGTTCGCTCTGGCGGGCTTTCGCTGTCGTTGCCAAAACATCGGCGTTGTGGCAGATGCCAACGACTACCCCCTTTAAGTTGCGGTGAAATAGGGACTAAATGGGAGCCTCAGAGGCCAAAACAGTCCCTATTCCACCGCAACTTCATGGGGGCGTGCGACAATGCCCATCGGAAAACGTTTGCCATCTGGGGGTCTATCTATGCTGTACGAGTTTTGTGCCGAGAACTTTGAGCGGGTGCCGGCGGCTATCGATGCCGGTGCAAAGCGCATCGAGCTGTGCGACAACCTTGCCGTCGGTGGCACTACGCCCTCGGCTGGTGTTATCAGCGCTACGGTCAGCTATGCTCACGAGCATGACGCACGAGTGATGTGCATGATTCGCCCGCGTGGCGGTGACTTTCACTACAACCAGGACGAGCTGCGCATGATGGAGATGGACTTGGGTCTTGCCGTGAGCGCCGGCGCCGATGGCTTGGTCTTTGGCTGCTGCAAGCCTTGTGCCGGCGGCTGGGCGCTCGACGAGCTTACGTTGGGCGCCCTCGTGATGGCCGCGGGCTGCGCGACCGAGGAGTGCAAGCGCGAGTCCCTTGACATCACCTTCCACATGGCGTTTGACCAGCTCTCGCCCGAGGCTCAGCTCGATGCCGTCGACACACTCGCCGACTGCGGCATCACGCGTATCCTGACGCATGGTGGTGCTGCCGGAACGCCGATCGAGGACAATCTGGAGCACCTATCGCGTCTTGTCGAGTATGCGGGCGACCGCCTGACCATCCTTCCCGGCGGCGGCATTTCCACGGCCAACCGCGATACCGTGGCGGCGGCATTGGGCGTCTCCGAGCTCCATGGCACCAAGATCGTGCCGCTGGAGGCGTAACCCGTGGCGCTGGTATTTGACGTTCAGCAGGCGAGCGGCAAGCCCGACGACAACCGGCGCCCTGGCACCGCGTGCCCCTTTTGCGATACCGAGGGACTCGCCAATATCATCCGGCGCGACGGCGACTGCATCTGGCTCGAGAATAAGTTCAAAACCCTGCGCGCCACCCGTCAAACCGTGCTGATCGAGTCAGCCGATCACGATGCCGACCTGGTGACCTATGAGCCAGATGAACTCCACCATGTGATGAGGTTTGCCCTGGATTGCTGGCAGCAGATGATCGATTCACGGCAGTATCGAAGCGTGCTCATGTACAAGAACAAGGGTCCTCTCTCGGGCGGTAGTCTCGTTCATCCGCACATGCAGATTGTGGGTTTGGAGCAGGAAGACGGCTATGCTTCGTTGACTTCCGCCAATTTCGAAGGCATCAATGTCTGGCAACAGGGGAGAATCGCGGCCAACATCTCAACCGAACCGATTATGGGGTTCTTTGAGGTCAACGTTTCAGCCCCGCAGGGAATCGCCGCCAGCGATGACACAAGAGACCAAGCCGAGGCAGATCTCTTCGCCGATGCGATCCAGGTGGCTCTGCGCTATATCCTGAACGAGCACCACGGTGGTCGCGCAGAGTCGTACAACTTGTTCTTCTATCACCTGGGCGGTCGGACCATTGCCAAGGCGCTGCCGCGTTGGGTGGTTTCGCCCTACTTTGTCGGCTATCGTTTGGCCCAGGTCAATGCCGAGACAACGCTCGATATCGATGCTGAGCGCTTGCGTGCGCATCTGGAAACGCTCGTATAGCAAGATTAACACCCGTGTAATGCGGACAGTCTAGCGCGCCATGGCGTCGCGGCCGGCCTCGACACGCTTGCGCTGGGCGGCGCGCTCCTCGCCGGTCAGACGCTCAAAGAGATGCCCGATAAACGAGGCGAGTATCTGCTGAAACAGCGTTCCGCACATGACGGGAAACACGACTTCGCCTGGAAAGTACTGTGTGGCGATGACGGCGCCCGAAGAGATGTTACGCATGCCGCAGGTAAAGCACATGGTAGTCGTCTCGCTATATGGCAGATGCAGCGCACGGGCGACCAGAAAACCGACGACAAAGCCGCTGATGGCGAAGGTCAAAATAAAGAGGGCGACTTCCAGACGCATCGCGTTCATGTGCAGGACGTACTCGCTCATGGCGGTGGAGTTGGAGGCGATAATGCCCATCATCATGAACTTGCAGGCGGGCGAGAGCGCGGGGGAGAGCTTCTCGTGTCCCCATCCACGTGTGAGCTCGTTGATCACGATGCCGAGCACGGCGGGGATGGCGATCATAAAGGCCATGTCCTGCATCATGCTCGGCACATCGATCGAGACGGTGGCACCCAGCAAGAGCTTCAGCGTGAGCGGAATCGTCACAGGCGAGATAACCGAGGACGTCAGGATGATGGTGAGCGCGAGCGGGCCGTTGCCGCCGAACATGCTAATCCACATAAAGGCAGTGACCGCCACGGGTACGCTGTACTCGAGCACGATGCCGCAGACAAGGTTGGGATTGGAGCCAAAGAACAGCGATCCCATGGCATAGGCTGCTATGGGAATAAGCACCGCCGAGACGAGCAGCGCCAAAATCAGGTGCAGGGGACGGCGGAACACCTCAGCGACCTGGTGGAAGGTGTTGCTGAGCGCACCTTGGAACGTCATAAAGGCGAAGAGGGCGGGAACGATGGGCTTAAGTACTCCGATCTGCTGGGGAAAGAGCACGCCGAGCGTTACGCAAATCGGAACGATGACCTGCATATGCCCCGCGAGGAACTTTCCCAGTCCAACCCATTGCTTCATATGCCCCGTGACTCCCTTTATCCGCGAACTCGTTTGAATGGATATGCTAGACGCTCGCATGCGTCCGTGCGTCAGAAACGCTCGATTATTTCGAGGCTATTACCGGCCTCGTTTACCGAAACCAGGGCGTGCCGCGAGGCTCTGCGTCCGTGCCGCACGGTATAATAAATCCGTTCAACAGATCTGCCTGCCGAAGCGGGCATACACAGAGGACTCATCGCTATGAACCGTGAGAGGTATCGCGGCGACCTGCCCCTATCGGGGGTGGGCGCCTATGTCATCGCTTAAGACGACGCATCGCTGGGCGGTCGCTCAGCAAAATCCCGAGCTCGAAAAGGAGCTTTCGGCTGGTCTGGGCATACCCGGGCTGGTGGCGCGCATTATGGTTGCGCACGGCATTACATCCATCGAGGAAGGCCAGCTGTTTTTGACGCCTTCGCTCGATCGCGACTGGGCGGACCCGCTTGTTATTCCGGGCATGGCGGTCGTCGCCGACCGCGTTGAGCGTGCTATTCGCAACCACGAGCGTATCGCCGTCTTTGGCGATTTTGACGTCGACGGCATTACGTCGACTTGTCTGTTGACCGAGGCGCTACGTTCGTTTGGCGCCAACGTCACGCCGTTTATTCCGCACCGCTTTGACGAGGGCTACGGCCTGTCGCGTGCGGCGCTCGACCGCGTCAACGAGCTTGCTCAACCCAACCTGATTGTGACCGTCGATAACGGTATTGCTGCCAAGGAAGAGGTCTCCTACCTGGAGAGCCTGGGGATTGATTTGGTGGTCACGGACCATCACGAGCCGTCCGACCAGGTGCCGCAGGGCGTGCCCCTGACCGACCCCAAGCTCGAGGACGAGGGCCCCTCGCGCGAGCTTGCCGGTGCCGGTGTGGCGCTTAAGCTGGTACAGGTCCTGGGCGAGCGTTTGGGCAAGCCGTCGTATTGGCGTTCGCTGATAGAGGTCGCGGCGCTGGGCACCGTGTCCGACATGATGCCGCTCACGCCCGAGAATCGCGCACTGGTCGCCGAGGGCATCCAGCAGATGCGCGTGACGGCCCGCCCCGGTTATATCGCGCTTGCCGCACTTGCCAAGGCCGACCTTTCTACCATTACGGCCGACGGCCTGTCGTTTTCGCTCATCCCTCGTCTGAATGCTGCCGGCCGCATGGCTGATCCCAAGCTGGCGCTCGACCTGCTGCTTGCCCGCGACCCCATCGAAGCGAGCGCGCTTGCCGCCGAGCTCGAGGAAATCAATCGCCAACGCCGCGAGATCGAGGCCGAGCTTACGCGCGATGCCATGGCGAAGGTCGAGGAGACTTATGACGGCGGGCGCGCGATTGTCGTGGGCGGCGAAGGTTGGCACGAGGGCGTCAAGGGCATCGTGGCGAGCCGCCTCACCAACCGTTATCACGTGCCGGCGCTGCTGTTCTCGATCGAGGACGGTATCGCTCGCGGTTCGGGTCGCTCGGTGGGCAAAGTCAACCTGTTCGACGCCGTAGAACGCTGCTCCGACCTGCTGATTCGTCGCGGCGGGCATGCCGGTGCGGTGGGCGTGACCATCGAGGCATCCAAGCTCGATGAGTTCCGCCGTCGCCTTTCGGCCGTGCTATCGGAGCTTCCTGCCGATGACTTTGAGGACACTGACGAGGTTGCCGCCACCGTTGACCTCTCCGAGCTGAATATCGAGACCATCGAGCAGATTTCCCGCCTTGAGCCGTTTGGCCAGGGTAATAAGGTGCCGCTGCTGGCTGCCGAGGGTGTGACGATGTGTGACCGCGCCGTGGTGGGTAAGACCGGCGAGCATATGCGTTTCGTGGCGACGGATGGCGCCGCAAGTGTGCCGGCCATCATGTTTCGTGTGCCGCAGATCGACAGGCTTATCAATTGCGACAGCGCCGTCGACTTGGTGTTCGAGGCCGTTGCCGAGCATTGGCAGGGGCGCGTGAAGCCCAAACTCATGATCAAAGATGTCTTGCTACGCGATGCCACGGCGCCCAATATCGACGATCCGGCATGTGAGCTTCGCCGCGGCGTACAACCGGCGGATTCTGGCCTGCGCCTGGAGTCGCGTAAACGCGAAACGCTCGCTCAGCTTTCCTATACCGAGCTCACGCGCTCGCTCATTCACAGCTTTATCGGATCGAACCAGCCGCACCGCGCACAGGTCGAGGCGCTTGACGCCCTGGCCGACCACCAGAGCGTTTTGGCCGTTATGGGAACGGGTCGCGGCAAGTCGCTCATCTTCCATGTGCACGCCGCGCGCGAGGCGGTCCTTCGTGGGCGGGCGAGCATCTTTGTCTATCCGCTGCGCGCGCTCGTTGCCGACCAGGCTTATCACCTCTCGTCGACGATGGCTGCGCTCGGCATTGGCGTGGGCGTGTTGACCGGCGAGACCGTGGAGGCAGCGCGCGATGACGTGTTTGCCGGTCTGGCTTCGGGCCGCACCGGCATCGTTCTCACGACGCCGGAGTTCCTGTCTATCCATCGCGATCGCTTTGCGCGTTCTGGACGTATTGGCTTTGTCGTTATCGATGAGGCACACCATGCCGGTCTTGCCAAAGGCGGCGACCGGAGCGCCTACCTTGACATGCCCGATATTCTCAAAGCCCTGGGCGATCCCGTTGTCATGGCGGCAACGGCTACCGCGACGGCCCCAGTCGTGGCGGAGCTTGCTCGTGTATTGCCGATTACCAGGACGGTGGTCGACGAGACCGTTCGCGAGAACCTACAACTCGAGGACGACCGTGACCTTGCGAGCCGCGAAAATCGCCTGGTGTCGATCGTGGCGACGGGGGAGAAGACCGTTATCTACGTGAACTCGCGCGACCAGTCCGTGGCGCTTGCCAAGACGTTGCGCAAACGCGTGCCCGACTGCGCGACCCATATTGCGTTCTATAACGCCGGGCTTGCGCGCTCCGATCGCCGCCGTGTCGAGGAAGCCTTTAGAGACGGAAGTCTCAGCTGCATCGTTTCAACTTCGGCCTTCGGTGAGGGCGTCAACCTGCCCGATATCCGCCATGTCGTGCTCTACCACATGCCGTTTGGTGCGATTGAGTTTAACCAGATGAGTGGCCGTGCCGGCCGCGATGGACAGCCCGCCGTGATTCACTTGCTCTATTCGTCGCGTGACGCTCGTATTAATGAGCGCCTGCTCGATTGTTACGCGCCCGAGCGCGATGAGCTTGTCACTCTCTATCGAGCGCTGCAGACCATGTGGCGCTCCAACCGTGGCAAGACGGGGGACGATTCATTCTGCGCGAGCGATATCGACATTGCGCAGATGTGTCTTGCCATCGATGCCCGCACGCCGGTCGACGAGCGCTCGGTGGAAAGCGGCCTGGGAATCTTCGAAGAACTCGGTTTCTGCCGCGTTTCGGGGTTTGACGATACGCGTCGCATCGCGATGGCGGAAAACCCCGGTCGCGTGCAATTAAGCAGGTCAATTCGCTATTTGGAGGGCTTGCGCTCGCGCATGGAGTTCACGGCTTTTCGGAGCTGGGCGCTCGATTCGTGCGCTTCTGATATGCTAGCCAAAGTTAATCGCCCGATCGTACCGCGGGCCTAGGGGAAGGGGACCTCGATGGACGCCGCAGCCCGTACCGCCCATGATTCCACCCTCCAGCCGTTTTCGGAGATGGAGCACTATAAGCATGCCGATGAGCTGCCGCCCGAGATTATGGCGGACAGCTACGACAAGCTGGAGCGTCTGTGCCTCAAATATATGAACGAGGACGACTTCTCCAATGTGGAGCAGGCCTACTGCTTTGCTGCCGAGAAGCACTGCAACCAAAAGCGGCGCTCGGGCGAGATGTACATTAACCATCCCGTCGAGGTAGCTATCATTCTGGCTGACCTCAAGATGGACTGCGATGTGGTGTGCGCCGCGTTGCTGCACGATACCGTCGAGGACACCGAGACCTCGCTTGCCGATGTTTCGGGTCTGTTTGGCGAAACCGTGGCAGGGCTCGTCGACGGCGTGACCAAGCTCACCAACATTGAAGTCGACAGCATGGACGAGAAGCAGGCGCTTACGCTGCGCAAGATGTTCCTCGCCATGTCCAAGGACATCCGCGTCATCATCGTCAAGCTCGCCGACCGCCTGCATAACATGCGCACGCTTGCCGCCCTGCGCGAGGACCGCCGCCTGTTTAAGGCACGCGAGACCATGGACGTGTACGCGCCTTTGGCCGACCGCCTGGGCATGAGTTCAATCAAGTGGGAGCTCGAGGACCTGTCCTTTTTCTACTTGGAGCCCGATGCCTACCAGCGCATCGCGCGCATGGTATCCGAGTCGCGCGAGGTTCGCGAGCGTTATCTGGCCGAGACCATCAAGACGCTCACCGATGAGCTCAATCGCATTGGTCTTGAGGGCTTTCAGATCAACGGTCGTTCCAAGCACTATTGGTCCATCTATCAAAAGATGAAGCGCAAGGGCAAGGAGTTCTCCGAGATTTACGACCTGGTGGCGCTGCGCGTCATCACTCATTCGGTGCGCGATTGCTATTCCACGCTTGGTGCCGTGCATACCCTGTGGCATCCCATGCCCGGTCGTTTTAAAGACTATATCGCCATGCCCAAGGTCAATAACTACCAATCGCTTCACACGACGGTTATCGGCCCCACGGCCCGTCCGCTCGAGATTCAGATTCGAACCTACGAAATGCACGAGCAGGCCGAGTACGGCATTGCCGCCCACTGGCTGTATAAGAAATCGGGCGGATCGTCTGCGTCTAAGACCAATGATGCCCAGCGTCTGGACGACCAGATTAACTGGCTCAAGCACTCACTCGATTGGGCGGCGTCTGACGAGATCACCGATGCCAAGGAATACTTGCACTCGCTGAAGGTCGACTTGTTTGACCAGGAGATTTTTGTCTTTACGCCCAAGGGCGAGGTCATGGCGCTTCGTGCCGGCTCTACACCGCTCGACTTTGCCTACGCCGTTCATACCGAGGTCGGTAACCACTGTGTCGGCGCCAAAATCAACGGTGCGGTGGCGCCGCTCACGCACGAGATCAAGACGGGTGACCGTGTCGAGATTCTGACTAACAAGAGCTCTAAGCCGTCGCGCGATTGGCTCAAGATCGTCAAGACACCTTCGGCCAAGTCAAAGATTCGCCGTTATTTCGCCGCCGCGACCAAGGATGACGACGCTGCCGCCGGCCGCGATATACTGGCCAAGGACCTGCGTAAGCGCGGGTATGGCATCTCTACGCCACGATCCACGCGTGCGCTCAACGCCGTGGCGGAGCAGTTTAACTTCAAGCAGCTCGAGGACCTTTTTGCAGCCGTTGGCGCGGGCAAGGTCGCCCCGCGCGCTGTGGGCAATAAGGTCGAGCAAATCTTGGACCCCAAGCCCGAGGAACAGCTCACCAAGGCCGAGGCTATCGCCGAGGTCGTAAAGCAGCCCGCTCGCGGCTCCAACCGCAAGCCGCAAAAGCGCGGTAAGAGTGCCAGTAACGGCATTATCGTCAAGGGCGAGAGCAACAGCGGCCTGCTGGTCCGTCTGGCTCATTGCTGCAACCCCGTGACGGGCGACGACATCGTCGGCTTCATCACGCGCGGTCGTGGCGTTTCGGTGCATCGCGCCAACTGCCCCAACGTCAAGGGCCTTATGGAACATCCTGAGCGCATGATTGACGTAGAGTGGGATGGTGCTGCCGATACGCTTTTCCAGGTCGAGATTGTGGTCGAGTGCCTGGACCGCATGGGCCTGCTCAAGGACGTCACCATCGCCATTGGCGATGCAGGCGGCAATATCCTTTCTGCCGCCACGTCGACCAACCGCGAGGGTATTGCAACCCTGCGCTTTATGGTCGAGATCTCGGACGCGAGTGGTCTGGATCCACTGCTGGCCTCCATCAGCAGCGTTGACTCGGTCTACGACGCGCGCCGCCTGATGCCCGGCGAGGGTGGAGCCCAGCTTAAGCGTCGCGTTTAGTCGCGACGAACGTGCCACATTTTCGATATTCGCTACACTCGAGGCATCGTTCGATGCCTCGAGTTCTATTGAGAGGAGAGGGACATGAATGCTGTGTCCTTGGATTTAACTCCCAAGGGATCGGTCAAGATCGAGACGCTCGTAAACGGTCCCATTCAGACCAATAGCTATGCTGTTATTTCGGACAATGAGTGCGTGATTATCGACCCCGCATGGGAAGGCGGGCGCTTGGTGGAGCATATTCGAGCCGAGCATCCCGGCGTACGCATGCTTGGCGCCGTATGCACTCATGGCCATGCTGATCATGTTGGTGGTGTTGCCGGCGTACGAACCACCGTTGGCGAGGGCTGCCAGTATGAGCTGTGTGCCAAGGATGTGGCGGTGCCGCATGCGAACATCGAGGAACAGCGAGCTATGTGGGGCATTGAGACGCCCGACCCTGGGGAGCCGACGCGCCTGCTCGCCGAGGGCGATGCAATCGAGGTGGGCGATATCTGCCTGCAGGTGATCGAGACACCAGGGCATACGCCGGGCGGGATCGTCTTGTTTGCTGCCACCGAGCAGGGGAACATTGCCTTTGTGGGCGACACCCTGTTTCCGGGTGGGCACGGCCGTACCGACCTTTCCGGCGGAGACGAGGCGGCGATTCTGCGCTCGCTCTCCAAGCTCGCCCGGCTTCTCCCGCCCGATACCGTTTGCCTAACCGGCCATGGCGATTCGACCACCATGGCACGCGAGCTCATGCAGAACCCTTTCATGCAGGTGTAGCTTTATAGTCAGCTCCTGAAGCACGAGAAGCGTCCAAACGTCAAGCTATTTTTCCCCAACGGGTCGATTCCGTAGGGCAAACGGTCAAAAAAAGTCTGTTTGGACGATATTCGTGAACAAACGAACGTTTATGCTCGGGTACGCCGTGGTAAAATCTCAGGCGTTATCGGAGCAACCTTACAGGAGGTTTCTTTTATGCTCGTCAACGCAGCAGACATGCTCAAGAAGGCCGAGGCCGGCAAGTACGCTCTCGGTGCCTTCAACACCAACAACCTCGAGTGGACCCTGGCTATTCTCCAGGCCGCCGAGGAGGCCAAGTCTCCGCTGATCCTTCAGTGCACCGCTGGTGCCGCTAAGTGGATGGGCGGTTTCAAGGTCTGCGCCGACATGGTCAAGGCTGCCGTCGAGGCCACGGGCGTTACCGTTCCCGTCGCCCTTCACCTCGATCACGGTTCTTACGAGGACTGCTTCAAGTGCATCGAGGCCGGCTTCACGTCCATCATGTATGACGGCTCTCACGAGGAGACCTTCCAGCTTAACCTCGACCGCACCAAGGAGCTCGTTGAGCTTGCCCACTCCAAGGGCATGTCCATCGAGGCCGAGGTCGGCGGCATCGGCGGCACCGAGGACGGCGTGACCTCCAACGGCGAGCTCGCTGACCCTGCTGAGTGCAAGCAGATTGCTGACCTGGGCGTCGACTTCCTCGCCTGCGGCATCGGCAACATCCACGGCGTGTATCCCGCCGACTGGGCTGGCCTTTCCTTCGAGCGTCTGGGCGAGATCAAGGCTCAGACCGGCGACCTGCCCCTCGTTCTGCACGGTGGTACCGGCATCCCCGAGGATCAGATCAAGAAGGCCATCTCCCTGGGCATCTCCAAGATCAACGTCAACACCGACCTGCAGCTCGTCTTCGCCAAGGGCGTCCGCGAGTACATCGAGGCTGGCAAGGATCAGCAGGGCAAGGGCTTTGATCCCCGCAAGCTCCTCAAGCCTGGTCGCGACAACATCGTTGCCCGCACCAAGGAGCTCATGGAGGAGTTTGGCTCCGTCAACAAGGCGTAAGCGTCGCTAAACTTCCCGCCGGAAGCCCCGTCCCCCTACACTGTTTCCTTTGCGCTCACCTGGCTTCGCCAGAAGTCGCGCCAAGGAAACAGTTCCGGGAGACGGGGCTTCCTTCGTTTAACGCCGCAGGGTTACTGGGCTGAATTCATTTTTAATAGGTACCGTTTATCGGTGTTGAGGGTTCCTTTATTGGGGCTTTCTTTTTTATCTCGCTACAATGGGCTTCAAGAGTTCTAATGACTTGGAGTTTGGTATGGCTGTTATTGATGTGCTGCCTTCGGATGGGAAGGTTATTGACGAGGGTCCTGTTGGTTGCTCTGTTGATGTTTGCTGCGATGACTTTCGTCATCTCGATATTGAACTGCCGCCCGAGATTCTTCGTCTCAAGGATGCCGGCTATTTGACGCGGGCTGTTGCTGCCTGCGATCGCCTTTTGGAGCAGAATCCTGAGCCTTCCCTGGCAGCCTGCGTTCGTGCCGAGCGGTATCGCATGCTCGAGACGCCGCTTCATTTTTCGGTGTCGCGTGATCTGGCTATTGCGATGATTCGCGAGGAGTGGCCTGAGTTTACCGAAGAGCAGTTTGATGACCTGATTAATCGTAAGCGAATTGACTGGCGCTTTATCGATGGCGAGCTGTTTGTTCTCGATAACTTCCTCGATTCGCTTCGCGTGTACCCCAGGGAGGTTCCGGGTCTGCGTCCCGATTCTACGGACGGAATTGCGCTTCGCAACCAGATGCTCAAGGAGATGGAGTCGCAAAACGGGTTGAGTGGGACCTCGGACGTTTTTCCGGACCATGTCCCGGCGCTATGCCGCATGGTACCTCTCCTCGCGATACTCCCTAATGGTCTTCCATCCTAGG
>NZ_CZAQ01000004.1:89689-93674 GCF_001404695.1 Collinsella aerofaciens | reverse complement strand
CGGCGGCCCGTTCTGGGCGCGCCTCAATCGTAGCCCGAGACGGTCCCGGGCTGACAATTTCGACTGTAATGGACGTTCTTAAACGACTGGTCATTCAAGAACGTCCCCAATGACTGACCGCAGAATGAACGTTGCTGACAGCCGTGCGGCACCGGTCCGCGTGGCGGCGTATAATCGGCGGCAGATGACTTGGACGTTAGGAAACCATGACCGATAGCATGCAGCAGACGGCGCTCGACACGCTCGGCGCCTATTTTGGCTACACCTCGTTTCGCCCGGGGCAGGACCGTATGGTCGATGCGATCCTTGCCGGCCGCGATGCGCTGGGTGTTATGCCCACGGGCGCCGGCAAGTCCATTTGCTACCAGGTGCCCGCGCTCATGCTGCCCGGTATCACCTTTGTGGTGAGCCCGCTGCTGTCGCTTATGGAGGACCAGACCCGTGCGTTGCTCGCGGCGGGTGCGCGGCCCAGCTATCTCAACTCCAGCCTTACTCCGGCCCAGCAAAATACCGTGCTCAAGCGGGCGCGCGAGGGCCGCTACCAGCTTATGTACGTGGCGCCCGAGCGCCTGCTCGAGCCGCGCTTTCTGGCCTTTGCGCAGGAAGCTGCGGCCGAAGGCGGCATCGGCGTTCCGCTCGTGGCCATTGACGAGGCCCACTGCGTGAGCCAATGGGGCCAGGATTTCCGCCCCGCCTATCTGCAGATTCGTGAGTTCATCGATTCCCTGCCGCAACGCCCTATCGTGGCGGCCTTTACCGCCACGGCGACCGAGCGCGTACGCGCGGATATTCAGCAGATGCTCGGCCTGCAAAACCCGGCGACGGTGGTGACGGGCTTCGATCGCAAGAACCTCTACTTTGGTTGCGAAGAGATGGGCGACAAGGCCAAGACCGCCTGGGTGCGCGACTACGTGATCGCACATTCGAGCGAGAGCGGCATCGTGTATTGCTCGACCCGCAA
This sequence comes from Collinsella aerofaciens, assembly GCF_001404695.1. Taxonomy (GTDB): domain Bacteria; phylum Actinomycetota; class Coriobacteriia; order Coriobacteriales; family Coriobacteriaceae; genus Collinsella; species Collinsella aerofaciens_E. The sequence continues at coordinate 92,713 of NZ_CZAQ01000004.1, read as the reverse complement.
GACGGTCGATGCGCTGGCAGGCGATCTTGCCGAAGCGCTGGGCCCCAGCGGCATTCGCGTTGGCCGCTACCATGCCGGCATGGGCAATGACGCCCGCCGCCAAAGCCAGCGCGCCTTTATCGACGACGACATCCAGGTGATGGTTGCCACCAACGCCTTTGGTATGGGCATCGACAAGCCCAACGTGCGCTACGTGATTCACAACAACGTGCCCGAGAGCATCGAGGCCTACTACCAGGAGGCGGGCCGCGCCGGCCGCGATGGCGACCCGGCCAGCTGTCACCTGCTGTGGAACGGAAACGATTTTCGCATGCGTCGCTTTTTGATCGACCGCGGCGATGCTGCCGACGAGGCGCTCGACGACGAGCAGCGCGCGTGGGCGCTCCAGAATCGATATCGCCTGCTCAGCCAGATGGAGGGCTACTGCAATACCACCGGCTGCCTGCGCGAATACATGCTGCGCTACTTTGGCGACGAGGCCGCGGCCGAGCATGCGACCGCAGCTGGTGCGGGTGGCGCCGCCACGGACGAGGCCGAGGGCTGCGGCAACTGCAGCAACTGCCTCACGCAGTTCGAGGTCGAGGACGTCACCGATATGGCCCGCGCCGCCGTGCGCTACGTCGCCACGCGCCCCATGCGCTTTGGCAAGTCGCTCATCGCCGACGTGCTCCACGGCGGCAACACCGAGCGCATTCGCCAGATGCATCTGGACGAGGACCGCGGCTACGGTGAGCTGTCGAGCGAATCGGTCGGGCGCATCAAGGACATCATCGGGCAGCTGTGCGGCCGCGGTTATTTGGCCACCTCGCAGGGGCAGTACCCGGTCGTGGGGCTGGGCCCGCGTGCTGGCGAGGTCGAGGACGAGGCGTTCGCCTTTACCGTTAAGCGTCGCGCGTCCAAGCGCAAGGCCTCGGCCCGCGCCCGCCGTGCGGTGGATCTGCTGCGCGAGGAGGCCGAGCTGGATCAGCGCCCGCGCGTGGGCGACGATGCCGAGCTGTTCGAGCGCCTGCGTGCCCTGCGCAAGGAGATCTCGACCGAGCTGGAGATGGCGCCGTATATGGTCTTCTCCGATAAGGCCCTGCGCGGCCTGTGCCGCCTGCGTCCGCAGACGCGCGACGAGCTTATCCAGGTCAACGGCATCGGCGAGAAAAAGGCCGACGCCTTTGGCGAGCAGTTTATGGCGGCGATTGAAGAGTTTGAGTCCGAGCATGCGCGGGATGGAGCGTAACGATGGCAACCGACGATAAAACCGACCGCGCTGGCGTATCCGCCGTACCGCTGTACCAGCAGGTCATGGACGACCTGAAGGGCGAGATCGCGCGCGGCGTGTATGCGGCCGGCTCGCGCATTCCTTCCGAGATGGAGCTCGCGAAGTCCTACGGCGTGGGGCGCATCACCGTACGCCGTGCCATCGAGGAGCTATCGCGCGCGGGCTATCTCAACCGCCAGCAGGGGAGGGGCACCTTTGTATGCGCTCCCAAGCTCAAGCGCAAGATTCGCCAGAAGGGCGACGTCCAGATCTTTACTGAGGGTTGTGCCGCCAATGACATGGTGGCCGGAGCACGCCTGGTATCGCGTACGGTGGTTGCGGCGACGCGCGAGGACGCGGCGTTTTTTGGTGTGGAACCCGGCTGCGAGCTTATCGTGGTCGAGCGCGTGCGCACGGCCGACGGCATCCCCGTCATGCTCGAGAACAACGCCTTTGTGCTCGCCGACCATCCCTACCTGCAGACGCTGGCCGCCGAGGACCTCACCGATAACTCGATCTTTGCGCTCGTTGCCGACCACTCGGGCCGCGCGCCGCTCAAGTCCGACCCCTGTACCGTGGAGATCGCGCTTGCCGATGCCCAGGTGGCCCCGCTGCTGGAGGTACCGGTTGGTGAGCCGCTCTTCTATATGGAGGCGTACTTTACCGATGCGGACGAGCGGCCCTTGCTGCTCGGACGCCAAAAGATCGTGGGCTCGCGCTACGTCTTCGACATCTAACGTCCACAGATAGAACAACATAGAACAAGTTTGGCGAAATGGCTTCACGAGCGTCGTTGTGCGTGCTATAAATAGAACAATATAGAACGACCGCAGGTACGAGCCATCGTCGTTCAAAACCGCCACAAAAGGAGGGGCATCACCATGAACGCACACGATCTGATTCAGGAAATTATCGAGCGCAAGGGTAAGATCGAGAACGTCTTTTGGATCGCCTGCGGCGGTTCGATGATCGACCTGATGCCGGCTAACGAGCTGCTCAAGCGCGAGGCCACCACGTTTGCCTCGACGGTCTACACGGCACGCGAGTTTTGCCTGATGGCCCCCAAGAGTCTTGGCGAGAAGTCACTCGTCATCGCCTGCAGCCACAGCGGCAATACGCAGGAGGTCGTCGACGGTTGCGAGATGGCGCTGGCAGCCGGTGCCGAGGTCGTGGCCATGACCGACTGCGAGGGCTCCAAGATTGATAACGGCAAGTGGACCACCTGGGTCTACCCTTGGGGCGAGGGCGTGTCGCAGGCCGAGGTGCCGCAGGGCATCGGCGCTCTGATCGCCGCCGAACTGCTCCACCAGCAGGAGGGTTACGAGGCGCTTGCCGACATGTACGCCGGCCTTAAGCAGATGGATGCGCTGCTGCCCGCTGCCCGCGAGAAGGTCAACGCCGAGCTGGGCGATCGCTTTGCCGAGCTCTGCCAGCAGCACGAGTTCTTCTACATCCTGGGATCCGGCCCCAACTTTAGCCAGACCTACGCCATGGCCATCTGCTCGCTCATGGAGATGCAGTGGCAGCACTGCTGCTACATCCACTCCGGCGAGTACTTCCACGGCCCGTTCGAGGCTACCGAGCCCGGCGTGTTCTACTTTGTACAGCTCGGATCGGGCGAGTGCCGCCCCATGGAGGAGCGCGCGCTGGCGTTCCTCAACACGCACACCGATACGGTCATGGTACTCGATGCGCTCGAGTACGGCCTGGGCGACGTGCCCGCCAGCGTGCGTTCGTTCTTGGAGCCGATCTTCTTCTACGCGATGAGCTGCGAG
>NZ_CZAQ01000004.1:8880-89403 GCF_001404695.1 Collinsella aerofaciens | reverse complement strand
CAGCTCTTGTGGAAGCCCTCGAGCTCGTGCTCGGAAAGGTCGAGCGTGTAGACCTCCTCGACGCCCTCGGCGCCGATCACGCACGGCAGGGAGGTGAAGATGCCCTCCTCGCCATACTGGCCGGTCATAAGCGTAGAGGCCGAAAGCACGGCGTGCTCGTTGTGCAGCACGGCGGCACAGACGCGCGCGGCGGAGTTGGCGACGGCGTACTCGGTGCACTGCTTGCCCTGGTAGGTTACGTAGCCGCCCTTGCGTGCGAGCTCCTCGACCTCCATGTGGTCGAAGGCGTACTTGTCGGGATTCTCGGCCTGAAGCTCGTTAAGGCTCTTGCCGGCGATGGTCGCGGCCTTAAAGGCGGCAAGCTGGCTAAAGCCGTGCTCGCCGATCATGTAGGCGTCGATGGACTTGGGGCTCACGCCGACCTTCTTGGAGATCTCGGTGCGCAGGCGGGCCGAATCTAGGCCGCAGCCCGAGCCGATGATCTTCTTGGGATCGTAGCCGGTCAGGTGCCACAGCTCGGTGCACACGACGTCGCAGGGGTTGGAGATGCTCACGAAGATGCCGTCGAAGCCGGCGTCGACAATGCGCTTGGCAAAGGTGCGCGCGGCGTCGGTGGTAAAGAACAGCTCGCCGTCGCGGTTACCGGCGGCCAGCGCGACCTTGCCGGCGGCGTTGACGATGACGTCGCAGCAGGCCAGCTCCTCGTAGTGGTCGTAGCAGTTGACGATCTTGGTGTTGTACGGGACAAACGAAAGGGAGTCGCGCAGGTCCTGGACCTCGGACGTCACCTTGGCCTCGTTGATATCGCACAGGTACAGCTCATCGGCAATGCCCTGCATGAGCAGGCTGTTGGCGACATGTGCTCCTACGTGGCCCTGGCCGACCACACCGATCTTACGCGTCTGGTACATATATGTATCCTTTCGGCCGAGTTTTTCGCGTCGAACCATTGTAGCCTCCTGCTATCACTTTGCCAGACTAAAGCGCTATAGATTTTTGGGACATGCCGTAATCTCTACTTTTGGAGTGATTTGGGCCTCTGGCGGTGTCTCGGAGCGATGTACTCGCGCGGATGGGGCCGCTCGTTGTACCATAACTGCAACTGACTCGTAAGGAGCATCCATGCCCATTCGCATTCCCGACGCCCTCCCTGCCGCCGCGCAGCTCGAGAGCGAGAACATCTTTGTCATGACCGAGTACCGCGCGCTGCACCAGGACATCCGTCCGCTGCGCGTGCTCATCCTCAACCTCATGCCCACCAAGATCGCCACCGAGACGCAGATCATGCGCAAGCTCTCCAACACGCCGCTGCAGGTGGAGGTGGACCTGCTGCGCACCAAAACGCACGAGGCCACCCACGTGAGCGCCGGCCACCTGGAGACGTTTTACCGCACGTTCGACGACATCCGCGACATCCACTACGACGGCCTGATCATCACGGGCGCGCCGGTGGAGCAGATGCCGTTCGAGGAGGTCGACTACTGGCCCGAGCTCTGCCAGATCATGGATTGGTCCACCACGCACGTGCACTCTACGCTGCACATTTGTTGGGGCGCGCAGGCCGGTCTGTACCATCATTACGGCATTCAGAAGTATGACCTGCCGGCAAAGGCGAGCGGCGTGTTCGAGCATTATCTGGTCAAGCCGCAAAGCCCGCTGGTCCGCGGCTTTGACGACCGTTTCTATGCCGTGCATTCGCGCAACACCGATGTGCGCCGCGAGGACGTGGAGGCCGAGCCGCAGCTTGAGGTCGTGGCCGTGTCCGACGAGGTGGGCCTGTATATTGTCAAGTCGACCGACAGCCGCCGCTTCTTTGTCTTTGGCCACCCCGAGTACGATACCGACACGTTGCGCCTGGAGTACGAGCGCGACGTGAAGCGCGGTCTCAACCCCCAGGTGCCGGCGCATTACTTCCCGAACGACGACCCCACCGCCGAGCCGCGCAACGTCTGGCGCAGCCAGGCTCAGCTGCTCTACACCAACTGGCTCAACTACTACGTCTACCAGACCACGCCCTACGACCTGGCTCGCGCCGGCGAGGAGCACTAGGCCGCTGTCGTGGCTGTGGCTGCGGCGGTTATCGTGGCCGCTACGCGACGAGCGTGGATAATCGGACGCATGTTGAATGAGCGTGGATAATCTCCCACTTTTGGTCGAGGAACAGGCCCAAAGTGGGAGATTTTCCACGCTCGATTTTTCTGCGGCTGTCGTAGGCGGCAGCACCACGCATCGAGTGTTTACGGACAGCATCGCAAACTAGGTAGTTTCGAGCCACAGCATATTATCTTTTAAGGAAATCGACGGCTTTTGAGGTTCAAAATGTGGAGACAGGGACCTCTCGACAACCGTTCTACCTGCAGATATAAGCCATTAACCTAAAGCGTTCAAAACCGTCAAGCATTTGGTCAGCTTTTGGTTGGCATTTGGTCAGACTTCGCATGAAACCGCCTGGTACGTTGGCGCCGTTCCAAGAGTTGGGAGGCGACGTGGCAAACATGACGGCGAATCAAAGACTTGCAGGTCACATTAAGGCATGCGAACAGCAGATGAGCTGCGTGTACGCGCGAACTGCGGCGGAGGCAAAGCAGATTGAGCGACGGGTGGCGGCGGGAAGTCTCGAGGCGGTCATGCCAGGGCTGTATGCGCGTCCGGAATATTGGTCCGAACTCAAGTTTCGACAGCGTTATCTGCATCGGGTGCGGGCCCTTGCGCAAAAGCATCCCGACTGGACGTTTTGCTCCTATACGGCGGCTGTTATCTATGGCCTTTCGGTTTCGCATGCCAATTTGACGCACATCCATATCGCCGTGGCACCGGCACAATCAACGACGCCGGACTCTCAGGTCGTTCGCCATCGTTATGTTCGTCAAACACGGGCCACCCAGATGGACATTGCCGTGACCGATATCGATCAAACGATTACGGATTGCCTGGTCGATGCATCGTTTGTCGAGGGACTGATCATTGCGGACTCGGCGCTTCATGAGCAGCTGTTGTCGAAGGAGCATCTCGTTGAGGCAGTCAACAAGCTTGGCTTAAATCGTCGCGGTGTTGTGACGGCGCGCAGGGTTGCACGGTATGCCGATGGCCTGTCGGAAAGCGGTGGCGAGTCTAAGGCGCGCGCCCTGATGATCGAGCGCGGCTGGCAGACGCCGGAGCTGCAAATTGAGCTGTTCGACCCGGTTGAGCCGGGACGGCCGTATCGCGTCGACTACTTGTGGCGCGTGGAAGATCGGCTGATCATCGGGGAATTTGACGGATTCGTTAAAAGCGAGAAGGCAGCGGAGGAGGGCAAGCTCGCAAAGGCGCAGTTTGATGAGCGCCAGCGCGAGTCGAGGCTTTCGCTGCTTGATAACTGCAGGATCGTGCGCTTGTGCTGGGATGATCTGAGGGATCCGGCAAAGCTCGATCGCAAGCTCAAAGTTGCCGGCGTGCCGCGTGCATGTTGAGGCGGTTGCGGGGCGTTAAGCTGCACGAGCGCGGATAATCGGACACACGAGCGCGGAAATCTGGACGCGCGTTGATTGAGCGTGGATTTTCAGACATACGAGCGTGGATTATCGGACGTTTGAATAATGAGCGTGGATAATCTCCCGTTTTTTGCCCCCGAACAGTCCCAAAGTGGGAGTTTTTCCACGCTTATCTTGCGGGTGCGATACAACGACATTTAGGCGCTGACGATGTTGGGCAGCGGCAGGTCGTGGACGTCGGTGGGGACGTGGTCGATGCGCTGTTCGTCAAAGGCGATGCCGACGATTTGACATGCGGGCGAGAGCATGGACAGGTAACGGTCGTAGCAGCCGCCGCCGTAGCCCAGGCGCGCGCCGGTTTGGTCGAAGGCCACGAGCGGCACAACAATCATGTCGAGTGCTTCGGCAGGCACGATGGGGAAGCGGTTGCTGCCGATGTCCGCGGCAGCGAAGGCTCGCGTGGGATGAGTGATAAACGGAGCCGCGGACGCATCGTCGGCGGCAACTGCCCGCATGCACATACGCTGGCCACAAGCTGCGGCTTCGGCTGCCGAGAGCATGCACGGATAGGCTGCGCGCCAGCCGCGCGCGGCGGCCGCAGCGGCAAACGCGGCAGGGTCTGCCTCGGAACCCATCGCGGCATAGACGGCAACGGTGCGCGGCGCCGCGGCATCCAAGCGGCCCAGCAGCTCAACCAGCCGTGCACAGATATCAGCAGACTTCGCTGCCCGCAAGTCCAAATCAAGAGCATCGCGCCGAGCAATCACCGCCCGCCGCAACTCAGCCTTATCCATTCCAGCCCCCTCTCCCAAACCTACCAAAAAGGGACAGGTTTATTTTGGCAGGTTTTATCTGGGCAAATGTCGAAACCACCACAAAGGTGCACTGTCCCCTTTGTGGTGGTTTTGCTTGCTGTGGCTAGCCCAGCAGGTCGACTACGTTGAAGTTGGCGTTGCTCTTGGCGATGACGTCGCGGCCGCCAAAGACGCAGGTGGGCGACTCGGCTGCGATGCGCGTTACGTCGGCGCCGAGCGAGCGCAGCTCAGCGGGTGTGGTCGCGAGCATTTGGGCGCGACGCTCCTCGCGTGCATGCGGGTCGAGCCCGGCAAGGTAGGTCGTATTGCGGCGCTTGGTGAGCGCGTAGGGCTTCACCGGCGCGTCCATGCCACTCACGCAGCTCACGATAAAGCCCTCAAAGGCGGCCTCGTCGGGCTCAAAGCTGCCGAGCCATTCGCCTGCGCGCGCCACGCGCTCAATCGAGGGATCGATTGCCGGGTCGCGGTAGGTGTAGAACGCCGTCTGACGCTCGCCTGCCGCGCGGAATCCGCAGCCGTACGCGCCGCCCTTCACGCGGATCGCGTTCCACAGGTAGTCGTAGGAGAGCGCGTTGGCAGCCACGGCCCAAGCGCCCGTCACGTTAAGCCCCAAGCGACGCGGGTCGCACGCGCTTGCCGCAAAGCAGATGTCGCTGGGAATGACGAAGGCCTCGTGGCGGTCGCGCGGCGTCGGCACCACGAGCGCGTCGCGGCCGGCATCGGCGCCGTCGCCAGCGTCCAGCCCCAGGTCGCCCGCGGCATTCCAGTATGCGTTAAAGTCCTCATCGCTGCCGGTAAAGCTCGCCAGGCAGCCGTCGGCCACAAAGATGCGGCCTGCCAGCTCGGCAAGCTTGGCGCGTAGGTCATCCAGGCGCTCGTCAAAGTGGTCGAGCAGATCGCGCAGGAACAGGTAGAAGTCCACGCCCGAAAGCTGCTCGCGCACCACGGCCGAAGGCGAGCTGTAGCTCATAGCGCGACCGAGCGCCGCCGAGTGTCCGTTGTTGATAAAGCCCTGCTCAAGCCCAATGCGAATCTGCGTGAGCACGTCGCGCACGCGGTCGGCGTCGGCATCGAGCAAAAGCGTGCTCGACCACACCTCGCGCGGCAGGCTTGCCAGCGCATCGATCTTCTCGGACAGGGCGCCGGCGCTCACCAGCAGGTAGGGGCGCACACCGTCCACGTCGGGCTGGGTCATGACCTCGGTCGTAAAGCTCAAAAAGCCCAGCTTGCCGGCGAGCAGGTTGTCGAGTTCCTCGGCCGAATGCTCGCGCGTGGGCAGCTGCTTGAGCAGGCGGCAGAGCAGCGTCACATAGGGCAGGTCCTCAAACGCGACACAACTCAGGTCGAAGTACTGCATGGCGTAGGCCAGGCGGTTGGTGGGGATGCCGTGGCGCAGGCAGGGGATGGGCGCGGTCGTGTCCACGACGAGCGGCGGCTCGGGGCGCGCCTCGCCAATGTCGGACACGCGCAGGCGCGGCAGCGTGGCCTTGGCCTCGGGCGTGTCCTCGGCCTCCTGCGCGGCACGCAGCACGGCCGTGCGCTCGACCACATCGGCCAGCTCGGCATCGGTCATGGCGTCGCGCTTGGCTGCCAGCTCGATGGCCTCGGCACCCTCCGAACCCTCGGCGGCGTCCACCGGCACCAGCTCGACGAGCGCCATGTGATCGTTCTGCAGCACCAGCTCGCGCAGCAGGTCCTCAAAATAGCTGCCGTCCAGCTCGCCTCGCAGCTCCTCGTACACCGGGCCGTACTTGAGTGCCAGCGTCGCGGCGTCGTCATCGTAGAGCCAGGTGCTCAGCGCGTCGCACGCAATGGCCACGCCGTCGGCGATGCCGTAGTCGCGCTGGCGCAGATCGTATTCGTTGCTGCTGATGATGGCTTCCAGGCGCTCGCGCGGAACGCCGTGCTCGCACAGGTCGCGGCAGGCGTCCTGGAACACGCGGCGCAGCTCGCGCGCCACGCCGGGCTGCGCGTTTTGCAACATGATGAGCTCGTAGGGCTGCAGGCTCTCGGCCGCGGTGTAGCTCACCACGTTGCCGCCCAGGCCGGCGGCCAGAATGGTCTTCTTGACCGGCGCCTCGTTGGAGCCCAGCAGCGCCTCGAACAGGATATCCGCCGCGATCGTGCGTTTGCGGTCGAGCGCGCTGCCCAGCACCAGGCCCAGGCCCACCAGGGCGTTCTCGGGTGTGGTGGCCATCTCGACGCGCTTGTACTCGCAGGTCACGGGCGCCTGCACGTCCAGCGGATTGGGCGCCAGCGTGGACGGGTCCTCGCCGGCGGCGACGGCGGCGTCCATGCGGCGGCTCGCGGCACTCGGCTGCGACAGATAGCGCTCGTCCAAAAAGGCCAGCGCGCGGTCCACGTCCAGGTCACCGTAGAGCGTGATGTAGGAGTTGGAAGGATTGTAGTGACGCGCGTGCGTGTCCAGGAACTGCTCGTAGGTGAGCGCGGGAATCGCGCGCGGGTCGCCGCCGCTTTCGTGCGCATAGGCGGTATCGGGATAGAGCGCGGCGTTGACGGCGTCGTCCAGCACGCTCATGGGGTCGGACAGCGCACCCTTCATCTCGTTGAACACCACGCCGTTATAGCGCAGCGTGCCCTCGCGCAGGCTCGCGGAGCTGTCGCTGCCCTCGATCTCGACGCTCTCCGGCAGGTCCAGCTCGTAGTGCCAGCCCTCCTGCTCAAAAATGGTGGGCTTGGTATAGATGGCCGGGTTGAACACCGCGTCCAGATACACGTCCATCAGGTTGTACAGATCCTGCTCGTTGGTGGTGGCGACAGGGTAGATGGTTTTGTCGGGGTAGGTCATGGCGTTGAGAAACGTCTGCATGGAGCTCTTGATCAGGTCGACAAACGGCTCCTTGACGGGAAACTTGGCCGACCCGCACAGCACCGAGTGCTCAAGAATATGGAACACGCCGGTGGAATCGGCCGGCGGCGTCTTAAAGCCAATGGCAAAGGCCTTGTTCTCGTCATCGCACGCCAGGTACAGCAGGCGAGCGCCCGAGGCGGTGTGGCGCAGCACGTAGGCGTCCGAGTCGAGCTCGGGCACGGTCTCGCAGCGCTCGACGGCAAAACCGTGGCAGGTGGTACCGGGTACCAGCAGCGCGGCAGCAGCGGCGCGCGGGTCGGTTGAGGTGGCGGACATATGCAGTCTCCTTTGACGCCCCAGCGGGGGCGAATCGAGTCGAATCCTCGAGAGTATACCCATATGGGGCCGCGACTCTGCGGCGAACTGACGACGATGCAGCCGGATTGGGCATAGGCCCCGCGTGACCGCCGCACGAGCGTGGAAATCTGGACACTCGCCAAACGAGCGTGGACTTTCGGGCGAAATCGGCCGCCAAAAGCCCCAAAAACCGTCCAAATATCCACTCTCGATATCCGACCCTCCGAAAATCCTCGCTCGTCCATCACTCGCGTATCTCTCGTCTCTCATTTGTCTCTAATATGAGAGATGACAGGAAGATGAGAGAAAAATATGAGAGATAACTGAGCAGCAAAGAGACAGGCAATCATGGTATTGTCTCAATACCGATTGTTCTACCAGCAAAAATATGTATAAATGAAGCAAATGGTAGACATTCCATCTCTATCTATCTCTTATCTCTAAGCCGAGAGATAAGAGATAGATGAGAGATAATTACGAGAGATAACTGAGAGACGAGGGAAATCTATCCGTGGCATTCTCCGCAGGACCGAGCGAAAGGACGTGCAGATGAACGAAAACGAGCTGATCGGTCTGCTTGAGTCTTTAAGGCGTATGGGCTCGGATGATCTTAACGTCGAAGTGAAGGAGAGCGCCACGACGCTTTCCCGCGACGTGTGGGAAACGGTGAGCGCATTCGCGAACACTGCCGGCGGAATCATCGTGCTCGGAGTGAGTGAGCGCGCAGGTTTTGTCCCGGTTGAGAACTTCGAGACCGAGAAAGTGCTCAACCAATTTGTGTCAGGCATGGGTGATGCGGGCGGTCGAGGAAAGCTGGCCAATCCGCCTAAATACACGATCGAGCGAGTGGAGCTTCAGGGCGTCATCGTTCTCGTCATTACGATTGAGGAGCTCGATCCGTCGAGCAAGCCCTGCTATGTCATAGAGCGGGGGCCCAGGGCGGCAGCTACAAGCGCATCGATGACAAAGATGTGCCGCTTTCATCGACCGAGGTGCTCGCATTGGCGTCATGCGGTCGAGCGACTCCGAGCGATCGCGACGCGGTAGCGGGTGCGGGCGCGGACGATCTCGACGAGACGCTGGTCGACCGTACGATAGATCGGGCTTTCTCGTTGACGCCCCGGGCAATGCGCGGCGCGCCGGACAAACAAACGAAGCTGGAGCGCCTAAATATCCTTGATTCCCAGGGCAATGTCACCAAGGCTGGACTCCTAGTTGTGGGCACCTACCCTCAGCAGTTCTATCCCAAGCTCTTCATTGACGTGGCTGTCCATGCGGGAACTCAGAAGGGCATGGCGGGGTCGCTGAGATTCATGGACCGCACAATCTGTGAGGGAACGTTGGGCGAGATGATCTCGGATGCCGTCGCAGCCGTCGCCAAGAATTTGCGGCGAACCTCGACCGTCCAAGGCGTCTCGCGTGTCGACTCGCTTGAGATTCCCGAGGAGGTTCTGCGCGAGGCAATCGCCAACGCCGTAATCCATCGAGAATACGGGGATCGGTTCTGTGGACAATCGATTGCCGTCGACGTCTTTGACGATCGTGTCGAGGTGACGAATCCTGGCGGCCTTTACGGGGGAAAGACTCGCGAGAACTTGTTTGACGGCAGCTCCCGATGCCGTAACGCGACGCTTGTGAAGCTCATGTCGATTGTCCCGCTGCCGGATGGCGCAGGTTCGCCGGCTGAGGGCAATGGCTCGGGCATCCCGATGATGATCGATGCCATGCGCGCGCATGGTCTGGCCGAGCCCCTGTTCTGCCCGGGATTCGATCGGTTCAAGGTCGTACTTTACCGTTCAAAGATCGAGCCGGTCGATCATGGCGGGGGCTTAATTGTGACGGCACTCAAACACTACGGCGAGCTGGGGACGCGCGAGCTGGTAGAGCACACAGGGCTCACAATTTCCCAGGTTAGGTCGCGCGTCAACGCGCTCATTGCTCAAGGCGAGCTTGAGCCCACGGCGCCGGCGACGAGCCGCAACCGCAAGTATCGACTGTCGGAGCGCGTGGGATAGATGCGTTAGTGGACGAGGCGACCCAATAATCGACCCTCGATTGGCGTCCATTAAGGTAAAGCGGTTGTTGCCCAGTCGACGGTGATGCTAAAGGCTCGGCTTACGCCGGCATGGCCCCGAACCCGTCTATCAAGAACAGCCTAAGAACCAGCTTGATGACATTTCCCGGTTTGACTTCAGCCGTGCCAAAAACGCTGCGCTCGGCGAGCTCGCTGCAGTATGCGTAGATATCGCGGATGAGTTCCGCGCCCGAAAGCGTAAACATGTAGCCTGCGTCCGAAAGCGCATTGGGCGCGGCGGGCAACTTGGCCATGTGGCAGAACGTTTGCAGGTCGGGCGCCATAGCGTCCTGGTAGCCAAGATGGCTGCCGTCTTCTTGTGCGACGAGTTCCAGCTGGCGTACTCGATTCAGCGCCGCTGCCAGCACAAAGCTCGGTGTGGGAGCATTGACGTCCTCCGTGCTCGCCACGAGTCTGCCTGCTGCCTGCGTGACAAGCCAAGCGACCTCGCGCTGGCAACGCACGGCCTTGCGTGTAACCGGCTTGATGGACGAAGAAGAAACGCTCCCCTTAGGCGGATTCGAAGCAGCCATAAGACCCTCCCATGAACAATCCGGCCCAACAAGCCCGGATGAAACACGTGCTACATCAGTATACAGGGAAGTGGGGTAGCGGGGTACAAGCGCGCCAGCGGCAAACCGAGAGCATCAACGATGTGCCGATCGCGGAATGAGATCTCGTAATAATTGACTCTCGACCATATTATTGAGGGGTATGACTCGCATTCGTATGGTTGTAGGTGCTGGCGATGAACGACATTGACCTTGCTGTTCCGTTGATGGATGGACCAAGCTATGACCGTGCCTGCAGTCTCGTGCCTTCCGAATACGTTGAGGCATGGGAGTGGTTTCTGGGTGAGGAGCAGCGCGGCGGCGTTTGGACCAGCCTTCCGCACCACACCAAGGAAGATAGCCCTCAGTATCAGTATCGTTTGAGAATTGGCTCGGACTTCTTTCCCGTAACGCGGGATTCAGGGATCTTCTGGCCGGGCCAGGATCGGGTGAAGCAAGACCCCAATAAGATCTTTGCGCTCTCGGTCCATAACTCTAAAAAGAGCTTCTACACCGATGTGCCTCCGCTCTATTTGGACGATGGTACGTGGGTCATTAAGTACTCGGTTCAAGCGCCGGGTACCGTTGGTTTTCGAGACCAGAATTACAACCGTAAAATGCTCAACTGCATGGAATGTGGCGTCCCAGTCGGAGTCATATTTGCAACCGAGGTGGGCTATAAGGTGCTCGGCCTTGCGTTTGTTGAGCGGTTCGAGCCCGAAAACGGATGGTTTGTTCTGCACGGTCCTGTTCATAAAGGCGGACCGGACCCTCGTTTTGCGCCCGACATGAGTTATCTGAAGCACATACCCGTCGATATTGAGTTTGCCGGACAGGGTGTGACCGACGACGAAAAGGTCCGCTATGCGTTAAGGCGCGAGCGATTGGGGCAGCAATGGTTCCGCAAGCAGCTCGTTGCCGCCTATGATGGCCGTTGCGCGGTGTCGGACTGCGGCGTCAGCGAAGCTCTGGAGGCTGCACATATCGAGAATTACTCGGGACCCAAATCGCAGGTTGCCAGCAACGGCATTCTGCTTCGGCGCGATCTTCATTCCCTATTTGATGCTCACCTGATTTCGTTTGAGCCTGTTTGCGGCGAATATCGGCTGTGCGGATCGTACCTGCTGGATAAGACCGACTACGCTTCCTTTGCGGGTGCGACGCTAAGGCAGCCGAATGAGCGTCAGTGGCGACCCGATACGGTGTTTCTTGAGGCCCATCGCATTGAGTTCGATCGCTCGGAAAAGAAGCGTGAAAAGGCGGGGCTTCTGCCGTATTAGCGTATTTGGCTTTGGCATTCTTTGACGATCGTGTTGTTTGATCGGATCGCGTGGCGATGCAATCTCGCGCCCGCCCGCCGGTGCATGCTCTTCCTGATTTGTATAGCGAGAAGGGGCATGTATGAGCTGGCGAGGCGATATTGCGATGGGGAAGTACGGAAAACTGCCGCGTGCCCTTATCGACAACAATATGTTTCCGGGCGTAGAAGTTGATTGCGGGTCGTTTGTCGTCGCCTGCCCTTGCTGCGGCTCGCAAATACCGTGTCTCGACATTCGGTTCATCGATGCACGTGACAGGTTCAGCGACGAAGTGAGGAAACGTACGGGCGTTCATATGCCGGTGTATCCGGAGAAATGCCCTGTTTGTGGCCTCGATATCGTGTACGACGCCGGCGACGAGGGATAGGTGATGCGGAGGAGTTGGCTGTGAGTGTCTTTTGCCTCTACAAATAAATCCCCTCACCGAGTTGCTTGTGGAACTCGGCGTGATGGTCGCGTGCCCAGGTAAAGAGCGCCTGGTCAAAGTCGGTGCGCGTGGCCGGGACGCCAAAGACGCCGGCAACTTCGACGCGCACAAACTCCAGTGCCGGCAGCTTGTTGATGGCAGTGAGGGCAAACGGGGACGAGGGCTCTTCGAACAGATAGCGGCTGCCTTGCAACGCGTCACAACTGGTGCACGTGTTGCCGAGCGACGGGGCTTTGGAGGCTCGCGCGCCTACGGGCTTGTAGCCGCAGCGCTTATGAAGGTAGTCGCGGATCTCGCCCGGCACGCAGCCAAGAGCGGGCACGATGGCGAGTGCGTTGGCGTTGGCCGTGTCGATGGCAATGTGCCCGGCTTCGTTGGGCGCGTGCGCGATGGCGATGCTCTCGTCGTTATCGGCTCGATAGGGAATGCCGAAGGCCGCGACCGAGGTCTCTTTGTGACACTTCCAGCACTCGCGCTTGCCCAGTACAAGATATATATACGGCGCTGAGGGGTCGGATCGGTCAACACCGGGCAGCCACTCGGCAAAGGGCTCGGGGTTGACGCCGCTGGGTACATACCAGATCTTCTTGGTCCGGTCCCATTTGGCGCCCAACGCCTTGGCTTCTTCTTTGTGCGAAAAGGGGACATCGAGCTCGGTGCGCATGGCGGCTCCTTGGTGCTGCAGGTGCGAGTGGCTCAAGGATACCGCAGGGCGCAGACATCGCGGCGTTTTGTTGAGAAGTTGCGGCGCGGACTGCTTGGTTACGCCGTTAGATAAATTGGCAAGTAGATGGTCGGCTTTTGACCAGTTGGGCGGTTGGAGCAGCTTGCGGCGCAGTTTTGTGCCTGGCTATTGCTGATGTTGGGGTATTGAATATATTTGGCTGCCATTCGTCAGGTGAATTGTTGTTACGTTGCGATGACGGTTGGAACTGCCAGCGGATTTAGCGACAAAAAACAAAACAGCCCAGAGGACATAGCCTCTGAGCTGCGAACATTTGGTGGGCGTTAGAAGATTTGAACTTCTGACCTCTTCCGTGTCAGGGAAGCGCTCTCCCCCTGAGCTAAACGCCCGATCAAGGGTGCGCAAGCGCGCAAGGGATAATATAACGGAGCCTGAACTCGGTGGCAAGAACATTTTTAAAAATCGCTTACATTGTGGAATTCGGGGGCTTTGTCATATCCATTTCAAAAGAGCCTGCTGCCGCGATTTGACTGTCGCATAATGCAAGGCCATTGCGGTATCGAGCTATGGAAAGACGTCTGCGGAATTGTCCTACCGATAAGCGGACAAGCCTCCAGCTGGTGCCTTCGCCGTGGTAAGGTAAGCCGAATTGTTTCCAGGCTGCTTCGAGGGAATGGAATGAGCAAAGAGCGTGTCGAGCAGGTCGAAGGCGCAGGGGCTTCGGTGCCGATGACCGATATATCGAACATTGATGTGCCCGAGGGCACCGATGAGCTCAGCCGTAGCACCCGCCGCGCTTGGCGCGAGCGCCTGAACAGCGCTTCGACGCGCAAGATGATCACGGGCGTCTTGGCTACGCTGGTGGGCGGTTCGTTTTGGGGCTTCTCGGGCACCAGCGCGAGCTTTCTGTTCGATACCTACCACGTCGACACCTTGTGGCTTATGAGCGTGCGTCAGATTCTCGCCGGTCTACTCTTTATGGCCGTGGTTGTTACGCGCGACCGCGAGCGCCTGATTAAGCTCTGGACCACACCCGCCGATCGCAAGCAGCTGCTGCTCTTTACCGCCTTTGGTCTGCTGTTCAACCAGTTTTGTTATCTTTCGGCCGTGCGCCTGACCAATGCCGGAACCGCGACGGTGCTCCAATGCCTGCAACTGGTCATCATTATGGGCTACACCTGCGTGATCGACCATCGCATGCCTCGCGTGCGTGAGGCCGTTGGCATTGGGTTGGCCCTGGGCGGCACCTTTTTAATCGCTACCGGCGGCGACCCTACCAGTCTGAGCATATCGCCGCTTGGCCTGGTCGCAGGCCTTATGTGTGCGGTCAGCGCCACGTGTATGGCGGTGATTCCCGCCAAGATCCTGCCCGAATACGGCAGCCCCATCGTCACGGGCTCGGCAATGCTCACGGCGGGCGTGGTCTCGTGCGTCTTCGTGCAGCCTTGGGCGCATATGCCGGCACTCGACGCTGCCGGCGTCGAGGCGCTCGCGGTATTCGTGGTTATCGGCTCGTTTTTTGCTTACATGCTCTATATGCAGGGCGTTAAGGACATCGGCTCGGTGCGTGCGAGCCTCATCGGAACTGTGGAGCCGGTTTCGGCGACCATCACCAGCGCCGTTATGCTGGGCACGGTGTTTTTGCCGACCGACCTTATCGGCTTTGCCATGATCATCGTGATGATGTTCCTCACGGTGTAGCTGGCGCCGCCGCCAAGACAGAAAAGGTGTTGTGCCGCATTTTCGCCAATTGACGTCCGTGTCTGGAGTTTAGCTGTCGATGCTCAAAATGCCATAAACTAGTAATGTTATGGATTTTTTCATTGCGACTCAATTGCGAGGATTTCTTTATGGCTGGTAATCACTTTAAGGGCAGCGATAACGGCCGTCCTGCAGTTCCGCCGCGTCCGAACGGGGCTGGTAAGGCCGGCACGCCGGGCGGCGCTGGACAGGGCGGTTCCAGTAAGCGCGTGTCCCCGGGCGAGACGGCGATGTTTACCGCTCTGTACGAGCAGTCTCAAAAGGCAAAAAAGACCGGCCGTGCAAGAGGGAATGTCTTTGCGGGCGGTGCAACCTCCGCGTCGCAGCCGAGCGGGGCTCCTTCGGTACCTGCGAACAACGCAGGTGCTGCCAACGCCGCAAATGCCGCCGGCAACGTTAATGCCGGCAAGGCCGCCAACAATACTCCCTCTGCCGGTGGCGCGGGGCTTACGGGTAACCTTGGCACGATTTACACCGGTGCCTCCGAGACTGGCACGTTCGCCCGCCTGGATGATAGCGGTGCCGAGTTTGCGGGCTCGGGTTCCAAGGAAGATTATTACGATTTTGGCTTGAACTACGGTAGCGACGCTTCGTCGAGTTCGACCTCTGACGGTCTGGTCCGTCATCGCCATCGCAAGGGCGAACGCAAAAAGCGTCACACCGGCGCCATTATTGCCGCTGTGGTCGCGGTGCTTCTCGTTGCGCTTGGCGCAAGCGGCTTTATGCTGCTTAACTCGGCAAAGACCGTAAAGAGTGAAGCGAAGGAGGCCGTCGAGATTGTCGGTGGCCTTAAGGACAAGGTCACGTCGGGCGATTTTTCGACGCTGCCTGACGACGCGAAGAAGATTGATGAGCTTTGCGACAGCATGAAGGCGGAGACCTCGAGCCCGCTGTGGACGGCGGCTTCGTTTATCCCGGTGTATGGCAGCGACATCAATGCGGCCCGCACCATGATCGACGCCCTGTCCGATGTCTCGAGCAATGCGCTGGTTCCCATGGCCGATAACCTTTCGCAGGCCACGCCCGGCAAGCTGTTTCAGGACGGCATGATTAACGTGTCCGCGCTGCAGGCGGTCGCCGATTCGCTTTCCAGCAGCTCGAAGGTGTTCAAGAGCGCCAACGAGAAGATCCAGGGCATTGGCGATACTCATATTTCCCAGGTGACCGAGCTGGTCGATAAGGCCAAGGACGGCTTTGCCACCCTCAACGGCGCGGTTGACGCGGCGGAGAAGGTCGCCCCCGTCCTTCCGCAGATGCTCGGCGCCAACGGCCAGACGCGCAACTACCTTGTGTACGCCATGAACAACGTCGAGATTCGTGCCTGCGGCGGCTTTGGCGGTTCGCAGGGCCTGATTTCGGTCACCGACGGCCAGATGTCGATTGGCGAGTTTGTTCCCCGCATTGGACTCAGCGAGGATGAGGCAGTCGAGAGCGTCGACGAAGAGGATGAGGCGCTGTTCGGCAACCACAGTAACCTGTACAACTCGGGCAATACCTATTCGCCTGATTGGCCCCGCAACTCGCAGCGTGTCGCAGCCCTGTGGAAATCTCAATATGGCCAGGACGTTGACGGCGTCGTGGGTATCGACCCGGTGTTCCTGCAGTATCTGCTGGGCCTGGTCGGTAACGTGTCGCTGCCCGACGGAACGGTTGTCGACGGCACCAACGCCGCAAAGGTCCTCATGCACGATGTGTACTGGAACTATCCGGTCGAGGAGTCGGACGGCATCTTTGCATCCGTCGCCAGCGCTGCCTTCGACAAGATCCTTGGCGGTATCGGCGATGTCGATGTTACGAAGCTTGTCAGCGCCGTTGAGCGCGGTGCCGAAGAGGGCCGCCTGATCGCGTGGATGAAAAACGATGACGAGCAGAACGCTATCAAGGAGATGAACATCGACGCCTCGCTGCCCGATCCGGATGACCCGAGTGAAGATCCCGTTGCTGGTGTCTACTTTAACAACCTGAGCTTCTCCAAGCTCGACTGGTACCTGAATGCCGATACGCAGATTGGCCAGGGCATCAAGAACGGTGACGGCACATGCTCGTATCGCATCACCGTTACCCTGACGAACATCATGACGCAGGAGGAGGCCGGCAAGCTGCCCGACTACGTCGCGGCGAGCGCGCCCGATGCCGCGCGCGACGACGAGCGTCTGAATGTCTCGTTGTTTGCCCCGACGGGCGGCAACATTACTGATCTGACCGTCGAGGGCACCCAGTTTGGTCTTGGCGCCGCTACGTGGCATGGAATCCCCTTCTATTCGGGCACCGTTGACCTGCATGCTGGCGAGACGACGACGATCACATATACGCTGACCACGTCAGCCGAGGCGGGGGACAAGCCGCTTACGCTGCGTCAGACTCCTACATGCCAGGCGGCTCGCGACAGCGCGTCGGCGTAGGGTTTTTCTGGTAGCGCAGATAATCGAGTACCATTTTGGGGCGGACAGGCAATCTGTTCGCCCCTATTTTGTAAGGAGAGCGCATGAAGTACTTTGGCACCGACGGCTTTCGCGGTGAGGCTAACGTTGGGCTGACGGTAGAGCACGCTTATAAGATTGGCCGTTTTGTGGGCTGGTATTACGGCGCCAACCGCGAGCGCAAGGCGCGCGTCATCGTGGGTAAGGACACGCGTCGCTCGAGTTATATGTTCGAGGCGGCGCTGGTGAGTGGCCTGGTCGCGAGCGGTGCGGACGCCTATATGCTGCACGTGATCCCCACACCGGGTGTAGCGCATCAGACCGTGGAAGGCTGCTTCGATTGCGGCATCATGATCAGCGCGAGCCACAACCCGTTTTGCGATAACGGCATTAAGCTCGTCAATAGCGACGGTTTTAAGATGGACGAGGACGTACTGGAGCTCATCGAGGACTACGTCGATGGCAAGAGCGAGGTGCCGCTGGCCACGGGCAACCACATCGGTGCCACGGTGGACTACATGCAGGGCCGCAACCGCTACATTGCCTCGCTCATCGCCAGCGCGAACTTTTCGCTGCAGGGCGTCAAGATCGGCATCGACTGCGCCAACGGCTCGGCGTCCTCGGTGGCCAAGCCGGTGTTCGACGCGCTGGGCGCCGACGTGCGCGTGATCAATGCCGCGCCTGATGGTTTTAACATCAACGTCGACTGCGGCTCCACGCATATGGAGCGTCTGCAGCGCCACGTGGTGGAGCAGGGCTTGGACGTGGGCTTTGCCTATGACGGCGATGCTGACCGCTGCCTGGCCGTGGACGAGCGCGGCCGCGTGGTCGATGGCGACCAGATCCTGTACGTGTGCGGCGTGTACCTGAACAAGCACGGTCGCCTTTCGGGCGGTACCGTGGTTCCGACGATTGCCAGCAACTTTGGCCTGATCAAGTCGTTGGAGCTTGCCGGCCTAAGTGCCGTGACCAGCGGTGTGGGCGACCGCCACGTGTATGCCAAGATGCGCGAGGGCGGTTACAGCCTGGGCGGCGAGCAGACGGGCCATACGATCTTTGGCGATATCGAGCGCACGGGCGACGGCATTATGACCTCGCTGCGCGTGATGGAAGTGATCCGCGCCGAGCGCGAGACGCTCTCGCAGCTCACGGTTCCGTGCAAGCTGCTACCGCAGGCGCAGGTGGCCGTGCGCGTGGCGGACAAGGACGCCGCGCTCGAGAACATGGGCGTGCAGAACGCCATCGCCGAGGCCGAGGCTGCGCTGGCAGGCGAGGGCCGCGTGCTCGTACGCAAGAGCGGAACCGAGTCGGTTATCCGCGTGCT
The DNA here is from genome assembly GCF_001404695.1 of Collinsella aerofaciens. Taxonomy (GTDB): domain Bacteria; phylum Actinomycetota; class Coriobacteriia; order Coriobacteriales; family Coriobacteriaceae; genus Collinsella; species Collinsella aerofaciens_E. The sequence continues at coordinate 71,388 of NZ_CZAQ01000004.1, read as the reverse complement.
GGCCGAGGCGCCCGACCAAGCATCCGCCGATGCCGCCATGAAGCGCATCGCCAACGCACTCGAGGCTCTGTAGTTACGCGGTTTTACCAAACCGCGTAACTGCTCGACGCTGCAAACGCCCCTAAGCGGCAATCTGACGTTCAATTTCAAGGGCGCGACCAGAAGGTCAGCGCCCTTTCATTTCACGTCACCTTGCTCGCTTAGGGTCGTTTTCGCTGACGTTGCCAAGACATTGGCGTCAACATAGTTGGCGTTGGCGATGGCGTGCTGGTCAATCCTTACAGCTCGTACAGTGTGGTGAACTTGTCCTGCAGGTAGCTGCAGTAGTAGCGGGCGTCAAAGGCCATGCCGCAGGCGCCCTTGATGAGTTCCGGCGCGTCTTTGGTGCGGCCCCACTGCCAAATGTGCTCGCCCAGCCAGGCGCGGACGGGCGCCAGATCGCCGCTCGCGCAGGCACCGGTAAGGTCGACGCCGTCGCGGCACATGGCCGGCACAAACATGGCATCGTAGGCGCTACCCAGCGCATACGTGGGGAAGTAGCCAAACGAACCGCCGCTCCAATGCGTATCCTGCAGGCAGCCGTGCGTGTCGTCGGGAACGGGAATGCCCAGGTACTCGTCCATAAAGCGGTTCCAAAGCGCGGGGATGTCCTTGGCCGCAGCCTCGCCGGCAAACAGCATACGCTCAATCTGGTAGCGCACCATAATATGCAGCGGATAGGTGAGCTCGTCGGCCTCGGTGCGGATCAACGACGGCTGCGCGATGTTCACGGCGCGGTAGAGCGTGTCTTCGTCGACGTCGCCGTAGACCTCGGGCGCGTGACGACGCAGCACCTCGAGCAGCGGTCCCATAAAGGCGCGGCTGCGACCCACGGTGTTCTCGAAAAAGCGGCTCTGGCTCTCGTGGATGCCCATGGAGGTGCCGCCCTCCAGGCAGGTGCGCGCGTAGGCGGGATTGACGCCCAGCTCGTACATGGTGTGCCCCGCCTCGTGGATGATGCTGTAGACGTTGGAGATGCAGTCGTCCTCGTAGATGTGCGTCGCGATGCGCGCATCACCCACGGCAAAGCCCTCGCTAAACGGATGCTCGGTAAAGGCAAGCGTGGTGTCGTCCAGGTCCAGGCCGACAAGCTTCATAAGGTCGAAGCTCATGGCGCGCTGGGCAGCCTCGGGCACGTGGGCGTGCAAAAAGTCGGCAGCCGGCTGCTGGCCGCGCTCGCCGATGGCGTGCACGAGCGGCACGACCGTGGCCTTGACCTCGTCGCAAAACGCGTCGAAGCTCTTGGCGGAAAGGCCGCGCTCGTACTGGTCGAGCCAAACGTCGTATGGATCGCGCTTGGGGTCCATGAGCTCGGCCTGATGCTTAAGTTGGGCGACGATTCTATCCACATAGGTCTCAAAGCTCGCCCAGTCGTTGGCTGCCTTGGCCTTGCGCCACACGGCGTCCGCCTCGCAGGTGAGCCTGGTCCAGGCCTCGGCTTCTTCGGTGGGGATGGCACTGGCCTCACGTTGATCGCGGCCGAGCACACGGATCTCGTCGAGCAGCTGAGGGTCGTCGATTTTGCCGCCGGCGACGGTCTCGCGCGCTAACGAGCGTACGAGCTCAACGGACTTCTCGCTGGTCAGCAGCTTGTGATGCTCGCCGGCAAGCGTGCCCATGGCGTCGGCACGCGCTGCTGCGCCGTTGGCGGGGGCAATGGTCGCGCCGTCAAACTCGGCAATCTTGAGCAGGTACTCACGAGTCCACAGCTTGCCTTCGAGCTTGCGGAATTTTTTGACGGCCTTATCGACCTTCATGCCTTTGGATGTCTTGCCCGCTGCAGGCTCGGCCTTCTTATCGAGTTTCTTTCCCATACCATATCCTTGATCTCGTGAGCCGAGCGCTTCGGGTGGGCGCGCGGCCAGTTTGCACAGCTACCTGCCTTGTACCCAGTGCGAACAAAACGGAACGCGGCGATGCACACGCAGAATGTGTTATCCTATAGCCCAATGCGTTGACGGAGAGGGTTTTGCCCGCCGCGTCGCCGGCAAGAGAGGGAAGGTCATGGGCTGCGAGCCTTCCTGCGGTGACAAGGGCCAAGCGTTCACTCCCGAGCAGCGACCTCAACGGGCACGCGGCCAGCGGCGGCGAAGCCCCAGTAGGGAAGCCGTGAGCCTCGCGACAAGGGGCACAGAGTGGGCGCGGCGGGCCAGACATCCGCCGGGTCAAACAAGGTGGTACCGCGGAATTCAACCGTCCTTGGGCAATGCACATGCCCGAGGGCGGTTTTTTTGTTACCGAACCGGGCCGCACATCCGCAGCTCCGGGTGGCTCCAGCCGCCGCGGCAAGTGGATGCGCGAGAGACGAAAGGGAAGACATGAGTCTGATTGATGATCTGGTCAAACTCGAGGAAGAGGCCAAGGAGCTCGTCGCAGGCGCCGATGACGCCGCCAAGCTCGAGGCTGCGCGTGTTGAGCTGCTCGGTCGCAAGGGTCGTATCACCGGCTTGATGCGCATGATGGGCAAGCTCGCCCCCGAGGATCGTCCCGTGATGGGCAAGCGCGCCAACGAGATGCGCCAGCTGATCGAGGGCATGCTCGACGAGCGAAACACCGAGATGAAGGCCGCCGCCCTCAAGCGCGCACTCGAGCACGACGCCGTCGACATCACGCTGCCGGGCATCCGTCCGCAGATCGGCCACCAGCACCTGATCAAGCAAATCATCGAGGAGGCCGAGGACATCTTCTGCGGCATCGGCTACACCGTCGAGTCCGGCCCCATGGTCGACACCTCTTACTACAACTTCACCGCGCTCAACGCTCCCATGGATCACCCGAGCCGCTCGGCCCGCGATACCTTCTACGTGGTCGACAACAACCCCGGCAGCGTCGCGCACCCCGAGGCTCACGCCCACGGCGAGTCCGACGTGCTGCTGCGCACCCAGACTTCGGGCGTGCAGATCCACACTATGGAGTCGCAGAAGCCGCCCATCTACATGATCTGCCCGGGCACCGTCTACCGTCCCGACACGGCCGATGCCTGCCACCTGCCGCAGTTCAACCAGATCGAGGGCCTGGTCGTCGACGAGGGCATCACCTTTGGCGACCTGAAGGGCACGCTCGACTACTTTGTTAAGTGCATGTTTGGCGAGGATCGCAAGACGCGTTACCGCCCGCACTTCTTCCCCTTCACCGAGCCCAGCTGCGAGGTGGACGTGAGCTGCCACGTGTGCGGCGGCAAGGGCTGCAACTTCTGCAAGCACAGCGGCTGGATCGAGATCTTGGGCTGCGGCATGGTCGACCCCAACGTCCTGATCAACTGCGGCATCGATCCCGAGAAGTACACCGGCTTCGCCTTTGGCATTGGCGCCGAGCGCGTCGCGGCCCTGCGCTACGACCTGCCGGACCTCAGAACGCTCATGACAGGCGATATGCGCTTCTTAAATCAGTTCTAGGCCCGGCGGCTTTCCCAAGCACCGCACCTTGCCTTTCAATCGTCGGTTGCGTACCTAAGTACGCGGCCCTCCTCTTTCAAGGCAATCTGCGGCACTTGGAAAACCCGTCTCCGTTGCAGTTTTTGGCTCAAAGCCGCATTTATGAAAGGAGACCAGTTAGATGCGCGTTTCTTACGACTGGCTCAAGACCATGATCGATATTCCGGAGGATCCCAAGACCCTTTCGGACGAATATATCCGTACCGGCACCGAGGTCGAGGCGATCGACACCGTGGGCGAGTCCTTCGACCATGTGGTGACCGCCAAGGTGCTCACCAAGACCCCGCACCCCGATAGCGACCATATGTATGTGTGCTCGGTCGACGTGGGTGATAAGAACCTCGACGCCGACGGCAACCCCGCCCCGCTGCAGATCGTCTGCGGTGCGCAGAACTTTGAGGCCGGCGACCACATCGTCACGGCCATGATCGGCGCCGAGCTGCCCGGCGACATCAAGATCAAGAAGAGCAAGCTCCGTGGCGTCGTGTCCATGGGCATGAACTGCTCCGCGCGCGAGCTCGGCCTGGGCGGCGACCACTCCGGCATCATGATCCTGCCCGAGGATACGCCCTGCGGCATGCCGTTTGCCGAGTATGTGGGCTCGAGCGATACCGTGCTTGACTGCGAGATCACGCCCAACCGTCCCGACTGTCTGTCCATGATCGGCATGGCCCGCGAGACCGGTGCCATCTTCGACCGCGATTTCCACGTTGAGCTGCCCGCCATCAAGGTCGAGACCGGCCGCGCGACGGACGATGAGCTTTCGGTCGAGATTGCCGACGAGGGCCTGTGCGACCGCTATGTCGCCCGCATCGTGCGCAACGTGAAGGTCGGCCCGTCGCCCGACTGGATGGTCAAGCGCCTCAACGCCCTGGGCGTGCGTCCGCACAACAACATCGTCGACATCACCAACTACGTGATGATGCTCACCGGTCAGCCGCTGCATGCCTTTGACCTGTCTACCTTTGCCGAGCGCGATGGCCACCGTCGCGTGGTGGTTCGCGCTGCCCAGCAGGACGAGAAGTTCACGACCCTCGACGGCGAGGAGCGCACGCTCGACGCCGGCATGGGCCTGATCACCGACGGCGAGCGTCCCGTGGCGCTGGCCGGCGTTATGGGCGGCATGGATTCCGAGATTGAGGACGACACTGTCGACGTGATGGTCGAGAGCGCCTGCTTCAACGCTGGTCGCACCTCGCATACCAGCCGCGACCTGTCGCTGATCTCGGACGCCTCCATCCGCTTTGAGCGTCAGGTCGACGAGACCGGTTGCGTGGACGTGGCCAACGTGACCTGCGCGCTCATCGAGGAGATTGCCGGTGGTGAGGTCGCTCCCGGCTACATCGACGTGTTCCCCACGCCCAAGACCATCGACAGCATCAAGCTGCGCCTGGCCCGCGTGCACGCCATCTGCGGCGCCGACATCGAGCCCGACTTTATCGAGCGCTCGCTCACCCGCCTGGGCTGCACCGTCGAGCGCGACGGCGAGGACTTTATGGTTACCCCGCCGAGCTTCCGTCCCGACCTGCCGCGTGAGATCGACCTGATCGAGGAGGTCCTGCGCCTGTGGGGCATGGGTCGCGTCACGGCGACCATCCCGGCTGCCAAGAACCACATCGGCGGCCTGACCCGCGAGCAGAAGCTCACCCGCAAGGTCGGCGAGATCCTGCGCGCCTGCGGCCTCAATGAGACCACGACCTTTGGCTTTGCCGCCCCGGGCGACCTGGAGAAGATTGGCATGTCCACCGAAGGCCGCGGCTGCCCCGTGGTGCTCATGAACCCGCTGGTGGCCGAGCAGACCGAGATGCGCCGCTCGCTGCTGCCGGGTCTGCTGCAGTCTGTGGCCTACAACGAGGCCCACGGCACGCCTAACGTGCATCTGTACGAGGTCGGCAGCCTGTTCCACGGTCGCGAGAACGCCAGCCTGCCCAAGGAGACCAAGTCCGTGGCGGGTGTGCTCTCGGGCCAGTGGAGCGAGCAGTCCTGGAACATGAAGTACCGCAAGCTGCGTTTCTTCTTTGGCAAGGGCATTGTCGAGGAGCTGCTCGCCCAGCTGCGCATCGAGAAGGTTCGCTTCCGTCCCGTCGAGGGCGAGGGCTACGCCTTTTTGCAGCCGGGTCGTGCGGCCGAGGTTCTGTCCGGCGGAACCGTGCTGGGCTGGGTCGGCGAGATTCACCCCGAGGCGCGCGAGGCGATGGGCATCGATGAGGTCGTCGTTGCCTTTGAGCTCGACTTGGACAAGCTGATCAAGGGCGCCCGCAACCAGGAGAACTATCGCGAGTTCTCGCAGTACCCGGCTGTTGAGCATGACCTTGCCATTGTGGTCGACAACTCCGTGACCTGTGAGGATCTTGAGCGCCGCATTACCAGCGCCGGCGGCAAGCTGCTCGAGGGCGTGCGCCTGTTCGACGTCTACCGCGATCCGGTCCGCATCGGCAAGGGCAAGAAGTCCATGGCCTTTGCGCTTACGTATCGCTCCGACGACCACACGCTCACCAGCGAAGAGGTCGAGAAGGCGCACCAGAAGATCGTCACCAAGGTGTGCAAGGGCGTAAACGGCGAGGTCCGCTCGTAATCTTTGCTGTTCGGAACCCGCCCCCTGCGGGGTTTTCACGGCAACGTCCTCGCCACTTCGCGGCTGCGGGATGTTGCCTTAGAAAACCCCTCTCGGGGGCGGGTTCCTGCGTTAACCTTGTTGCGAGCGGATCGCACCTTCTTCCGGGTGACCGGAAAGTTGGGAGTGCATGGGCCCTTTATTGGGCGGTGCGTGGACCTGGGCTAATAACGTACGTATTGCAAGGGCGTGCTGCGTTGTGGGCGGTGCGCCTTTTTGTTAGTATGCAGAGTCGGTGTTACGGATTGTTGGAAACGTAACACACAACGTTCTGATTGAGAGGGCTCATGCATATTCCCGATAATTATCTGTCCCCGCAGACCGATGCCGTTATGGCGGTGGCGATGGTCCCCGTTTGGGTCCATTGCATCAAAAAGGTACGCGCCACGCTCGATCGCGAGCACATGGCGTTCCTGGGCATTTGCGCCGCATTCTCCTTTTTGCTCATGATGTTCAACGTGCCGCTGCCTGGCGGCACCACTGGTCACGCTGTTGGTGGCGCGCTCATCGCGCTGCTGCTAGGCCCCGAGGCTGCTGCCATTGCAGTCTCGGTCGCACTCGCACTGCAGGCGCTGCTGTTTGGCGACGGCGGCATCCTGTCCTTTGGCGCCAACTGCTTTAACATGGCTTTCGTGCTGCCGTTTGCCGCTGCTATCGTATTCCGTGCGCTCAACAGCCGTTTGCACGACAAGAGCTGGGGCACCTCGGTTTCGGCCATCGTAAGCGGCTGGGTCGGCCTGTGCCTGGCGGCCCTGTGCGCGGCGGTCGAGTTTGGTATTCAGCCCATGCTCTTTACTAACGCTTCGGGCGCGCCGTTGTACTGCCCCTTCCCGCTGTCCATTGCCATTCCGGCCATGATGATTCCGCATATGTTGGTTGCCGGCGTGGTCGAGGGCGTGGCGACGGCCGCCATCTACGGTTTCATTAAGAAGACGGCGCCGAGCGTTATCGTCGGGCCCGAGGCCGTCGATGGCCAGCTTGCTGCCGAGGGCACTGCTGCCAAGAAGACCTCGCTGATCCCCACGCTCATCCTGGTCGCCGTGCTTGTCGTGGCCACGCCGCTGGGCCTGTTGGCCACGGGTGACGCCTGGGGCGAGTGGGACGCTGAGGGCGCCGCGACCGCCGTCCAGGAGGCTGGCGACGACAGCCTGCAGGCTTCGGTCGGCCTTGACACCCCGACCTTTGCCGACGCTCTGCCCACGGGCGATTATCTGCAGGCCTATTCCGAGGAGCAGGGCCTTGGCTTTGCCGGTCAGGCTGCCATGTATATCCTGTCCGGCGTGATTGGCGTGGCGGTGCTCACCATCGCATTCCGTCTGATCTCGCTGACGGTCAAGGAAAGCGGTGCTCATGGCAATAGCCGAGCTGCCTAGCTGGCTTGCGGTCGAGCAGCGTTACGAGCCCGCGGGGGCTCGGCATCGTGTAATGCAAAAGAATGTCCTGCACCTGGCGAGCCTGCTTGAGCGGGTTCGCCTGGGTGGAGGCGCGAACGAGGGCGGGTCGATGGTCGACCGCGCCCTTTCTTGCGTTTCGGCTCCGGTGCGCCTGGTGGGGATGTTCGTCTGCGTTCTGTGCGTGTGCCTGACGCAGAGCCCGCTGTACCTCATGTTGATGGCGGCGACCGCGTTGGTGCTGGTCGCGGTGCGCCCTGTACGCGGGCTGCGCGCGACCTTTGTGCCGGCGTTGGCTACCGCGGGGTTTGCCGTGGTTCTGGCACTACCTGCCCTGCTGCTGGGCGCTTCCGCTACGGACGCCATGCTCAAAATTGCGCTCAAGACGTTCATTAACGTGTCGTTCGTGCTGGGCGTTTCGTGGACACTCACCTGGAGTCGCATGTCGGCGGCGCTTAAGATGCTGCGCCTGCCCGACGAGGTCATCTTTACCTTTGATATGGCACTCAAGCATATCGAGGTGCTGGGACGCACGGCGCACGATCTGTGCGAATCGGTCATGCTGCGCAGCGTTGGCCGTGCGCCTGAGGGGTTTTCGCGTACCGATTCGATCGCGGGTATCATGGGCATGACCTTTATAAAGGCGATGGAGTGCAGCCACGCGATGGACGAGGCTATGCTCTGCCGCGGCTTTGCCGGTGCGTACCCGGCGCCCGGGCGGAGCGGCTTTGGCTGGCGCGACGCGGTTTATGCGGCCGTCGTGGTGCTGCTCGCCGTGTTGTGCGCGGTGCTGTAGCGCGGGCGGCCGAGCCGTCGATATGGATAGGGAAGGGCGACATTTTGACGATCGATATGAATAGTGCGGCGGGCACGAACGGTGCGGGCGGCGCCGAGGTCGCGCCGCTCATCGAGCTGCGCGACGTGGTGTTCTCCTATGCTGGGCATACGGTTGTCGATGGTGTGTCGCTGCAGGTCGATCGTGGTGAACTCGTTGCCCTACTCGGTCCCAACGGCTGCGGTAAGACGACGATTATGCGCCTTATCAACGGTCTTGAACTAGCGGACGCGGGTGCGTACCTGTTTGACGGGCACGTGATCGATGCGGCATATCTCAAGGATTCCGCAGCCACTCAGCGTTTTCATCAGCGCGTGGGCTTTGTGTTCCAGAATGCCGACGCCCAGCTGTTCTGCGCTACGGTGGGCGAGGAAGTTGCTTTTGGCCCCGCGCAGATGGGGCTGCCGACAGACGAGCTCGAGCGCCGCGTCCGCGATGCTATGGAGCTGTTCCAGGTTGCCGATCTGGTCGATGCCTCGCCCTATCAGCTTTCGGGCGGGCAAAAGAAGCGCGTTGCGCTGGCTGCGGTCGTGTCGATGAACCCCGATATCCTAGTGCTCGATGAGCCCACCAACGGGCTCGATGAGGACTCGTGCGACATCGTAGTCAACTTTTTGCTGGCCTACGTTGCTGCCGGTAAGACGGTTTTGATGAGTACGCACCATCAAGATTTGGTGCGCCGCTTGGGGGCCCGTGCCATCTATATCGATCGATATCACCATGTGGTCGAGGCGCCTTCGCCGTCGTATGGAACCGAGAGCGGTGCTGCGGAATAGTTGCTGCGTAGAGGATGCGTAGCCGCCCGCGCGGCTTTGCCGTGATGGTATAGTTATCCAGGTTTTTTATGGGGGTGGCTATGCCAAGCTGGAACATTCATATCGCTCAAACGGAGCGCTTGCTGACACGTGCTAGCGTGCTTGCCGATAGCGTGCGCGACCGCAATGCCTTTTTGTTTGGCTGCGTGGTTCCGGACATCTTTGTGGGCTACATGGTTCCCGGCATTGCCGATCCCATCCCGTACCGCATCACGCACTTTGCTAAGCCCGAGCCTATCCCCAAACCACGCGAGCACGAGTTCTGGGATACCTATGTGACGCCGCTGCTTAAAGGCGCACCCGCGGGCGAACCTGCTGAGGCTACCTCGATTGTCGAGGAGCGCGAGCGACTGAACCGCGTGCACTATCCTCAGCGCTACAGGGATGCCGAGCCGGTTGTCGGTCCAGGCGCCTGTGAGTTCTCGCTTGCGTCCGAAGATGTGGCGCAGTCGCTGCTCGATTTAACGCTGGGCGTCTGGTCGCATCTGGTGGCCGATACCGTATGGAATACGCGCGTGAATCAGTACCTGGAGGCGCACGGCGGCAAGCCGTGCGAGGAATTCCGCATTAAAAAGCAAGGTGACTTTGACTGGTTTGGCAAGACGCTGGGCATTGTTTCGATTCCGCGCGCGACCGATCGCCTGTATACTGCGGCGACGCGTTTTGGGCAGTATCCCATCCATAAGGAGTATGTGCTCAAGACCATCGGCGTCATGCACGAGATCGTGCGCGAAAACCCCGGTGAGCCCGATCATCCGCCATACCGCCTTCTGACCGAGGAGTTCTTCGACGCAACGTTTACCGAGGTCATCGAGCTAACCGAGGCGGGATTTGCAGCTCGCGTTGCTGCTTCTGACGTTCCCGCAGTCCCCCTGATCGCTAGCTGCTAGCCGGCCGGCTTAACGGTGAACAGTTCATCCCAATTGACCAACAGCTCCCGTCGCAGGGCATCTTCGGTGGTACGCTCGACATCGGAAAGGTTCGCGACTGAACACAAATCGATGATGCGGCATACGAAGACGGTCTAAAAAAGGGCCCGGAAGGCAAAGCCTTCCGGGCCCTTTTTCTGTGCAAACATGCTTGCAAGTACGACTTAACGCACCTGAGCGACGTAAGCGACGTTGGTCGAGGAGACCTTGTCCTCGAGCTGGACGCTCATGCGGGGATCGCCGGCGGTAGCGACGGTCAAATCGCCGGCCTCGACGTAGCCGAGCTCCTTAGCGGTCTCGATCGCCTTGACGATCGTGCCGTTGACGGTGCCCTGGGTAATCTCGGCCTGGTGCGGGATAACGCCCCAGTACATGATCATCTGCTGGACGGCCCACTCGTGGCGGGAGAACGCGCAGATTGGCATGTTGGGACGGAAGTGCGAGATCAGGCGAGCAGTACGACCGGTGGTCGTCGGCACGGTGATGCACTTGGCGCCAACGGTGGTAGCCATGTTCACAGCGGACATACCCACAACGTTGTTGACGACGCGGGTGCCGTGAGCATCGGCCGGAACCTCGAGCGGAGCGTGGGCCGGGAGGTACTTCTCGGTCTCGAGAGCGATGCTGGCCTGCATCTTAACGGCCTCAACCGGGTACTTACCGGCAGCGGACTCGCCAGAGAGCATAACGGCGTCGGTGCCGTCGTAGATGGCGTTAGCAACGTCGGCAACCTCGGCGCGCGTCGGGCGCGGGTTCTGCTGCATGGAGTCGAGCATCTGCGTAGCGGTGATGACGGGCTTGTAGGCCGCGTTGCACTTGGCGATGATCTCCTTCTGGATGTGCGGAACGAGCTCGGGCTTGATCTCGATGCCCAGGTCGCCGCGGGCGACCATGATGCCGTCGGAAGCCTCGAGGATCTCGTCGAAGTTCTCGACGCCCAGGGCGCACTCGATCTTCGGGAAGATCGTCACGTGCTCGCCACCGTTCTCGCGGCAAAGCTCGCGGATGCCGCGGACGGACTCGCCGTCACGGATGAAGGAGGCTGCAATGTAGTCGATGTTCTCGGTCAGGCCAAAGAGGATGTCCTGACGATCGCGCTCGGTGATGGCGGGCAGCGAGATGTTGACGTTGGGCATGTTGACGCCCTTGCGCTCGCCGATCAGGCCATCGTTCTTGACGACGCAGGTCATGTCCTGGCCGTCGACGGACTCGACCTCGAGGGCAACCAGACCGTCGTCGATCAGGATGAGGGAGCCCTTCTCGACCTCGGAGGGCAGAGCCAGGTAGTCGAGGGAGATGTGCTCAGCGGTGCCGTGGAAATCCTCGGACGTGGGCTGAGCGGTGACGACAATCTTGTCGCCGGTCTTGACGGCAACCTTCTTGCCGTCGACCAGAAGGCCGGTGCGGACCTCGGGGCCCTTGGTGTCGAGCAGGATGCCGACGGGCAGACCGAGCTCCTTGGAAATACGACGGACGCGCTCGATGCGACCGTGGTGCTCGTCGTAGGAGCCGTGCGAGAAGTTAAAACGGGCGACGTTCATGCCCGCCTTGATCATCTCGCGGATGGTCTCGTCGCTATCGCAGGCGGGACCCATGGTGCATACAATCTTAGTGCGCTTGTACATTCAGACCTCCATCTGACATCGTCTTGCGCTGATAGATAAACCATAAGAAATAAAACCGTGTTGATTATAACGAAATGCCGACCGAATACCCCATAAAATCGACCGTATGCCGAATTAGAAGTTCATTTTTTGCGGTAAAAACGGTATATGCAAAAACTTTACCAACCGTTCTAACCGCTGCTATCTGGGCGATATTTCAGTTTGACGATGCGCCGAAGAAAAAACGTTTTATCAATCTTGAGCATCACACTGTCTGCACTGTTGCACCCGAGCCGTGTTTCCAATTGGAATGTTTTGGCTAGACGCGCCGCTTTGGGGTACCATAGCTCCACTATCAACTGCCGCTCAGCACGGCAGCCTTGATGAGCCCTTGCCCTTCTCCTGGGAATTATGATCGGGCATCAATCTGCTGAGTGGCCCGAATCCCAGGAGGGGACTCTATATGCAAAAGGAATACCTGTCCGCCGCGGCGGAGGTGCTCAGCGACCAAGGTGTCGATGAGAACCTCGGCCTGAGCAACGGCGAGGCGTCATCGCGCCTCGCCAAGACAGGCCCTAACAAGCTCGAGGAAGCCGAGAAGACACCGTTGTGGAAGCGCTTCTTTGAGCAGATGGCCGACCCCATGGTCATCATGCTGATCGTTGCCGCCGTTATCAGCGCGCTCACGGGCATGGTCAAGGGCGAGCCCGACTTTGCCGATGTCGCCATCATCATGTTCGTCGTTATCGTCAACTCGGTGCTGGGCGTGGTCCAGGAAGCCAAGAGCGAGGAGGCTCTCGAGGCCCTGCAGGAGATGAGCGCGGCGCAGTCCAAGGTTCTGCGCGACGGCAAGCTCGTGCATCTGCCGAGCGCCGAGCTCGTGCCCGGCGACGTGATCATGCTCGAGGCGGGCGACTCCGTTCCGGCCGACTGCCGCGTGCTCGAGAGCGCCACGATGAAGATCGAAGAGGCCGCGCTCACCGGCGAGTCCGTGCCCGTCGAGAAGCATGCCAACGTGATCGAGCTCGCCGCCGGCACCGACGACGTGCCGCTCGGCGACCGCAAGAACATGTGCTACATGGGCTCCACCGTGGTGTACGGCCGCGGTCGCGCCGTCGTGGTCGGCACCGGCATGAACACCGAGATGGGCAAGATTGCCGGCGCCCTGGCCGAGGCCAAGGAAGAGCTCACGCCGCTGCAGGTGAAGCTCGCCGAGCTCAGCCGCATCCTCACCATCATGGTTATCGTCATCTGCGTCGTGATCTTTGGTGTCGACATCGTCCGCCACGGCGTGGGCAACGTCCTTACCGACCCAACTGCCCTGCTCGACACCTTTATGGTCGCCGTCTCGCTCGCCGTCGCCGCCATCCCCGAGGGCTTGGTCGCCGTCGTGACTATCGTCCTTTCGCTCGGCGTGACCAAGATGGCCAAGCGCCAGGCGATTATCCGCAAGCTTTCTGCTGTCGAGACACTCGGCTGCACGCAGACCATCTGCTCGGACAAGACCGGCACGCTTACCCAGAACAAGATGACCGTCGTCAAGCACGAGCTCGCTGCGCCTAAGGAGAAGTTCCTGGCCGGTATGGCCCTTTGCTCCGATGCCCAGTGGGACGAGGAGCTGGGCGAGGCCGTGGGCGAGCCGACCGAGTGCGCGCTCGTCAACGACGCCGGCAAGGCTGGCCTCACCGGCCTGACTGCCGAGCATCCGCGCGTGGGCGAGGCCCCGTTCGACTCGGGCCGCAAGATGATGTCCGTGATCGTCGAGACCCTGGATGGCGAGTACGAGCAGTACACCAAGGGCGCGCCCGACGTGGTGATCGGCCTGTGCACCCATATCTACGAGGGCGAAAAGGTCGTCCCGCTGACCGAGGAGCGTCGCGCCGAGCTCGTGGCCGCCAACAAGGCCATGGCCGACGAGGCTCTGCGCGTGCTGGCGCTGGCAAGCCGCACCTACACCGAGGTCCCGAGCGACTGCAGCCCCGCTGCGCTCGAGCACGACCTGGTCTTCTGCGGCCTGTCCGGCATGATTGACCCTGTCCGCCCCGAGGTCGCCGACGCCATCCGCGAGGCGCACGATGCCGGTATCCGCACCGTCATGATCACGGGCGACCACATCGACACCGCCGTGGCCATCGCCAAGCAGCTGGGCATCGTCACCGATCGCAGCCATGCCATCACCGGTGCCGACCTCGATCGCATGAGCGACGAGGAGCTCGACGCGCACATCGAGGACTACGGCGTGTACGCCCGCGTCCAACCCGAGCACAAGACACGCATCGTCGAGGCTTGGAAGTCGCGCGACCAGATCGTGGCCATGACGGGCGACGGCGTCAACGACGCCCCGTCCATCAAGCGCGCCGACATCGGCGTGGGCATGGGCATTACTGGTACCGACGTCACCAAGAACGTCGCCGACATGGTGCTCGCCGACGATAACTTTGCCACCATCATCGGTGCCTGCGAAGAGGGCCGTCGCATCTACGACAACATCCGCAAGGTCATCCAGTTCCTGCTTTCGGCCAACCTTGCCGAGGTGTTCTCGGTGTTTATCGCCACGCTCATCGGCTTTACCATCTTCCAGCCGGTGCAGCTGCTGTGGGTGAACCTGGTCACCGACTGCTTCCCCGCGCTCGCGCTGGGCATGGAGGATGCCGAGGGCGACATCATGAAGCGCAAGCCGCGCAACGCCAAGGACGGTGTCTTTGCCGGACATATGGGTCTGGACTGTGTGGTCCAGGGCCTAATCATCACCGTGCTGGTGCTGGCGAGCTTCTTTGTGGGCGTGTACTTTGACATGGGCTACATCCATATCGCCGATATGATCGCCGGCAATGCCGACGAGGAAGGCGTGATGATGGCGTTCATCACGCTCAACATGGTTGAGATTTTCCACTGCTTCAATATGCGCAGCCGTCGTGCGTCGCTGTTCACCATGAAGAAGCAGAACAAGTGGCTGTGGGCTTCCGCCGCGCTGGCGCTGGTGCTGACGGTGATCGTAACCGTGCAGCCGACGCTTGCCGAGATGTTCTTTGGCCCCGTGACGCTTGAGCTCAAGGGCGTTCTTGCCGCGCTGGGCCTGGCCTTCCTGATCATCCCGCTGATGGAGATCTACAAGGCGATCATGCGCGCGGTCGAGAAGGAGTAAGTTAACCTGTCCGGGCCCGCCCCTGCGTGTTTTCTTCTTCGCTGGTCCTCGCGCTTCGCGCTGCGGGATCGCTCAGAAGAAAACACTCCCGGGGTGGGCCCTACGGTATCCTTACTGGCTTTTCTCCCGCGCGGATGAAAAAGGGCTGAGGGAAAGAAGGTGAGCGGCCGAGCAATTGCTCGGCCGCTCGTTTTGAATAAAGGATGTGCCCTTTGGAAACCCCTCTCGGCGGGCGGGCCCTGCGGTGACGTTGCTGACTTTTCTCCCGTGTGGATGATAAAGGCTGAGGGAAAGTGTGTGAGTCGGTCGAGCATTTGCTCGACCGACTCTTTTTTGTGGGAAAATACCTGCTCAGTTGTGATTTGTGGTGCTGGGAGGCGCTTGTGGGCAAGGCTAAGGCTAAAGCGAAGAAAAAGACGACGGGGGCGCGGGCTAAGCGCGATCGTCGTCGGAAGCTCGCGACCGAGGCTCCCGCGTCTGCCGAGGAGCTGCTGGCGAGCGTGCCGGGACTCGACGCGCTGCAGGACGTTCCGGCGTTCGATGACCTGCCGGTCGATGAAGCTCAGCAGGCTGCCTTTGATGATTTCTGCGCACATGCCGAGGAGCCCGAGCAGATGCAGCTTGGCGCCGTGGTGCGCTTGGATCGTGGGTTTCCGCTGGTGGCGACTGCCGACGATACCTTCCGCGCCGAGCATGCCGTGGGATTTGCCAAGTCGCGCGGTGGGGACGAGGTCCTGCTGCCTGCCGTGGGCGATCGTGTGGCGGTGCGCCGCGCTCCCGGGCACGATATGGGCGTGATTGAATGCGTACTGCCGCGCCGTACGAGCTTTGAGCGTTGGCGCGGCCGTGCCCGCGGAGAGCGTCAGGTGCTCTGCTCCAACGTGGATAGCGTGCTAATCGTGCAGGCGCTCGGTGCCGGCGAGGTGCTGCTCGACCGTGTGGCGCGCTCGCTGGTGTTGGCGCTCGACTGCGATGCCGAGCCGGTGGTGGTGCTCACCAAGGCTGACCGCTGCGATGCCGGGGAGCTCGAGCGCGATCTGGACCGCGTGCGCCGTCTGGTGGGTCCGGACGTGCGCGTGATCGTGACGTCTTCTGCCGAGGGCCGCGGTCTGGACGAGGTCCGTGCCTGCGTGCCTGCCGGGAGCTGCGCCATGATTCTGGGCGAGTCGGGTGCCGGCAAGTCGACGCTGCTCAATGCACTGCTGGGCCACGATACGTTGGCGACCGGCGGTGTGCGCGAACGCGACGATCAGGGTCGTCACACTACCGTCGCGCGCGTGATGGTGGCACTGCCGGGCGACGCCGGCGTGATCGCCGATGCCCCGGGCCTGCGCAGCCTGCCGCTCGTGGGTCACGAGCGGGGTCTAGCGCGCGCTTTCCCCGAGATTGTCGAGGCATCGCGCGCGTGCCGGTTTGGCGATTGCACGCATACCCATGAGCCGGGCTGCGCCGTTCGCGAGGCCGAGGACGCCGGGCAGATCGATAGCCTGCGTCTGGAAACGTTCCAAAACCTGGCGTCATCCATGCGCGTGAGCGCTCAAATGCTCGATCCCGATGTCCATCTGTAATTGATTTTTCCTATGACAGCCGTCTCCCAACTGTTCGGGAGACGGCTTTTTTGCTGCGGAAAAGCTTCGAAACATACAGTTTGCTGACGTGCTGACCAAAACCTTGCCACGAGCTTGACGGGCTGGTCAGTTTTTGGTCAGCGATTGGTTTGACATCGAAAACCAAGATCGCGATTGCGCCGCTTTGCACTCTGACCGCCCAGACAATGGTGGTACGGGCATTCGCCCGGCACTGCCATGAGAGGAGCGGCCGTGAACAAGAGCAAGCGCATCGCCATCAGTCTGGTCGCGGGCGTGCTCGCTGCTCTGCTCTGCATGGTTTACGGCTCGTCGATCCGCTCGCAAGCCGAACAGGTCCAGGCTGAGACCTTGGCCAAGTACGGTGGCGATCGCGTCGAGGTATGCGTCGCGGCGCGCGATATCGATGTGGGCGAGACCCTCGATGAGACCAATGTCATAACCCAGGAATGGCTGACGAGCCTGCTGCCGCGTGATGCGGCGACCGAGCTGCGCCAGGTGCGCGGCGACGTGACGACTTCGCGTATTCCCAAAAACGCCGTGATCTGCAATGTCTACACCAAGGCCGAGAGCCACAAGCTTGAGGTGCCTAAGGGCAAGGTTGCCGTTTCGGTGGCGGTCGATGCCGAGCACTCGGTCGGCGGTGCTACGGGCGTGGGCAGCTACGTGGATGTGTATGTGCAAAAAGACGGCGTAACCGATCGACTGTGCGGCGCGCACGTGATCGATACCAGTGAGGATTCCGGTGCCACGCGCGAGGGCAGGATCGAATGGGTGACGCTGGCGGCTGACCCCGAAGACGTCAAGGAACTGCTGGGCGCCTCGGGCAAGGGAACGGTCAGCTTGACGATTCCCGCCACGGCGCGCGGCAAAAAGAGCGGAGGCGACGAGTGATGAAGGCGATCTGGCTTGCGTGCTGCGCGTGCGGCGATTACGGGCTGTTGCAGCGGGAAGTCGAGGGCCGTGACGCGGGTGCACAGGTGCTTCGCGTTGGTGACCTGGACGGGCTGGTTTCCATGGCGCGGGCGTTTCCGTCGCGCCGCGGGGCTGCCATCATCGCGGCGTCTCTGTTTGATACCGAAGATGTGCGCAAGACTGTTGCGCGCCTGACGGCCGAAGGCCGCGTGAGTCGCGTGGTCGTGTTGATAGAAGCGCTCGATCCGTCGGATATCGAGGGGCTGTTTCGCGCGGGGGCGACCGAGGTCATCGCTGCGCACAGTATATGCGGCAACGGGCGCGCGGGCGAGGGAGCGGTTGATTCCGATCGGCGCATGACGATTGAGCCCGATGCTTTTGTTGATAGGGAACCCGGGGCGCCTCGCGCTACAAGAGGCCCGCGTGTTGATGATTATGGAAAAGCGGAAGCCGAGCATGGTCGGCGCCCCCGGAACCCCCTTGTATACGATGACGCTGGAGGGCCGGCGCAGCATGCTGGCGACTCCCCGGCTGTAGATATGGGATACGTGCACGGCGTGAATCTGGCGGATGAACTCGACGAAGTTGAGGGCTTTGCCGGGTGCGGCGAGTTGTCGCTGATGCAGCATGAGCAGATTGCACAGAACGAGCCTGCCTCGCAGACCGAACAAGCTGCCATGTCGGCTTGGACGCAGCGTGTGGTTGCGGCGGGGGAGACGGGGACGCTGTCACCGACGCCCGCCCCGCCGCCTCCGATGCCGCCGGCAGACGCTGCCGCTCCGCCGCATCGAGCTCCGGTCATCTGCGCCATTTCGGGTTCGGGCGGTTGCGGCAAGTCGACGATCGTTGCCACCATGGCACACGCATCGTCGCTGTTGGGCTTGCGTGCCGCCGTGCTCGACCTGGACCTGATGTTTGGAAACCTTTACGACTTGTTAGGCGTCGATGCCCCGCGCGATATGGCGACACTTATCGAGCCGTCGGCGGCGGGCGCGCTCACCGAGCCGGATATCGTAGCCACATCGATGCGCGTGGCGCCGGGCGTTACGCTCTGGGGTCCCGTTGCGGCTCCCGAGCAAGCCGAGCTCATGGCACGTCCGGTGGAGCTACTGCTTGATGTTCTGCGTCGCGAATCCGACGTGGTCTTTATCGATACCTCGGTCTTTTGGGGCGACGCCGTGGCGGCTGCGGTGGCAGCGAGCGACCGTTGCCTGGTCGTTGGCGATGCGGCGGTGTCGTCCGCGACATCGGCGTCGCGCGTCATTGAACTGGCAAGTCGAGTAGGTGTGCCGCGCACGCGCATGAGCGCCGTGTTCAACCGGTTCGGTGCGCGCGGGGCAGACGAGGACGTCGCCATGCGCTTTGAGATTGCCTGTGCGTTGAGCTCCAAGATTCGTATCGCCGATGGCGGGCAGGATCTCGCCGCGCTCATGGCGTTTGGGCGCGCTGACGAGGCGGTGGGGCAGACCAGCGCTTTTGCGACCAGCATGCGCGAGGCCACGCGCGAGATGCTCGTGGAACTGGGGTGCGCCGTCGGCCCTTGGAGCGATATGGTCGCCGACCGTGCAACGCGTACTGAACGCCCGCGTATCCGCCTTCCCTGGTCGCGCGAGGGTGATCAGCGATGAGCCTGCAAACGAGGATTAAGGCTGCCGGCGCTGCAGCGGCGGCAGCGCCTGTAGATGCGGGGCGTCGCCGCGCGGTGAAACGACGCACCAAGCGCGCCGTGATGGACCGCATAGGTTACGACGAAGTGGCGCGTATCAGCGCCTATATCGACCCGGCACTTGCCCGCTCGGAATTGCGTCCTGCGGTGGAGGCGGCGCTCAATGTTGAGGAGTCGACCGATCTCGCGACGCCCGAGCGCGAGACCATCATCGACGAGATCTTGGATGACGTGGTGGGCTTGGGGCCGTTGCAGCCGCTCATCGAGGACGACACCGTTACCGAGATCATGATCAACGGCTGCCGCTCGGCTTTCTTTGAACGCGGCGGCGTCTTGTACCCCATCAAGCATGCGTTTGAGGATGATGAGCAGATCCGTGTGCTTATCGACCGCATTATCTCGCCACTTGGCCGCCGTATCGACGAGCGCAGCCCCATCGTCAACGCCCGCCTCAAAACGGGCTATCGCGTCAACGCGGTGATTCCGCCTGTGGCGATTGACGGACCGATTCTCACCATCCGAAAGTTCTCGGACCGTATCTGCTCGCTGGACGAGCTCGTGGGGTTGGGATCGCTGCCGCTTTGGTATGCGCAGCTGCTGTCGTGTGCGGTGTCGCTGCGACAGGACCTGGCGGTTGCGGGAGGCACGGGATCTGGTAAGACCACCCTGCTCAACGCGTTGTCATGTGAGATTTCCACCGGCGAGCGCATCGTGACGATCGAGGACTCTGCCGAGCTCAAGTTTGCGCATCATCCGCACGTGGTGCGCTTAGAGGCGCGCGAGGCTTCAATTGAGGGCGAGGGCGCGGTGACGATCCGCGACCTGGTAACTAATGCCCTACGCATGCGCCCCGACCGCATCGTGGTGGGCGAGGTGCGCGGTGCCGAGTGCTGCGACATGTTGCAGGCCATGAACACGGGCCACGACGGGTCGCTCACCACACTTCATGCGGGTTCAGA
Source organism: Collinsella aerofaciens (assembly GCF_001404695.1). Lineage (GTDB taxonomy): Bacteria > Actinomycetota > Coriobacteriia > Coriobacteriales > Coriobacteriaceae > Collinsella > Collinsella aerofaciens_E. The sequence continues at coordinate 51,456 of NZ_CZAQ01000004.1, read as the reverse complement.
ACAGGAGACCGTGGTGCGTCTGACGTTGCTTGCACGTTATGGCATCGATCTGCCGAGCGAGCTCATCGAGGAGCAGATTGCCATGGCGCTCGACGGCATCGTGATGTCCGAGCGCCACGCCGATGGCAGGCGTTTCGTCTCCTCGTATTCGGGGGTGCGACGCGCCGCATCGGGTGGCGTAGAGCTCGAGCGCTATGTGACGTTCGATGCCGCCGAGCGCACCTGGACGCTTGACCGCGAGCCGCCGTTTATTGCAGAAGGCCTGCGGTCGGGGACGCTCACACAAGAGGAGGTGGACGAATGGAGATCACTGTGCCCCTCGTCGTAGGGGGCTTGGCAGGGCTTTCTGTCGCGACGGCGTGCGGTGTGGAACCTCGTGTGCCGCAGGTACCGCCGGCGGAGCTGGCACGTCAGGCGCTCGAGACGGTGGCAGAGAAGCTGCCGCGTGAGCTGGTGGAAAACGATCTGCTGAAAAAGATCGCCCGTTCGTGGGCATCGCTGGCTCCGGCGCATCGCCTTGGCCTCGTGATCGAAGATGCTTCGGGATGTTTGGCGTTTCTGCTGCTATCGAGCGGTGTCTGCTGCGTTTTACTAACGATGGTGTCGTTATCGCCCCTCGGATTTGCCTTGGGACTTGTTGCTCCGTTTGCCGTTGGTGCCGCTTGGGATGGCTTTGAGAGCCGGCGCGAGCAACACGATGCAGAAGAGGCAATGCCCGAGGCGTTTACCGCACTTTCCATGTCGCTTGCCTCGGGACATTCGCTGGCCCAGGGCATGCGCTTTGTGGGCGCTCATGCGCAAGAGCCAGTGCATACCGAGTTTTTGCGGGTGGCGGCGGCGATCGATTGCGGCATCTCGGCGACCGACGCGCTCGATGACTTGCTCGTGCGTATCGACGCCCCCGGTCTTTCGCTTGTGACCTTGGCGCTTAAGGTGTCTCAGCGCACCGGCGCTCCGCTTGCCGACTTACTGTCCGAGGCGTCGAGCATGGTGGGGGAGCGCATCGAGCTCAAGCGCCGCCTGGATGTTAAGACGTCGCAGGCTCGCATGTCTGCGCATATGGTCGCGGCGATGCCGGCGGGCATGTGCGCGGTGTTGGCGCTGCTTTCGGCAGATTTTCGTCGCGGTCTTGCGACGCCCGCCGGCGCGGGCGCTGTGGTGCTGGGTCTTGCCCTCAACGCCGTTGCCCTGGTGGTTATCCGGCGCATTATGCGGGTGGAGCTATGAGCGCCCCGGTTGCAGTTGCGGCTTGCCTGTGCGCCCTGAGTGTATTTGTCGCGACGGGTTTGGATCGGGCGGATGCACGCAAGATCGCAGGGGCCTGCAAGCGCGAGGCGGTGCTGGTCGCTGCCGCGGGTCGCTCGGTGGTCGATGCTCTGACCGCGCGAGTGAAGGGCGCGGTTGGAGCGGGCGGCCCGGCGCGAGTGTCGCTCGGCGAAGTTTCCGAGATGATCGATGTTGTGCGCTTGGGTCTTTCGGCCGGTCTTTCGTTTGATGCGGCGCTTGAGATTTTCTGCGCCAACCGCCGGTCAGTGCTGGCTCTTCGCCTTGAGCGCGCCTGCATGGCGTGGCAGGTGGGCGTGGGCACGCGTGAGGACGAGTTGTTGGCCGCCGCGCGCGACCTGGACGTGCGAGCGCTCGAGACCTTTGCCATCACGGTGGGGCAGGCGCTCGCCCTGGGTGCCCCACTTGCCGAGACGCTGGCCGCTCAAAGTCGCGAGATCCGTGCGGCTCATCGCGCCGCGGTCGAGCGCGAGATCGAGCGTGCGCCCGTCAAGCTGCTGATTCCCACCGGCACGCTCATCTTGCCGGCGTTGCTTCTGTCCATATTGGGCCCGCTGCTGGGAGCAGGCGGGATGATGTAGGGAGGAATACATGAACACGATGACTGACACTGCTGGCAAGGTGCAGGGCTGGGCGTTTTGCCGGGCGGCACATGTTCGTCAGCGCGCCAAGGAACTATTGCAGGAGGAGAGTGCGCAGGGTACCACCGAGTATGCCATCTTGGTCGGCGTGCTCGTGGTGATCGCGATTATCGCCATCGTCGCATTTAAGGGCAAGGTCCAAGATCTATGGAACGCTATCAGCGAGGGCATCAACAGCCTGTAGAGGGCGAGCGCCCCGTCGGGGTGCTGCTGGTGTTTGCTTGCCTGACCGTGGCGATAGCGGCGGTGCTTTGGGGGCTTAACGCCGCGCGGCAGCAGCGTCCTGGGACCGCCTCCGATTTGGGCTCAGATTCGGCGGTGGCGTCTCAAAAAGATGAGATGCGAGATGCGGACGATTCGGATGTCGCTGTCACGGCGCAAACCTTTCTGCGGACGCTCGACAAGCGGTCTGGCACTGCGACGGATTCGCCTGGGGGCAACGCGATTGTGGTCCGGCTTGCATGGTCCGAGGACCGACCGATGACCGAAGCGGCGGCGGATATGCTGCGTTCCTATCGCGAGGTACCCACGGCGCAACTTGCTCTGAGCGGCTATCTCGACATCAAGGGAAACGTGTGGGGCGCCATCGTGCGTGACGGACGCGGCTGGGTCGATATGGTGACGGTTGCTGTGGATACTGGCGATGCTTCGTGTCGTCTGCGCGCCGTGCGCCTGGTCCCGCAAACAATAAGCTCAAAGGAGGGGTCGTGAAATGCATGGCGTTCTGCGTGAGGAGGTTGCCCAAGCGACTGTGGAATACGCCATCGTCACGGTGGCGCTGTTATCGATCGTGCTGGCGATTGCGGGGCTTTGGCGTGCTGGCACCGATGGGCGCTTGGCGGCGCTGGTCGAGCGGGCGGCGTCTCACGGCGTCACCTCGACATCGGTTGTCGACGCTGCTGCGGGTGCTGAGGACATCGCGCTGTATTGATATCGCGCGCGAGGACCGGGCGCAGTCTACGGTCGAGGCCGCTTTTTTGCTGCCGACGTTTCTGACGCTCATCCTTCTCGCACTGCAACCGGTGTGTCTGCTCTATACGCGCGCGGTCATGGAGTCTGCCGCCGCCGAGACCGCGCGGCTCATGACCACGACGACGGCGGAGGACGACGATCTTAAGGAGTTCACCCGCCGCCGACTTGCCGCAGTGCCCAACGTTTCGATCTTTCATGCCGGCGGGCCGTTGTCGTGGGATATCGAGCTTGGCCGGGTCGGTGCGGGTGGCGCCTCGTCCGTGTCCGTTTCCGGCGAGGTCAAGCCGTTGCCTGTGATCGGTGCGTTTGTGCAGGCTATGGGTGGTACCGCCGAGGGCGGCTACGTTGAGCTCAAGGTCGATGTCTCGTATCAATCGCGTCCCGAATGGCTGGAGGGAGATTATGATTCGTGGATTGCTGCATGGGATTAAGCGTTTCTGGTCTAGACGCGTTTTGACGCACCGTCCGAGCTGCCATCGCAAGCGAGGCGGCTTTATGGGTCGAGCCGGTGTCGATCTGTTTATCGAAGACGGTGCCTATACCACGCTTTCTTCTGCCGTGGTCATCCTAGTGGTGCTCACATTGTTGTTTTCGTCGACCGCGGCGATATGGAGCATGTCGCGTGCCGGGGACACCCAGGTGGCGGCTGATAGCGGCGCGCTGGCGGGTGCCAACGTGGTGTCGTCCTATCACACGGCTGCCACGGTGGTTGATGCGAGTATCTTGAGTCTGGGGCTGGCGGGGTTTGCCACGATCGGGACGGGCCTGGTCGCCATCCTCATCCCGGGTGCCGAGCCGGTTGCCGGCAATATGGTCGACACCGGGATCGAGATCATTAAAACGCGCAACAAGTTTGCCAAAAGCGCATCGGAAGGCTTACAGAAAATCGAGACGGCTCTGCCGTATCTGATCGCCGCGCGTGCCACGCAGGCGGTGTCGGCGCAGGATACCGATAGTGTGACCTATACCGGTACGGCGCTTGCCGTGCCCAGGACATCCGAGTCGGACTTCGCTGCGATCAAAGGGTCAGAGATCTCGACCGATACCATTAAAGACACATCAGATGATTTAGAGCGTGCGGCCGAGGAGCTGCGGAAGGCTTCTGAGGACACGGCGAAGGCTAAAGAGCGTGCTTGGCTGGCGGATTGTGGTGGGTCTGACAAGGGCTCGGTCGGCAGCTGTTCTTGCATGTGGGAGCGCGCGAAAAGCCTAACGGATCTTTCCGGTGTTCAAAATCCGCATTACTCATCGAGCGTTACGTGGGAGCCTCAAGTTGCCCTTGATCGCGCGAAGGACTACTACCATTGGCGTCTGACAAATGAGAAGCCCCAGGGCTCGAGTGTCGAGATGAAGGCAGAGTCTGCGGCGCGTAAGGCGTTTTATACCTATGCGAACGCGGAGGTCGATCGGGCATATATAACCGAGAACGGAGACAGGGTTTCCTCCTATATTCCGCTGCTGCCGCGCAACTCTGATGAGGTTCGGGCGACGGAACTCTATACCGATGCGGTGTGGCCGACTAGCGTGAACGATGACAAGGCGTATCTGCATTACGGGACGACCTGCCCTAACTATAAGAAAGGGACGCCGAGCGGATTTGCTTCGGTTGCCGATTACGATGGACAGGATAAATGCAGCAAATGCCATTTTGGCGTTTTGTCGCTTGGTGCTGTTGCGGCGCCTTCAACCTCTATCGAAAACGGCTTCGAGTATCACTTTGACAAGTTTAAAGACGCCCTGGAGGACTACGTCGACTGTCGCAACAAGGAGCTCGAGCTCGAGCGTCAGACCGAGGACGAAGCCGACCGTGCGGGCAATGCGTTTGACCAGGCCATTAAAGCGCTTTCGGGCGAGCGTCCGCGTATCGCTCCGCCCGGTCGCAACGGCGTGGTTGCCTTTGCGGTTTCGGGTGCCATCTCGAGCCCCGATGAGCTCAACTCTTCGTTTAACACGGCAGTCAGGCTTGGCGATCGCGGTGCCATCTCTGCCGCGGTGCTGGCGCCCGATGAGGCGACGGCGCAAAACAACGTGCTTTCGCGATTTTTCTCGACATTGAAGGAACGCTCGGGCGGCGTTGCCGGCGTGCTCGACGGCGTCATGGATGTTTGGGGACGGCTGCTCGTAGGATACGGTGATATCCAAGGTTCGGCCGACGAACTTATGGACGAGATGATTGAAGGCCTAGGAGGGGGCAGCGGCGCGTTGGGCTCCATTGCATCGTGGCTCGGCGATACCGTTTCGGCATCCGTGGCGGCGCTGGGTTTGGAACCGTGCGACTTGCGCCTGCGAAAGCCGGTGCTGACCGATTCCGCCAACGTCATTAAGAGTCCGGGGTCTGACATTGCTGGTCTCTCTCAAGCGCAAGACAAGCTGCGAAGTATTCCGTTGGGCGTGACCGATCCCAAGGCGCTTTGCGAGGCGTTGGAATATCAAGTCGAACGCACCATCAGCGGTACGGTGCTCACACTTGCGGAGATTCCTCTGCCCGGCGGCGGCTCCATCCCGCTTACCGTCGATGTCGCCACGCTGGTTGGCGCTCTGGGCGGTGGGTCGTAATGAGTATCCGCATGCGTCTGCGCGAGGAGCGCGCCCAAGCGACGGTGGAGATGGCAGTGGTTACGCCCGTTTTGCTGGTGCTGGCACTCATCGTATACAACGTCATGATCTTTGCCAGCGCTGTCGCGCGCTTCGACCGCGTGGTGCCCGACATCGTGTTGGCGCACGCCGTGGCGTCGGAGGGGGAGGGCGACGAAAGCTCTGCCGATGCCTCGGCGACGGTTCAGACTCAAATTCTGAATGCCATGAAAGGCTATGACTTGCAGATCGAAGTGTCGAGCGAGCAAGGCGCGGAGGCATCGGATGGTGGCCTGCTCTCCCTATCCGGTACGTTTAGGACCTACACCTGCACCATGCACTATGAGCCGTGGCCGACTTCTCTCAGCATCGCTGGCGTTCCGCTGGGGGCGCCGACAACGTTGTCGCACGAGCGCGCGGTGACGGTCGATCCATGGCGCCCGGGGGTGGTCATGTGACCGCGGTCTCGTCCTACATCGCCTACGCGCGGGCACTCAATAGGCTGGGCTGGACGCCGGCCGAGTTTGCGGTGGCGGAGTCGTTTGTCATGCGCCTGCGCGGCATGCTGGGACGGCGTCCGGTTGCCGCCAACGGCCTGCCGCTCGTCATGGCGTTTCCACGCTGCTCTTCGGTCCACACGTGTTTTATGGCCTATCCCATCGACATCGCCTTCATCGATCGCGACGGCAATATCCTCGCGCGCTACGAAAACGTATGTCCCTGGCGTATGTGTTCCTACCCCGGCGCCTGGGCCGCACTAGAACGCTCTTCAATCATTGTTTCGACCCCTGCTCTCCAACGCGTGCCGACTTAAGAATTGGCGACAGCGGACTTTCGTCATACGAAATTGGGTAAGATGGAGGAGAAGATGCATGGATGTTGAGATCCAACCCAACGCTAAAAAGCACCTGACAGAAAAGCAGGTGCTTAGCGCTCGGCTTGCGGTTACTGAGCGAATTCGTCGCGAGTCGAAGGACGAGCCGCCGAGATGGCTTGCGATTGGATGGCTCCCAGACGGACGAAGCGTGGAGCTTGTCGCGGTCGAGCTTGTCCGTGGGTGGCTTATCATTCATGCCTTGTCTCCAGTCCAGAAGAAATTTTGGCAGGAGATTGAATGGGCTCGGCAAAGGGGTCGATGATGGGCAAGACGTATACGGCCGCTAATGGTCAGGTTGTAACGGATGAAATGATTGACGCGTGGTGCGAGTCGTACGAGCGCGGAGAGTTTCCGGATGGCGAACACACCGTTGGTGGGATCGTGCATGGACGGCCCCCACTCTCAGGTGAGGGGACGGCAACGCTGTCGGTCAAGATTCCTCTGGGAATGAAGGAGGCCATTCGTCGACGGGCGGCTGCCGAGGGGATGACTCCAAGTGAGTTTGCCCGTGCGGCTCTGAGCGAAAAACTTCTTGCTGCCGGCTGATGCCTCTGACGTGCCGATTTAAAGAACCGAGGCTGTGCTCAAAAACTTTTTTAAAATTCTCGGTTGACCGGAACGCGTCCTTGGTTATACTAATCAAGCCTTGAAACAAGGCGCACCTCAAATGGCTGGGTAGCTCAGTTGGTAGAGCAGAGGACTGAAAATCCTCGTGTCAGGGGTTCGATTCCCTTCCCCGCCACCTTGAATTGACTAGGACCTCTGCAAAGGGGTCCTTTTCTTTTATGCAGCCCCCACATGGAATCGAACCCCGTGAGGGCGCGGAGCTGAGTAAACGCGTAAGCGTTTGCCAGCGCAGCTCGCAAGGCGCGTAAGCGCCGCAGCGGTCCGTCCGCGCAGCGCGCGGACGCGATTCCCTTCCCCGCCACCTTGAATTGACTAGGACCTCTGCAAAGGGGTCCTTTTCTTTTATGTAGGGTTCTGCGGAAACTGCGTCCCAGAATAAGGGCTCAGAACGGGACACACTTTCCGGTGCCTGCCTCCGGCGCGCGTACACACCTCGTCGCACCATTCCGAGCCCGCTCGCCCCAGACATTCCTCCCACTTTCGCGTCACTTTACAGACCGTTCGGTCGCCTGTCCGCACACGCGGGTATACTCAAAACGATACTTATCCTATGCAATACGATGCGGGTTCGACCTGCATGATCCGAAGGGGGCAGTGATGGAGAGGATACTCGGCGTTAATCTCTCTGGCTGGTTTATTCCCGAGCCTTGGGTGACCCCGTCGCTGTACGCGGCGACCGGTGCATCCAACGCGGCCGAGCTACAGGAGGCCATGGGTACCGCCGCCTATAACGAGCGCATGCGCCGCCATTACGAGACGTTTGTGAGCGAGGACGATTTTCGCCGCATGGCGCAGATTGGCCTCAATGCCGTGCGTCTGCCGGTGCCCTGGTATGCCTTTGGCTCACAGGGGTCCGATGCGTCCTACATCTCGGTTGTCGACTACATTGACCGTGCAATTGAGTGGGCTGCCAAGTACGACATCCGCGTGCTGCTCGATCTGGCAACCGTGCCCGGTGGCCAGGGCGATTCCAACGATTCGCCCACCACGCCGGAGGCTGTTGCCGAGTGGCATTCGTCCACCAACGGCCGTCATGTCGCACTCGACGTGCTCGAGCGCTTGGCCGATCGCTATGGCGAGGCCGAGAGCCTGCTGGGCATTGAGCTGCTGGACACGCCGCAGATGAGCGTTCGCAAGAGCCTCTTCACCATGACGGATGGCATTCCCGCTCACTACCTGCGCAATTTCTATCGCGATGCCTACGAGCTCGTCCGTTCGTATATGCCCGAGGATAAGATCGTCGTCTTCTCGTCGTCGGGGCATCCCAGCGAGTGGAAGCATTTTATGCGCGGCGCCAAGTACAAGAACGTCTACATGGACCTTCACCTGTACCATTACCGCGACGAGTATGCGCTCGACATCACGAGCCCTCGCGGGCTGACGACGGCGATTTCGCGTAACAAGCGCGAGCTTAAAGAAGCGATTTCGACTGGGTTCCCCGTGCTGGTGGGCGAATGGTCGGGCGCGGCGATCTTTGCCAACTCGTCGGTTACGCCCGAGGGCCGCAATGCCTACGAGCGCGTGTTTATCGCCAACCAGCTGGCTTCGTTTGCGCCGGCTGCCGGTTGGTTCTTCCAAACGTGGAAGACCGAGAAGCGCATTGCAGCATGGGACGCCCGCGCGGCGCTCGGTACGCTCGAGCGCGGCATGATTGAATAGGTTGATATGACGCAAAACAGCGCCCATACGGGCAAACTCTATGTGGTCGGCACGCCCATCGGCAACCTGGGTGACCTGTCCCCGCGCGTTGGCGAGGCCTTTGCCGCTGCCGATGTCATCTGCTGCGAAGACACGCGTGTGACGTCAAAGCTGCTGATGCACCTGGGCATTTCCAAGCCGCTTGTCCGTTGCGACGAGAATGTGATCGCTAGCCGCGCTGCCGGCCTGGTCGACCGTCTGCTGGCGGGGGAGACCCTCGCCTTTGCCTCGGACGCCGGCATGCCGAGCGTGTCCGATCCCGGCCAGGCGCTGGTCGAGGCGGCGCGTGAGGCCGATTTGCCCGTCGAAGTTATTCCCGGGCCCTCTGCTTGCGTCACGGCGCTTGTTTCGTCCGGCATTCCCTGCGAGCATTTTTTCTTCGAGGGCTTTTTGGGCCGAAAGCACGGCGACCGTGTGCGCCGTTTGCAGCGCCTTGCCGTGGTGCCCGGCGCACTCATCTTCTACGAGTCTCCACATCGCATCGTGGCGACGCTCGAGGCCGTGGCGGAGGTCTTTCCCCAGCGTGAGGTTGCCGTCTGCCGCGAACTCACCAAGCTGCACGAGGAGGTCTTGCGCGGGCCCGCTGACCAGCTTGCCGAGGAGCTGCGTGCTCGCGGCGAGGTAAAGGGCGAGATTGCGCTGGTCATCGCGCCGCCGAGCGAGGATGAGGAGGCCGGCATCGCGCCGGTTGGCGCTGCGGTAGCGGATCCCGACGAGGCCCTGCGCGAGGATATCCGCGCCGCGCTCGAGGAGGGGGAGCCCGCGTCTGCGGTGGCCAAGCGCCTGTCTCAGAAGTATTCGCGCCGCAAGCGCGATGTCTATGCCATGGTGCTCGATATGCAATAGATGGAGGATATCCAGCCCTTGCGCTAGAATCATCCCCTGTATGCAACGTTTTTCTGGAGGACAAACCCCATGGATCAAAGCAAGCCTTCGTTCTTTATCACGACGCCCATCTACTACGTCAACGCCGATCCGCACCTGGGAACGGCTTATTCCACCATCATCGCCGACGTTCAGGCTCGCTATCGCCGCTCCGCCGGCTATAACGTCAAGTTCCTGACTGGCATGGACGAGCACGGCGAGAAGGTCGCCGAGGCCGCGGCCAAGCACGGCATGACGCCGCAGGAATGGACCGACAGCCAGGCCCCGCACTTCAAGGAGCTTTGGAGCAAGCTCGAGATTTCCAACGACGACTTCATCCGCACCACTGAGCCGCGCCAGCATCATGCCGTGCAGTACCTGTGGGAGCGCATGAAGGAGTCCGGTTACCTGTATAAGGGCAGCTACGACGGCTGGTATTGCGTGCCTGACGAGACCTACTTCACCGATACACAGGTTCAGAAGGGCGACGAGGAGTACGGCAGCGTCGGCCAGCACCTGTGCCCCGACTGCCACCGTCCGCTTGAGCGCGTGCAGGAGGAGTCCTACTTCTTTAAGCTTTCCGCCTTCCAGGACAAGCTGCTCAAGCTCTATGACGAGCACCCCGACTTTGTCGAGCCTGCGTTCCGCATGAACGAGGTGCGCAGCTTTGTCGAGGGCGGCCTTAACGACCTTTCCGTGAGCCGCACGAGCTTTGACTGGGGCATTCAGGTCCCGTTTGACGAGGGCCACGTGACCTACGTGTGGTTCGATGCGCTGCTCAACTATATGACGGCCGTCGGCTACGGTGTCGACACCGACGAGGCGCGTGCCGAGCTGGCCTATCGCTGGCCCGCGCAGTTCCACATCGTGGGTAAGGACATCATCCGCTTCCACTGCGTCATTTGGCCCGCCATGCTCATGGCCATCGGCGAGGCCCTGCCCGAGCACGTCTTTGCCCACGGCTTCCTGACCGTGCGCAATGCCGAGACCGGCAAGGCCGAGAAGATGTCCAAGAGCCGCGGCAACGCCATCGCTCCGCAGGACGTTATCGACATGCTAGGCGTCGAGGGCTATCGCTACTACTTTATGACCGACGTCGTCCCCGGCACCGACGGCGCCATCAGCTTCGATCGCATGGAGCAGGTCTACAACGCCGACCTGGCCAACAGCTGGGGCAACCTTATCTCGCGTTCGCTCAACATGAGCGGCAAGTACTTTGACGGTTGCGCGCCCGCTAAGCCCGCATCGTTCGATGCGTTCGATAACCCGCTGGCAAAGATCGCCGATGGCCTGGTCGAGCGCTACATGGCCAAGATGGACGTGCTCGATTACGGTGGAGCCAAGGACGAGGTCATGGAGCTCATCCATGCCGCCAACCACTACATCGAGGACTCCGAGCCCTGGGCGCTTGCCAAGGACGAGGCCAAGGCTGACGAGCTGGCGTTTGTGATCTACAACCTGCTCGAGGCCATCCGCATCGCCGCTCACCTGCTGATGCCGCTCATGCCCCAGACCTCTGCCGAGGCCCTGCGCCGCCTGTCCTGCGAGGACGAGGCCGCGAGCGACGACCTCAAGGGCATTTGCGCTTGGGGTCTGCTTGCCGGCGGTCAGCCCGTCGAGAAGGGCGAGCCGCTGTTCCCGCGTCTGGCGTAGAGACCGCGCGAGCGCCATATCGGCAATTTGCTGTTTAGCTGTAAGGGCATGGCCGCCACGGTCCATGCCCTTTTGTTTCAAGACGCCGCTATCATGCTAAGGAGGCAACCATGACAACTTCGCCTTTGGCAAACCCCACGGCCACCAGGGAGCTGCTGGAGGAGTTTGGCCTTGCGACCAAGCATCGCCTGGGCCAGAACTTTCTAATCGACAACCATGTGATCGAGCGTATCTGCGAGCTTGCCGAGCTTGCAGGTGACGAGCGCGTACTCGAGGTGGGTCCGGGTTGCGGTACGTTGACACTTGCGTTGCTGCAGGAAGCGGCGTGCGTTACGTCCATTGAGGCCGATCCTGAGCTCGAACCGGTGCTCGACGCCCACGCCGCCGACTATGCCAACTTCCGCTTTATCATGGGCGACGCGCTTAAGGTTGGCCCGGAGCAGATTGAGCAGGCCGCCGGCGGCGAGCCCACGGTATTTGTCGCGAACTTGCCCTATAACGTGGCGGCGACGATCATTTTGCAATTTTTCCAGACGATGCCGGCGCTCAAGCGCGCCGTCGTCATGGTGCAAAAGGAGGTTGCCGATCGCATTGCCGCAGTGCCGGGCAACAAGACCTATGGCGGCTATACGGCAAAGCTTGGCCTGTATGCGCAGGTGACGGGTCGCTTTGAGGTGCCGCCGCGTTGCTTTATGCCGGCGCCGCACGTGGACTCGGCCGTCGTGCGCATCGACCGCGTTGACGGCGTGGTGCCCGAGGGACTCGATCGCGAATTTGTGGCCCGCGTGATTGATGCTGCATTTGCTCAGCGTCGCAAGACCATCCGCAATTCCATGAGCGCCAACGGCTTTGCCAAGGACGTGCTCGATGCCGCCTTTGAGGCTTGCGGTATCGCGCCGACCACGCGCGCCGAGACGCTCGGCGTCGCCGACTTTGTGTGCCTGGCTCGGGAGCTTTCCCATGACGCTTAATGCCGAACGTGTGACGTTTACCAAGAAAAAGAAGACGGTTGCTTGTCCCGTGCCCTTGGCACCGCTTGCCGACACACATGCGCATCTGCTTTCGTTCTGGGGCAAGGATGTGCCCGAGACACTCGTGCGTGCCAAGGCGGCGGGCATCGACCTGTTGGTGACGGTCTTCGACCCCATTGCCGATAAGCGCAGCGTGACGGACTATAGCGACTGGCTGACGCGCGAGATTCTGCCGATGCAGGATATCCCGCAGATTAAATATCTTGCCGGCGTGCATCCGTATGGTGCGCCGGACTATACCGATGACATTCACGCGCAGGTCGTTGCCGCACTCGATGATCCCTTATGCGCCGGTATTGGCGAAATCGGCCTGGACTACCACATGGACTATGACGACGACATCGCGCCGGCGCCCCACAGCGTGCAGATTGATTGCATGGCACGTCAGCTCGAAGTCGCCGTGCGCTGCAATGTGCCGGTGGAGTTGCACCTGCGGCACGAGGACTCGGATGGGGAGCGCACCTCGCATATGGATGCGTACAACGTGCTTCGTGAGGTGGGCGTGCCCCAGGCCGGTTGTGTGCTGCACTGTTTTGGTGAGGACCGCGCCACGATGGAGCGCTTTGTGGAGCTGGGCTGCTATATCGCCTATGGTGGTGCGGCCACCTTTAAGCGCAACGACGACGTGCGCGAGGCATTTGCGGCGACCCCGCTCGACCGCATTTTGTTCGAGACGGATTGCCCGTATATGGCTCCGGAGCCCATCCGCGGTCTTGAATGCGAGCCCGCAATGATCTCCATTACGGCAAACGCGCTGGTTAACGACCGTGTCGATCGCACTGGTGAGGACGCCGAGACAATCGCGCAAGCCGCTTGGGAAAATGCCTGCAAACTTTTTCAAAAATAGTTCTTGCGTTCGTGGTGGCGCTCCGTTATTCTAATTTCTGCACGCGGGCGTGGCGGAATTGGCAGACGCGTACGGTTCAGGTCCGTATGGGGGCAACCCCATGAAGGTTCAAGTCCTTTCGCCCGCACCATTGATTGAAAGAGCTCCCAGCAATGGGAGCTTTTTTGTTATGGGCTCACCGCAGGGACTTGAACCTGTGAAGGAGCGAGCGTCAAGAAAACGCGGAGCGTTTTTAGCGAGCTGGCGAGTCCGCCGGCAGGCGGGCGAAGCCGGTGCGGATCCGCGAAGCGGATACGCGGACGTCCTTTCGCCCGCACCATTGATTGAAAGAGCTCCCAGCAATGGGAGCTTTTTTGTTATGCACGATCTCCTTGGACGGGTATCCTAATGCCAACGTGTGCCTATCAGAGGAGAGACCATGCTATTTTCCGGTATCATCGCCGCCCTTACCAGCCTTTTGATTCCCATCATCATCCTGTTGTTGCTGCTCCCCAACGCCTGCTACGTCGTTGAGCAGCAGCACGCTGTGATCATCGAGCGCTTGGGTAAGTTCAATCGTATCGTCAACGCGGGCTTCCACGTGAAGGTGCCCGTGATTGACCGCAAGGCCGCCACGGTGAGTCTGCGCACCATGAAAAATGGTTTTGGCATCGACGTTAAGACCCAGGACAACGTGACCATTGGCCTTGAGGTCTCCGCTCAGTACCACGTGAGCTATGACATGGGCGCCGGCCCGGCAGATTCGGGCATCTACAAGAGCTACTATATGCTGCAGGAGCCCGTCGACCAGATGCGCGACTTCATCACCGACGCCCTGCGCTCCTCCATCCCCGTCTACACACTCGATGAGGTCTTTGCCAAGAAGGATGACATCGCCAAGGATGTCAACGCTACCGTTTCCGAGCAGATGGCCGCCTACGGCTTCACCCTCGTGTCGACGCTCATCACTAAAATCGCACTGCCGACCGAGGTCGAGAACTCCATGAACGACATCAATGCCGCCCAGCGCAAGCGCGCTGCGGCACAGGAGCTCGCCGAGGCCGACCGCATCAAGCGCGTCACCGAGGCGACCGCCGAGGCCGAGGCTATGGAAAAGGCGGGCGAGGGCATCGCCAACCAGCGCAAGGCCATCGCGCTGGGTATCAAAGATTCGCTCGAGATCATCCAGGAGACGGGTGTCGGCAATGACGAGGCCAACCAACTGTTCATGTTTACGCAGTGGTCCGAGATGATGACGGAGTTCGCTCGCACGGGTAAAACCTCGACGGTCGTGCTGCCGAGCGACTTTTCGCAGTCGGCCTCGATGTTCGAGCAGATGCTGGCCGCCGGCAAAGTTCAAAACGATTCGAAGGAGTAGACGCGCGTGAAATACACCGTCGTTTGCGTCGGTAAGCTCAAGGAGCGCTTTTGGAAGGACGCGTGCGCTGAGTACACCAAGCGCCTAGGTGCCTATGCCAAGGTGGATATCCGCGAGGTAGCCGATATCGATCCGGCTAAGGCAGGCGGCGTGGATGCCGCGCGCGACAAGGAGGGCGCGGCGATTCTTGCGGCCTTGCCGTCTCGAGCGCATGTGATCCTGCTGGCTATCGAGGGCAAGGAGCGTTCGAGTGAGGAGCTCTCGGCGAGGCTCGACGATCTTATGCTGCGAGGCAGCAGCGACATTGCCTTTGTAATCGGCGGTTCGGACGGCGTGAGTGATGAGGTGCGCGCCCGCGCCGACGAGATGCTCAGCTTTGGACGCATTACCTTGCCGCATAACCTGGCGCGTGTGGTGCTGCTAGAGCAGATTTACCGCGCCTGCAAGATCAGCCGCGGCGAGCCGTATCACAAATAGGTCGGCAATACGAAACAATGACGTGGGACAATACCTTTCGTTTTGAGGAATGTGGCTGAAAGGACTATGTGATATGAAGATTGGATTTGTCGGTTTTGGCAATATGGCGAGCGCTATGGCAGATGGCTGGATCGCTGCCGGTGTAGCTGCGAGCGATATGTGCGCCTGTGCGGGTCGCTACGACGCGCTGGTTGAGCGCTGTGAGGTGCGTGGGATGGCCGCTTGCCACGGTGCCGCTGAGGTTGTCGCCGCATCCGATATCGTGGTTGCTGCGGTCAAGCCGTACATGATCGAGAAGGTATTCGCCCCGCTCAAGGATGCTCTTGCCAAAAAGGTCGTTCTGTCGGTTGCCTGGACCTGGGACAGTGCCAAGTGGGAGCAGGTCCTGCCGGGCGTCGCGCATATCTCGACGGTGCCCAACACGCCGGTTTCGGTGGGCGAGGGTGTCATCGCCTGCGAGAAGTCCTCTACGCTCAACGGCGAGCAGCGTGCTGTTGTGCTCGACCTGCTCGGTAAGCTTGGCGCTGTCGTCGAGCTCGATACGAGCCTGCTGTTTGTGGGCGGCACCGTGGGCGGTTGCGCTCCGGCATTCGTCGCCATGGCGATCGAGGCCCTGGGCGATGCGGCGGTCAAGCACGGTATCCCGCGTGCCGATGCCTATCGCATTGTGAGCCAGATGGTGCTGGGTACGGCAAAGCTGCAGCTTGCAACTGGCCAGCATCCTGCGGCGATGAAGGATGCCGTGTGCTCGCCCGGCGGTGCCACCATCAAGGGCGTCGTTGCGCTCGAGGACGCCGGCATGCGCAGCGCCCTAGTCAAGGCAATCGACGCAACTCTCCAGTAAAACCTGCTATTTAGGGACAGGTCTATTTTGACAGGTTTTTCCTGCGGTTTTGTCCTTTTAGCGAAAAGCGCCCCGCAACTGGTTCAATTCCAGTTGGGGGGCGCTTGCGTTTGCCCAGATAAAACCGACCAAAATAAACCTGTCCCTTTTTGGCGAGTTAGTCCCAGAAGCTGTCTTCATCGTCCTCGGACTTGGGGCCGCGGTCGACATACATCTTATGGGTGCGCTTCTCCATTACAAAGGCAAGAATCGCAAACAGCAGGATGCCGCCGGCGAAAAGGATGGCAAAACCGGTGCGGGTGCCAAACAAAAAGGAAAAAACTGCGTCCATTGGGTGCCTTCTTGCGTAGTTGAGTTGGGTCGTAAACGCTCATAAGTATATACTTGCCCATACATGTACAAGGTTGCAACCTAAATGGAATGTATATCGCCGGAGGATCTAATGCTTGATATCAAGTTTGTTCGCGAGAACCCCGATGCCATCGATGTCGCCATGGCTAACCGCCAGACGTCTTGGGATCGCGAGAAGTTCTTTGAGCTCGATGACGAGCGCCGTGCCGTCATCACCGAGGTCGAGGAGCTTCAAGCCACGCGCAACGCCGAGTCCAAGAAGATCGGCGCCCTGATGAAGGAGGGCAAGAAGGACGAGGCCGAGGCTGCCAAGGAGGCCGTGCGCGCCGTCAACGAAAAGATTGATGGTCTGGCCGAGCGCCGTACCGCTCTTGAGCAGGAGCAGTACGACTTTATGGCTCACCTGCCCAACATCCCTTGCGAGGCCACGCCGTACGGCAAGGACGAGGACGAGAACATCGAGCGCCGCCGCTGGGGCACCCCGCGTGAGTTCGACTTTGACTTTAAGCCGCACTGGGATCTGGGCACTGATCTGGACATCCTCGACTTCGAGCGTGGCAACAAGCTCTCCGGCAGCCGCTTCACCGTTCTCGGTGGCGCCGGCGCCCGCCTGGAGCGCGCTCTTATCAACTTCTTCCTGGACACGCACACGAGCCGTGGCTTCAAGGAGTGGTGGCCGCCCATCGTCGTCAAGCGTCAGACCATGTTCGGCACGGGCCAGCTGCCCAAGTTCGAGGACGACGCCTATCACGTCTCGGGCGACAACTTCCTGATCCCCACCGCCGAGGTCGTGCTCACCAACCTGCACGCCGGTGAGGTCCTCGACGCCGACACCCTGCCACGCCGCTACACCGCCTTCACCCCCTGCTTCCGCGAGGAGGCCGGTTCCGCCGGTCGCGACACCCGCGGCATCATCCGTCAGCACGAGTTCGACAAGGTCGAGATGGTCAAGTTTGCCAAGCCGGAGGAGTCCGACGAGGAGCTCGAGAGCATGACCGCCGAGGCCGAGTACCTGCTGCAGCAGCTGGGCCTTCCGTATCGCGTGATTAGCCTGTGCACCGGCGACTTGGGCTTCTCCGCCCGTCAGACCTACGACGTCGAGGTCTGGCTGCCGAGCTACAACGCCTACAAGGAGATCAGCTCCTGCTCCAACTGCGGCGACTTCCAGGCCCGTCGCGCCAACATCAAGTATCGCGACCCCGAGAACTTCAAGGGCACGCGCTACCTGCACACCCTCAATGGTTCCGGTCTGCCGGCTGGCCGCACCATGGCCGCCATTCTGGAGAACTACCAGAACGCTGACGGCACCATCACGATCCCCGAGGTTCTGCGTCCTTACATGGGCGGCCTCGAGAAGATCGAGCCGGTCGCGTAGCTTGGCTGCATAAGCGATTTGCAAGGGCGCTCCTTTCGGGGCGCCCTTTTTGCGCACGGCCATACCATGCCATGCGGACAGCTCGACAGAAAACACACGAACATGCGTTCTGTATACAGTCATCTACCTGCTATGCTTTTACTAGATACGAGCGAGAGAAAGGGGATGCGATGGAACTGTTTGACGAACGGGTGGTTCTGTTTGAGAGCGATGAAGGTGGGGAGCGCCTGACAGTAACGTGTGAGCCATCGGGTATGGGCGGTTTGGTGGTGCGGCAGACGAGCGAGGGGCCGTTGACCCAATGGTGCTTTGAGGAATCGCCACATGTAGTCGAGACCTTTGTGACGCACGAGGGGCTTGTGGCCCTGGAGCATTTCTATGGGGTCCGGACATCTAACCAGGTTGCTCGCATGTTGAGCATCTCGTTTGCCGATTATGATTGTGCCCAGCGGGTGAGATCGCTCCTGAGGGAACTTGATGCTAAGTTTGACGTGATCGAAAAGCCAATCGATCGTACGGGGAACGGCGGTATATGCGGAGCAGCATGACAAAACTGCGTTCCACAAAAAAGTTTGAGATTGTGCTTGACTCCAATAAGCTAAAGTGGTTTTATATGTCTTGCGCTGCGGCGTTACCTCAGCTGGATAGAGGGTCTGACTACGAATCAGAACGTCATAGGTTCGAATCCTATACGCCGCACCAATTGAACTTGAAGCCTCCGGCAACGGGGGCTTTTCTTTTTTGGAGACCAGACAGGGATTCGAACCTCGGTCGAGGCGCGAGCGTGAAGCGGACGCGGAGCGTCCGTAGCGAGCGGGCGAGCACGCCGGCAGGCGGGCGAAGCCGGCGCGGATCCGCGGAGCGGATGCGCGGAATCCTATACGCCGCACCAATTGAAATTGAAAGCCTCCGGCAACGGGGGCTTTTCTTTTATGGAAACCTGGCATGGATTCGAACCTCGGTCGAGGCGCGAACAGCTTAATTATCACTTCATAAAATTTTTTCTAATTGTCGCTTGACCCATCGGGGGCTCGCGTGCATAATAATCCGTGCGTTGCGGCGTTACCTCAGCTGGATAGAGGGTCTGACTACGAATCAGAACGTCATAGGTTCGAATCCTATACGCCGCACCAACTGAGTTTTAAAGCCTCCGGTAACGGAGGCTTTTCTTATATGTCGACATACTTGAGAAGTTGCTTTTGCCGTGTTTGAAAGTATCGAGTCGATCGACTGCGTCAAATGAGTAAAAATCAAATTCAATAACTTTTTTTGAAAAATGCTTGACGATTATTCAGTCCATGTGCATAATAAACAACAAGTCGCGGCGTTACCTCAGCTGGATAGAGGGTCTGACTACGAATCAGAACGTCATAGGTTCGAATCCTATACGCCGCACCATTTGAGCTTAAAGCCTCCGGTAACGGGGGCTTTTCTTTTATGGAAACCTGGCATGGATTCGAACCTCGGCCGAGGCGCGAGCGTCAAGAAAACGCGGAGCGTTTTTAGCGAGCGGGCGAGCGCGCCGGCAGGCGGGCGAAGCCGGTGCGGATCCGCGCAGCGGATGCGCGGAATCCTATACGCCGCACCAATTGAAATTGAAAGCCTCCGGCAACGGGGGCTTTTCTTTTGCGCCAGCTTGAGTGCTTTCGTCCAAAGGGACGATTTCCTGTCGACTCGTGTAAGATTCCGAGTAGATGTCGCGACTTATTCGCGACCACTCCTTCTCTCAACGACTGATCAGGGTGATATTTCGTGGCAGAGCGTCCGACATACAAGCTCAGGTTTCTCGATCCCAAGAAGCGCTTTCCGGCGATGCCCGAGCAGCCAGCGGGACGCTCGTATGGCGTGGTCTGGAAGCTCTTTGGCGAGGATCAGCATGAATCTTGTTATGTCGTCGAATTCGTTGGCAAAAGTCATGTGTCGCTTTTGGGCTACGTAAGCGTTTCGGGTGAGGTGTACAAGGTGGACCGCCCCGTTAGCGAGGCTCCGCTGCCCAACGATCCCGACATGGAACTCGTCCTTGACGAGTCGGACTCCGGTATTGGTGAGATTGTGGTTCGGGGAGCCAACGGCACAATGCGCGCGTGCGCGCGAACCGTCGGCTCTCCCGAAGGTCCCATGCGCGAACAGTCCGATCACGAGACATGGAATTCGGCCCGCTCCCTTCCTTACGGCGAGTTCATGGCATCGATGTTCCTGCGCTACGTGATATTCGCTGACTCCGAAAATACCATTGCGAGCACGGTGGACGCCGACGGACTCGACGAGGGTATGCAAAACGTTGCCGACAAGATCAAGCTCGTAAAGTTGCCCGAGCCGGTCGAGGTGTTTTTGGGCTTTAACACGGCGCCGCTCCCCGATGCTATCGAGACGCTGCTTTACCGCGTTGACCATGCCGAGAATCCGAGCGGTATCGAGCGCTATGCCGCCGCCCTTATGAGCGAAATTGACTTGCCCCGCCTGCGCACCATCGCCGCCAAGTCCGAGATGAGCCTGGCTCGCATCGATCGCTCAAAGCTTTTCTATCTCAATTTTGATCGCAGTCTGCTGGACCAGGACGAGATTGACACGCTGCTCGCCATCGAGTGCCGTCTCAACCGCCTCTCCGGCATCCTTGAGCACATCGGGGCTGGATTGGTCCCCGCGGCCTCGTCGCCGAGCCTTGAGGGCTGCGCGCTCTTTGATTCGTGGCATATCGCTAAGACGACCAACGATGTTCCCCGACTGCTCGATACGGCCTCGAGCGATAACCCGTGGGCAAAGCCGGGAACGGTTTCGTGCCAGCCGGGCGGAGAGTGGGACGTGCGCACCCGCTTCGCGCGTATTGTCGAGGCGCTCAACGTGGTCACGCGGCTCGACTATACCTATCGGGCAAACGTTGCCGAGGGGATTATGCTCGTTCGGTTTGGGCAGTCTGTCGTTGATGCCATGCCGCAACGTGAATACGACGCTCAAGATGACGCCTGGCACGAGCTGGACGAGGACACGCGCACGATCTGGGCCGCGGAGCACGATGCGCGCGTGGCGCTCACGCTTGCGGCAGCGTGTTTTGCCGCGGGCACCCGCATCACGCGCTGCTATGTGCAGATTGCTGCTCCCGACAGTGAGCAGGGCGAGTGCGTTGTCGCAACGTATTTCTTTGGGCGCGCGGCCTATCTGGCCGATTGCGTGCCTGTCGCCAAGGATCTTGAGAGCATGGACATGGACGATATGCCGTGCAAGCGTGTGCTTGAGGCGTATGAGTCAACCGCTCCGGAGACGATTGAGCCGGCGGAGGTTCATGCTCGTCCGCGTGATGACCATCGCATGCTGCCGCCGGCGCTGCGCGATCTGCTGCTTGCCGATACGGCTGACGAGCTGGAGGTCATGGAAGAGGACGACGACCCATACGTGGCCCGTGTTGTTGAATTGCGCGAGCAGGCAAAAGTCGACCGTACAGGTGCTTTTGAAGGCTTTTCCCGTCTTGTCGAGGAGTTGGAGGCCAAGTGCGCCGTCGCCGAGCTTTTGGCGACAGGTCCGGTTCAAACGCAGTTTTGCGATAACCAGCTGGTGCGCATGGTGCTACCGGTGTTGGAAGAAGACCGCTCTGTGCGAATCCTTCGTGCGCCCGATGCGCTGTACTTTGCCCAGCACGAGATCTGCAGCTTTTACGCCGAGCAAGAGGACTTTGAACGAGCACTGCCCGAGGTGCGCCATCTTTACGATCTGGCGCGCTCGTCCATGCAGTCGCACTTTGCGCTCATCAACGTGCTTGCGCGTCTGGAGCGCTTTGACGAGATTATCGAGGTGGCGCGCCACGGCCTACGTATTGCCAGCGATCGTTCTGCAATCGGCTACCTGTTCTATCGCTTGGCGTTTGCCTATTGGAATTGCGATCAGCTCGACATGGCGCTGGCTTGTTACCGTCTGGTGCCGCGCGGCGAGGAGTCGGGCAGCAGCGCGCTGGAAGAAATGCAGGGCCTTATGAACGAGATGGGTGTCAGCGAGCCTCCGACGTTCGAGGAAGCGATCGAGACCATCCGCAAGGCCGGGCTCGAGCTACCGCCGGTGCCCGCTGTGACCAACCAGCTGGCGGATGCTGCCGTGCAGCTGGTCGACAACGGCTTCTTTTTCCTGGCGCGTGGCTGCATCTTCCAAATGTGGCGCACCATGGGCAACGATGAGCTCGGCTCCCTCAATCGCTCGCTGGGGTAGTAGCGAAAACTGCAAGGAGGAAAGGCCACTGGACAATTAGAAAATTCCCTCTTGCCCAACTTCGACTGTTTGGTTACTATAGAACGGCTGTTACGGAGAGCTGACCGAGAGGCCGAAGGTGCTCGCCTGCTAAGCGAGTATGCCCCAAAAGGGCATCTGGGGTTCGAATCCCCAGCTCTCCGCCAGTACGAATTTGAAGAAGGGTCCCATTTGGGGCCCTTTTTATTATCAAGAATGGCGGCTGGGGATTCGAACCCTCAAAAAAAAGAGGCATCCTTTCGGACGCCTCCTTTTAATGGGCTTATTATTCTTGCGCACTACACCTTGGGCGCCTTGGCGACGGTCTCGCTTTCTGCCGTGAGCGGGCGGTTGTCGATGCGACGGCCCAAGCGATCGAGCTTTACGAGTAGCCATTCAATGGGATTCGGCCCTGCGCCTTCCTCGTCGGCAACCAGGTCCATGACGGCGATCTTGGTGCCGTCCTGCTTGAGCGTAACGCTGCCCACCTTGTCGCCCACATGCACCGTGCCCGAAAGATCGTCGTAGCTAACCTTTTCGGTCACCTCGCCGGCAAGGGAAAACACGGTCGCTTGCGCCGTAGGATCGGCGAGTGTGGCGTCGATCGTCTTGTCCGTCCAGTCGGTTTGGCCAATGCGCGCCATAAGCGGGTTGCCGTTGGCGGTCTTTTCCTGCGTGTTGGCGATTGCGACCGTCACCTTGTGACCGTAGTACCAATTGGCAAGGGTTGCGGTATCGGTAAAGCGCTGGTCGGTGGTGGTGGAGTTCAAAACGACGGTGTAGATCTCGTCGCCGTCGCGGTTGTAGGCGCTCGTAAAGCAATAGCCCGCGTCGTCGGTGGTGCCGGTCTTGCCACCGATGTTGCCATCTTGGCCCAGCAAATAGTTATGCGTGTCCATGGAATGCGAATGGTCGGCGCCGTCGGCGCCCGTGACCTCGATCCAGGAATCCTCGCTCGCTACGACCTCGCGGATCGTGTCGTTTTTCATGGCCTCCTGCATCATCAGCGCTACGTCGTGTGCGGTTGAGTGCATATCGCCAGCCCACTCATCAAAGTCCAGACCATGCGGGTTTTCAAAAAGCGTGCCGGTGCAACCGAGCTTCTTAGCGCGCTCGTTCATGGCTTTCACAAATGTTGCCTCGGCGTCTTTGGTCTTAGGGTCGATCTTCTTGCCCACATATTCGGCGAGCACGATGGCGGCGTCGTTGCCCGAGGGAATCATCAGGCCGCGCAGTGCCTGCTTCACGGTGAGCTCGTCGCCTTCGAGTAGGCCGGCTGTTGAATTGCCCACGGTGGCTGCGGCGTTGCTCACCGTGACCTTCTCGTCCATCTTGCAATTCTCGACGGTTAGGATTGCGGTCATGACCTTGGTGATCGAGGCAATCTTGACCTGCTCATCGGCGCCGCGGGCATAGTAGACGGTGCCGTCTTTGCCCATGACGAGGGCATTGGTCGCATCGATATCGGGCAGGTTTTCGGCCGTGATGCCGCGCGCATCGGCGGTTTTGCCGCAAACATTGTCGGTCGTGAGTACTTGGGCGCCGGCGACGGTGGGCACGCCAGCGGCAAGGGCGATAGCGCAGACAAAGCCGGCGGCAAGCTGGGCTGAGCGCTTTGCAAAAGAGGTGAGGGACTTCACGGATTTCGCTTTCGACGGGATGGTCTCTTCTGGAACTAGAGTATATCGTTTGCCGGCGTCGGCGATCATCGCGTGCGTGCGTGGCCCACATCCGCGCCCGAACGGGCACAAGGGTGCTTAAGGCCGACTTAATCACCCACGCTTGTTGTGTGTGGCGTGCGTCGCCTCGGGCATAATGGAGCGCGAGAGGAGCACGCATGAACGAGCGCATTTTGGTAGTTGATGACGAGAAGGCCATCGCCGACTTGGTTGGTATCTACCTTACAAAAGAGGGCTTTGATGTCCAGATTGCCTATAGCGGGGCCGATGCTGCCAAGGCAATCCTGGAGCAGGAGTTCGATCTGGCACTGTTGGATGTCATGCTGCCCGATATCGATGGCTTTGAGCTACTGCGTACGATCCGTTCCAGCCATACCTATCCTGTGATCATGCTGACGGCGCGCGATGCCCAGCAAGACAAGATCGAGGGCCTTTCGCTTGGCGCGGACGATTACGTGGTTAAGCCGTTCCGTCCGCTGGAGCTCATCGCGCGCGTGCACGCTCAGCTTCGCCGCTACACCAGCTACGGTAGCCGCGCGCAGGCGGCCGAGTCGCCGACCATCCAGCTCGACGGCCTGGAGATCAACCGCGATGCTCGTTCCGTAACGGTGGACGGTGCACCGGTGCGCTTCACGCCCATCGAGTATTCCATCTTGCTGTATCTGGTTGAGCATCGCGGCAGCGTGGTAGCCGTGGAGGATCTGTTCCGCGCGGTGTGGAACGAGGATTTTATGCCCGGCTCCAACAATACGGTGATGGTGCACATTCGCCACCTGCGCGAAAAGATTGGCGACGACGCTCAAAAGCCGCGCTTTATCAAAAACGTCTGGGGCGTCGGCTACATAATCGAATAGCGCCTTTGATGGTGGGGAAGTGGATATGACAAAAGACGATAGGCAGGCATTCGAGGTGCCCGATCGACTCTTTGAATACGTACGGGCAGTCGTCGACAACCGCGCGCTTGCGACGGTGCTGCTCTTTTTGCTGAGCCTGCTGCTGATTGGCATCGACAACATCGCCGGAGTCTTAGCGGTGCTGCTTGTCGGCTTTTTGCTGATCGATCGATTCGAAATCGTGCGCCGTTGCGTGGTGATTGGCGGTGCCGCGTGGGCCATGATGTTGGCGATTGGCGCCATGGCGCTCGGCGGCATCGAAGGGCCAGTGCTGTTCGATGCCGGCTTTGTATTCAACATGCTTGGCTTTGTGCTGGCGCTTGCCGTGTGCGTGCTGTTCTTTTGCGGCCGCGCCCTGTACTACCATGGCTACGAGCAGGGCGAGCAGCATGCCGATTGTGTGCTGGCCGCTCGTATTCAAGATCGCCTGATCGATCACCCCGACACCTGGGACAACATCGACGGCGACTTCCTGGAGGTCGAGGGCGCACTCAACCGTGTGCGCGATCGCGAGCGCAAGGTGCAGCAGGCCTTGCGTGACGAGTCTCATCGCAAGGACGATCTGGTCACGTACTTGGCACATGACCTACGCACCCCGCTTGCCAGTGTGGTGGGCTATCTTTCGCTGCTTCAAGAGGCTCCTGAGCTGCCGGTTGAGCAACGTGCGCACTTTACGGGCGTGGCGCTCGACAAGGCGCGCCGGCTCGATGCGCTCATCGAAGAGTTCTTCGATATCACGCGCTTTGACTTCCACGATATCGTGCTCACGCGCGGCTATGTTGATCTGGGGTTGCTGCTGGCTCAGGTGGCTGACGAGTTCTATCCCATCCTCAACGAGCAGCATAAGGAAGCCCAGGTTGATATTCGCGAGGACCTGACGGTGCTCGTGGATGGCGACAAGATGGCCCGCGTGTTCAACAACATCATGAAAAACGCCGTCGCCTATAGCTATGAGGGCTCGACTATCACGATTGAGGCCAGGCGCCAAGACGATGGCGGCGTGCGCGTGCACTTTATCAATCAGGGCGATCCTATCCCTGCGGCTAAGCTCAAGGTGATCTTTGAGAAGTTCTATCGCCTGGATGCGGCGCGTGCGACCAATCGCGGTGGTGCCGGCCTGGGCCTTGCTATTGCCAAGGAGATCATCGCGGCACACGGCGGTACCGTTGCATGTGAATCGACGCCCGAACACACGATATTCACCATCGAGCTGCCCGCCGCATAGCCAGTGTGCCCTTACAAACACTTGACAATGTGCTCACGTGCGTATGAGCCGCGATTCCTACTATCGATACTGCTGAATTGATATCGATATGGAGGTGTGCGGTATGACGGCTGCTGCGGCTGTGGAGCCCACGGAGCTTGAAGAACTCATGGAAGCGCAGGCCGAGGCCGCGCATGAGCGCGAGGTTGGGGATGCGACTCGCCCCACGGCAGAGGATCTTGCCGCCTCGCCGACGCGCATCGACGTCGAGGGCCTCGACCTGTTCTATGGCGATCACCATGCGCTCAAGGACGTGAATATCAAGATCCGCGACAAGCAGATCACTTCGTTCATCGGGCCTTCGGGCTGCGGAAAGTCCACGTTGCTGCGCTGCTTTAACCGCATGAACGACGGCATCAAGGATTGCCGCATCGAGGGCAAGATTGCGCTCGATGGTCAAGATATCCTGGGCGATTGCGACATCTGCCGTTTGCGCCAGCGCGTGGGCATGGTGTTCCAACGCCCCAACCCATTTCCCATGAGCATCTACGACAACGTCGCCTACGGTCCTCGCGGTATGGGTGTGCGCGACCGCGCCGTGCTCGATGAGCTGGTCGAGGACTCCCTGCGTCGCGCTGCCCTGTGGGACGAGGTCAAGGACAAGCTCAAAGAGTCGGGCCTGGGTCTTTCGGGTGGACAGCAGCAGCGCCTGTGCATCGCCCGCGCACTTGCCGTGCAGCCCGACATTCTGCTGATGGACGAGCCGACCTCGGCACTCGACCCTGTGTCGACGTTGGTGGTGGAGCAGCTGGCCTGCGAGCTCAAGGAGACCTGCACGCTGGTGGTCGTTACGCACAACATGCAGCAGGCTGCGCGCATCTCCGACTCGGTCGCGTTCTTTTTGCTGGGCGAGCTGGTGGAGCATGCGCCCACCGCTCAGCTCTTCAAAAACCCGACCGATCCGCGCACGGCGGATTATTTGACGGGCCGTTTTGGCTGATACCATCTAGTGCAGGTGCCTTTAGGGTTAAGATGCGGTCATGCCGGCCGCAGAGGGGTTCAACATGATCTATTACGTCGAGGACGATGACAACATCAGGGATTTGACGGTCTACGCGCTGCGCAAGCAGGGGATCGAGGCCGAGGGCTTTTCGTGTGATGGCGAGTTTAAGGCTGCTGTGGCGCGACGGGTGCCCGATGCTGTCCTGCTCGACATCATGCTGCCCGATACCGATGGCCTGGCAATTATGCGTCGCCTGCGTGCCGATCGCCTGACGGCGACGGTGCCCATCATGATGCTTACCGCCAAGGACACCGAGCTCGACAAGGTGATGGCGCTCGATGGCGGTGCCGACGATTACCTGACTAAGCCGTTTTCGCTCATGGAGCTTGCGAGCCGTTGCCGCGCACTGCTGCGTCGCGGCGGCATGGTCAAACAGGCGAGCGATGTGCTCAGTGTGGGCGACATCGTGCTCTCGCCCAGCCATCGCGAGGTGACCGTTGCCGGCGAGCCGCTTAAGCTCACCCTGCGCGAGTTCGACCTGCTTGAGTATCTCATGCGCAAGCCCGGCGTGGTCTTTACCCGCGAGTCGTTGCTGCAGAGCGTGTGGGGCTGGGACTTCGACGGCGGTTCGCGCACCGTTGACGTGCACGTGCAGACGCTTCGCCAAAAACTGGGCGAGCATGCCAGCGCCATCGAGACCGTGCGCGGCGTGGGCTACCGCTTGGCTGAGCCTTCTGCCGGTGATGGTGCCGAAGGTGACGACACCGCGTCCACCGCATCGGAGGAGTAACCCGTGGTCTTCGCCCCCCAGGGAAAACAAACGCTGTCGCACCGCGTTTTTGTGACGATCTTTGTTTGCGCCATGGCGGTTATCGTGGCGTTTACGGTGCTGGGTGCGTTCTTTGTGCAAAACACCTTGGCGGATGCCACGAGTGCCAATCTGGCGCAGGAAACCGAGCTCATTGCTGCCGCCCTCGACGAGCAGCAGGAGCCCATCCCGTTCTTGCGTAGCCTCGATCGCGAGGACTTACGCATCACGCTGATTAACAAGGATGGATCGGTTGCCTACGACAACGAGGCGTCGCCTTCCACACTGCCCAACCATGGCGATCGCCCCGAGGTCATCGAGGCCTTTGAGAGTGGTTCGGGTTCCGCGGAGCGCGCAAGCTCTACGCTCGACGAGATTATGCTGTATCGCGCCGTCGCCCTTGATAACGGCCAGGTTGTCCGCTTGGCGCAGGCCCAGCCTGGCGTTGCGGCGATTTTGCTGTCGATGGTGGCGCCGATGCTGCTTATCGCAGCAGCGGGTGCGGTACTCTCGTTTTTCATGGCGCGCCGCGAGTCCCGTGCCATCATCGCGCCGTTACAAGAGGTGGATTTGGACCACCCGCGCCGTAGCTATGAGCACGCTTATGCCGAGATGGTCCCCATGCTTGAGCGTATCGAGTCGCAGCGCCAGGAACTCAAGCGCCAAATGGCGGTGCTAGCGGACAACGACCGTATGCGCCGCGAGTTCACGGCGAATATCACCCATGAGCTCAAGACGCCACTTACGGCGATTTCGGGCTATGCCGAGCTCATCGCAAACGGCATGGTTGAGGGCGAGGATGACCTGCGCAACTTTGGCGGTCGCATCTATCGTGAGGCGGGCCGCTTGGCAGCGCTTGTCAACGATATCCTTACGCTGTCTAACTTGGACGAGGCCGAGCGTGCAACTGAGGGCGAGGCGGTGCCCATTGGGTCCACGGAGCCTATTGAGCTCTCGCGTGCCATCTACACGGTTGAGCAGCGTCTTGAACAGGTTGCCCGTCAGGCGAATGTGACGATAAGTCATGAGACCAAGCCTGTGGTCATCGAAGGCGTGTCGCGCTTGGTCGACGAGCTCATCTATAATCTGGCAAGCAACGCCATCCGCTACAATCGGCCCGGCGGTACGGTTACGCTGCAGTGCGGCACTAACGACGAAGGCCATCCGTTCCTCGCTGTCGCCGACACGGGAATCGGTATCGCGCCTGAAGAACAGGGCAAGGTATTTGAGCGGTTCTATCGCGTGGACAAGAGTAGGTCCAAGGCACGCGGCGGAACCGGCCTGGGGCTTGCCATTGTCAAGCATGCGGCCCTGTATCATCACGCCACGCTTGATCTGTCGAGCGAGTTGGGCGTGGGAACCACCATTACGGTGACGTTTCCCATACAGCAGGACGAGCCATTCGCATAGCGATACAACACAGATATTGATGTAGACGCCGCATTTGACTTTCGGGTGCGGCGTTGTTGTGCAATTTTACGATTGCTTCCGACATTTTTACAGGAGAGCCTGTTTCTTATGTATAGAGTTTGGTCTCGGTAAAAAGATGCGATAACATACGGACAGTTTTGTCAATCCGAACTGGGGAAATGAAAGGCAAGCTGCATGACCCTTCTCGAACTGTTCCAGCTGCTGAAGAAGCACCTCAAGCTGGTCATCACCCTTCCGGTGGTCTGCGCGATCGCCATGGGCATCGTGTCCTTCGTTGCGATGGACAACACCTATACCGCGACGACGAGCATGTACATTCTCGCCAAGACCGACGATAGCGGTCAGATGAGCTACAACGATCTCTCGGCGAGCCAGATGCTTTCCAACGATATCGCCACGCTGCTGGATAGCGATAGCGTTAAGAGCGGCGCCGCCAAAGAACTGGGCCTCACCGATTTGGATGACTACAAGGTGTCTGTTTCCTCCGAGACCACCACGCGTGTCATTACGCTTTCGGTTACCGGCACCGATGCCAAGGAGACGGCTGAGGTCGCAAAGGCCATTGCCAGCTCGGTGAGTACGGTCGCTCAGAACGTCGGCGCTGCCCAGAGCATCAACGTTATCGACGAGGCTAAGACCCCCGAAGCCCCCAGCGGCCCCAAGCGCACGCTGTATATTGCCGTCGCGTTCCTCGCCGGTATCTTTATCGCAGTTGCCTATGTCGTTTTGGCGGACATGCTCAATACCCGCATCCGCGGTGCCGAAGAGGCAGAAGAGCTCCTGGGTATTCCCGTTGTTGGCCGAATTCCGGCTATGAAAGGTGGTAAATAGGCATGGCTAAGGCAAAGAACACCGATAAGCTCGTTGTGCAGAATGCCGCCAAGACCCTTCTGGCCAACATCCGCTTTGCGAGCGTGGATGACCCCATTCGCACCATCACCGTTACCTCCTCGATTCCCAACGAGGGCAAGTCTACGGTTTCCATTAACCTTGCTCAGGCAATCGCCACGAGCGGCAAGTCCGTGCTCCTGGTCGAGGCCGATATGCGCCGCAGGTCCCTTTCCGATATGCTCGGCGTTCGTTCGCGCGGCGGACTCTATGCGGTCCTTTCCGAGCAGATCTCCATTGACCAGGCAATTGTCGAGACGGGTCAGAAGAACTTCTACTTCCTCGATGCTGAGCCGCATATTCCCAATCCTGCCGACATCATCGTCTCCCATCGCTTTGCCAAGCTGGTCAAGGCACTGTCTGCTAAGTTCCAGTACGTCATCTTCGATGCTCCTCCGGTCGGCACCTTCATCGATGCTGCCGAGATTGCCAGCCTGACCGACGGCGCGCTGTTCGTGGTGCGCGAGGACTTTACCAAGCGCGAAGAGGCGCTCAACGCTATCGCCCAGCTTAAGAAGTCCGAGAAGGTCAAGCTCATCGGTACCGTCATGAATTACTGTGAGACCGAGACCAGCGAGTACTATTATTCTTACTACACCAAGGACGGTAAGAAGGTTAAGAAGGGCTCCGACGATCAGGGCACTTCCAAAAAGGGCATTTTCACCAACCGAGCAAACGTTTAGTTGATTAAGGCTGACCTATGCGTGACATTCATTGCCATATCTTGCCGGGTGTAGACGACGGCGCCGCCGATCTCGAAGAGAGCTTGGCGATGCTCGAGGCTGCCAAGCGGGCCGGTGTAACCAGAATCGTTTGCACTCCTCACTGCCGTGATCCCTATTTTGATTACGACAAGATGTGGGATGCCTTTGAGCTGCTGCGCGATAACGCTGACGGTTTTCCGCTCCAGATGGGCTTCGAGGTCAACCATCGAAAGCTCGTTGAGCTTGGTATCGATGCCGCGGATCACTTGCATTTCGATGGGACCAACGAGTTTCTGCTCGAGCTTTCGACGCATGCCGATGCGTATGCGTTTAGAGAGTACGAGAACACGATTTACGATTTGCAGTGCCGTGGCTATCAGGTGATCATCGCTCATCCTGAGCGCTATCGTGCGGTTCAAAAGGATGTAAGCGTGGCGGAGCGCCTGGTCGATATGGGCTGCAAGCTGCAGGCTTCGGCGGACTTTATTGCCGGCGGTCGCTTTGGTCGCGAGAAAAAGCCGGCACAGCGCCTGTTCGATCAGAACCTGTACAGCTTCATCGCGAGCGATGCCCATAACGTGGGTCATTACGACTGTCTGGCGAAGGCTCGCGCGAAGTTTAGCGTGCGCGGAGCTCATTTTCGCTAAAATCTGTCCCTAACGTTCGCGTTGAATGAAAGGGCAGCTATGGATATCCAACTTAAGACGGGATGCTTTGATGACGCGGCGTTGGTGCGCCGCGTCGTTTTTATGGACGAGCAGGGCTACGAGAATGAGTTTGACGCTATCGACGAGGATCCGAACTGCATCCATGTGACGCTCTATGTAGACGGTGAGCTTGCCGGTTGCTCGCGCGTGTTTCCCGAAGAACTCGAGCGCGCAGCTGACGCAGAGGCTCCGGTGTCGCCGGCGTGCGACTTGGACGAAGGCGTCGCGGCGGGGGAGACCTACATTATGGGGCGCGTGGCCGTGCTGCCGAGCATGCGCCGTCGCGGTTTGGCGAGCAAGATTGTCGAGGCCAGTGATACGTGCGCGCGTGATGCCGGCGCCAAGCTCATTAAGCTGCACGCGCAGGAATACGTGCTGCCGCTCTATGCCAAGGCGGGTTACACGCAGATTGCCCCGGTGGACTACGAAGACGAGGGCCAGCCCCATGTTTGGATGGCCAAGCGCGTAGATGGCAGATAGGGACGTTCCTTTCCTGCCGGCAGTCGGGGACACTCCTTGGCAATTGGCGCATCAGAGCGTTTGGACATACAGTTTTTCGATTCCGTATGTATATATGCGCGCTAATGGGTTATAAAATCTAAGTCTGGACATAGCAGGTCTGCGATGCGGCTCGGGCAACCGGGCCGTTTTTGCGGACGGGGGTAGCGCGAAAGGACTGCACATGCGTCAATTTAAGACCGAGAGCAAAAAACTGCTCGACCTCATGATCAACTCCATCTACACCAATAAGGAAATCTTCCTGCGCGAGCTTATCTCCAACGCGAGCGACGCCGTCGACAAGCTCAACTTTAAGAGCCTGCAGGACCCGAGTGTCAAGCTCGACCAGGGCGACCTGGCTATTCGCGTCTCTTTTGATAAAGACGCCCGCACCATTACCATCTCGGATAACGGCATTGGCATGACCGCCGAGGAGCTCGAGCGCAATCTGGGCACCATCGCCCATTCCGGCTCCGAGGAGTTTAAGACCGAGAACGCCGAGCAACAGGGCTCCGATGTCGACATCATCGGCCAGTTTGGCGTGGGCTTCTACTCTGCCTTTATGGTTGCCAGCCACGTAAAGGTTGTCAGCCGCGCCTATGGCGAGGACACCGCTCACGTGTGGGAGTCTGATGGTCTTGAGGGTTACACCATCGAAGACGGCGAGCGCGCCGAGCACGGCACCGATGTCATCCTGACGCTGCGCGAGAACGAGAAGCTCGACGCCGACGGCGAGGCCGAGACCTACGATCGCTTCCTGACCGAGTGGGGCCTCAAGAGCCTGATTCAGCAGTACAGCAACTATGTGCGCTACCCGATTCAGATGATGGTGAGCAAGAGCCGCCAGAAACCCAAGCCCGAGGACGCCGGCGACGACTACAAGCCCGAGTACGAGGACTACCAGGAGCTCGAGACCATCAACTCCATGACGCCGATCTGGAAAAAGCGCAGCTCCGACGTTGAGCAGAAGGATTACAACGAGTTCTACAAGTCCACGTTCCACGACTTTGACGATCCCGCGCGCACTATCAGCTTCCATGCCGAGGGTACGCTTGAGTACGATGCGCTGCTGTTTGTGCCGGGTCGCGCCCCGTTCGATCTGTACAGCAAGGACTACGAGAAGGGCCTGGCGCTCTACAGTTCCAACGTGCTGATTATGGAGAAGTGCGACGACCTGCTGCCCGACTACTACAACTTTGTGCGCGGTGTCGTGGACTCTGCCGACGTGACGCTCAACATCTCGCGTGAGACGCTGCAACAGAACCGTCAGCTCAAGGCCATTGCCAAGCGTGTCGAGAAGAAGATCACTGCCGATCTTGAGGACATGCGCGACAACGACCGCGAGGCATACGAGAAGTTCTTTGAGAACTTTGGTCGCGGTCTGAAGTACGGCATCTACTCGAGCTACGGCATGAAGGCCGACGAGCTCGCCGACCTGCTGCTGTTCTGGTCTGCCAAGGAGCAGAAGATGATCACCCTGGCCGAGTATGCCAAGGGCATGCCCGAGGATCAGAAGGCCATCTACTACGCCGCCGGCGACTCGCGTGAGCGCTTGGCCAAGATGCCCGTGGTAAAGGGCGTGCTCGAGCGCGGCTATGACGTGCTGTTGCTGACGCAGGATGTGGATGAGTTCACGTTCCAGGCTATGCGTGAGTACGTGGCCGCCGATATGCCCAAGATCTACGAGGACGACGCCGCCCGCGAGGCTGCCGAAAAGGCCGTTGCCGACGGTGCCGAGCCCGAGGTCGAGGA
This sequence comes from Collinsella aerofaciens, assembly GCF_001404695.1. GTDB lineage: Bacteria > Actinomycetota > Coriobacteriia > Coriobacteriales > Coriobacteriaceae > Collinsella > Collinsella aerofaciens_E. Next base: position 18,205 of record NZ_CZAQ01000004.1, on the reverse strand, counting down.
TCGTCACCTGGAGCTCAAGAACGTTGCGACTGGCGATCTTGATCTGGCGACCGAGGACGAGAAGAAGGAGGCCGAGGACGCCACCAAGGAAAACGAGGACCTCTTTAGCGCTATGAAGGAGGCGCTCGGTGACAAGGTCGAGAAAGTTGCCGTCTCCGCGCGCCTGACCGATGCCCCCGCTTGCATCACCACCGAGGGTCCGCTTTCGCTCGAGATGGAGAAGGTGCTCCAGAAGGGGCCCGAGGGCGCGCCCGACGGCATGCCCAAGAGCCAGCGCGTGCTCGAGCTCAACGCCAAGCACCCGGTCTTTGACAAGCTTGTCGCTGCCCAGAAGGCAGGTGACGCCGACAAGATCAAGCAGTACTCCGGCCTGCTCTACGATCAGGCCCTGCTGGTCGAGGGTATCCTCCCCGAGGACCCCGTTGCCTTCGCGGCGGCTGTTTGCAACTTGATGTAGTTAAGTAGTTACGCCTTTGGGTCCGCCGTTCTAACGAACCTATTGGTTCCGTCGTTCTAACGAACGACGGACCGGTCGACGCTGCAAACGCCCCTAAGCGGCAATCTGACGTTCAATCGTCGGTCGCGTACCAAAGTACGCTTCCCTCCTCTTTCACGTCACCTTGCTCGCTCAGGGGCGTTTTCGCTGACTTATGCTCAACCTGCGACGCTTTCGTGGCCCTAAGTAGTCATCGGGGACGTTCTTGTTTGACTAGTCGTTTAAGAACGTTCCCAATGACTATTCGGATTGCTAATTTGTGCGGGCTGTGGTTTTGTGACCTGCTGAAATTAAAGATACTGTACAACTGTACACTAACTCATCTTCGTAGTATATTGCTACCCGCAAAACTCAGCACCATTGTGCCGCGAGGCACTAAAGCGCCTACGTACAATGGTTGTCGATAGTACGATTCGATTCAACGACAGGATGGATGGTCCAAGCGTGAGTCTCGGCAGCAAACTATCCAACGCAAAGGTCTCCTTTGCGATATTCAAGCGCGACATTAAGCGACTGCTTGTGAACCCCGTCGCCTTGGTGGTTACCCTGGGCGTGTGCGTTATCCCCTCGCTGTATGCCTGGTACAACATCGTGGCAAACTGGGATCCGTACGGAAACACCCAAGGCATTAAAATCGCTATCGCCAACAACGATCAGGGCACCCAGAACGACCTAGTGGGCGAGCTTAATGCGGGCGATAAGGTGGTCGATCAGCTCAAGGAAAACGATCGGCTGGGCTGGACCTTCGTCGATTCGGCCGCCGATGCCAAAGAGGGCGTCGAGAGCGGGGAATACTACGCGGCGATCGTAATCCCCAAGAACTTCTCCGACAATCTGGTCTCGATGCTCGACGGCAACTACCATCAGCCGAAGCTCACCTATTACGTCAACGAGAAAAAGAGCGCCATTGCGCCCAAGGTCACCGATACCGGTGCCAACACCATCGAGGAGCAGATCAACTCGGAGTTTGTCTCCACGGTGGGCGAGACTGTTGCCAGTATCGCCAAGGATGCCGGTGTCGATTTAAAGGACAAGGCAACCCAGACTCAGGACTCGCTGACAAGTTCGGTGTCCGAGGCATCCGACACCTTGGGTGAGGTGCGCGATTCGATTGGCGATATGAATGCCGCCATCGATAAGACGAGTGGCGCTATCGCCTCGGCTGATGCGGCGCTTGCCGGCTTGCAAGGTCAGGCACCGTCGCTGACGCAGGCAATCTCCCAGGGCAACGACCTGCTGGGCGAGGCTCGCGCCACGGCGGGCAACTCTATCACCTCGCTCTCCAAGGCACTCTCGGAAGGTAGCCTTGCACTCACCAAGACGTCAGCCTCCGCGAACGCTGCGATTGGCAAGCTAACGGGTACGGTCACATCTACGACCACCCGCATCGACAACTCGCTCGAGTCTCTCCAAGCGACGATCGATCACAATAAGGCCGTTATCGGGCACTTGGAGATTCTCGTTAATGACACGTCGACAGGTTCCGAGGAAATTGACGCGCGCATTGTATCGACCATCGATTCGCTTCGCGAGCAAAACCAGAAGCTGCAGAGCATCAAGGATGGCCTTTCTGCACAGTCGAGCGCCATGGCAAACGACGCTACGGCAATCTCGAACGCGAGCAACGCACTCAACGCGGCAATTCAGACCGGTACGGCTAACCTCGGTCAGGCTCAGACCGATCTGGGTCAGAACGCACTTCCGAAGGCTTCGAGCGCGCTTGACTCCTTTGCCGCCGTTTCGGGCGATTTGACCGGCATTGTGTCGGGTATGACCCCCACGATAGCGAGCGCGCGCGGCACGCTGGCGCAGCTCGATGCCACGCTCAAGCAGGCAAAGACCACGCTGTCCCAAACCGACGCCTCCCTTGCCAAGGTTCAGGACAAGCTCGCGACCGCCGCCAATGACATTGCGGCGCTGCAGACCTCTGAGTCTATGGGCGAGTTAGCCGACCTCATGGACGTCGACGTCAATGACGTGGCAGATTTCATGGCATCTCCGGTTGAGCTGACGTCCAAGTCAATCTATCCGGTCAAGAGCTTTGGCTCGGGCATCGCGCCCTTCTACACCAATCTGGCGCTGTGGGTAGGCGGCTATGTGCTCATCGCTATCTATAAACTCGAGGTCGACCGCGAGGGCATCGGTAGCTTTACGGCGCGTCAGGGCTACTTTGGCCGCTGGCTGCTGCTGGTGATCCTGGGCGCGTTCCAGGCCATTATCGTTACGGTGGGCGACCTGGTCATTGGCGTTCAGTGCGTCAATCCGCTGCTCTTTGTACTGGGCGGCATCGCTATTTCGTTCACCTACGTCAACATCATCTATGCGCTGTCCACCACGTTTAAGCATATCGGTAAAGCCATTGGCGTCATCCTCGTCATTGTGCAGATCCCCGGCTCGTCGGGCATGTATCCCATCGAGATGATGCCCGGCTTCTTCCAATGGCTGCATCCGCTGCTGCCCTTCACCTATGGCATCAACCTGCTGCGCGAGACCGTCGGTGGCATGTATTCGTTCAACTACCTGTTCAACCTGTGCATCCTGGGCGTGTTCCTTGCCATCGCACTCTTTATTGGCTTGCAGCTGCGTCCGCTGCTGCTCAACCTCAACCTGCTCTTTGACAAGCAGCTTTCCACGACGGGCCTCATGATCTGCGAGTCCAACGACCTGCCGCGCCAGCGCTATTCGCTGCGCACGGCCATGCGCGTCATGCTCGATTCGGATTCGTACCGTCGCGAGCTGCTCGATCATGCCGTGGCGTTTGAGCATCGCTACCCGTACTACATCAAGGGCGGTTTTGCCGCCGTGGTAGGCGTGCAGGTTCTGCTCTTTGTGCTTTCGACGGTGCTCGATATCGACAATAACGGCAAGATCATCCTGCTCGTTATCTGGATCATTTCGGTTATCGCCATCTGCGGCTGGCTCATCAACATCGAATACATCCGTGCGAGCCTCAATACCCAGATGCGTATCTCGGCGCTTTCGGACGAGGACCTTCGCCGCGAGATGCGCGAGCACACGGCTGCCATCCCTGCCGCCCGTCGCATGTTTGGTCTCAACGCCAGCGAGTGTGGCGCCAAGGGAGGCGAACAGCCTACGAGCCGTCTGTCGCATATCGGTGCGCATCGTAAGGCTCAAGATGCCGACGGCGCTGACAACGTAAACGGAAACGACGGGGACACCACCTCGCTTGGCAAGCACTCTAAAGGAGGTGAGGCATAAATGAAAAACATCCTGCACCTGTTTAAGCGCGATGTCCAAAACGTGTCTCGCTCCGTGATCGGCATGGTCGTCGTGATGGGCCTGATCATCGTGCCATGTCTCTATGCATGGTTTAACATCGCCGGAAGCTGGGATCCCTACGGCAATACCGGCAACCTTAAGATTGCAGTGGTCAACACCGATGAGGGTTACGAGAGCGATCTGATTCCCGTCGAGGTCAACGTGGGCGAAAACGTAACCGCCACCCTGCGCGGCAACGAGAACTTCGACTGGGTCGTCCTCAACGACCGCGATAAGGCGATTGAGGGCGTTAAGTCGGGCGCGTACTACGCTGCCGTCGTTATCCCTAAAACGTTTAGCGCTGACATGATGACGCTTTTCTCGACCGAGGTGAAGCACGCCGATATCGAGTTCTATGAGAACCAGAAGGCCAACGCCATCGCACAGATCGTGACTGAAAAGGGTTCGAGCGCCGTCCAGAGTCAGGTCAACGAGACCTTTACCAAGACCATCACGACCATCGGCCTTAAGACCGTGTCCAGCCTGCTCGACTATATGAGTACCGACCAGGTGAGCAACTTTATCGCCAATCTGTCCTCGACGCTGGGCGATTCGGTCGAGGACCTGCAGGACGTTCAGGCGAGTGCGACGTCGCTCGCGGGCATTTTGAGCTCCACGTCCGATTCACTGACATCGGCGGGCGGCATGCTCAAGCAGACGGGCACCGTTGATGAGTCGACGAAGCAGCTGATGGAGCACGCCAAGAGCGGCATCAATGATTCCAAGGAAGCGCTCAAGGCCGCCAACGATGCCGTTGACGCAGCGATTGACGGAAGCGCGGGCTCGTTCGACAACGTGTCCGCCGAGCTTGCGAAGGCATTCGATGCCGCGAATCAGCATGTTGACCTTACGGTGTCTCAGCTCAACGAAGCCGCAGCGGCGCTCAATACGCGTGCTGACGATATCGATGCGATGGCCGATCAGCTCCGCAACCTTGCCGACCAGGTGAGTGATGACAAGCTCAAAGACGGTCTCGAGTCCGCTGCGACGTCGCTGGGCAGAATTGCCGTGGAGTACCGCAACAATGCGAAGGACCTGACGGCGACCGCAAAGTCCCTTTCGGACGGCATGGCGGAGGTCAACAACTCGCGTGCCGAGGTCGACCAGGCCATCGCCGATGCCAAGGCGGGTATCTCGGGAGCCAAGTCCGACTACGATTCCACGTTCTCGGTTAAGGCCAAGGAGCTCAAGAAGACCATTTCGGGCGTTCTGGATTCCCTGAACGGTATCTCGGGTGACTTGGATAGCGCCGTGAGCGGTCTGACCGACGCCTCTGGTTCGCTCGCGAAGGGTCTCTCCAAGGCTGCAGGGCTCGTCAACAAGGCTTCTGACCAGCTGGGTGAGGCATCGGACAAGATCAGCGCGTTCAAGGACGAGCTCGACGGCGCCCTGATGTCGGGTGACCTGGCGACGATCAAGACGATGATCGGCAACGACCCCGAGGGTTTGGCCGTGTCGCTTTCCGGTCCCGTCGCGCTCGATCGTAAGCCGGTCTATCCAATCCGCAATTACGGTTCGGCCATGGCGCCGTTCTATACGATCCTGTCGCTGTGGGTGGGCTCGATCGTGCTGGCAGCCATGATGAAGGTCTCGGTTGACGACGAACTCATCAACGAGCTGATCCCCGTGCGCCTGCACGAGATCTACCTGGGCCGCTACCTGTTCTTTGGAGGTCTGGCCCTGCTGCAGGCGACACTCGTGTGCGCGGGCGACATCCTGTTCTTTGGCATCCAATGCGACAACCCGCTGCAGTTTGTACTTGCCGGCTGGGTCGCGAGTCTCGTGTTCTCCAATATCGTCTACACGCTCACCGTGTCGTTTGGTGATATCGGTAAGGCGCTCGCCGTCGTGCTGTTGGTTATGCAGGTCGGCGGTTCGGGCGGTACGTTCCCCATCGAGATGACCGGCCCTGTGTTCCAGGCGATCTATCCGTTCCTGCCGTTCACCCACGGCATCAACGCCATGCATGCCGCCATGGCTGGCGCCTACCATATGGAGTACTGGGTTGAACTTGGCATTCTGGCGAGCTATCTGATTCCGTCGCTGGCACTGGGCGTCGTCTTCCGCCGCCCGGTCATCAAAGCCAACGACTGGATTATCGAAAAGCTGGAGTCAACAAAGCTTATTTAGTTACGCGGTTTTACCAAACCGCGTAACGGCTCGACGCTGCAAACGTCCCTAAGCGGCAATCTGACGTTCAATTTCAAGGGCGCGACCAGAAGGTCAGCGCCCTTTCATTTCACGTCACCTTGCTCGCTTAGGGGCGTTTTCGCTGACGTTGCCGGAACATCGAGGTTTTCTGTACCGACGCTTTAGCGTAGTGAATTGCGTGGGTTGCTTGGTTGTTGCTACAGTAGCGGGGCGTGCCGGGGGTCCGGCGCGTCCCGTTTTTATTTGACCATGAGGCGGCACGCAGCCATACGCGTGCGGACACCACGCCCAGATTGAGTGCGAGGATGTTCCATGGCCCAATACGCTGCCAACGAAATCGAAAACATGCCCGATAGCCCTGTAGCCCGTGAGGATTTGGGCGCGGGTGGTATTCCCCGGGGTGCCGGCGCACGCTCGCCGTTGTTCTGGAAAGTTCTACTGCTTTCGGTGGCGATTATCTGGGGCTACTCCTTTACCACTATGAAGGACGCACTCGACACCATTCCGGTGTTCGAGCTGGTCTATGTTCGCTTTCTCCCGGCATCACTGGTTATGTTTGCAATTTTCCATAAGCGCATCATCGCTCATTTCAATGCCCGCAACCTGATCGTCGGGCTTGGCATGGGCGCGCTCATGTGGGGTGCCTACGGTTTGCAGACGATCGGCCTGGCACAGACCACGGCGGGCAAGAGCGCTTTTTTGACCGGCACGTATTGCATCCTTGTGCCGTTTGCAAGCTATGTCCTGAGCGGTGAAAAGCTTACCCGGTATAACCTGGGTGCAGCGTTGTTGTGCCTGGCGGGTATTGGCCTGGTAGCGCTCGATAGCGTCGAGTTCAATGCCGGCGATGTTATTACCTTGGGCGGCGCGATCTTCTTCGCCATCCAGATGGCGGTGACTGCCAAGTACGGTCGCAAGATGGACATCAACGTCATCACGTTTTGGATGTTTGTGGGCAATGGCGTTTTGAGTTTAATCACGTCGCTGCTATTCGAGACTCAGGCGCCCCTCTCTGCATGGACGCCTGAGTTTATCGGTGTGGCTGTTTTCCTCTCGGTGGGCTGCACATGCGTGGCGCTGCTCGTCCAAAACGTCGGTTTGGCGCATGTCCCCGCCTCGACGGGCTCACTGCTTCTTTCGATGGAGTCGCCTTCGGGCGTGTTGTTTTCGGTGCTGCTGATGGGGGAGGCGCTCACCTCGCGCCTGCTCGCCGGCTTCGTGCTTATCTTCCTGTCGATTATCTTGAGCGAGACTCACTTCGATTTTTTGCGCAAAAAGCCGCGCCCGCAATTGTAAACAACTTGTTGCGCCGCCCTCTCGGGGCGGCATTTTTTATGCATCGCCCTTAAAGTTGTACCTTGCACTTTACGCTATCAAAGTGCTTGCTGCAAAAACGTTACTGGAGGGCATTTATGGCACCAGCTCTGTCCGATCTTCAACCGCAATCAGCGCCCAAGGCCACCGCAGCGGCGCAGGCCGCTATCGGTGACGGTCTCGTTGCAGAAGCTCAGGCTTTTGCAGACGAGACCGCTGTGTGGCGACACGATTTACACCAGATGCCCGAGCTGGGTAATAGTCTCCCGCAGACCTCTGCGTATATTCAAGCGCGCCTGACCGAGATGGAAATCCCATTTGCCACGCTCGTCGATGGTTCCTGTGTTGTGGGCCTTGTCGGCGCCGGTGCCGCCGCGGCCCAGGGCAATGGCGTCTGCACGGACGAACAGGCCGGTACGGTCATCATGCTTCGCGGCGACATGGATGCCCTGCCCGTTGTCGAGGAATCGGGCGAGCCTTTCGCTTCCACCAACGGCTGCATGCACGCTTGTGGCCACGATATGCATGCGACGGCGCTGCTCGGCGCGGCCCGTTTGCTCAAGGCCCGCGAGGCCGAGCTTGTCGACGCCAATGCCACCGTCAAACTGCTGTTCCAGCCGGGTGAGGAGACCTTTGAGGGAGCCCGCGCTGCCATCGCCGATGGCCTGCTGCAGAACCCGCGCCCCCAGGCTGCCTTTGCCATGCACGTCAACAGCCAATCGCCGCTCGGCCTGGTGCTCTATGGGAGCCCGGCGCTTTCGGGCGTGTACGGTTTCCGCATCACGCTGCAGGGCAAGGGCGGCCATGGCTCGAGCCCCGAGATCTGCATCGACCCCATCACGGCCGGCGTCCATGTGCACCTGGCGCTCCAGGAGCTTATCTCCCGCGAGGTGCCAGCGGCCAAGGAAGTCGCACTTACCGTTGGTAAGTTCGCTGGCGGCTTGGCGGCCAACGTCATCCCCGACACCTGTGTGCTCGAGGGAACGCTGCGCGGCTTCGATGTCGAGCTCATGACTCATCTCAAGGAGCGTATCGCGGAGGTCGTCAACGGCGTTGCCGCAACATATCGTACGCCGGCAACCATCGAGACGCTCTCGGACGTTCCGCCGCTCGTGCTCGACAGCGATATGACCCAGGCCTCGCTTGGTTACGTGGGCGCGGTGCTGCCCAAGGCTGCCTTCCTGCCGCTATTCCACGCCATGGCGAGCGAGGACTTCGCGCTTATCTCGAGCGAGATTCCGAGTGCGTACTTTACCGTGGGCGCGGCCGTGACCGATACGGACGAGCATTTTGCCCAGCATCATCCCAAGGCGCGCTTTAACGATGCCGAGCTTCCTCTCGGCGCCGCGGCTTATGCCGCCGTCGCTCTCGGATACATTGCGGACCACAAGGAGTAATCCATGTCCCAGCAAAGTAAATATTTCCCCGGCTGGCTCGTGGTGGCCTCCGGCTTTGTCATCATGGCCACGTGCTACACCATTTTCGTTAACTGCATGACTATTCCTTCCGCACCAAACCTTCCGAGATTGGCCTGAAGCCGCTCGGCGAGAACCCGGGCGATCCGTCTGTTTCCACCGCGGGCGATAAGGACGAGCATACGGCCCCCGAGGTTAGCGTCGGCTGGTCTCGTATCAAGAAGAGCCCGGCATTTTGGCTGCTTGTCGTCGCCTTCCTCTTTATGGGCTTGGTCAATGGCGCCATCCTGCCCAACCAGGTTACCAACATGACGAGTGTTACCGTCAACGGTGCCAAGATCGTCACGGGCGGCCACGACCCCATGTGGGCAGGCACCGTGCTTTCGGCCTACATGGTTACCGTCGTTATCGCCAAGATTTCGCTCGGTGCGATCTATGACCGCTTTGGCAATATCCTTGGCTCCGTTGCGTGCATTATCGCCTGCGTGGCGCTGTGTTTCCCGACGACGGACCTCGGTCCTATTGTCGCTGCTGTGAGCTTTGGTGTTGGAACGTGCATGGGCACCATCACGCCTACCATCGCCGCGTCCAAGCAGTTTGGCATGGCCGACCTCGGTAAGGTCACGGGCACCATCACCTCGCTCGAGATGGTCGGCGGCACCGTGGGCGC
>NZ_CZAQ01000004.1:0-8645 GCF_001404695.1 Collinsella aerofaciens | reverse complement strand
CGCGCCGCCGCTGTTTGTGTTTGTGCCGTATAATGTCCACTACCTATGACGCGATACAAAAGAAAGGTGTTTGCCCATGCAGGCACAGAAGGCGGAGGGAACCCGCGACCTTATCGGCGCCGAGATGCGCGCCTGGCAAAAGATGCAGCAGATTGCGGCCGGCGTGTTCGAGCCGTTTGGCTTTAAGCCCATCGAGACGCCCGCGATCGAGCAGGTGGACGTGTTTGTCCACGGTATCGGCCAGTCGACCGACGTCGTGCGCAAGGAGATGTTCCGCGTGTTTAGCGGCGCCAACCTGGAGCGCGTCTTTACCGAGGGCACCGACACCAAGCTTAAGCCCAAGCAGCGCCTGGCCCTTCGTCCCGAGGGCACGGCCGGTGTGGTGCGCGCCGTCGTGGAGAACAATCTGGTGCCCCAGGGCTCCACGCCGTTTAAGGCCTATTACGCCGAGGCCATGTTCCGCGGCGAGCGCCCCCAGAAGGGACGCCTGCGCCAGTTCCACCAGGTGGGCATCGAGTGGCTCGGCGCTCCCGATCCGGCTGCCGACGCCGAGTGCATCATCATGCTCATGGAGTTCTACAAGCGCCTGGGCTTCGATCTGTCCAAGCTCCGTCTGCTTATTAACTCGATGGGCGATGCGCAGTGCCGTCCGGCATATCGCGAGCAGGTCAAGCAGTTTATCCTCGATCACGCCGACGAGATGTGCGACGAGTGCCGCGAGCGCGCCGAGCTCAACCCGCTGCGCGCCTTCGACTGCAAGAACGACCATTGCCGCGAGATCATGTCCGACGCACCGCTGATGGGCGACAACCTGTGCGACGAGTGCCGCGAGCACTACGAGCAAGTCAAGCGCTATCTGGACGCCGCCGGTATCGAGTATGTTGAGGATCCCACCCTGGTGCGCGGCCTGGACTACTACACCCGTACTGTCTTTGAGGTCGAGGCTCCCGGCGCCGGTGTCGGCTCCATCGGTGGTGGCGGTCGCTACGATGGCCTCGTTGAGCTCGAGGGCGGTAAGCCCACGGCGGGCGTCGGCTTTGCCGTCGGCTTTGAGCGCGCCCTGCTGGCCCTGCAGGCCTTTGGCAGCGACCTGGGTGCCGAGGAGGTCCCGTGCGTCTACGTCGCCAACGCCGGCAAGGAGCTGCGTCAGAACGTCTTTACCATTACGCAGCAGCTTCGCGCTGCAGGGATTGTGACCGAGGCGGACTATCAGGGCCGTTCGCTCAAGGCCCAGTTTAAGCAGGCCGATAAGGTGGGTGCCAAGCTCATCCTTGTCCTGGGTGGCGACGAGCTTGCTGCCGGCAAGGTCAAAGTGCGCGACATGGAGAGCCATGACGAGGTTCTCGTCGATCTGGCCAATGTGGTCGAGGCGGTTCGCGAGCGCCTGTAGCGTATCTTTTTGAGCTGCGGGCCTGCTAACGTGCCCTGCTCATGGAGAGCGATTGTTACGGGGGTGTTTCGCATTTATGCGGAATGCCCCCGTTTGCATATGCCGTCCACCGAGAAATACGACCATTTGGGGCAAAAAGCCTTGCAATGCAGAAAATACTTTTGTGTGGTAAAGCGCAATCAGCTTCGAAAGTTTTTGCCGAGTGCCTATAATAAATACCGCATGTTACGTGCATAGAAGGAGGAATGGGAGGAAACGTGGCTGAGAACCTAAGCAACCAGTCTGTACCCGAAGCCGCGGCGCGCGTCGCTGCCGTGGTCAACCGCCTCGTTAACCGAATCGGCTCGAATGCCGAGTCCAAGGAGCGTCTCGCCGAGATCGAGATCCCCGAGGAGCTGCGCGACAATCTGGCGCTGTTCTTGCGCCTGGAGCGCCGTGTGCTTAGCGAGTATGATCCCGAGATCGCGGACCTGTTCGACAAGATTTTGACAGCCGAGATTGTGGCCAATGCCGGCAACCCCGGTAGCCGTGCTGCCGATGAGTCCGTCGACGAGCAGGGCGTGCCCACTGCTGACGAGCCCACCGCCGTGGCGTTTCGCGAAGTCGTCGATCTGATCGACAGCCTGCCGCTCGATAAACAGCAGGTTATCGTCCGCGCCTTTACGAGCTTCTTCCATCTGGCAAACCTGTCGGAGGAGAATTACCGTGTGGCGCAGCTGCGCGAGCGCGAGGCCGGTGCGTCGACCGATACCGAGGTCGATCCCGCCAACGAACTCACCGTCGCCTATCACCAGTTGGTAAACGAGATGGGTGTCGAGGGTGCCAACGAGCTGCTCGGCAAGCTTGAGTTCCACCCTGTCTTTACAGCACATCCCACCGAAGCCCGTCGCAAGGCCGTCGAGGGCAAGATTCGCCGTATCTCCAACCTGCTGGAGGAGCGTCCGCGTCTGGGCGGCTCCGACCTGGTGGAGAACGAGCGCCATATGCTGCAGGAGATTGACGCCCTGGTGCGTACGAGCCCCATCGCGCTCAAGAAGCCCACGCCGGTCGAGGAAGCCGATACCATCATCGACATCTTCGATAACACGCTGTTTGACGTCATTCCCGTCATCTATCGTCGTTTTGACGACTGGGTGCTGGGCGACAAGGCCGGTACCGTGCCGCCGCTGTGCCCGGCGTTCTTCCATCCCGGCAGCTGGATCGGTTCCGACCGCGACGGTAACCCCAACGTCACCGCCAAGGTGAGCCGTGAGGTCGCCGCCAAGTATTTCACCCATATGGTGCTCAAGCTCGAGGACAAGTGCCGCCGCATCGGCCGCAACCTCACGCTCGAGGCCACCTACAGCAAGCCGTCTGCCGAGCTTATCAACCTGTGGAACCATCAGGTCGAGATGAGCACCCAGTACACGGCACGCGCCGAGCTGATCTCCGAGCACGAGCCGCATCGCGCCGTCATGCTCGTCATGGCAGACCGACTCAACGCCACCGTCCGTCGCATCACCGACACCATGTACCACAGCGCCGATGAGTTCCTGGAGGACCTGCGCGTCGTCCAGCGCTCGCTGGCCGCCTGCGGTGCCGTCCGTGCTGCCTACGGCCCGGTCCAGACCATCATCTGGCAGGTCGAGTCCTTCGGCTTCCATATGGTCGAGATGGAGTTCCGTCAGCACTCCGTGGTGCACGCCCGCGCCCTCAAGGATATCCACGAGAACGGTATCCATGGCGACCTGCAGCCCATGACGCGCGAGGTCATCGATACCTTCCGTGCCATCGGCTCCATCCAAAAGCGCTACGGCAAGAAGATGGCGCACCGCTACATCATCTCGTTTACCAAGAGCGCCCAGCATGTGGCCGACGTCTTTGAGCTTGCCCACCTGTCCTTTGCACACGAGGAGGATGTCCCCGAGCTCGACGTGATCCCGCTGTTCGAGCAGCTCGAGGACCTCGAGGGCTGCGTCGACGTGCTCGACCAGATGCTTACGCTGCCCGTGGTGCAAAAGCGCCTTGCCCAGACCAACCGCCGCATGGAGGTCATGCTGGGCTACTCCGACTCCTCCAAGGATGCCGGTCCTACCACGGCTATGCTCGCGCTGCACTCCGCGCAGGAACGTATTGCCAAGTGGGCCGAGAAAAACGATATCGACTTGGTGCTCATGCACGGTCGCGGCGGTGCCGTGGGCCGTGGTGGCGGCCCGGCCAACAAGGCCGTGCTGGCGCAGCCCAAGGGTTCGGTCAACTGCTTCTTTAAGCTCACCGAGCAGGGCGAGGTCATTTTTGCCCGTTACGGTAACCGCACGCTGGCTCAGCGCCATGTTGAGTCCGTTGCAGCCGCAACGCTTTTGCAGTCGGCCCCGAGTGTCGAGAAGACCAACACCGAGACCACGCAGAAGTTCTGGGATATGGCCGAGAAGCTTAACGCCGCAAGCCATGAGCGCTATCTGGACCTGCTGAACACCGAGGACTTTACACCGTGGTTCTCGACCGTGACGCCGCTGACCGAGGTCGGTCTGCTGCCGATCGGGTCGCGCCCGGCCAAGCGCGGTCTGGGTGCCAAGTCGCTCGACGACCTGCGTACCATTCCGTGGATCTTTAGCTGGAGCCAGGCACGCATCAATCTGGCCGCTTGGTACGGCCTGGGCACCGCCTGCGAGCAGCTGGGCGATCTTGACCAGCTCAAGGCTGCCTACCAGGAGTGGCCGTTCTTCCGCACGTTCATCGACAATATTGAGATGTCGATCGCTAAGACCGATCAGCGCATCGCCAAGATGTACCTGCACCTGGGCGATCGCCAGGATCTGTCCGAGAAGGTCTTCACTGAGATGCAGCTCACCCGTAAGTGGGTCCTTGCCATCGTCGGTGACGAGTGGCCGCTACAGCGCCGCCGCGTGCTTGGCTGCGCTGTCCGCGTGCGCAACCCCTACGTCGACGCCCTGTCCATCGCACAGGTCCGCGCCCTTCGCGAGGTGCGTATGAACCAGGACGAGATGGCGGAGGAGAAGAAGGCCGAGTACATGAGCCTGATTCTTTCGACTGTGACCGGCGTCTCGGCAGGTTTGCAAAACACGGGGTAATCGATAGCCCTGCGGCTCTCACCGGGACCCGATGGGTTTCCCTCTGAATGCGTCCTCGCACTTGAAGCCCCCTTATCCTGCTCCTTCGGAGCTGCGGATAAGGGGGCTTCGTGCTGCGGAATGCATTCAGAGGGAAACCCATCGGGTCCCTTCGTCCTCGGTCTTCAGGGATTGGGGCTGAAGGGATTAAAGTGCGCTTCGCGCCTAATGTGGAGTGCGGCGAGGGCTTCTTGCGTCCTGCGGAGTGCGCCGGGAAGTAAACATACGGCGGGCCCTGCGATGTCCGGTCTTCGGCGGATTACTGGCTGGGGGGAAGGATGGTGCGCTTCGCGCGTTTTGGATGGGGTTTGTCTTGGCGGCGCGTTTGGCGCCTCGCGCCTCGCGTCTTATCGATCGGGATTGAGATGCATGTGGCGCTTCTTGACTTACGACTGTAGCGGCCGCGGTCCCGTTTGGGATCGCGGTTGTTTTGTTGTGGGTCAAATATGAACGTTGTGTTAATGAGTCGGTGGACGGTGGTGTTTTTCGGTGAGCGGCGTATCCTTCCAACGGTTTATCTAGTGTGTCAGTTGAAAGGAAGAGGGCGCTCATCATTGTTTGAATGTGAACTGCCGTTTGACCACAAGACGTTGCATCTGGAGCTCGAGGATAAGAACTTCGCGGGTGTGATGGAAGGTCATCAAAACGAGTTTAAGACCACGAAATCGCAGGAAGAGCTAGTAGAGGAGTCGCTTGCCAACCCTTATGGCTCGCCTTCGCTCGAGGAGCTTTGTGCTGGCAAGAAGGATATCGTCATCATTAGCTCCGATCATACGCGTCCCGTTCCCTCGCGTGTGACGATGCCTATTCTGCTGCATCACATCCACTCCGCTGCGCCTGAGGCGCGCGTTCGCATTCTGGTTGCTACGGGTATGCACCGTCCGTCGACGCACGAGGAGCTCGTCAACAAGTATGGCGAGGAGATCGTTGCCAACGAGGAAATCGTTATGCACGTCGCGACTGACGACAGCATGATGAAAAAGATCGGCACCCTGCCTTCTGGTGGCGAGTGCATCATCAACAAGATTGCTGCCGATTGCGATCTGCTGCTTGCCGAGGGCTTCATTGAGCCGCACTTCTTTGCCGGTTTCTCTGGTAGCCGTAAGTCCGTCCTGCCTGGCATCGCCAGCTACAAGACCATCATGTACAACCACAACGGTCAGTTTGTGAACGATTCCCATTCGCGTGCCGGCAACCTGTGCCACAACCACGTGAGCGAGGACATGTTTGCCGCCGCTGAGATGGCCCACCTCGCCTTTGTGCTTAACGTGGTGCTCAACGGCAAGCACGAGGTCATCGGCTCCTTTGCCGGCGACATTCACAAGGCGCATGAGGCTGGCTGCGAGTTCGTGAAGAGCCTTGCCGGCGTTGAGCCCGTCGAGTGCGAGATTGCCATCACCACCAACGGCGGCTACCCGCTCGACCAGAACATCTATCAGGCCGTGAAGGGCATGTGCGCTGCCGAGGCCACGCTTCCCGAGGGCGGCGTGATCATCGACGTCGCCGGTTGTGCCGACGGTCACGGTGGCGAGGGCTTCTATCACAACATCGCCGACAACGATCCGGCAGAGTTTGAGCGCGCCTGCATCGACCGTCCTAAGGACGAGACCCTGCCCGACCAGTGGACGAGCCAGATCTTTGCCCGCATTCTGGCGCATCACCCTGTGATCATGGTCACCGATCTGTGCGATCACCAGATGCTCAAGGATATGCACATGACGCCGGTCAACACTATCGAGAGGGCGCTCAAGCTCGCCTTTGAGATGAAGGGTGCCGATGCCAAGGTGGCCGTCATTCCCGATGGCCTGGGCGTTGTCGTCGCGCAGCACTAGTGCGTGGCCCAAACGAATCGTTTATAACCGACAAGAAAGATAAGGTTTTATGCTTACCAAACTCCTCTGCGAATTCGGCGCAACGGCCCTCATGATCGTCTTTGGCGTGGGCGTGCACTGCGATACCGTGCTCAAGGGCACCAAGTATCAGGGCTCCGGCCATATGTTTGCCATCACCACCTGGTCTTTTGGCATCTCGGTCTGCCTGTTTGTCTTTGGCGGCGCCGTGTGCATGAACCCGGCTATGGTGCTTGCCCAGTGCATCGTGGGCCTGGTGCCGTGGAGCAGCTGCATCCCCTTCATGATTGCCGATATGCTCGGCGGCTTTGTGGGCGCCGTAATCGCTTGGTTTATGTATGCCGATGAGTTCAAGGCTTCCGATGGTGTCGTCGATCCCATTGCCCAGCGCAACATCTTCTCGACCAACCCCACCACCGAGGGTACGAACTATGCCCGTAACTTCTTCTGCGAGGCTATCTGCACCTTTGTGTTCATCAGCGCCATCCTTGCTGCCGCTAACCGCGCCGGCGAGAACGTTCTGATGCTCGCTATCTGCGTCGGTCTGATTGTTTGGGCTGTTGGCATGGGCATGGGCGGCATCACCGGCTTCGCCATGAACCAGGCTCGTGACCTTGGTCCTCGCATGGCCTATCAGGTGCTGCCGATCAAGAACAAGGCTGACAACAACTGGAAGTATGGCCTGCTCGTTCCTGGCATCGCTCCGTTTGTCGGTGCTATCGTGGCTGCGCTGTTTGTGCATGGTTTCTTGGGCATGTTCTAGTCCAAGGCTACATAGTTGTCCGCTGGCCGCATGGGGTAACTCCCCAGCGCGTCCTCGGACATGAAAGAACCCCCGCTGCGCACTGAACTGCCTCCCATTTCTTGGACACAAGAAATGGGAGGCCTTTTTATGGCTGGAAACGCTTTGTACGACGTCGGGATGAGACTGCGAGCGGCAGAGCTGCACGACGAGGGGCACGGCCGCGCGGCGATCGCGGCCCTTCTCGGGATGTCGGAGGAAACCGTGAGAGAATGGCTGTGCACCTACAGGTCTGCTGGTATCGAGGTTCTGGCCATGATGGGAAAGAAGCACACCGCCTATTCGTTCGAGACGAAGCTGGCCGCCGTCAGGGCGGTCGTCGACGAGGGCATGACAAAGCCCGAGGCCATGGAGAAGTTCGGGATAGCCTCGCCAAGCCCTTTCAAGAAATGGCTGAAGGCCTACAGGGAGGAGGGCCCGGAGGCGCTCAGGCCAAAGCCAAGGGGGAGGCCGAGGGGGTCCGGCTCCCCGTCCGGGGAGACGACGCGCGAGCAAGAGCTCGAGCGCAGGATCAAGAGGCTCGAGGCGGAGAACGCCTACCTAAAAAAATCGATCGCCCTGAAGGCGGAGAAACGCTCTCGAACGGCGAGAAGGCCGCGGTCGTGAGCGGGCTTTCAGGGCAATACCCCCTCGCCGACCTGCTCGAGTGTGCCGGCCTGGCGAGGTCGAGCTACTACTACGCGCTGTCGCACCCGAAGGCTCCCACCAGGCCCGAGCTCTGGGAGGCCGCCGCCGAGATATTCTCGCGCACCGCCAACGGGTGCGGCCACAGGCAGATCGCCATGTGCCTGCGCGCCGAGCAGGGCGTGCGCATAGCCGACAAGACGACGCTGAAGATGATGCGCGAGATGGGCATCAGCTGCGGGATCCGCCGCGAGACCGACTACCACAGGTACAACTCGTACAGGGGCAAGGTCGGAAAGACCTTCGAGAACGTCATCGGCAGGGACTTCGCCGCCGACGGGCCGTGGGAGAAGATGGGCACCGACGTCACCGAGTTCAAGCAGCCCTGGGGCAAGGCCTGCTTCGCGCCGGTCTACGATTTCGGCAGCAAGGAGATCGTCGCCTGGTCCACGTCGCTGCATCCCAACATGGCCCAGCAGCACGAGCTGCTCGACCAGCTCGTGTCCAAGATGCCCGAGGGCTCCAGGCCGGTCCTGCACTCGGACATGGGCTGGCAGTACCAGCAGGCCGGGTGGTGCAAGCGGCTGGAGGAGGCCGGCGTGGTGCAGAGCATGTCCCGGAAGGGCAACTGCATCGACAACGGCGCGACGGAGCAGGTGTTCGGCCATATGAAGGACGAGTTCTTTCGCGGAAGAAAATGGCCCTGCTTCGAAGACTTCAAGAGAGACCTGGACGAATACATCATCCATTGGAACACGAGAAGGAGGCAGGTTAAACTGAAGGGACTGACCCCGGAGGAATTCCGGAATCAGTCCCTATGTGCGGCGTAGGCCGCTTATTAGCCCGTCCAAGAATTGGGGCGCAGTTCA
>NZ_CZAQ01000003.1:60611-96123 GCF_001404695.1 Collinsella aerofaciens | reverse complement strand
CCCGCCGAGAAGGCCGACGAGGATGGCACCGGCTCGCCCCAACGGCCGCGATAGATCAACTTGAGGGCAAGGGAGCGGCCGGTCGTGTCAATTCCGGTCTAACAGAGCCAAATTTTTTACACTTCTACTACTTCTTTATCACACATCAGCAAAGCTCTCGGGTTTGCAACCCGATGCCACGGGCTTCTTCAAGAATCCCTTCGCCAAGGACGATGACTCCAACTCGGACGACGATACCAAAACCGGCATCGACGGCTCCATGGACGATTCGGATTCTAAATAGGCCCTATTAACGTTTCTTGAAGTTGTAAATGACAATAAACGCGAGCAAAGCGATTGATAAGGGGCCGGCTACATAGAAAAAGAGAACGTCAATTGCGCGTAGAGTGTAATAAGCCTTATCGCCGGACATTACTGCATACAATACGTAGCCAAATGCTGGTTGGTTTGCGTACCAGCAGGAGAAGGCCAAGAGCGCTAAAAGTGCTAGTACCAGAAGTGCATTCAGGACAAATCGTTTACTTTTCATCGATCGCTCCTTCCGGGTGACTCTTATATGTAATTCTACAGCAGTCCTTTTTCAAAGGATCGCACAGTACTGAATAACGTGCACTTTCGCTGGAGGGTCGCTGTTTGGCGGCCCTCTTTTTTGCACTTGCGCGGTGGGATGGTAATATCGTTACGTTTGAACTGTTTCGATGTGAAATCGAGGAGATTCCCTCTATGAGTGCTGACTACCCGTCAATGACTACGGCCGAGATCCGCTCCAAGTTCCTTAACTTCTTTGAGGAGCGCGGTCTTAAGCTCTATCCTTCTTCGTCCCTCGTCCCCGACGACCCTTCGCTGCTGCTTGCCAACGCCGGCATGAACCAGTTTAAGGAGTATTACCAGGGCAAGAAGACCATGAAGGAGATCGGCGCGATCTCCTGCCAGAAGTGCGTCCGCACCAACGACATCGACTGCATCGGCGAGGACGGCCGTCACCTGTCCTTCTTCGAGATGCTCGGCGACTTCTCCTTTGGTGGCGTCTCCAAGCAGCAGGCCTGCGCTTGGGCCTTTGAGCTCATCACCAAGGAGTTCAAGCTGCCGCTCGACCGTCTGTACTTCACCGTCTTTACCGAGGACGACGAGACACATGACGTGTGGCGCTCCCTGGGCGTTGCCGAGGATCACATCTCGCGTCTGGGCGAGGACGACAACTTCTGGGCTGCTGGCCCCACCGGCCCCTGCGGTCCGTGCTCCGAGATCTACTTTGACATGGGCGAGGAGGTCGGTTGCGGCAGCCCCGACTGCAAGCCTGGCTGCGACTGCGATCGCTTCCTTGAGTTCTGGAACCTCGTGTTTACCCAGTACGACCGCCAGGAGGATGGCTCCATGCCGGAGCTGCCGCACCGCAACCTCGATACGGGCATGGGTCTGGAGCGCATGGCCGCCATCATGCAGCACAAGACCGCTAATTACGACGGCGATCTGATGCAGCACCTCATCAAGCTGGGCGAGAAGATCAGCGGCAAGACCTATGACGCCGACGATTACTCCGGTGCCAGCCGCTCCCTGCGCATCATCGCGGATCACTCTCGTGCCGTCGACTTTATGATCTCGGACGGCATTCTCCCCGGTAACGAGGGTCGCGAGTACGTCCTTCGCCGCCTGCTCCGCCGTGCCGTGTTCCACGGTCGCCTGCTGGGCATCGAGGGCGCCTTCCTGACCAAGTTCATTGATGAGGTCAACGCCCAGATGGGCGAGGCCTATCCCGAGCTGCTCAAGAACGTCGCGCTCGTCAAGGGTATCGTCGCTTCCGAGGAGGAGCGTTTCTCCACGACGCTCGACAACGGTCGCGTCTACCTGGACGAGGCCCTGGCCGCGCTTGCCGAGGGTACTGTCCTTCCGGGCGACGTTGCCTTTAAGCTGCACGACACCTTTGGTTTCCCCATCGACCTGACCGTCGAGATCGCCGGCACCGCCGGTCACAACGTCGATATGGACGGCTTCACCGCTTGCATGGAGGACCAGAAGGCCCGCGCCCGCGCCAACGCCAAGGGCGATGCTTGGGGCAGCTTCAACGACGTGTGGGTCGAGCTTTCCGACAAGGTTGCCGCGACCGAGTTCGACGGCTATGACAACGATGTGATCGAGGATGCCAAAGTTGTCGCTATCGTTCGCAACGGTGAGTCCGTCGAGTCCGCCGCTGCGGGCGAGGACGTCGAGGTCGTGCTCGACCGCACCCCGTTCTACGCCGAGATGGGTGGCCAGCAGGGCGATGCCGGCGAGCTTTTCGCCGAGGGCGTTGCGCTGACCGTTTCCGATACCAAGAACCACAATGGCCTGTATGCTCACGTCGCCCACGTTGCCGAGGGCACATTGACCGTCGGTGCTACCGTGACCGCCGCGCTCGACGCCGAGCGCCGTGGTTTCCTGCGCCGTAACCACACCGCCACCCACCTGCTCGACGCTGCGCTTAAGCAGGTACTGGGCGAGCATGTCTCCCAGGCTGGCTCGCTGGTGACGCCCGAGCACCTGCGCTTTGACTTCACGCACTTCGAGGCCCTGTCCTCCGAGCAGCTCAAGGCTGTCGAGGACCTGGTCAACCAGCAGATCTTCGCCTCCAAGCCGGTCGTGACCCGCGTCATGGGCATCGACGAGGCCAAGGCCGCCGGTGCTGTCGCCCTGTTTGGCGAGAAGTATGGCGACGTCGTCCGCGTTGTCTCTGTGGGCGCCGAGGACCAGCCGTTCTCCCGTGAGCTCTGCGGTGGCACCCATGCCGCCAACACCGCCGAGATCGGCCTGTTCAAGATCATTTCCGAGTCCTCTACGGGCTCCAACGTCCGCCGCATTGAGGCCGTGACCTCTAAGGGTGCTCTCGACTACATGGCCGACCGTCTGGCGCTCGTCGACGCCGCCGCTGCTGCGCTCAAGTGCCGCGTGGATGAGGTTCCCGCCCGCGTGGAGAACCTGCAGGCCGAGCTGCGCGAGACTTCCAACAAGCTCAAGAAGGCGCTGACCGGTGGCTCCTCCGACGCTATCTCCAGCGCCATCGAGGGCGCCGTCGAGCTCGACGGCTTCAAGCTCGTCGTCGCTGAGCTCCAGGGCCTTGAGGCTGCCGACCTGCGCAACGTCTGGGATACCGTGCACCAGAAGGTCGCCGGTCCTGTCGCCTGCGTCGTCGCCAGCGTGACCGAGAAGGGCACCCCGGCCCTGCTCGCCGCCGGCTCTGATGACGCTGTCAAGGCCGGTTTCCACGCCGGCAACGTGATCAAGCAGATCGCGGGCCTGGTCGACGGTCGTGGTGGCGGCCGTCCCAACATGGCCCAGGCCGGTGGCAAGAACGCCGCCGGCATCGCCGATGCCCTCGCGGCCGCTAAGACCGCGCTCGGCGCCTAAGAATCTAGGTAATCGCTGTGGTCGCGCTTGCGCTGGACATAGGGGAGACCAGGATCGGCATCGCCGTCTCGAGCCGTGATGGCAAGATGGCGATGCCTGTCAAGGTGCTCCCGGCTGCAGAGGTCACCGGTATGGCCAAGACGTTCCGCTACCTGGTCGAGGACTATGAGCCCGATATCCTGGTAAGTGGGCGTCCCCTGACCATGGCCGGTGAGCCCGGTCCCCAGGCCGAGCGTGTTGCCGCTGTTGCGCAAAAGATTGCCGACGAGCTCGATCTTCCGTTGGAGTTTGAGGACGAGCGCCTGTCCTCGCAAGAGGCCAAGCGTATCCTGCGCGAGCAGGGCCTCAACGAAAAACAGATGAGGGGCAAGATTGACATGATTGCCGCCAGCCTGTTTTTGCAGACGTGGCTTGATCGTAAAAACGAGGAGGTTTCGCATGCCTAGCGCTCCCGATCCGCGCCAGCCGAATCGTACACGTCAGCCGGCGTCGCGCCCTGCCCAGCCTGGCCAGCGTCCGGCACAGCCGACCCAGCGCGCAGCTCAGTCTGCCGCGCGCCCGGTGCAGTCCTCCTCTCGTTCGGCCCAACCTGTTCAACGGACGGGTCAGCAGCCTTCTGCTCGTTCGGTTCAGTATCCGGCTTCTCACGCGGCTCAGCAGCCCACTGCTCGTTCGGCTCAGCCTGCAGGCGGTGCTCGCTTTAAGCAACAGGTACCTACCCAGCGAACGCAGGTCCCCCAATCGCATTCGCATCACGCTCGCGGTTCGCATGGCGTTGCTCCGGCGACTCGCTCGAGCTACAACACGCATGCTCGTCGCGGTGCTCAAAAGAAGAGTTCTCCGGTTCCTATGATCATCGGCGTTGTGGTGGCCGTTATCGCGCTTGCTACTATCGCTTTCTTTGTCGTGCCTGCCGTCAAGGGCTTCTTTGCCGGTGAGGATACGAAGGTCACGGCTGGTCAGCAGGTTACGGTGACCATTCCCGACGGTGCTTCGGGTGATGCGATCGCCTCGATTCTCTCCGAGAACCATATCGTCGAAAATCCCAAGGATTACTACGCGGCGGTGAAAAAGCTCAACGCCGATATGTCGCTTAAGCCTGGCACCTACTCGTTCACCACGCTCATGGATGCGACCAAGGTTGTTCAGCAGCTCATGGAAGGTCCTAACGCGGGCTCCAATGCGCTGACTATCCCTGAGGGCCTGACGGTCGATCAAGTCGCCGACCGTGTGGCCCAGGCCTACGACAGCATCTCTAAGGAAGACTTCCTCAACCAGGCTAAGGCCTCCAATTACGTGGATGACTATAGCTTCCTTAAGGGCGCCGCCAACGACTCGCTCGAGGGTTTCTTGTTCCCCAAGACCTATTCGTTGGGTGATTCGCCGACGGCCGATGACGTGATTCGCGCCATGCTCGATCAGTTTAAGACTGAGTACAAGTCGCTTGACTTTGCGAGCTGCGAAGCCAAGATCAAGGAGCGCTACGGTGTGGAGATGTCCGACTACGACATCGTTAACTTGGCCTCTATCGTTGAGCGCGAGGGCCTCAACGCCGATCAACGTGCGCACGTGGCCTCGGTCTTCTACAACCGCCTTGCCGGCAAGCTCGACGGTCTGCGCTATCTCAACAGCGATGCGACCATGATGTATGTCACCGGTGGCGAGGTTACCGCCGACGACCTGCAGAGCGATAGCCCGTATAACACCTATAAGCACGAGGGCCTGCCGCCCACGCCCATCTGCTCTCCGTCGCTCGAGGCACTCAAGGCCACGCTTGAGCCGACCGACTCCGATGACCTGTATTTCTACATTACGCAGGGCGAGGAGTACTTCTCGCAAACCTACGAAGAGCATCAACAGTCTTGGAATTAGCATGAGGATTTTTAGCCCCAAACGATACGTTGCCTCGGTCGATCGCATCGACCTTGATACCCTGTGGGCCGACGGCAAACGCGCCATTCTGCTCGATCGCGATAACACTCTGGTGCCGCGCGACACCGAGCAGGCTCCCGCTGCGGTTTCCGCTTGGCTCGACGCCGCCCGCGCCAAAGGCTTTAAGCTGTGCATGGTGTCCAACAACTGGCATCGCGATCAGGTCATGAGCTCTGCACGCGAGCTGGGACTCGAGGCCATCAGCCACGCCATGAAGCCCGCCCCCTTTGCCCTGAAGGCGGGCCTTAAGTGCCTCGGCGCCACGGCAGACGAGGCGGTGCTGATCGGCGATCAGCTGTACACGGACGTGTGGAGCGGTAATTTTGCCGGCGTTGACACAATTCTGGTCAAGCCGCAGGCAACCCAGGACCTGTGGTACACGCAGATCTTCCGCATCTTTGAGCGCCGGGCCCTGCGCGACCTTCCCTGCGAGGAATAGGTTTCGCCATGTCTCAGCACATCAAACACGGCTGCGACCATATCTTCTTTATCGGCTTTTTGGGTGCGGGCAAGTCGACGCTCGCGCGTAACGTGGGCACTATGTTCAAGCGTCGATTTATCGATACCGATCGTTTGGTCGTGCGTCGATGCGGCAAGTCGGTGACCGAGATATTTGAGACCGAGGGCGAGGATCGTTTTCGCGAGCTCGAGACCTCGGCGCTCCGTTCGCTTCAAAGCGAACGCAGCCTGCTGGTGTCGTGCGGGGGTGGCATCGTCGAGACGCCGGTGAACATTGAACTGATGCACGAGATGGGTACATGCGTGTACCTCGAGGGCGTCTTTGAGGACTCGTTGCGCCAGATTCGCCGTTCTGATACCCGGCCCGATTTCCGCTCGCCCGAGCATGCTGCGCGCCTGTTTGAGCATCGCCGTCCGCTGTATCGCCAAGCCGCCGATATTACCCTAGATATTCGCAACAAGTCCTTCGAGGACGTTTCCTACCTTTGTGCCGAGATGCTTTTGGAGCGTGGACTGCTATGATTCGCCGCCAACTTATCAATTTCCAAAACCGCAGTGTCGATGTCCGTGTCGGATTGGGCGCGTTCGATGAGCTGCCGCGCATGTTTGCCTCGGTTGTGGGCAAGCCTAAGCGCGCGATGGTGGTTTGGAACGACGCCGCATCCGAGCGTTTTGGCGAGGCTGTCGAGCATGCACTGGTTGACGCCGGTTTTGCTGTGTCGTTGCTCGTCCTCGAGGTTTCGCCTGCCGGTGCTACGCTGGTCGATGCCGATACCGTCTTTGGCGCCCTGTCGGCTAATGGCATTACCTGTGACGATCTCGTTGTCGCTGTCGGCGACACGGCGACCTGCTCAGTCGTTTGCTGGTGTGCCAATCAGTGGTGCGGTCGCACCGAGTGCGCCTTGCTGCCGACGACGTTCGACGCCATGCTCACGGTCGCGACGACCATGAAGCCGCTCGTCGCCTCGTCGGAGAATGCGCTTCCCGCTATCGCGTTCCGTCCCGAGCCGGGCTTGGTCGTGTGTGACCTCGATCTTGTTCGCGAGGCGGACCCCGATGACCTCAAACTCGGCTATGTGGTACTTGCTGGCACCATGCTTTCGAGCAGCAAGTCCCGATGGAATCAGTTTGCCGAGACCGTCCCCGAGATTCTTGCGGGCGAGGAGGTCGCGCTCGTCAATGCCGTTCAGTGGTCTCAGACTGCCCGTAAGGACGTACTGATGGCTACGAATCCCAGCGCCCGCCACGCTCTAGACTTTGGCAAGACGGGGGAGCGTACCCTGCGCGCCTGCTTGGGCGATGCCGCGTCGCAGGTTCCTGCCTACCAGCTGTTGTCCGAGGGCATGCGCTTTGAGGCGCGCCTAGCACATGATGCCTGCGACTTCGATATCGATTACGTCTTTGAGGTCGATGACTGCCTGGAGGACTTTGGTATCGAGGAGCTCGCCTTCGATCTGGAGCCTGCCGCATATGTCGAGGAGTTCCGCAGGCAGCAGTTTGTCCGCTCGAACCGTAGCATGTTGCCGCTGCCCGCGGCGCTCGGCGCCATTCGTCTAACGAGCGTTGAGGACGAGGTTCTCGACCGCCATGTTCACGCATACTTGGCTTCTCGCAAAGATCTTCTCTAGGATTTATTGACATCCATCGTCTTTCGTATCATGTTGAGGGGCGGGTTTCCAATCGGTTGCGAATCGCTCGCGATTCCGTACGTTGATTGAGCCCGTTCCGTCTTTATGAAGACAACAAGAAAGGAATCTGCATGTCTGAGTTTGCTGCCGGTCCTGCCGGTCGTATCGAGCGTGTCCGTGCCCTGATGGTTGAGCGCGGTTACGACGCCATCGTGGTGCGCGACGAGGCCAATCTTCGTTGGCTTACGGGCGTCAAGGGCGTCTTCGATTACACCTTCGAGTTCCCGCATGCTGCGTTTATTACGGCCGACCAGTGCCTGTTCCATACCGACTCGCGCTATCTCAACAGCTTTGAGGAGAACACGCCCGCCGGCAGCCCCTGGGTCTACGACATGGACGAGGGCACCATCCCCGGTTGGGTCGCCGGCAAGATCGCGGCCAACAAGTGCCGCGTCTGCGCTGTCGAGGACGACATGCAGATTAACTTTTACCAGGGCATTCAGCGTGGTCTGGAGGATCGTTCCGTCGCCTGCATGTTGCCGCTGATGCATGACGACATTCGCAGGATGCGCGCTACCAAGGACGCCGAGGAGATTGAGCTCATGCGCCACGCGCAGTCGATCACCGACGCCGCCTTCCAGCACATGCTCGGCTATATTAAGCCCGGTATGACCGAGAAGCAGGTCCGCAACGAGCTCGAGAATTTTATGTTCGCTAACGGTGCCGACAGCCTGGCCTTTGGCTCTATCGTCGCGAGCGGTCCCAATACCGCCAACCCGCATGCCGTCCCGAGCGACCGCGTGATCGAGAAGGGCGACTTCGTTCTCATGGATTATGGCGCGGGCTACTGCGACTATCGCTCCGATATGACGCGTACCGTCGTGATGGGCGAGCCCACGCCCGAACAGCTCGACCTGTACGCGCTCGTGCGCCGTGCGCACGAGGAGTGCGTCGCCGCCATCCATCCGGGCGTCGAGGGCAACGACATCTTCAAGCTCTCCAAGAAGATCATCGGCGATGCCGGCTATGGCGATTACTACAACCATGGTTTGGGCCACGGTGTGGGCATTGACATCCACGAGCTGCCCAACTTCAACCGCAGCAAGAATATCATCGAGGTCGGCTCGGTTATCACCATGGAGCCCGGCGTCTACCTGCCCGGCGTGGGCGGCGTGCGTCTGGAGGACTACGGCGTGGTCACCGAGAACGGTTACGAGCCCTTCACCAAGACGCCGCATGACCTTCACGTCATCGATTGCTAATCCCCTCCGGTAGATTTTTGGGACATGCCTTAAAATCTACCTTTTTGGGAGCGTTACCGCGGAAGCGTCAAAAGTAGATTTTTAGGCATGTCCCAAAAATCTACTTTGGGGGCGGGGCGTCCGGAATGATTCGGGCGCCCCGCGTTCTCTTTTTATGCGCTCGCTGCAGGCGCCGTCTGCAAGTGTATAATTTCGGTCGTATGTAATTTGGACGCTTGTGCGTTCTGCCCATAAGAAGAAAGGTCGCTATGCCTACCATTTCTACCGCCGACTTCAAGAACGGCCTCGGTCTCCGCATTAAGGACAAGGTCTACACCATCGTCGAGTTCCAGCATGTCAAGCCGGGCAAGGGCGGCGCGTTTGTGCGCTACAAGACCCGCGACATCAAGAGCGGCCGCGTCGTCGAGAACACCTGCAACGCCGGCACCAAGTTCGAGAGCGTCATGCTCACCACCCGTGAGTTCCAGTACCTCTACAACGACGGCACCGACTACATCTTCATGGACAACGAGTCCTACGAGCAGGTTCCCGTTCCCGAGGACATGGTGGGCGAGAACTCCAAGTGGCTGCGTGAGAACGACATCTGCCAGCTGCTCTTCGCCGACGACGAGCTCATGGGCGTGACCCCGCCGATGTTCATCGAGACCGCCATCGTCCAGACCGACCCGGGCTTTAAGGGCGACACCGTCCAGGGTTCCACCAAGCCGGCCACCATCGACACTGGCGCTGTCATCCAGGTCCCCATGTACCTCAACGAGGGCGAGGTCATCAAGGTTGACACCCGCGACGGCAAGTTCGTCTCCCGCGTCTAGCAACCAACTCTTCTAGGAGGACTCATGCCCCAGGAAATCAAGATTGACGGCATCGGCATTTCGCCCGATGTTCTGACCGCCATCGTCTCGCGCGCCGTCACGGATGTCGAGGGCATCGCCTCCGTGGGCGTCAAGGACCTTGCCACCAACCTTGTCTCCATGATGCTCTCGTCCAAGGCCCCGGCTTCCGAGCCGGCGGTCGAGGCCGAGGTCGTCGGCGACAAGCTTGCACTCACCGTGCGCGTCGTGGTGTTCTTTGGCTATCCGTTCAAGAAACTCGCCGAGGCCGTTCGCGCCGCCGTGGTAGCCGCCATCGATGCCCAGGTAGGCGTCGAGGTCGAGCGCGTTGACGTTTGCATCGACGGCCTCGTTTTCCCCAAGGAGTAACCTTTGAGCCTTAAGGTTTATCGCGGGCGTACACTTGCCCGCAGTCAGGCGCTGCAGCTGCTGTTCCAGGCCGAGGTCACGGACAGCCCGCTCGAGCGCGTCCTCGAGGGCGATTTCCTGATCTCGAAGGGTCCCCTCGACCCCTATGCGCTGGAGCTGTGCCGCGGTGCTTACGAGCATATCGACCGCATCGACTGCGCTCTGCGCTCCGTTGCCAAGAACTGGGATCTTATGCGCATGCCCGGCGCCGACCGCAATCTGCTGCGTATCGCCGTCTATGAGATGCGTTTCCTCACCGACGAGGAGGTCTCGGACGCCATCGTGATCAACGAGGCCGTCGAGCTTGCCAAGGCCTACGGCACCGACCAGTCCGCGTCGTTCGTCAACGGCGTGCTGGGCAAGATCGCTCGCAGCGAGGAGCTGCCGGGCGAGGACCTGTACCAAGAGCTGCTCGCCGAGGATCGTGCTCGCGAGGAGGCCCAGGCTGCCGAGGCTGCCGCTAAAGTTGCGGTTGCCCAGGCTGAGGCTGGTGTGCTGGCCGAGGGCGCGGATGCTGCCGAGACTGATGTCGACTCCGTCGAGGAGTAGCCATGCCAGAGGGTTCCGTCCGCAACTTTGATGAGATCTCGGACCGTCTGGATCAGATCATCGCTACCGTTCGCTCCAAGGATACGTCCTTGGAGCGTTCACTCGATCTGTTTGACGAGGCGATTGAGCTTGGCTCCCGAGCGGTCGATATGGTCGATAAGTTCGAGTTGACGCCGCGTGAGGCCGATAAGCTCGAGCAGGAATACGATGAGGATGCGGCAAACGAATCCCAGGATAGCTAGGCCGCATCTCCGAATACGAATGGTTGATGGCATTCATGAAACGCGTGCGTCTCGATGACGAACTGATTTCACAGGGCATCTGCGCCGATCGCGCGGATGCCCTTCGCACTCTTATGGCCGGCTTGGTCTCGAGTGGCGGCGAGCGCTTGACTTCGCCGGGCCTTAAGGTGACCCCGGGCCTGCCACTGCACGTGAAGGGGCGCATGCCCTATGTTGGCCGCGGCGGCCTTAAGCTCGAGGGTGCGCTCGATGCGTTTGGCATCAATCCGACGGGCCTTGCCTGTCTGGATGTGGGCTGCTCTACCGGCGGCTTTACCGATTGCCTGCTCAAGCGCGGCGCCGCGACCGTTGTCTCGGTCGACGTGGGTCGCGCCCAGTTCGATTGGTCGTTGCGTCAGGACGATCGCGTGACGCTGCATGAGCGCACAAACGTGACGCAACTGCCCGAGCTTGGCTATGCCGGCGCCATCGACCTGGCCGTGTGTGATGTGTCGTTTACCAGCATCGCGAATATCATCGACGCCGTGCTGGCGTGCCTGAAGCCTTCGGGTTCGTTCTGCACGCTCGTAAAGCCCCAGTTTGAGGCGCCGGCTGCGCTGGTGGGCGAGGGCGGCATCGTGACCGACCCCGCCGTCCGCCGCGATACGCTCGTGGCGGCTATTGAGCTCTTTGCCGCCAAGGGCCTGTTCCCGCTTGACGTGTGCGTGTCGCCCATCCATGGCGCTAAGGGCAACGTTGAGTTTTTCTTGTACGGCACAAGGTTTGTCCCCGGGGAGCGCGCCGACGATGAGCTGCAATCCCAGGTATCGGCTTTGAGCGAGAAAGCTGCAACGCTATGAAGGTCTTTCTGGTTCCCAATTACTATAAGCAAGAGGCGGTCGAGAGCGGCCTGATGCTCGAGCTTTGGCTTTCGCGCCAGGGCTACGAGGTCGCATGGGCTGCCGACCAGCGATCGAAGATTCAAAGCACGCCTGATATTGATGGCTCAGATCTGGTCATTACGCTCGGCGGCGACGGTACGTTGCTGCGCGCTGCCCGCATCCTCAACCATCGCGAGATTCCTATCCTTGGTCTTTCCTATGGTCACCTGGGCTTTTTAACTGCTGCGAGCCCCGAGGAGCGCGACATTCTGCAGGTTGTGAGCGATGCCCTGTCCGGCGAGCTCCACGTGAGCCGCCGCGCCACCATCGCCGCGGATATCGTGTCCGTGCGCGAAGACGGCACGAAGGATGTCGTGCGCACGTTTGCCCTCAACGATATGGCACTTACGCGCGGCCCCCTGTCCGATATGGTTGAGTTTGACATCACGGTTTCCGGCCACCATATCGATCGCTTGCGTGGCGATGGCGTGGTCGTGTCCACGGCGACTGGTTCTACGGGGTACGCGCTGAGTGCCGGTGGCCCTATCGTCAGCCCCGATTACACGGGTATGGTCTGTGTGCCCATCGCCCCGCATACCATTCAGGCTCGCGCTTTTTTGACCTCGCCGAGTGATGTCGTCGAGATCTTTATGTCCGATGATCGCCCGAGCGTGCCGGCGATTGCCATTGACGGACAGTTTATTACCTGCGATGGCACGGTCGAGAGCGTGGCCGTGCGCCGTGGTCCCGGTGACGTGCTGCTGCTCGATTACGGTCCCGAGAGCTTCTACAACTCGGTAAGCCGCGTGTTCTACGGAGTTCGCCATGATCGATGAGCTGCAGGTTTCAAACATTGCGCTCATTCGCGAGGCGACGCTGGTACCCAGCGCGGGCCTAACGGTTTTGACCGGCGAGACCGGCGCCGGCAAGACTGCGCTGCTCTCGGCGCTTAAGCTCATTTTGGGCGAGCGCGCGGATTCTTCGACCGTGCGCGAGGGCGAGGCGCTTGCGAGCGTCGAGGCGCGCCTGTTCGACGGTCCGCACGACACGGAGGGGTTCACCGTACAGCGTAGCCTTTCTGCCGAGGGCCGCAGCCGCGTAAAAATTGACGGCCGCATCGCCAGCGTGCGTGAGCTTTCGGAGCGCGTCGGCGTGATGATGGATCTTTGCGGTCAGCACGAGCACCAGCGCCTCCTCGATCCGGCGCATCATGTTGCCATGGTTGATGCCTGGGCTGGTCGCTCTGCGCTCGAGGCGCTGGAAAAGTACCATGTCTGTTTTAAGGCGTCGCGTGCGGCTGCCAAGGAGGTCCGGCGCGTAGAGGAGGCGTCGCGTGCGCAGGGGAGTCGCGTCGAGGAGGCGCGCTTCGCCCTGGAGCGTATCGCCGAGGTCGACCCCAAGCCGGGTGAGTATGAGGAGCTCGAGGAGCTGCTGCCGCGCTCCGAGCATGCCGAGGTGCTGGTGGCGACGGCCAACGATGCCCATGCATCGCTTGCTGCCGAAGGGGGAGCGCTCGATGCCGTGAACGGCGCCGTGGCAGAACTGTCGCGCATGGCTACCGTCGATCGCAAACTGGGTGACATCGCCGACGCACTTTCGGATGCCTGCATCTCACTCGAGGATTGCGCCAACGAGCTGCGTGCTTATCGCGATGGCGTTGCGTTCGATCCTCGCGAGCTCGCTCGCATGCGCGAACGGTATTCCGACCTCAAGGGCCTGTTGCGTCAGTGGGGTCCCACCATGGACGATGTTTTTGCTATGCGCGATCGCTCGCAAGAGCTGCTGTCCCTGGTCGATGATGGCGATGAACAGATCAAAAAGGCGCGTGAATCACTTGGTGCTGCTGAGCGCGAGTTGTTTGTCGCTGCCAAGGCGCTTAAGCGCGCTCGCAATACGGCGGCCCCGCGCTTCTGCCACGAGGTTGGCCGTCAGATGGCACGCTTGGAAATGGGCGGCGCTGAGCTGGTCTGGGAGTCGCGTGATCTTCCGCGTGCCGAGTGGACGCCGGCGGGCCCTTCGAGCTACGAGCTTCTGTATCGCAGCGGTGCCGGATTGACGCCGCGCCCTCTGCGCCGCATTGCCTCGGGCGGCGAGCTCAGTCGCGTTATGCTGGCGAGCAAGGTGGTCTTGGGTAATGCTGACGGCGTCGACACACTGGTATTTGACGAGGTCGATGCCGGTGTCGGTGGTTCCACGGCTCGTGCTCTTGCTGGTGTGCTGGCCGATCTTGCCGCCACGCATCAGGTCATCGTCGTAACCCACCTGGCGCAGGTCGCCGTCATGGCCGACAAGCATTATGTTGTCAGCAAGGAGCCGGGCGATGTTCCCCAGACGCATTTGGACGAGGTAACCGGCGAGGCGCGTACCGCCGAGATTGCCCGCATGCTCAGCGGCGATCAGTCGGAGGCAAGCTTGGCCCACGCCAAGCAGATGCTCGAAGAAGCTCGAGCCTAGGTCGTATCAGCGGTGTTGGTGGGACAAAATAGACTGAAATTTTGTCCCACTACGCGTTTTACTCTACGACCTTATCCGGTTGGATGAGCTCCTCGTAGTAGCTGATATGCTCTCGGGCGTCTTCAATCTCGGGCAGCAGGAAGTTGTAGATAACCTCGATGATCATCGTGGCGCTGATCTTGGAGAACGCAAAGTCACCCGTCGTCAGCAGCGCCTCGTGGTTGACGGTATTAAAAGTGTAGTCTGCCAGGCGCGCAAGTGGAGACTTGCTGTCGCTGCTGATGACGACTACGGTGGCACCGCAGTCGCGAGCCGCTTTTGCCATGCGATTCAGTCGGCGCGATTTGCCGGAGTTTGAGATGATCACGATGACGTCGCCGGGGCGTAGTGTGAGCGCAAAGCCGATTGATGTCTCGCTAATGGTGCTCGCCATGCAGCGCAGGCCCAGCTGCGAAAACTTAAACGTCGCATCGAGCGCGACCGCGTTCGTATTGCCCACAGCCGCAAACTCAATAACCCCTGCATGCTTAAGGGCATGCACAACAGCCGCCAGCGTATCGTGGTCGATCCCGTCGATAGTCGCATTAAGCTCGCTCACCTTGGCAGCCAGGATGTTCTTAAGGCTCTGCTCCATATTGTCGAGCGAGACTTCGTCAGTCAGGCCCTCGTTGCGCTGGCTTTCCAAATCCCTCGCCAACGAAAACTGAAAGCTGCGGAAGCTGCCAAAGCCAAGCTTGCGGCAGAAGCGCGAAACGGTCGCCTCGGACGTGGCGGCGGCGCGCGAGAGCTGAGCCGCCGTGAGGCGTGGCGCCTCGGACTGGTGCTCCAATATATAGTCGACAATGCGCTGCTCGGACTCGCTGTATCCCTGATGGGTACTAATGAGGGAAAGTGCGCTCTTGCTACTATCGGTCATGGATGGCTCCTGGTTGGCATGAAAATCGGACTCGTTTTGTAATGTCATTGTATAGGGGGATTTTCAATTACAAGATACACCTTGCCGTTTCAAGTGTTGATGGTAAACTTTCACCTACCGTTTACGGTTATGAAAGAACCTTTCACCGGAGAATTGCGCCTTGTCTCTTCTCACGCGGACGGTAGGTTGGTATCTTTCAGTTGTGGAAAAGCGCGCAAGGACGCGCGTGTAGGGGAGCGCCTGCGGGCGCAAAACTTAAAAAGGAGGGACACATGGCTAAGATTGACATCATCGCCGCCACCGGTTGCCCGACCGGCATTGCGCACACCTTCATGGCGAAGGAAGCGCTGGAGAAGGCAGCTGCCGAGCGCGGCCTGACCATTAAGGTCGAGACCCATGGCCAGGTCGGTGTCGAGAACGAGCTCACCAAGAGCGAGATCGCTGGTGCCAAGGCCGTCGTCGTCGCAGCCGACAAGGATGTCCAGGCGGAGCGTTTCGCCGGTAAGCCTATGGTTTCCGTTGGTGTTTCCAAAGCCCTGTCTGTCGAGGCCGCCGGTAAGCTGATCGACCGCGCGCTCGCCGCCAAGGGTGACGACACGGTTGCTGCCGCTGCCGATGTCGAAGACGAGGTCGAGGAGAAGGAGTCTATCGGCCACGTCATCTACAAGCACCTCATGAACGGCGTCAGCCACATGCTGGTCTTCGTCGTTGCCGGTGGTGTTCTGACCGCCGTTTCGTTCCTGTGGGGCATCACGTCCTTCGATTCGACGGCTGCCGACTACAACACCTTCGCCGCTATGCTCAAGATCATCGGCGGCATCGCCATGAACCTCATGGTTCCCGTGCTTTCTGCCTACATCGCCGAGTCCATCGGTAAGCGCCCGGCGCTCGTCCCTGGTTTTGTCGCCGGTATGATCGCCATTCAGGGCCTGCCTGTTAACGCCGAGACCGGCATGATCGACGCCGGTGGCGCCGGCGTGGGCTTCGGCTTCCTGGGCGGCATCGTTGGCGGCTTCCTCGCCGGCTATGTCATCCTGCTGCTCGAGAAGGTCTTTGCCGGCCTGCCCAAGAACCTGGACGGCCTCAAGGCTATCTTCCTGTACCCGCTGTTCTCAACGGCTATCGTCGGCCTGGTCATGCTCGGCATTTCCGGCCCCATGGCTGCCATCAACACCGCCATGATGGACTTTCTCAAGGGCCTGTCCGCCTCTGGCGCCGTTGTCCTGGGTCTTGCCATCGGCTGCATGTGCGCCTTTGACATGGGTGGCCCGGTCAACAAGGCTGCTTACGTCACCGGTACTGCTATGCTCACCGAGGCACTGGCTGCTGGCGTTGGCACCGATACCTACAATTTCGGCACCAACTTCATGGCTGCCGTCTCCGCTGCTTGCATCGTTCCGCCGCTGATCACCACCTTCGCCGTCGTCGTCGGCAAGAAGTACTTCAGCCAGGAGGATCACGACGCCGGTATCGTCAACCTCATTCTTGGTTGCACCCACATCACCGAGGGCGCCATTCCGTTCATGACCAAGAACATCTGGCCGGTCATGCCCATCATGATGCTCGGTTCCTCTATCGCTTCGATCCTGACCATTATGTTCAACGTTCACGATCCGGCGCCTCACGGCGGCTTCCTGGTCCTGCCCGTTGTCGAGAACGGTCCGCTGTGGGTCCTCGCGATCCTCATCGGCGCTGTGGTCGGTGGCATCCTGTTCGTGGCCTTCAAGAAGTACGACTTCGAGAAGAACCAGAAGTCAGCTCCCGCCGCTGCTGCTCAGCCGGTCGAGGCCCCCATGGCCGCTGCCGTCGAGGCTCCCAAGGCCGAGGCTGCCGACTTCGTGAAGGTCGAGAATGTCTTTGTCGCCGAGGACTTCGCTTCTCGTGACGAGGCTCTGAGCTTCGTTTCCAACCAGGCTGTCAAGGCCGGTATCGCCAGCGACGCCGACGCCGTGATGAACGCCTTCCTGGCCCGCGAGGCCGAGGGCACCACGGGCATGATGGAGGGGTTCGCCATCCCTCATGCTAAGTCCGACGCCATTACCGAGGCTGCCGTCATCGTCGTCAAGGACGAATCCGGCGTGACCGGTTGGGACACCATGGACGGCGCTCCCGTCAACGTGGCTATCGCCCTGCTCATCCCTGGTGCCCAGGCCGGCACTACGCACCTCAAGATCCTGTCCAAGGTCGCCGAGGCGCTCATGGACGAGGACTTCCGTGCCACCGTCAAGGGTTCCACCGACGCCGCCGAGATCGCCAAGACGATCAACGCCCGCCTGGTCTAATTCCGCAGTACGCGAATAACATCGCCCCCTGTAAAAAGGCGAGGACTCCCTACGAGCCCTCGCCTTTTTTCATGCCCCCGGCACCTAGGGACGTTCCTTTCCTGCCAGCCCCCGGGACACTCCTCAGTCCCCAACAGGGGCATAGATAGCCCACATCAACCAAATCACCCACGCGAACAGAACTTCAGCCAAAATTCCTTTCGCACGATATTTCTTGGACGGAAGCATGTTCCCGCAGCTTGCCTGCCGGGCGGGGCGGTTAAGTTTGTCGCGAGTTCCGCACGCAAAGGAAAGCACTTAATGTGCTTTCCGTCTTGCGCAGGACTGTAGAGCAGCAAACTTAACCGCCCCGCCCGGCAGGCGATCGGACAGCGAACGACATCTGTCCAACAATTCGTGCGAAACACAATGAAAAACCGTTTGATGTGAGTTAATATAAACAACGTCGTGAATCTGACTCCTGCCACATGCATGACAGGGGTTAAACACAAAAAAGGAGTCAACTATGGTTTCTGAGAAGGCTACCCTCGTTAATCCTCAGGGTCTGCACATGCGTCCGGCTGGTCTGTTCGCCTCCACCATGGGCAAGTACGCCTGTGACGTGACGGTCGTCACCCCCGAGAAGGAGGTCAACGGCAAGTCCCCGATGGCCCTCATGGCTGCTGGTATCCCCTGCGGCACCGAGGTCGAGGTCAAGTGCGACGGCGCCGACGAGGCCGAGGCTCTGGCTGCTGCCATCGAGCTCATCAAGAGCGGTCTTGGCGAGTAGAACTCAAACGGGTCGCATGTTGAACAATTAAGTTCATACTTGGGGGCGCAGTGACCTGTATCAAGGTAGCTGCGCTCTTTTGTCATGGATATGGCAAAACGCTTTATCACATGGCACGGAGAGAGGAATGGGAATGTATCAGGGAGTCAACGCATCCGAGGGCATCGGAATCGGCACCGTTATGGTCGCCGTCGATCCCGACTTGACGTTTGAGCCGCACGAGGTTGCTGATTCGGCAGCAGAGAAGGAGCGCTATCAGACCGCTCTTTCGGTCTTCTGCGAGAAGACCCAGGCTCAGGCCGACCACATGAAGGAGACGGTGGGCGAGGCCGAGGCCGAGATCATGAGCGGACACATTGTCCTAGCTCAGGATCCGGGCATGACCGACGCCATCAACGCCGCCATTGACGGCGGCACCTGCGCCGAGCAGGCGCTCATGGACACCTCGACCATGTTCGAGAACATGTTCCTGTCCATGGACGACGAGATGTTCCGTCTGCGCGCGGCCGACATCGCCGACATCCGCACCGGTATTCTGGCCGAGCTGCTGGGCAAGGAGGTCGTCGACCTCTCCGTCCTGCCCGAGAACACCGTCGTTGTCGTGCACGACCTCACGCCGTCCATGACCGCCACGATCGATAAGGCCCACGTTGCCGGTATCGTCACCGAGACTGGTGGCCGCACGTCGCACTCCGCAATCATTGCGCGCGCCCTCGAGATCCCGGCTGTCCTTTCGGTTTCCAACAGCTGCACCGCACTGCGCAACGGCATGACCGTTGTCGTCGACGGTGGCAAGGGTATCGTCGAGGCCGATCCCGATGAGGAGACGCTCGCCGCTTACACTGCCAAGGCCGAGGCTTTCGCTGCCGAGAAGGCGGCTCTCGAGGCCTTCCGCGGCAAGCCGTCCGTGACTGCCGACGGCATCAAGAAGATCATTGCCTGCAACATCGGCAACCCCGATGACGTGCCCAACGCGCTCGATCACGATGCCGAGGCTATCGGCCTGTTCCGTTCCGAGTTCCTGTTCATGGACTCTGCTGAGCTTCCTTCCGAGGAGGAGCAGTTCAACGCCTACCGTAAGGTCGCCAGCGCGCTCAAGGGCGCTCCGGTCATCATCCGCACGCTCGATGTGGGTGGCGACAAGGAGATTCCGTACCTGCACATGGTCAAGGAAGAGAACCCCTTCATGGGCTTCCGCGCCGTGCGTTACTGTCTGGCCAACCCCGACCAGTACAAGGTCCAGCTCCGCGCCCTGCTGCGCGCCAGCGCCTTCGGTGACGTCAAGATTATGATCCCGCTCGTCACCTGCGTCGAGGAAGTCTTGGCTGTCAAGGAGCTCGTCGAGCAGTGCAAGACCGAGCTGACCGAAGAGGGCCGCAAGTTCAACGAGAACATCGAGGTCGGCATCATGGTCGAGACGCCTGCAGCCTCGCTGCTCGCTGACCGCCTGGCCGAGGTCGCCGACTTCTTCTCCATCGGCACCAACGACCTGATCGGCTACACCATGTGTGCCGACCGTGGCAACGACACCATCTCCAACCTGTACCAGGTTTACTATCCCGCCGTGCTCCGCTCGCTCAAGAACATCATCGAGAGCGGCGTGAAGGCCGGCATCATGGTCGGTATGTGCGGCGAGGCCGCTGCCGATCCGTTGCTCGAGCCGCTGCTGATCAGCTGGGGCCTGGAGGAGTTCTCGATGAGCGCTCCGTCCATCCTGCGCGCCCGCAAGACCATCAGCCAGTGGACCAAGGCCGAGTGCGACGAGCTCGCCGAGAAGGCGCTCGCCTGCAACACCGCTGCCGAGGTCAAGGCACTGCTCGAGTCCGCAGCTCGCTAATTTGGTATCAGAGGTAACCGCGTGGTTGGAATGGGCCGGCCACGCGGCCCTCACATATACAGGGGGTACTGTAAATGTTCTACACGCTAACCGCTAACCCGGCTGTCGACATGACGGTTTCGAGCTCTCCGCTCGAGCCCGACGAGAACGTCCGCACCGGCTCGGCCAGCTACACGGCCAACGGCAAGGGCCTCGACGTGTCCTTCGCCTTTAAGAAGATGGGCGTCGACACCGTCGCGCTCGGCTTTTTCGCCGGCTTCACGGGCAAGTTTATCGTCGAGGAGGTCATGAACCTGGGTTGCCTCTGCCGCCCGGTCTGGACCGACGGTATCACGCGCATCAACACCTACGTCAACGATGGCCAGCACGAGTACGGCATCCTGAACCCCGGTGCTCCGATCACGCCGCAGCATCAGGAGGAGCTCTACAACATCCTGGACACCGCGGGCGACCTTGAGTGCCTGATCGTCTCCGGCTCCGTGCCTCCCAAAGCTACGCCCGACTTCCTGGCTCAGGTCATGGAGCACGCTCAGGCCCGTGGCGCCGACGTCGTCCTGGACCTGTCCTCCGACAAGCTCAAGGAGCTCGCTCACAAGAAGCCGCTGCTCATTAAGCCGAACCATCACGAGATGAAGGCTATCTTCGGCGTGCCGGTCGACACCGACGACGAGGTCCGCGTTGCCATGAAGCTGGCTCACGAGGCCGGCGTCCAGAACGTGCTGCTCACCCGTGGTAGCCGCGGTGACGCTTACTTCTCCAACGGCGAGGACATCTGGTATGCCAAGCGTGAGTTCAACATCAAGCTTGTCTCTTCCGTCTGCGCCGGCGACTGCACCCTCGCTGCGTTCCTGCACAAGTGGTACAGGGATCGCGACAACGTCGAGGAGGCCATGAAGCTCGCTATGGCCACCGGCGCCAACGTCGCTGAGTCCGTCGGCATCGGCGACTTTGGTCACGTCGACGAGTACAGCAAGCGCGTTGCTGTCCGCAAGCTCGATCGCAAGTAAGCGAAACGCGACAAACTCGTGCGTATACGGCGCTCCGGTTTCGGCCGGGGCGCCTTTTTTGTTCCGCCATGGTGGAGAGGTGTCCTGCCGTACTTCATCGCTTCCACACCGTTCACCGAGTTGTTGTAGCCTTTTACCGAAGCGTGGAATATACTTTCATTAACACGTTGCTTTGTGAAAGGAACATTCATGATTTACACGCTTACTGCAAATCCCGCTATTGACTACAACATCTCCTGCGATGGCTTGTCCGCCAACACCGTTACCCGCACCCGTAACGCTGTCTACACCCCCAACGGCAAGGGTCTCAACGTTTCGTTTACGCTCGACCACTACGGCGTCGACACCACGATCCTGGGCTTCTTCGCCGGCTTCTCGGGTGAGTATATCGTTAAGGGCGCCGAGGCCCTGGGCGTGCCCGTCAAGCCCGTGTGGACTGACGGCATCACGCGTGTTAACGTGTTCCTCAACGCCGGTCCCGACACCGAGTACAACATGGTCAATGCCGGTGCCGCCATCAACGCTGCCAACGAGCAGGAGATGTTTGAGCTCATCGATTCACTTGACGACATGACCTGCCTGGTCATTAGCGGCTCGCTGCCCCCCAACACCTCTGAGGGCTTCCTGGCCGAGGTGCTTCGCCGCGTTAAGGCAAAGGGCGCCGAGTTCGTGCTCGATATTTCGAGCCATCAGTTGACCGACCTCATTGCTATGGAGCCTCTCCTCATTAAGCCTAACGACGACGAGCTGCTCGACATCTTTGGCATTAAGGTGAGCGGTGGCGACGACGAGTCTGTCAAGGGCGCGATGGCCGAACTGCATGCCAAGGGCGCCAAGAACGTGCTGTTGACCCTGGGTGGCGCCGGCGCGTACTTCTCCAACGGCGAGCACATCTGGTTTGCCAACCGTACCTTTGAGGTCAAGCTGCTGTCGACCGTTTGCGCCGGTGACTCTTCGCTGGCCGCCTTCCTGTCCGTGTGGCACGACGCCCCGGAGCGCGTCGAGGACGCCCTGCGTCTCTCGATGGCTACCGGCGCCAACGTGGTCGAGTGCCCGGGTCTGGGCGACTTTGCCAAGGTCGATGAGTATCAGAAGGGTATAGCCATTCGTCAGGTCTGCTAGCGTGGCGTACGGGCCTTGGTTTCGTGCTTTGTTGAGCACCCGTCTCGGATTATCGAGGCGGGTGCTTTTTCATTTCGGTGGCAGAGGTCTTGGGATTCAATCTTGCTTGAAGCGCGTTCGCGTGTGCGCTCGCTCTCGTTTCTTGCTAGACTTCTTGGAAACCATCAATCGATATGCCCGCAATTGCAGGAGGCCACAGGAATGTGCAATGTTTCGCTCAACGCCACGCAGCCCTCAGACGCCTCCCTGCGTGTGCTACATGCGCTTGAGGCAGCCGGCCTTGAGGCCTGGTACGTGGGCGGTTGGGTACGTGACGCCCTGATGGGACGTCCCAGCCACGATGTCGACATGTGCTGCAGCGGCCTGTGGCAGGAGTCCAAGGCGGCACTCGAGGCCGCCGGCATTGCGGTAGTTGAGTCGGGCATTAAATTTGGCGGCATTACGGCTATTTGCGATGGCGAGCGCATTGAGGTCACCACCTATCGCGTGGACGGCTTCTATACCGACGGTCGTCATCCTCAGAGTGTGGAGCGCGCCGCTTCGCTTGAGGACGATCTGGCGCGCCGCGACTTTACCGTCAATGCCATGGCGTGGCATCCCGAGCGCGGCCTTGTCGACCGCTACGATGGCCAGGGCGACCTAGACCGCAAGTTGATTCGTGCCGTTGGAGATCCCAAGCGTCGTTTTAACGAGGACGCGCTTCGCATGCTGCGCGCGGTGCGTTTTGCCTGCCGTCTGGATTTTATGATCGAGCCTAAGACTAAACAGGCGCTTGCCGAGTGCGCGCCGCTGCTCGATGCTGTGGCGCGCGAGCGCGTGGGCATTGAGCTCGAGGGTATCCTTTCGACCGGCCATGGGGGAGACGCGATGCTGCGCTACCCCGAGCTTGTTTGCGCCGCCGTGCCCGAGCTCGCGTCCGCTCGCGGGTTTGATCAACGCAGCGTCTATCATGCGTTTAACGTCT
This sequence comes from Collinsella aerofaciens, assembly GCF_001404695.1. Classification (GTDB taxonomy): domain Bacteria; phylum Actinomycetota; class Coriobacteriia; order Coriobacteriales; family Coriobacteriaceae; genus Collinsella; species Collinsella aerofaciens_E. Next base: position 73,221 of record NZ_CZAQ01000003.1, on the reverse strand, counting down.
ACGAGCATATCGCCCGCGTGCTGACGGTGGCAGGGGAGCTGGCGCTGTGCGACGGCGTCGCGCCCTCGTCGAGCCTTATGTGGGCGGCGTTTTTGCACGACGTTTCCAAACCCGAGTGCTTTACGGTCGATCACGACGGCAGCGGCCACTTCTACGGTCATCCCGAGCTCGGCGCCAAGAAGGCGCGTGTCATCATGGATCGCCTGGCGCTCTCGCACGATTTGGTGCGCGATGTGTGCCTGCTCATCAAATACCATGACAAGCCGCTGCGCCCCGAGCGCTCCTGCCTGCTCAATATGATGCGCTCGCTTTCGGGCGAGGGCGTCGATACGCCGCGTCTGATGGACGAGCTCATGGACCTTAAGCGTGCCGACACGCTCGGCAAGGCGCCCTCGTGCTTCTATTACGTCGAGACGATCGAGGAGATGCGTACGCTCGCGCACGATCTGCTGCAGGCGGGGGAGCCCTATACACTCAAGATGCTTGCCATCAATGGTGGCGACCTGATCCGCGCCGGCGTCAAGCCGGGGCCGGAGCTGGGACAGCTTCTCAACGCCGCCCTCGACGCCGTGATCGAGGACAACATCCCCAACAACCGCGAAGCCCTCCTGGCTCATCTCAACTTGAACTAGCTAACCAGTTGACCTGCGCGTTCCATAACCTGCCGACAATTTTTTCGGCAATTTGGAATTTCTTCTTGCGCTGATGTTTTTTGTCCCGTAATATATTTCCTCGCAGCACGGCAGTGCAGATGTCATGTGGCCCGTTCGTCTAGCGGTTTAGGACGCCGCCCTCTCAAGGCGGAGATCACCAGTTCGAATCTGGTACGGGCTACCACTTCTTTTCTGCTGAGTTTTATGGCCCGTTCGTCTAGCGGTTTAGGACGCCGCCCTCTCAAGGCGGAGATCACCAGTTCGAATCTGGTACGGGCTACCATTCATCTGATACCCGGTCTTTCCACGGAAAGCCGGGTTTTTTATTATCAAACAACCGTCTGCAATTCCCGTTTGAACAAGAGCTTTGCGTTCTGCTTATGGCCCTTACGGGTACAATAACCAAGATATTTTGACTGTTAGAAGGAGTCTCATGACGGAGTCCTCTCAGCATACGTCCAAGCCCCAGGTCGAGGTTGAGGCCTCGGGCGGCGATGACAATAAGAGCGCACGCCGCGGCGCAATCTTTATCGGCGTTGTGCTGGTGGGTTATATCGTCTATCTGGTGGTAACCGGGCAGATGGGGCAGTTCTGGGCCGCTATGTCGAGCGTCCAGGCGCCCTGGCTCGTTGTCGCGTGTCTTTGCATGTTTATGTATCTGTTCTTTGGCATTGTGGCCTATGCGATCGCCGTCTGGCTCGACCCCAATTCACCCGTCGGCATTCGCGACCTGATCTCGGTCGAGGCGAGTGGCATCTTCTTTGGCAACCTGACGCCCATGATGATGGGCTCTACGCCTGCCCAGATCTACCGCCTGACCAAAGCGGGCCAAAACGTGGGCGAAGCGGGTGCCACGCAGTTCACCCGATTTATTGTGTATCAGTTTGGCCTCGTTGCCTGGGGCGCTATCCTATTGCTTGCTCGCATGCCGTTTTTTGCCGAGCGCTATGGCGACATGACGCTGCTGTGCGTCTTTAGTTTTGGCGGTCACTGCTGCATCCTGCTCGGCATCTTCGCCGTCGCGCTCATGCCTAAGACCGTCACGCGCGTCGCCCATTGCATCATCAATTGGCTCGAGCGCATAGGTGTCTCGGCCACTAAGATCGATGGATGGCGCTCGTTTGTCGATGGCGAGATCTACTCCTTCTCCGAGAAGTTCAAGCTTTCGGCCGGACATTTTTCTTCCATGCTGCTCACCGTGTTTATCACCATGCTGCAGCTCGCGTTTTTCTATCTGGTGCCGTATTTTCTGATGCTCGCCTTTGGCCACCACGAGGTCGACTTTTTCTCGGTCATGGCCGCGAGCGCCTTTGTCCAGCTGCTGAGCTCTGCGGTTCCCTTGCCCGGTGGAACTGGTGGCGCTGAGGGCGGCTTTGCTTTGTTCTTGGGTCATTTCTTTGGGTCGGCTTCGACTGCCGGCTATCTGCTGTGGCGTCTCATTACGTTTATCGCGCCGACCATTTTGGCTGCGCCCCTGCTGGGCCTTAAGAGCGCCCACAACGAGAGCATCCATGCGCGCTGGGATCGCGTGATGCGCAAGCTCGGCCGCGAGCCTCAGACGCCCTCTGCGCCCACTAAGCCGCACCCCACGAATGCTGTTACCGTTGATCCCAGGAAGCACGCTCAGAAGGCTTCTGGGACCGCTAAGCCGGCTCATAAAGCCTATGTGCGCCAGACGGGCGACGGTATCCGCGTATCTCCGTCGGCGCTCAATAAGAAGAAGCACCCTAAGTCGCGGTAGGGCAGTCGTGCGTTCTTCATGATGCGGGGCATATTTGAGCTGTATGGGGGATAATCCTCTTACGTAGATTATCTCTCATCTGTTGATGAATGCTCGCATATCGAAGGGACACACCCATGGCCACCAGTAAACCGCGTATTGATCGCCGTATCGTTCGCAGCCGCAATGCCATCCTTTCCGCTTTTGAGCGCTTGCTCATGGAAAAGCCGCTGGCAGACATTACGGTGAGTGCCATCGCGCGCGAGGCCAATGTCGACCGTAAAACCTTCTACGTGCACTTTGGTACGGTTGATGGCTTGCTCGATGCCATTGCCGTCGATGTGGTGGAGATGATTGTCGACTCGGTCGAGAAAACGCTTGCTTCCATGGACGGTGACACCAACGAGCGCGCCCTGGGCGCGGCGGCGACCTTCTTTAAAACCGTTAACGAGGCGCTGTGCAACAACCTGGTGCTCAATCGTCAGCTGATCGAGAACATTCCGCTCGATGATTTTATGGCTCGTCTTCGTGCGCCGCTCGAGCACGAGATTGCCGAGCGCGATCTGCTGCCCCACGGTCTCAAGGACGAGATGTTCGACTACTATCTGGCGTTTTTGCTGTCGGGTATTATCGGAATCTATCGCACATGGGCGCTGTCTGACGGCTCGGTTCCTATCGAGCGCGTCTCGGAGGTCGCCAACGACCTGACTCTCAATGGCCTGTCGAGTCTGGAATCTCGCTTGGATTAGGTGCAGGCTCGAGTTCGCGAGGCGCTTGTCGGGGTGCAGCCCGATCGACCAGGCGACGAGCATCCCGCCGAAGCAGTCGATGACCGGGCTCAGGTAGACCTTCTCGCCGCCCGGGAGCCTGAACTCGGTCATGTCGGTGAGCCACAGCAGGTTGGGCTCGTCGGCGTGGAAATTCCTGTTTACGAGGTTCTCCGGCGCCTTGTAGACCTCGCCGGCGTAGGAGCTGTAGCCTGAGGATCCTTAAAAGAAAGTCCAGTTTATCCTTTCCACCCCAATTGGGAATCCTCCGATGCGCCTTCGCACGCTCGCATGACCTCGATACCGTGCGAGCGTGCGAACTCGACGAGCTCTGCGTTGCGGGCGTTTATGGTGCCGAAGGCGGCGGGACACACGATAAGGCGCGCGCAGTGGACGAGGAGCTCTTTGGCGCGGGCCATGGTTCTATCCCCGATCGGCTCGAAGGCGCGCTCGGCCACGCATTCCGCCGCCAGGTCGCGCGCGAGCTCGCAGTCGATGTCCCCTTCGTGCAGAACGCCCGTGTAGAACGCCTTGCCCTGCCGGATGAGCTGGCGAAACACAGCCGACCCCGTACCTGCGCCGGCGATGACGAACGTGTGCGCATCGCCGTGCGGGCGTCCAATTTCCACGCTGCCGAAGCGCTCGTTGAAGGTGCCATGTTGAAGGCCGTAGAGCTCGCCAATCGTCTCGCGCGTGAATATGTCCTCGGGTGCGCCGGCGCGGAAGACCCGGCCGTCCTTCACGCAAATCACCTTGTCGGCGCTTTTCTGCGCGAGCTCGAGTTCGTGGATGGACATGATGACAGCCACATTCCGCGATTTCGCAAGGTGGCGAAGTATTCGCAGCAGGTCGATCTGGTAGCGGATATCGAGATACGACGTGGGCTCGTCGAGCACGAGCACACGCGGATCCTGCGCGATGGCGCGTGCGAGCATGACGCGCTGGCGTTGCCCGTCGCTTATCTGCATAAAGTCGCGCTCGGCGAGCTCTTCCACATGTGCGGTTTTCATGGCCTCGTCGACCCGACTTTGGTCGTCGGGCGAGAGTGTGCCCATTCGCCCGGTGTAGGGGTGCCTTCCCGCCTCTACGACATCGCGGCAGGTGAGGAGCTCGGTCCGGGGGCGATCTGTCAGCATAACGGCAAGGTTCCTTGCAAACTCCGCCGTCTTCCATCGGGAAACCTCCCGCCCGTCGAGCTCGACCGCGCCGGCAAGCGGTGCCAGATGGCGTGTGATGGTTTTCAAGATGGTCGACTTGCCCGAGCCGTTCGGCCCGATGAGCGCCACGACGTCGCCCGCGCGAACCTCCAGATCGACGCCTTCGACTACGACCTTCTTGTCGTAGCCCGCCGACAGGTCGCTTATGTGGAAAAGCGGCGCTCCGTCAGCCTGCGTTTCGACCGTAGTTTCGAGGTTCGGCTCCGCTCGGAGGAGGCGTTCCGCGCGCAGTTCCGCACGAGCCGAAAGTGCCTTCTGGCGCTTTCGTGCGAGCTCAGGACTGTCTAAGCATGGAATGTCCCCTCCGAGCGTTTTGGGCCGCGGCACGAATTCCCCCATCTACCTCACCCGCTTCTTCAACATGAGCGCGATAACCACCGGAGCGCCGAAGATGGCGGTGACGGCGCTGATGGAAAGCTCGACGGGAGAGAACAGCGTGCGCGCGATCAAATCGCAGCCCGCGCAGAAGATGGCGCCTCCCAAGAAGCACGCAGGAATCACGCGGATGGGCTTCGACGACTTTAGCGCCGACTTCACGAGATGCGGAACCGCGATGCCTACGAACGACACCGGACCAGCGAACGCGGTCACGCAGGCGGAGAGCATGCTCGCTAGAAGGACGAGCACCACGCGGAAGCGTTCGACGTTCACGCCGACGCTTTTCGCGTAGGCTTCTCCCAGCTGGAAGGCGGAAAGGGGCTTCGATATCGCGAATACGCATGCGCTCACGGTGACCACCACGACCGCGATGACCGCGATGTCGTCCCAGCTCGAACCCGAGAAGCTACCCAAAGACCAGTTGTGCAGGTTCACGATGGACTGGTCGTCGGCGAAGGCGATGAGGAAGTTCGTCGCCGCCGAGCAGATGTATCCCACCATGACGCCCGCCACGATGAGCATGGCCATGGAACTTATGCGCCGTGCGATGAGGAGCACGAAGCCGATGGTGATAAGCGAGCCCAGAAACGCTGCGGCCACCATGGCCGGCGAGGACATGGCCTGGTTCGCGCCTAGAAGTACGATCATCGTAAGCGCGACGACGAACTTTGCGCCCGAGGAGACGCCCAAGATGAACGGGTCGGCGATGGGGTTGTTGAAAAACGTCTGCAGCAGGAACCCGGAAAGCGAAAGTGCCCCGCCGAGAAGCACGGCTGAAAGCACGCGCGGCAGGCGAATCTCCCAGATGACCTGGCTTTCCATGGAATTGGCCGCGCCGCCCGAAAGGATGCCGGGGATGTGGTCTGCGGGCACGAGCACGCTCCCGATGCACAGGTTGGCCCCGACGAGCACGATGAGGGCAACAGCGAGCAGCGCCGTCACGACGCGACACCGCGCGGCGCGCCCCGATTCGTCGTATGCCATGGAAAGCCGGCTTCTCATGGCGCTAACCGAGCTTCCTCAGATAATGGAAGTCGCTCGCGTCATTGCCGGTGAACGCCCCGTGCAGCTCGTCGATAATGTCGGCGGTAGAAGTCATCTGCTGGTACATGTCGGCGCTTGTGACCCAGACGTTGCCGTTCTTCACGGCTTTGAACTGCGACAATAGCGCGTTTTTGCCTACGAAGTCGTTCAAGGTGGTAACTGACTCGTCGATGGTGCCGTTGTAGACGATGATGTCGGCATCCTTCGCCGTCGCGTAGAAGCGCTCCATTTCGAGCGTTACTGACGAACCTGACGTCGACGCCGTCTGCGCGTCATCGAGCGCATAGCTGCCGCCTGCAAGCTCGATCATCTGCGCCACGTAGTCGCCCGCCCGCCGCGTGACGGCGGCCCCGTTCGAGTTAATGTAGAAATACGCCACGGTTTTACCTGACGACGCGAGCCCCGACGTTTGCTCGACGCGGGCCTTCTGCTCGTTGAACAGGTGCGCGGCCTCGTCTTCCTTGTCGAATAGGACGCCGAAAAGCTTAATCCACTCAACGCGCCCGAGTGCTTCGGGCTCGCTCGACGACTGTTCGGTGAGCACGACGAGCCCGAGCTTCTGCAGCTTTTCCTTCACATCGGGCGTATGGTTGATCATGGTGTTCTCGATGGCGAGCGTGCAGCCCGAGGCCGATATTCGCTCGTAGTCGGGCGCGCTGTACTTGCCGCCGTAGGCGATCGCCCCACTTTCGAGCGCGCTTTTGAAGCCTGCGACCGAGCAATCGTCGGCCTTCGTGCCCGACATGATGATATTGTCGTTCGCATCGAGCGCGTCGACCAGGCACATCGTCGCCGACGACACGAGGTACACCTTGTCGGCGGGGCGCCTTATGACCGCGATGTCGGAGCTCAACCCATCAGGTACCTTCGCATCTTGCGGCACCACGAGGAAACGCTCCCCATTCGAAACGCAGATAAGCCGCAGACCGCCTTCGAACTCGTCGACAGTGAAGTGCTCGGCGTATTCAAGCTGAAGCGCCCCCGTCGACTCCCAGCCGCAGCCCAAATCGGCGTTGTGGAAGTCGGCCGCGGCGCTTGAAGCCGTTCCTGCAGGGGAGCCGCCGCTTGCATCGTCGCCCGATTTCTCCTTCATGGTGGATGAGTCGAAGTGGATCGTGTAGTCGATGGTGTGCGGCGTCGACATGGCGACGGTCTCGGCCGACACGGCGATGTCCTCGTCGAGCGTGACGGGTATCTCGAACGTGGAGTTGCCGCCGTCGTTTACGGGCGCGTAGTCCACGCCGTCGACGGTCATCTTGTCGTAGTTCGAACTCGACCAGGTGATGGTCGCGGTGTAGGTGTCGCCATCCTTCACAATTGTGGTGGGTGAGGCGATGCTTGCGCGCCCTGACCCACCGGAAAGCGAGACACTCACAGTGTATTCCTGAGAGCCCGCCGTGCCACCGGTCGCGTTCGGGCTCGCACTGCACCCCGCGAAGGGAAGCGCGAGCAGGGCGACGAGAACGCAGGTGATCGCGCGCGCCGCGATGCTGTGGCGCTTCCTGTTTTCCCCCTTGGGGAGAATCGACCGCATGGCGTTACTTCAGTGCGTCGGCGCGCAGATCGACGCCGGCGGATTCGAACACAAGCGTGCGGTCGTACCACTGCTCTTTTCTAATACTCCACGCGGCACAGGCGGTGTCCTCGTCGAGCGCTTCAACGGGCACGTCGTAGGTGTACTTGCCTTCCGCGTTTTCCACATAGGGGATGAAGTCGGCCTCGCTCGCGGTGGCAGCCTCGTCGCCCGTGCCCATGAAGAGCTTGCCGTAGCCCGTGCCGGAAAGTGTCATCACGCAGTGCATGGAGCCGTTTTCCACGATGAGCTGTGCGTCCACAATCCTGAACATGTTCGAGCTGGAATCGACGGTGATCGGATAGGTGCCGTCGGCCACCTTGTCGGCGGTAATGGGGGCAGCGCTTGCACCCTCGGTCGCATCGGCCGCCTGCTCGGTCTTTTCCTGGGAATCGGTATTGCTTGCCTTTGCGCTGTCGCTTGAATTTCCGGCGCAGCCGGCGAGCGAGAACGCGAGAAGCGCCGCCGACAGGGCGAAGACGAGGGTTTTCTTCAACATGGAGGGGTTCCTTTCAATCGCTTCTACCGCCCGCGCCGTGCGGTGGGCGGGCGGGATGCGAATGCAACGGGCATGCGCCGTCGGTCGGGGAAGGCGCATGCCCGTTGCACGGGGACGCGACCGGCGCCCCCGTGCGCGGCGAGTTTACAGCTTGGCGATGGCGTCGTCCACGTGCGAGACGTAGATGTCGTCGACCGCGGCGTTCTGTCCCAGACCCTGGAGCAGGCACGTCACTTCGAAGCCGGCGGCCACGAACTTCGCAGCCCAGCTGTCGGGGTCGGTCTCGTCTGCCATGTCGTTGTTCGCGTGGTCGCCCGCGACCACCATGAACGGCGCGAGCACGGCCTTCTTGTACCCTGCGGCGCTCGCAGCGGCGATAACATCCTCGCAGGTCGGTTCAGCCTCGACGGTGCCGACGAAGAACTGCGTCAAGCCCTCGTTCTTGAACACTTCCTGCATCTTGGCATAGTCGGCGTTGGAATCGGCTTCGGTGCCGTGGCCCATGAGGCACAGCGCCGTCTTGCCGTCGTCGAAGGACGCCATGTTCTCCTTAATGGCTGCGGCCACCTTCTTGTAGTCGTCGTCGGAGGTGAGCAGCGGGTCGCCGAGCGAGATCTTGTCGAACTTGTCGGCGTATTTGTCGAGCTCGTCTTTCACGTCGGCGTATTCCAGGCCAGCCATGAGATGCGTCGGCTGCACGACGATTTCCTTCACGCCGTCTTCCACGCAGCGGTCGAGCGCCTCGGTCATGTTGTCGATCGTGATGCCGTCGCGCTTCTTCAGCTTGTCGATGATGATCTGCGCGGTGAAGGCGCGGCGGATGTCGTAGTCCTGCCAGTACTTCTCGCGGATAGCGTCTTCGATGGCGCCGATGGTGATGTGGCGCGAGTCGTTGTAGCTCGTGCCGAAGCTCGTGACGAGAATGACCGGCTTCACGGCCATCTCCTTTTCGCTCGATTTCTCGGAACTCGCGGAGGTGCTGGAGCAGCCCGCGAGCGCGACTCCGGCGAGCGCGACGGCTCCGGTTGCTGCGGCGCCCATGAAGCCGCGGCGTGACATCTGGTCGGACATGGTTTTCCCTTTCCTCGGTTTGCCGGTCCCCCGGCGACAGTTGCTTATCGGCACAAGCGAAAGAAAAGCGCGCTCGTCCGCAAAGGGATAGCGCGCCTGTTTCTTGCATTCGAAAGGGAAGCGCACTCCTCGGGGTTCACAAGGAGCTAACGCCACGGCGATGCCGTGAGGAAAAGGCGAAGCAGTCTGGCTTGGGGCGCGAGGCGGTTCGCCCGCGCGTCCTACACAGTAATGTCCCTTGCCCAGGATTCCCACCTGGTTCCCTCCGCAAGCCAGCGCGGACTGTGTGGGCGCCGCGCCGGTCGTTTCCTTTTATTCGATTGTCATATGCTCGTTGCCGAAACTACCATTATGATAGTGGGCGTTTGTGGGCGTGTCAAAGCCAGGGCGGGCGGCATTGCGCCTCCTGCCTACGTATTTGCGCCGATTGCCGCTGCGGGCGCCGTGTCTTGCCCGCTGTGCGAAGGGCGGCGTAAACGGTTGCGATGAGAAACGGGAAGGGAAGGCTCGGATGATTCATATCGTTGGCGCAGGTTCGGGCGCCGCCGACCTTATCACGCTGCGCGGGGCGCGTCTTCTGCGCGCGGCCGACGTGGTCGTTTGGGCGGGGAGCCTTGTGAACCCCGAGCTGCTCGCCGAGTGCAAGGAATCCTGCGTCGTCTACGACAGCGCGCACATGACCTTGGAGGAAGTGCTCGAGGTGATGTGCGCGGCGGATGCGCGGGGCGAGGAAGTGGTGCGCCTGCACACGGGCGACCCGTGCCTGTACGGCGCCATCCAGGAGCAGATGGACGCGCTCGACGCGCGCGGCGTGGACTACGAGGTGGTGCCCGGCGTGTCGAGCTTTTGCGGTGCCGCGGCGGCGCTTCGCCAGGAATACACGCTGCCGGGCATCAGCCAGTCGGTCGTGATCACGCGGCTTTCCGGGCGCACCCCCATGCCCGCGGGCGAGGGCATGCGCACCATGGCGGAAAGCGGCTCGACTATGGTCATCTTCCTGAGCTCGGGTATGCTCGCCGAGCTTTCCTCCGAGCTTTTGGCCGCGGGCCGCGGCTCCGACGAGCCGGCGGCGCTCGTGTACAAGGCGACCTGGCCTGAGGAGCGCGTGGTGCGATGCACAGTGGGCACGCTCGCCGATGCGGGCGCGCGAGAGGGCATCGACCGCACGGCGCTCGTGGTGGTGGGCCGCGTGCTCGGAGCTCGCGGCGGGCTTGCGCACAACGGCGCGCAAGCGGAGTCGTACGAGCGCAGCAAGCTTTACGACCCTTCGTTTGCCACGGGGTATCGGAAGGCGAGCAGCTAGCGTGGCCTTCGAGCATTACATATATACCGGGACGACCCGCCTGCGCTGCGGCTACACCACGGGGAGCTGCGCCGCGCTCGCGGCGAAGGCGGCCTGCGAGATGCTCTTGTCACGAAAGCCCGTCGACCGCGTGTCGATCGTCACCCCCGGCGGGCTGCCCGTCGAGGCGAACGTGGTCGACGCATGCATCGGCGAGGGGTACGCCCAGTGCGCCGTGCGAAAGGACGCAGGCGACGATGCCGATGTGACCGACGGCGTGCTCGTGTACGCGCGCGTGGAACATGCGGGGTCGGGCACGGGCGCTGCGGGCAGCAAGGGCGTGCCCGCGCGCGAATCGGAAGTTTCCGTCGATGGCGGCGTGGGCGTGGGGCGCGTGACGTTGCCCGGGCTCGAGCAGCCGGTGGGGGCGGCCGCCATCAACGCGACGCCGCGCGCGATGATCACTTCGGCGGTGCGCGAGGTGTGCGCCGCGCACGGCTTTTCTGGAAATATTGCTGTGACGATTTCGGTACCCGAGGGTGTTGCCCTTGCCGAAAAGACCTTCAACCCGCACCTGGGGATAGAGGACGGCATTTCCATCCTGGGCACGACGGGCATCGTCGAGCCGCGCAGCCTCGCTGCCTTGCGCGACAGCATCGAGCTCGAGATCCGGCAGCATGCGGCTATGGGGCGGCGCGGAGTCGTGCTCACGCCCGGCAACTACGGCGCGCAGTTCATCTCGGGGCATTTCCACCTAAACGGTGCGCCGGTGGTCTTCATCTCCAACTTCGTGGGCGATGCGATTGATTGCTGCGTTCGCGAGGGATTTACCAATGTCCTTCTTGTGGGACACATCGGCAAGCTTGTGAAGGTCGCGGGCGGCATCATGGACACCCATTCGCGTACCGCCGACTGCCGCGCGGAGATTCTGGCCGCCCACGCGGCCTTGGCCGGCGCGGGCACGAAGACTGTGCGCGAGATCATGTCGTCGGTCACGACCACGGCGGCGCTCGAGGTAATCGAGGCCGCCGGCGTGGGGGACGCTGCGCGCGCCTCGCTCGCTGTGGCAATCGAGGACAGGTTGCGCCGCCGCGCGGCGGGCGGATGCGACATCGCCGCGGTCGTGTTCGACGCCGAGCGCCGCGAGCTTTTCCGCACGTCGGGCGCCGATGCAGTTATCGGGGAATTGGGGGCGACGTATGAGTAAAGGCGTGCTGTACGGCGTGGGCACGGGGCCTGGCGACCCCGAGCTGCTCACGATCAAGGCCGTCCGCACAATCGAATCGTGTCCGGTCATCGCCGCACCGCAGACGGCGGACGGGGCCATGGTCGCGCTCGACATCGTGCGCGGCGCCGTCGACCTTACAGGCAAGACGGTGATCCCCGTGCGATTCTCGATGACGTGCGACGTCGAGCGCCGCGCGGCCGAGCATGCCTCGCTTGTTCGCGAGCTTGTCGCGCACCTGGATGCGGTCCGCGACGTCGCGCTGCTGAACCTGGGGGACCCGAGCATCTACGCCACCTTCCAGCGCATAGCGCCCGACGTGCGCGCCCGCGGGTTCGAGGCGCGCGCCATTCCCGGCGTGCCGAGCTTCTGCGCGGTCGCCGCGGCGCTCGAGCGCGACCTCACGCCCGAGATGTCGTCGCCTCTGCACATCGTGCCCGGCGGCTACGACGACGTGCGCCGCGCAATCGGCTGGCCGGGGACGAAGGTGGTCATGAAGGCGCGCCGCTCGCTTGCGGACACGAAGTGCATCCTTCGCGAGGAGGGCGCCTTCGACGGTGCCGAGCTCGTAGAGGACTGTGGGCTTCCGGGCGAGCGCGTTTACCGCTCGCTCGACGATGTGCCCGATCGGGGCAGCTACTTCTCGACGATGGTGGTGCGCTAGATGAGGGTTTCCTGCATAGCGTTCACTGAGAGGGGATATGCGTTGGCGGAGCGCACCGCACGCGCGCTTTCCGATTGCGCGCAGACAGGTGAAGATGACCCTGGCTGGGACGTTTCCGTTTCGCGCGGGTTCGGCGAGGGGAAGGCCGACCTGCGCGCATGGACGGCGCTCGCGTGGGAAGCGTCGGACGCGCTCCTGTTCGTGGGCGCGGCGGGCATCGCCGTGCGGGCGATCGCGCCGCATGTCGCCTCGAAGGCAAGCGATTCCGCGGTTGTGGCGATCGACGAGGCGGGGCGCTTTGCCGTCCCGCTTTTGTCGGGGCATTTGGGCGGTGCGAACGAGCTTGCGCAAACTGTGGCACGCGCGGCAGGGGCCATCCCCGTCATCACCACGGCGACCGACGTCCGCGGCGTGTGGGCGGTGGATACGTGGGCGCGCTGTGCGGGGCTCGCCGTTTCGAATCCCGAGGCCATCAAGCGAGTGTCGGCGCGGCTGCTTTCGGGCGGGCGCGTGGCGC
>NZ_CZAQ01000003.1:47549-60301 GCF_001404695.1 Collinsella aerofaciens | reverse complement strand
CTCGCCTTCGGCCGTGCGCGAAGCGGCGACGATCGACGTGAAGGCGCACGAGGAGGGTCTGCTCGCCTTCTGCCGTGCGCGCAATATCCCGCTCGCGACGTATTCCGCAGAGGAGTTGTCGCAGGTCGAAGGCAGCGTTTCGCCATCTGATTTCGTGCGCGCGACGGTGGGGGTCGACAACGTGTGCGAGCGCGCGGCGCTCGCGGACGGGGGCAAACTTATCTTCCCGAAGCTCGCTCACGGCGGCGTGACCGTCGCGTTTTCCAAGGTAACTATCGAACTTTCGTTTAAGGAGCGGTGATGGGAAAGCTCTTCGTGGTGGGGATCGGTCCGGGCGGCCCCGACGGCATGACGATTGCGGCTCGGCGCGCGCTCGAGGCGGCCGACATCGTTGTGGGGTACACGAAATACGTGGAGCTCGCGCTCGCCGCCGTGCCCGACGCGGCGCATCTCGCGACGCCGATGATGCACGAGGTCGAACGGTGCCGCCTGGCGCTTTCACGCGCGCAGAGCGGAGAAGCCGTGGCGCTCGTGTGCAGCGGTGACGCGGGCGTGTATGGCATGGCGAGCCCCGTGCTGGAGCTTGCTGAGGACTACCCCGATGTAGACGTGGAAGTTATCGCCGGGGCCACCGCGGCTCAGAGCGGGTCGGCGGTGCTCGGCGCCCCGCTTGCCCACGACTTCGCGGTCGTGTCGCTCTCCGACCTGCTCACGCCGTGGGAGGTCATCGAGCGCAGGCTCGCCGCCGTGGCGAGCGCCGACTTCTGCATCTGTTTGTACAACCCGCGCAGCAGAAAGCGCGCCGACAGGCTCTCGCGCGCGGCGAAGATTATGCTCGAATGGAAGGCCCCCGACACGCTCTGCGGCTGGGTACGCAACATCGGGCGCGAGGGGCAGCAGTCGGGCATGTGCAGGCTCTCCGAGCTGGGGGAGCTCGACGCCGACATGTTCACCACCGTGTTCGTCGGCAACGCGGACACGAAGCGCGTAGGCGGCCGTATGGTCACGCCGCGCGGGTATCGGGAGATTCCATGCGAAAGGTAACGATCATCGGGGCGGGGCCCGGAAACCCCGACTTGCTCTCGCGCGCGGCGCTCGACGCGATCGACATCGCCGACGTGGTCATCGGCGCTCATCGCGCGCTTGTCAGCATCGACGTGCCGCCCGACGTGGTGAGATGCGAGCTCGTGAAGACGGCGGACATCGTCGCCGCGCTCACCGATGCTGCGTCGTGGCAGCGCGCCGTGGTCGTGATGACGGGCGATGTGGGGCTGTTCAGCGGCGCGCGCCGCCTGGTGGAGGCGCTCTCCGGCGACGCGCAGGTGGACGTGCGCGTCATTCCCGGCATAAGCTCAGCGTCGTATCTCGCCGCGCGCCTCGCGCGTCCATGGCAGGATTGGCGCTTCGCGAGCGCTCACGGCGTGGCGTGCGACATCGTGGCCGAGGCCGAGCGCGCAGGTGAGCTCTTCCTCGCCACGTCGGGCGGGGAAGACCCCTCGCGGCTTTCGGGCGAGCTTGTGCAGGCGGGCTTCGGGGACGCGCGCGTGACGGTGGCCGAGCGCCTGTCGTACCCCGACGAGCGCATCACCTGCGCGACCGCAAGTGAAATCGCAGGTCAGACGTTCGATGACTTGAACGTGATGCTTATCGAGTTCGCAGACTGCGCCGGGTCGCCTGCGGGCTCTAGCGCAGCCTCCGAGGCGCCGGCCGGCGCGTCTGCGCCCGCGGCTGCTTCTTTCGCGGCGGACTCTGCGGGTGCATCCCGCGCCGCGAGCTCCCGCTGGCCGTACGCTTCCTCGGGCATTCCCGACGAGCTCTTCATCCGCGGCGACGTTCCCATGACCAAGCAGGAGGTGCGCGCCGTCGCGCTCGCGAAGCTGCGCCTTACCGCGACCGACACCGTGTGGGATGTCGGCGCCGGCACGGGGAGCGTGTCGATCGAGGCGGCGCTCGTCGCGCGAGCGGGGTCGGTATGGGCGGTCGAGCGCAACGCGGCCGGCGTGCGGCTCATCCGAGAGAACGCGGATGCATTCGGGTGCGGCAACGTGCATGCGGTCCCCGGTGTCGCCCCCGAAGCGCTCGCGAAACTGCCTGTCCCCGACGCCGTGTTCGTCGGCGGGAGCGCGGGCGAGCTTCCCTCCATCGTGGAGGCGGCGCTCGAGAAGAACTCGCAGGTTCGCCTGTGCGTGCCATGCGTCACCGTTGAGACGCTCACCGAGGCGTGCGCGCTCCTCTCGGGTTCGCGCTTTAAGGGGTTCGAGGCGTGCCAGGTGTCGGCCGCCCGCGCTGAGGCTGTAGGCTCGCACCATCTTATGAAGGCGCAAAACCCCGTGTTCCTCGTCAGTGCGCGCGGTGCGAGCGCGGATGCCGAGGAGCTTGCCGAAGTCGGCGCGCTTGCTGAGTCGCCTTTCGGGGAGGACCCCTCTGTCGAGGGGAACCCATCCGTTGAGGTGGTCTCGCTTGCTAACTGCAACGCCGCAGGTGGGGAAGGCGGCGCCCGGTGAGCACGTCCATCCCGCGCTTCATGATCGCTGCGCCCTCGAGCGGGAGCGGCAAGACGGTCGTTACGTGCGCGCTCCTGCGCGCGCTCGCGCGCCGCGGCCTCGCATGCGCGGCCTTCAAATGCGGCCCCGACTACATCGACCCGCTCTTTCACCGCCGCGTCGTGGGTGCGCGCTCGGGCAACTTAGACGGCTTCTTCACCGACGCCCCGACGCTGCGCGCCCTGCTCGCACGCGGCGCCGCGGGCGCGGATGTCGCGGTACTCGAGGGGGTTATGGGCTTCTACGACGGCATGGCGCCCGGCGTGGCCGACGCGAGTAGCTACCAGGTTGCGCGCGACACGGAAACGCCGGTCGTTTTAGTGGTGAACGGGCGCGGGGCGTCTTTATCGCTCGCCGCCGTAATCCACGGCATCGCCGAGTTCCTGCCTTGTGCGAACGTGCGCGGCGTCGTGCTGAACAAGACGAGCGCCGCTGCCTGCGCCTACGCGGCGCCTGCGATCGAGAAGCACACGGGCGTCGCGGTTTTGGGGAATATCCCCGCCGCCGAGGCGTTCTCGCTCGAAAGCCGGCATCTGGGGCTTGTGACCGCCGACGAGGTCGAGCAGCTCTCCGCGCGCATCGACAAGATGGCCGAGCTGGTGGAAAAGAGCGTCGACGTCGACCGCTTGCTCGAAATAGCTGCGACGGCCCCCGATATCCGCGAGGAACCTTACCGGTTGGAGCCGATCGCGGGAGCGCGGCCCATCGTCGGCGTCGCGCGTGACGAGGCGTTCTCGTTCTACTACGAGGAGAACCTGCGCGCGCTCGAGGACCTTGGTTGCGAGCTGGCCTTTTTCAGCCCCCTGTGTGATAGCGAGTTGCCCCGGGGGACAAGCGCCCTCTATCTGGGGGGCGGCTACCCGGAGCTCCATGCGCGGCAGCTCTCCGAGAACGCGCCGATGCGCGAGGCGGTGCGGCGCGCGGTGGAATCCGGCATGCCGACGGTCGCCGAATGCGGTGGGTTTCTGTACCTGCAGCGCGAAATCGCCGATAGCGAGGGGCGGCGCTGGCCTGTTGCGGGCGCCCTTGAGGGCGCAAGCGAGAACGGGGGAAGGCTGTCCCATTTCGGGTACGTGGAGCTCACTTCCCAACGCGACGGGCTCTACGGGCCGCGCGGCACACGCATCCGCGCGCACGAGTTCCACTACTGGCAGTCCACCTGCCCGGGCGGCGACTTCTGGGCGCAGAAGCCCCGGCGCGACAAGGGCTGGCCGTGCATGACGACCATCCCGTCCCTGGTGGCGGGCTTCCCGCATGTGTACTATCCCGCGAACCCCGACGTTGTGCGCGCGTTCGCATCTGCCGCGGCGTCGTTCGCAGAGAGGAGACGGCATGGCTGAAACAATCGAAACCGCGCTTGCCTGCATTCGCGAGGAAGTTGAGCGCGCGTTCTCGTCGGCGCCGGGCGCCGTGCTCGAAGCCGCGCTTTCCCGGATCGCGCCTGCAGACGAATGCGCCCGCGCCGCCGCGTACGCCGCGTGGGACTCCATCGCACACCCCTTGGGGGGATTGGGCGACTTTGAAGACGCCGTCGCGCGTATCGCCGCAGCTCAGGGGAGCGCCGAGGTGGCCGAGTTCCCCCGCGCGCTCGCGGTATTCTTCTCCGACAACGGGGTCGTTGCCGAAGGCGTGTCGCAAAGCGGGCAAGACGTGACGCGAGCCGTCGCGCACAACATGTGCGAGGGGGCCACGAGCGCCTGCCGCATGGCGGCGTTCGCGGGTGCCGAGGTCGTGCCCGTCGACGTGGGTATGGCCCGGGGCATAGAAGACGCGCGCATGGTGCGCGCGAACGTGCGGCGGGGGAGCGGCAACATCGCGCACGGCACCGCTATGTCTCGCGATGGGGCCGTGCGCGCGATCGAGGTCGGAATCGCCGTCGCGTGCGGGCTCGCCCGCGCCGGCGTGCGCCTTCTCGCCGCGGGCGAGATGGGCATCGGCAACACGACCACCTCGGCGGCGGTGGCCGCAGTGCTCATCCGGGCGGACGCGCGGAGCCTCGTCGGGCGCGGCGCGGGGCTCTCGGACGCCTCGCTCGCGCGCAAGCGCGACGTGGTCGAGTGCGCTATCGACGCGAACTCGCCCGATCCCGCCGACCCGATCGACGTGCTCTCGAAGGTGGGCGGCTTCGACATCGCGGCGATGTGCGGCTTCTACCTGGGGGCCGCGGCCTCGAAGGCGCCGGCGCTCCTCGACGGGGTCATATCCTGCACGGCGGCCCTGTGCGCGGCGCGCCTGTGCCCCAACGCCTTGGGCTACCTTGTGGGCACCCACGCATCAAGCGAACCCGCTAGCCAGGAGCTCCTTCGCGAGCTCGGCATAAAGGCACCCCTCGTCGCAGGCATGCACTTGGGCGAGGGCGCGGGCGCCATGGCGTATCTGCCCCTTCTGGATTCGGCGCTGCGCGTGTACCGGGATGGGAAGACGTTCACGGCGACTGGCATGGCTGCTTACGAACATTTCGAGGCCGGGATATGACGGTGACGCTCGTTATCGGCGCCGCCGCGAGCGGCAAGAGCGCCTACGCCGAGTCCCTGTGCCTCGGGCACGACGGCCCCCGCGTGTACCTGGCAACGATGGAGCCCTTCGGGGAAGAGGGCGCCCGCCGCATCGCGCGCCATCGGGCGCTGCGCGAGGGCAAGGGGTTTTCCACCCTCGAGCGCACGCGTGACGTGGGCGCCGCAGTGCCCGGGCTTCCGCGCGGCTGCACGCTTCTTTTGGAGGACGTGGGCAACCTGGTTGCGAACGAGCTTTTCGCGGAAGGCGGCTTGTCCCCACGTGACCCAGACGCTGCGGCGCGCGAGGTGCTCGGAGGCATCGAACGGCTCGCTCAGGCCGCTGCGTATACGGTGGTGGTCACCGTCGACGTGTTCGCCGATGGGATGCGCTACGATGAGGGCACCGAGGCATGGAGGCGCGCGCTCGCGCGCGTGAACGCGGGCGTGGCGGCGCTGGCCGACCGCGCAGTCGAAGTGGTATGCGGGATTCCCGTGTGGATGAAAGGTGAAGGACCTACAAGGTGAAGATGGTAGAGGCAATCGGCGCGGCGTTCGGAACGTTCTCGCGCATCCCCGTCCCGAAATCGGCCTGGACCGATTTCGGGTCAACCCATGCACTTGCCGCGTTTCCCCTGGTGGGCCTTGCGGAAGGGTTCCTCATGACGGCGTGGGGACACGTTGCGAACCTGCTCGGCGTGCCCGCGACCATCGTCGCGGCCGTGCTCGTGGCGCTGCCTGTGGCGGTGACGGGAGGCATCCACCTAGACGGGCTCTGCGACACCTCCGATGCGCTTGCAAGTTGGGCCCCGCGCGAGCGAAAGCTCGAGATCATGCACGACCCGCGGGCGGGCGCCTTCGGGGTCATCGGTGTTGTTGTGTACCTTATTCTGCAGTTTTCCCTGTTCACCGCGCTGCCGCTTACGGCGGGGGCGTTCCTCGCGCTTCTGTGCTCGCTCGTGTTCTCCCGCGCGCTTTCGGGGCTCGCCGTTGAATGTTGGCCTGCCGCGCGGGCGGACGGCATGGCCGCGGGGCTCTCGCCTGCGAAGAAGCGCGCGGCTATCGTCGTGCCGCTTTGCGCTTTCGCTGCGGCTTCGGCTGCAGGGATGGTCGCGTGCGCTCAGGCCGTCGGCGCCCTTATGGCGGTGGCGGGGCTTTTGGCGCTCGCGTGGTACCGCCATGTTGCCCTGTCCCGCTTCGGCGGGGTGACGGGGGATTTGGCCGGATGGTTTCTGCAATGGGCCGAGCTCGCGATGCTTGCCATGCTGGTGGCGGGGGGCATGCTCCTATGATGCTCGTGGTAGGTGGCGCGCATTCGGGGAAGAGGACCTTCGTGCGCGAAAAGCTCGGGTTCGCGGCGGACGATTTCGTCGACGCGGCGCAGCTTGCGGAGGGCGGCGTGCCCGCGGCTTTTGCCGGCCGCGTCGCATACCGTGCTGAGGAACTCGTGCGCGCGCTCGACGCTGACCGGGCGCTCGAGCGGCTGATCGGCTTCGACGCAGTGATTCTGCCCTTGGTCGGCTCGGGGGTCGTCCCCATGAGTGCGGAAGACGCCCAATGGCGCGAGCGCGCGGGGCGCCTGGGATGCGCGCTCGCTGCGCGTGCCGACGTCGTCGTGCGCATGACGTGCGGGATTCCCCAGGTCATCAAAGGAAACCTTGCCGATGCACCTCGAGGGACGCAGGGCGCGGGTGCGCCTTTGGAAGTCGTCTTCGTGCGCCATGGTGCCACGGCGGGCACGGAAGACCATCGCTACAGCGGGGCGGGCACCGACGAGCCCCTGTCGAGTGCGGGCGAGCGCGCTTTGCGCGACCTCGCGTGCGATCGTGACGTGTTCCGTGTTATCACGAGCGGCATGGCCCGCACCGACCAGACGGCGCGCATCCTCTTCCCGAACGCGGAGCTTATGGCGTGCCCCGGTCTGCGCGAGATGGATTTCGGCGACTTCGAGGGGCGAAGCGCCGCCGAGCTTAAAGAGGATGCGCGCTATCGCGCCTGGGTAGACTCCTGGTGCGAGACGCGCTGCCCGCATGGCGAGGGCAAGAGCGATTTCACCCGCCGCGTCGTCGCGGCATTTCGGGAGGCATGCAAATCGGAGCGCGCCCAGGGGAGTGGGCGCGCCGTCTTCGTCGTTCACGCGGGTACCGTGAAAGCGCTGCTCTCCAAGCTAGCTGTCCCGAAAATGGGATACTTCGACGTGCATACCGAGCCGGGCGGCGCATGGGCCGCCACCTGGGATGGGCGCTGCCTTCGCGACGTTCGCCCCGCTTCGGGGGGCGATGCCCGGTGATGACGATTCTTGCCGTCGCCGCCGGGTTCGCGGCCGACCTTGCCTTCGGCGACCCGCGCTGGCTTCCCCATCCCGTCGTCGCCATGGGGCGCGCGATCACGTGGGCCGAAGGCCGCCTGCGGGGCGCATTCCCGCAAACGTCCGCGGGCACGCGCGCCGCAGGGCTTGTGCTCGCCGTGGCGCTTCCGCTTACGTGTGGGCTTTTGACCTGGGGAATCCTGCATGTTTGCGGCATGGTTCACTCCGGCTTGCGCTTCGTGGCCGAGGCATGGGCGAGCTATCAGATTCTCGCGGCATGCGAGCTGCGCCGCCAGAGCCTGGCCGTGGCCCGCGCGTTCTCGAAGGGCGGCCTCGTCGCGGCGCGCGAAGCCGTCGGGCTCATCGTGGGACGCGACACGTCTGTTCTCGACGAGCAGGGCGTCGCACGCGCCGCTGTGGAAACGGTGGCGGAGAACGCGAGCGACGGCGTCATCGCGCCGCTTTTCTACCTTATGATCGGGGGTGCGCCCTTGGGCATGGCGTACAAGGCGGTGAACACGCTCGACAGCATGGTGGGCTACAAAAACGAGCGCTACATCGACTTCGGCTGCGCTTCGGCGCGCCTCGACGATGCGCTGAACTGGATTCCCTCGCGCTTATCGGCTCTGCTCATGATCGTCGTGTGCCCGATCGTCGGGCTCGACGCGCGCGGGGCGGCGCGCATCTGGCGCCGCGACAGGCGTCGCCATGCGAGCCCGAACGCGGCGCAGACCGAGTCAGCGTGCGCGGGCGCGCTCGGGCTGCGCCTTGCAGGACCCGCGGTGTATTTCGGCAAGCTCGTTGAGAAACCGACGATAGGAGACGCGTCCCGCGAAATCGAGTGGGGCGACATCGCCCGGGCGACAAGGCTCATGCTCGCTGCGTCCGTATGCGCGCTCGTCGTCTTCGGCGCCGCGCGCGCGGCGGTCGTGCTCGCCGTGGGGGCGATGGCATGAGGGAAGACCACGCCGCGCCCCGGGCTGCCGGGGGAATCCTGCGCGCCCGTACGCATGGGGGCAGCGCGCAATCGCTCGGCATCGCTTGCGAAGGGGGCGCCTCCGACCTCATTGACTTCTCGGTGAACGTGAATCCGGCAGGCCCCTCGCCGCGCGCCGTCGTCGCAGCTTGCAAGGCGCTTTCTCGAATCGACGCCTACCCCGATAGGGAAAGCCTCGCCCTCGTTCGCGCCCTGGCGCGTGCCCAGGGCATTCCCGAAGATACTATCGTCTGCGGCGCGGGCGCGTCCGACATCATCTGGCGGCTCGCCGCGGCGGTGCGCCCGAAACGCATCGTCGTGTGCGCGCCGACGTTCTCTGAATATGCTGAGGCGGCATCGTACTACGGCGCATGCGTGCAGGAGTTCCCGCTCTCTGAAGCGGACGACTTCGACGTGCCCGCCTCCTTCGCCCGCGCGATCGAGGGGCCGGGAGACGTGGCGTACCTCTGCAATCCGAACAACCCGACGGGGCGCCTCGTCGACCCCAGCGTGATCGATGCCGCGGCTTGCCGCTGCGAGCAGGTGGGCGCGCTGCTCGTCGTGGACGAGTGCTTCCTCGGATTTGCGCCCGACGCCCGCGAAAGGAGCGTGGCCGCACGCGCCGCGTGTTCGCGCCATGTGGCCGTGCTCTCCGCGTTCACCAAAGTCTATGGAATTGCGGGGTTGCGGTTGGGGTATCTGATCAGCGGAAACACCCAACTCATCGAGGGGATTCGCCGGGCGGGGCAGGCGTGGCCCGTCTCCTCGGTCGCCGAGGCCGCGGGCATCGCCGCCCTGGAAGACGTCGAATATGTCTCGCGCACGCGCGATGTATTGGCGGGCGAGCGAGCGTGGCTTTCCCACGAGCTCTCCTTGCTCGGGCTTTCCGTCGTGCCGTCGGATGCGAACTTCCTTTTAGTCCGCATGCCGGCGAAAGACATCCCCGAGCGCCTTTATAATCAGGGGGTTTTGGTCCGCACGTGCGACTCGTTTTCGGTACTGTCCCGTTTCTGGTGCCGCGTCGCGGTGCGCACGCGAAAGGAGAACGCCCGGCTTGTGATGGCGTTCAGCCGCGCGCTTCGGGCGGAAGGCGTATCGGGCGAAGGCGAACCCGACGAACGGGGCGGCGCTTCTTGCAGCGGCGCTATGGCGGGCGCGGATGGCCGGGGCTCGTCGAAGGAGGTCGATACCCGTGGGTAGGGCGAAGCCCATCATGATCCAGGGCACCATGTCGAACGCGGGGAAGAGCCTGCTTGCGGCGGGGCTGTGCCGCGTGCTTTCGCAGGACGGCCTGCGCGTGACTCCCTTCAAGAGCCAGAACATGGCGCTCAACAGCGGTGTCACGGCCGACGGGCTCGAGATGGGACGCGCCCAGATCATGCAGGCCGAGGCTTGCGGCATTGCGCCCGACGTGCGCATGAACCCCATCCTGCTCAAGCCCGAAAGCGACCACCGAAGCCAGCTCATCGTGGCCGGCAAGGCGCAGGGAGCCTTCGCTGCGAGGGATTACTTCGCGCGAAAGAAGGCGCTCATGCCGCAGATTTTGGAGGCGTTCGATTCGCTCGCGGAGGAAAACGACGTCATCGTCATCGAGGGCGCCGGCAGCCCCGCCGAAATCAACCTTGCCGAAAACGACATCGTCAACATGGGGCTCGCGCGCGCCGTGTCCTCCCCCGTGCTGCTCGCGGGCGACATCGACCCAGGCGGGGTGTTTGCCCAGCTCTACGGCACGGTCGCGCTCCTTGCGCCCGAGGACCGTGCGCTTTTGCGGGGACTTGTGGTGAACAAGTTCCGCGGCGATGTGGAAATCCTGCGCCCGGGTTTGGCCCCGCTCGAGAAGATGTGCGGGGTTCCCGTCGTGGGGGTCGTGCCGTATCTTACGCTCGACCTGGACGACGAGGACTCGCTCGCGCCGCGCCTATCTGCCCGCGAGGCGCGCGGCGTCATCGACGTCGCCGTCGTGCGTCTTCCGCATCTGTCGAACTTCACCGACTTCGACCCGCTTTCGCGCGTGTCCGGCGTGGGCGTGCGCTACGTTTCCTCGACGACCGATCTGGGCCGACCCGACCTGGTGGTGCTTCCCGGCTCGAAGACTACGCTCGACGACGCGCGCTGGCTTGCGGCTAGCGGCATCGGAGCCTGTGTACGCGCGCTTTCGGGCGCGGGCACGCCGGTGCTCGGCATATGCGGAGGCTACCAGCTTTTGGGAGACGAGCTTTCCGACCCGCACGGCAGGGAAGGCGCTGGCACCGCGCGCGGGCTCGGGCTCATCCCTGCAAGTACGGTGTTCAAGGAGGAAAAGCGCCTCGCCCAGTCGGAGCTGCGCATCACGGGCGCCCAAGGCGCGTTCTCGGTGTGGAACGGCATGACGGCGCGCGGGTACGAGATTCACGACGGCGAAACGACCGTCTCCTGCGCCCCTGCGGGCACGATTGGCGGCAAACCAGAAGGCGCGGCCTGCGGAAACGTGTTCGGAACCTATCTCCACGGCCTGTTCGACGAACCGGGGGTGGCGCTCGCCCTCGCGCGCTCGCTCGCGCGCATGCGCGGCCTGCCCGAGAACGTCGTGGGTGCTGCGGGCGCGGCGTCCGCGGCCGATCACCGTGCGCGCGAGTTCGACCGCCTGGCCGACGTCGTGCGCGGGGCGCTCGACATGGAGTATGTCTACCGCATTATCGAGGAGGGCGTATGATCCACGTGTATCATGGCGACGGCAAAGGCAAGACCACGGCGGCGATGGGCCTCGCCCTTCGCATGCTCGCCGCAGGCCGCCGCGTCGTCGTCGTGCAGTTTTTGAAAGACGGCGAAAGCGGGGAGGTGCGCCTGCTCGCCGAGCATTTCGGCGTGCCCGTGTTCGCGGGGAAGGCGTCGGACAAGTTTACCTGGTCGATGACGTCGGAAGAACTTGCCGCGACGTGCGAGCTGCACGATGGGAACCTCGCTTCCGCGCTCGCCGAGCTCGAGGGCGCGCAAGAGGGACTGCTCGTGCTCGACGAGGCGCTCGACGCGCTTTCGAAGGGGCTTGTCGACGAGGCGCTCGTGGACCGCGCGCTCGATATGTCCGCGCGCGGCGTCGAAGTAGCGCTCACCGGGCGCGTACCTTCCCGCAAGATCGTGGAGAAGGCCGACTACATAACCGAGATGCGGTGCGAGAAACACCCCTACGAGCAGGGGATATGTGCAAGGGAAGGAGTGGAGTACTAGATGGATTCCAAGGAGATGGCACCCGGCGACATCGAGCGGCGCAGCTTCGAGATCATCACCGAAGAGCTCGGCGGCCGCACGTTCCCGCCGCTCGAAGAGCCCGTCGTGAAGCGCGTCATCCACACCACTGCCGACTTCTCGTACGCCGATTCCCT
Organism: Collinsella aerofaciens; assembly: GCF_001404695.1. Lineage (GTDB taxonomy): Bacteria > Actinomycetota > Coriobacteriia > Coriobacteriales > Coriobacteriaceae > Collinsella > Collinsella aerofaciens_E. Next base: position 48,623 of record NZ_CZAQ01000003.1, on the reverse strand, counting down.
CGTGTTCACCCATGACGCCGCGCACTGTGCGCTCGACGCACTGCGCGCAGGGGCCACGGTGCTCACCGACACGAACATGGCGCTCGCAGGCATAAGCAAGCCCGCGCTCGAGAAGTTCGGCTGCAAGGCCGTGTGCTTCATGGCCGACCCTGATGTCGCAGCAACGGCGCGCGCCGCAGGCACGACTCGCGCCGTTGCGAGCATGGACAAAGCTTGCGGCATCGAGGGTCCGCTCATCGTGGCCGTCGGCAACGCTCCCACAGCACTTCTGCGCCTCGCCGAGCTCATGGACGCGGGGAAGATCGCGCCCGCACTCGTCGTTGGGGTGCCGGTCGGGTTTGTGAACGTGGTCGAGGCGAAAGAGGAGTTGCTCGCGCGACGCGTGCCGGCCATCGTCGCGAGGGGTCGCAAGGGCGGCTCGACCGTGGCGGCCGCCATTATGAACGCGCTGCTCTACCAGATCACGCGCACAGGCGGCCCGAAGTGACGGCTCCCGCATCCGCGCCGGCGCTGCGCATCTTCGCCGGCACCACCGAGGGCCGCCTTCTGTGCGAATGGGCGAGCGGGGCGGGCATCCCCGCCCGTGCCTACGCGGCAACAGAGTACGGAGGCGAACTTTTGGGCGAGCTTCCGGGCATCGAGGTGCATGCGGGCAGGCTCGACGAGGCCGACATGGAGCGCGAGCTTTCCGGCGCGCGCATCGTCGTCGACGCCACGCACCCCTTCGCTACGCTCGCAAGCGGCAACATCCGGGCCGCTTCGCTCGCCGTGGGTGCACGATGCCTGCGCCTTGCGCGCCCGGTCGAGGCGCTGCCCAAAGGCGTCGTGTCGGTCGCGTCGATCGCCTGCGCGGCGCGCTTTCTCTCCGAGAACCCGGGTCGCGCTCTTCTCACGACGGGGAGCAAGGAGCTTGCTCCCTACACGCGCGTCGCCGATTTCGCGGAGCGCTTCTTCGTGCGCGTGCTCCCGCTGCCCGGTGCTATAACGAAGTGCATCGACGCGGGGTTTTCGCCGTCGCACGTCATCGGCATGCAGGGGCCCTTCACCCGCGAGCTCAACGAGGCGATGCTTCGG
>NZ_CZAQ01000003.1:10940-47319 GCF_001404695.1 Collinsella aerofaciens | reverse complement strand
CGAGGAGGAGCGCCCCGTGCAAGCTCGACCCGTACAAGCCCGTCATCCATCAATAGCTCGAGGACGACGCCCAGAACTGGCGCAAACAGCCCTTCAATAAGTTGCGGTGAAATAGTGTCTGTTTTTGCTGCTAGATAGCATATTCGGTTCCTAATTCACCGCAACTTGTTGGTGGTGGCTTACTGGTAGCTGGTGGTGGCTTACTGGTAGCGTAGGCACTCCACCGGGTTGAGCTTTGCCGCGCGGCGAGCGGGGTAGAAGCCAAAGATTACGCCGATGCCGACGGAGACGCCGAAGGCCAGCAGCACCGTGGCGATTGAAAAGCTCGGTGTGATCTCCCCACTGGCACCGAGCTCGTTGAGAACCCCTGATCCTGCGGCAAACATCGCGAGGCCCCAGGCCAGCAGATAGCCAATCAGGATACCCAGCAGGCCACCGGTGACGCACAGCGCCGAGGACTCGGCCAAAAACTGCGCGGTGATATCGCGGCGACTGGCGCCCAGGGCACGGCGAATACCGATCTCGCGGATGCGCTCAGTCACGTTGGTGAGCATCATATTCATAATGCCGATACCGCCGACAAGCAGCGAGATACTGGCGACAGCGCCCATGATGAGCGAGAAGGCGCCCATAAACGAGTTGAGTGCATCGATGGCGCTTTTCATGGAGGTCGCCGATACGCTGTCGTACTCATCATCCTCCGAGATGCCCTTCATCGCGCGCACCTTAGACTCGATGGTCTTGCAGAGCTCGTCCATGTCTGTGCCCTCGGCGGCAAGTGCCGTCACGCTGGGGAATGAAGGATTCTCGTCGCCAAACAGGCCGGAGATGGTTTCGCGTGGCATATACAGCGTGAGCGAGCCCATGGAGTCGCTGCCGCCATCAATCACGCCTACAATCTGCACCTCGCCGTTGGACACCTTGATGGTTTTCCCCAGTGCGTCCTGTTCGTTGCCGTAAAGCTGATCGGCGCCGCCGCGGCTGATGAGCGCCACGCGCGAGCCTGATTGAGACTCTGCCTGTGAATAAACACGTCCCGCAACGAGCTTGCTGGCGCCCACGGCATCGAGCATGTCGCTATCGACGCCGTGTGCCATGACGGTATAGCTTTTATCCCCGACCTTGTACTCGGAATAGGCGCTATCGACGATGCCGATCTGCTCAATCTGCGGCACCAGTTTGCGAAGCTTTTCCACATCCGAATCGGTGAGTTCTTGGGACGAATAGATCTCTACCATGCGGGCTGCATTGAGGCCCAGGCTTTTGACCAGGCTGTTTTGGATGCCGCCGATGAGCGAAGTCATGGCGATGACCGAGGCGATGCCAATGACGATGCCAAGGATGGTGAGCAGGCTGCGTCCCTTGTTGGCCTCGAGCGAGTGAAGGGCTTCTTGGACAAGATCGCGGGTGCTCATGCCTTCGCTCCTTTCGGCTGATTGGTGGTTGCAGAAATCGCGGGCAGGTTTTTGACGGCCCCGCGTAACGTATTCGGTGTATGCGCGACATATGCGCCGTCATGGATTCGCCCGTCACGGATGGTTACGGCTCGATCGGCCTCGGCGGCGATGCCGGGGTCATGTGTGATGAGTACGATGGTCTTGCCGCGTTTCTGGAGCTTGTGGAAGGTTTCCATGACGAGCGCCCCGGTTGTCGAGTCTAGATTTCCCGTTGGCTCGTCGGCCAAAATGATGGGCGGGTCGTTGACGAGGGCGCGCGCGATGGCGACGCGCTGCATCTGTCCGCCCGAGAGTTCCGATATGCGGTGGTCCCAATGGTCGACCGGCAGTGTGACGGCTTGCAGCGCGTGCACGGCGCGCATCTCGCGCTGGCTACGCGGCACATTGGTGTAGGACAGCGGCAGCATGACGTTTTCGATCACCGTCAGACGCGGCAGCAAGTTAAAACTCTGAAAGACAAAGCCGATGCTCAGCGCGCGCACCTCGGTGAGCTCATCATCGTCGAGCTCGGCGACGTTGAGCCCTTGCAGGAAATAATCACCCGCCGTCGGCTTGTCCAGGCAGCCCAGGATGTTCATGAGCGTCGACTTGCCCGAGCCCGAGGGGCCGGTGATGGCGACGAACTCACCGGGGTTCACCGCCAGGCTCACGTTGTGCAGGATGTGGGCGCAACCGGCCTCGCTCTCAAAGATGCGGTGCACGTTGCGGATGTCGATGACGGGACGCATTACTTGCCCTCGTCGGCAGACATATTGTCGCCGCCGTCTGCCGTCATGCCTGTGCCGGTATCCGTCACGATGGTGTCGCCGTCGCGTAACTTGGTAACCGGGACGTCTGGGTTGATCTCGTTGCCCTGGTCGTCGCGCTTGACCTGCGTCTTACCGACTACAGCCTCGTTGTCGTTTTGCGTCACGACGGTCACCTTCACGCGGCGCGTCTTCTTGCCTTCCGAATCGGTGGCCTGATTGACGTAATAGTGCTCGCCATCTTCGGTCATCAGCGCCATGGTCGGCACCATAACCACGTCGTCGAGCTTCTCGGTCACTACCGAGACCTCGGCAGTCATACCCGGCTTAAGGCGACTGTCGGGTGCTTCGATGAGGATGTCGACGTTAAAGGTCACGCTGCCGCCGCTACCGGAGCCGGAGTCAGAGTTTGCCACCGAGGCGATAGCCGTGACGGTGCCCTGGCTCACGATATCGGGAAACGCGGGATAGGTCACGTTGGCGCTTTGGCCCACGGCAATTTTGGCGATATCCTTTTCGCCCACCTGAACCGTCACCTTCATCTTGGACAGGTCGGCGATTTGCATGCACTGCTTGCCGCCGCTCGTGTCGCTTTCACCCATGATCATGCCGCCTGTTACCGTAGCGCCCACCTTGGCGTTGAGCTCCACGATGCTGCCCGAGCTGGGGGCCTTTACGGTGCGCTCGGCCGCCTTTGCAGTTGCCTGTTCCAGCGCTGCCTGGGCCGAGGCGAGGTTGCGCTGGGCGGTCGAGACGGCATTTGCGTTGGCGTTTGCGTCCGATGGACCGGTCGATCCGTCACTGTCCGTTGTCGGTGCGGCCTGTGCGGCCGCGAGTGCCACCTTTGCATTGTTCAGGTCTTCCTGGGCGGCCGCGACCGCGCGCTGCGCCTCGGAAACAGCGCTATCGAGCGCGTCGTTCTTAATGGTCATGAGTACGTCGCCCTCGTTGACGCTCTGTCCGGCCTGCACGTTGATCTTTTCAACTGTACCGTCGACAGAAGGGGAGACGACCGATGCCGAGATGGGCTTAAGCTGCCCCTTGGCTTCGACTGTGGTGGTAAACGTGCCTTCGGTGACCATGTCGGTCACCGGTCCGTTGGTGCCTGCGGGTTGCGCGTTGATGACCAGCGTTGCGATGGTGGCAATGAGCGCGATGGTAACAACGACACCGACGGCGATACCGCGTCGGATGAGCTTTTTGCGCCGACGCTCGGCACGCTTTGCCTTGAGCTTTGCATAGGCTTCTTCATCGGAGATATCGGTCGAATCGTCGAGACTCGTTTGGGGCTGCTTGGTGTCTGCAGCGCTGATAATCGGCAGGGTCTCGGTGGCATCTTGGGGCATGCGATCGGAATCGTCAGGACCCGGATTGATCGTGGGGACCTTGGACATAGCGTCTCCTTTATTGATATGGCTCCGATAAGTATATACGCCCGTCGCGATAGGCGGGCGTATAGAAGTTGCGGATGACGGTACTGTAAGTTTTGTCGCCGTGCTGTTTACTTGTTGTAGACGTTAGCTGCGTTACGAGTGCACGACCACGCAGAGGCCGACTTTGATGCGCTCGTGGAGCGACTTGGCATCGGCCAGACGCAGGTTGATACAACCGTGGCTACCGCACCACTTGTACGATTCGGCGTTATCGAAACTCGAATCGTTTTGCCAGGTGGCGTCGTGGAATCCGACCATATTGCCCTCGAACGGCATCCAGTAGCTTACCGGGCTCTCGTATTTGGGCTTGCCGGTCTCGGGGTCCTTGGCACCGATGAGTTTGCTGGCGCCATCGTTGCTGTTGATCTGCCATACGCCCTCGGGGGTGGCGTCTTCGCCCGGTTTGCCAGAAATAAAGTTGGCCTCCCACACGATGTTGCCGCTCTCGTCGTAGTAGCGCGCATGCTGCTCGGACAGGTCGACGTCGATATAGGCCTTCCAGTCGGGCTCGCCCTTGGCGGTAAATGTGTCGGCCTTCTGGGAGTACTTGATCTCGATTTCGCCGGTCTGCTTGTTGTTAATGGCGTCTTCGACCTGCTTGGCGAGCGAGCTGCTGTCGATGGACCAACCAAAGTCGCCGCCTTCGACGGCGCACTGCTTGCCATCGGCGCGCGTCCACCAGCGAGTGGAGCCCACGGTATTAAAGCCGTTGGCGAGCTCGGCTGCCCAGCTGCTGATCTGCGACGTATCGAGCGTGGGGTTGGCCGGATCGGCAAAGCTGATCCACTGCAACACGGAGCTGCCATCAACCTTGCCGGCATCCTCGCCGTTGAGCTTGAGGGTCACGTTGACGCCCAAGAAGTTGTTGGCGGCATCGCATGCAGACTGAATCTGATCATCGGTCAGCGTTCCATTGAGCGGCTCATAGGCATCGTTGCCGAGCTTGGAAAGATCTACGGTCTCGGCCAGCGAGGCAAGCTCGAGCTCGGCATACTTAATGACATGCTCGCGGTTGAGTTTTTCGTTGGAGCGCGCCTTCTCGACGGTAAACTTGCCGGCCTGCTCGTCATAGGAGCTATTGGCCTCGAACGCGCCCGAACGCCCCTCGTTAAACTCGTCGATGGCGGCGCCCAGATCCTTCTCAAACTGCTTTTGGTCAAAGGTGTCGGAGAGCATGGACAGGTCGACGTCTTGATCAAGATCGACTTCGTTGGAGCTAGCGGTTGTTTTGGTCTTGCCGCTTAAGGATTCTACAAGGCGAACCGGCCATACAATGGCTTCGTTGCGGCTGATAATCTCTTTTGCGGCAGCTTCGCCGTCGACAATGGGCTCATCGGACTCGGGCTGATAGGTCCAGCTAAAGTCATCGCCTGTCACGGTGAGCTTATAGTGCTTCCAAGCCGAGTTGACCTTGGTGGCGGCAGACGAAGCGTTGGAGAACGAGACATCGACGCCGGCGATAGTGGTGTTGGGGTAGGCTACCTGCGAAAACGCTACAACGCCTACGATATAGACAATGACGATAAGACCCAGAACGACAAAGAGCGTCGTCTTTTTGCCCGACTTATTGTTCTCGGCGGGTTTGCGTGCGGGGCCGCGATCGCCTCGAGCGTGCGTGGGGGGCTGCTTGGGCGCATTGCCATTTGCCTGGCGCTGCTGATGCTGCTTGTTCGGACGTTGGGAAACGTTTGCCGCACCTCGCTGCTGACCGCGGCTCGGCGCGATAGGACGCGGCGACTGAACGCCGCCGGTGTGCCTGCTCGGCTGCTGCGGATCGGGAATCAGTTGAGTTCGATCGTTTTGCGACATCGTATGCATATCCTTCGGATTTCGCCTTGCGACTCATCGTGTTTTTACTGGGCTTGCATTATAGCGATTACCCAGTTGTTTGTGGTATGGAAACGGTGGCATTCAAAAGAGGTGGGACATTTGTCCCACCTTCGAGTCTTTCTTTGTCGCTATCCGCACACACCGCATTTTGCACAGGCCGAAAGTGCGGCCGGAGCCTGCGCGATGCCACCCTTTGCCGTCTCGCGCAGCGTGGCCGGCAACGCGTGGCCCACGGAGAGCATGACGTGCGCCATCTGGTCAAACGGCACCAGGCTCTTGATACCGGCAAGTGCAAGCTGCGCCGAGCTAAAGGCGGCTGCCACGCCGATGGCATTGCGGTTTTGGCACGGCACCTCCACGAGGCCGCCCACCGGGTCGCAGACCAGGCCCAGCAGGTTGCTCAGGGCGATGGAGCTGGCGTCGAGTGCCTGCTCAGGCGTGCCTCCGAGCATCTGCACCAGCGCGGCGGCGGCCATGGCGGCCGCGCTTCCCACCTCGGCTTGGCATCCGCCCTCGGCGCCGGCGACGCAGGCGCTCGTGGTGAGGTTGAGGCCGATGGCGGCGGCGCAGTAGAGGGCGTCCATGACTTGCTCATCGTCCAGTTGCAGATGGTCGGCGAGCGCCAGCACGCAGCCGGGCACAACACCCGCGGATCCTGCCGTCGGAGCTGCGACGATCACGCCCATGGTGGCGGAGCGCTCAAGGACGGCCATGGCGCGGGCCACGGCATCGGTCTGGACGGCGCCCATCAGGCTTATGCTCAGATCGTTTCGGCTGGTGGCATCGACAAGCTTTGCCTCGCCGCCGATGAGGCCGCCGAGCGAGCGCTGTGGATTGGAAATGGGGGCTATGGTCTCTTCGCGCATGACGTCGAGTACGCGGCGCATGGCGGCGATAGCGTGTGCCTCGCCGGTCAGACGTGCCTCGCGCACGGCCATGACGGCGCCGATGTTGAGCCCCAGTTCCTCGCACGCATCGAGCAGCTGCTCGCCGTCGTCGAAGACTTCCTTTGCCGAGACGCCGGGGGAGAGCGACGAGACAGAACCGGGGAGCTCGATAAAGGTCGCGTAATCGACATTGTCGAGCTTGCGGAGCATGGGGACGACGGTGTCGTCGGGGGCGCCGTCGGTCTCAAAGACGGAGTAGGCCTGGCCGCCCACTTCGGTGCGGTAGGTGCGGCAGAAGGCGATGTTCACATGGGCGTAGGCGAGCAGGTTGGTGAGCGCTGCGAGCACGCCGGGGACGTCCTGGTGCGCCACGAAGAGCGTGGAATACATGCCCGAGATGTCGACGCCGACGCCGTTAATGCGGCTGATGCGCATCTTGCCGCCGCCCAAGCTCTCGCCGCGGACCTGCGCCGTGGCGCCCGTGGCGTCGACCATGTCGATGTCGACGGTGTTGGGGTGGATGGAGGCGTCGTCGCCCTTGATGTCAAAGTGATATTCGAGGCCCTGCTCGCGTGCGAGGTCGAAGGCCTGCTTGATATTTTCGTCATCGGTGTCGAGGCCCAGGATGCCCGCGACGAGAGCGCGGTCGGTGCCGTGGCCGCGGTAGGTGTGGGCGAAGGAGTTCCACAGGCCAAAGGTGACTTTGGTGATGCGGCCTTCCAGCAGGCTGGCGGCAACTTGTGCGCAGCGCAGGGCGCCGGCGGTGTGCGATGAGCTGGGGCCGACCATGACGGGGCCCAAGATCTCGAATGCCGAGGTCGTAGCTAGTGTTTGCGGCTTGCCTGCCATATGCGCTCCTGTTCTATCCCGTCGTTCCGAGGGCTTTGGTATTTGGTCGCCTGCTCTACAGTCCTGGCTCGCACGGAGGCCACATTAAGTGGCCTCCGGCTCGTGCGGAACTCGCGATCGACCAAATACCAAAGCCCTCGGAACTTAGGATACATGGTTGGAGTGGCTGGATGTCAAAATTCATCAGCTGGGGACGTGCTGTTCATTGCGCATCGAAATATTCACACTACCGTGTAAATAAAAAGAAGTACCGGTTGGGGCCGGTACTTCTTTTGGTTCTAATGCTTTGCTGTCTGGGCTCTGTGAACCTATTTATAGGCCGCAGGCTGCCTTGAGTTCGTTGACGCGGTCGGTCTTCTCCCAGGTAAAGTCGGCGTCTTCGCGGCCGAAGTGACCGTAGGCTGCCGTCTTTTCGTAGATGGGGCGACGCAGGTCTAGGTCGCGGATGATTGCGCCCGGGCGCAGGTCGAAGGTCTTCTCTACGGCCTCAACGATCTTGTCCTCGGCAACATGCGCGGTACCGAAGGTGTCGACCATGATTGAGAGGGGCTTGGAAACGCCGATGGCGTAGGCAAGCTCGACTTCGCAGCGGTCGGCCAGGCCGGCGGCGACCACGTTCTTGGCGACCCAGCGCGCGGCATACGCGGCGGAGCGGTCGACCTTGGTGCAGTCCTTGCCGCTAAAGGCGCCGCCGCCGTGACGGCCGTAGCCGCCATAGGTGTCGACGATGATCTTGCGGCCGGTCAGGCCCGTGTCGCCCATGGGGCCGCCCACGACAAAACGACCGGTGGGGTTCACGTAGATATCGGCGCCATCCCACGGCATGTTCTCAGCGGCCATGACAGGCGCGATGACATACTCGATGAGGTCGGCCTTGATCTTGCCCATGTCCTCGATCTCGGCAGCGTGCTGCGTGGAGATGACGATGGTCGTAACCTCCACGGGCTTGCCTTCCTCGTAGCGCACCGTGACCTGGGTCTTGCCGTCGGGGCGCAGGTAGGGCAGGGTTCCGTCATGGCGCACGGCAGCCAGGCGCTCGGCCAGGCGGCTTGCCAGGTAGTGCGGCATGGGCATGAGGGTCTTGGTCTCGTTGGAGGCATAACCGAACATCATGCCCTGGTCGCCGGCGCCGATCAGGTCGATCGGGTCGGTGGTGGCGCCGGTCTGGGTCTCGAAGGACTCGTCAACGCCCTGGGCGATATCGGGCGACTGCTCGTGGATGAGGCTCATGACGCCGCAGGTGTCGCAGTCAAAACCGAACTTGGCGCGGTTGTAGCCAATGCGGCGGATGACGCCGCGGGCGATTTCCTGTACGTCGACGTAGGCCTGGGTGCGAATCTCGCCGGCGACGATGACGGTGCCGGTGGTCACGAGGGTCTCGCAGGCGCAGCGGACGTTCTCCACGTTGGCAGGCACGCCGTTGGGGGCGATGTAGCCCTGCTCCTGGAGCTCTATTTCTTTGGCGAGGATTGCGTCGAGGACGGCGTCGCTGATCTGGTCAGCGATCTTATCGGGATGACCTTCGGTCACCGACTCCGACGTAAAAACAAAGGACCCGTGTTGGGGTGGGATGGAACGAAGTTCTTCTGACATGATTGTCCTTTCAAAAACGTGTCCCGGCGACCGTTACCATTCCGCCGGGCTCTCTATGCAAGGGCACATCATAGCGCGTAAATCAAACATTCACACCCTTTCCGCACCTACTCATTGGGGACAGACTTAAATGACCAGTCGGGTGCTCATTGGGTGGTCATTTAAGTCTGTCCCCAATGAGTGAGTCGGTGCCCTTTGTGCGGAGGTTGCTTTGATGCTTTATACTGGTGCGGTTAGACATCCATCCTGCAATCGAGGAGATATCCATGGCATCAGACGTTCGCGTCCGCTTTGCACCCTCACCGACGGGCAAGCTGCACATCGGCGGCGCTCGCACCGCTATCTATAACTGGGCTTTCGCCCGCGCAAACGGCGGCACGTTCATCCTGCGCATCGACGACACCGACCCCACCCGCTCCACCGATGAGAACACGCAGATCATCCTGCGCGCCATGCGTTGGCTTGGCCTGGACTGGGATGAGGGACCCGAGGTAGGCGGCGACTTTGGCCCCTACGCCCAGACTGAGCGCTTGGACCTGTACAAGCAGGCCGCCCAGAAGCTTTGGGACGAGGGCAAGGCCTATCCCTGCTTCTGCACCAAGGAGCAGCTCGACGCCGACCGCAAGGCCGCGCAGGAGCGCAAGGACCCCTTCCAGGGCTATCAGCGCCGTTGCCGCGATCTTGATCCCGAGGAGGCCCGCCGTCGCATCGAGGCCGGCGAGTCCTACGTCCTGCGTATTAAGGTGCCCGAGGACCGCGGCGACGTCGTCATCCACGACGCCGTCCACGGCGAGGTGACCTTCGACGCCAAGGAGCTCGACGACTTTGTCATCTTCCGCTCCGATGGCACGCCCACGTATAACTTCGCGACCGTCGTCGACGACGCCATGATGAAGATCACCCATGTCATCCGCGGCGACGACCACCTGTCCAACACCCCGCGTCAGGTCATGGTCTACGAGGCCCTCGGCGCTCCCGTGCCCACGTTCGCTCACATCTCCATGATCCTGGGCGCCGACGGCAAGAAGCTCTCCAAGCGCCACGGCGCCACCTCGGTGGAGGAGTACCGCGACGCCGGTTACCTGTCCGACGCCTTCGTCAACTACCTGGCGCTGCTCGGCTGGTCGCTCGACGGCGAGACCACGATCATCCCGCGCGATGTCCTGGCCAACAAGTTCTCACTCGACCGCATCTCCAAGAACCCGGCGACCTTCGATCCCAAGAAGCTCGATTGGGTCAATGCCGAGTACATCAACGGCATGTCCGATGCTCAGTTTGCCGACGAGATCATGGTCCCCGAGCTGCACGAGGCGGGTCTCATCGAGGGCAATGTCGAGTACGGCGAGGATTGGATCGACGCGCTTGCCGCCATCGTCAAGCCGCGCACCAAGATGCCGGCCGACGCCGTGACCGTCGCCGCTCCCATCTTCGCTACGGCCGAGACGCTCGAGTATGACGAGAAGTCCGTCAACAAGGGCCTGGCCAAGGAGGGCATGGGTGCCATTCTGGATGCCGCCAAGGCCGCTCTCGAGGGCGTGAACGAGTGGACGGCTGCCAACATCGACGCCGCGCTTGAGCCGCTGCCCGAGCAGATGGACCTTAAGAAGCGCGTGGTGTTCCAGGCCGTGCGCGTCGCCGTCTGCGGCAACATGGTGAGCCCCCCGCTGGGCGAGACCATGGCGCTCGTCGGCCGCGACGACTGCCTGGCGCGTATCGACCGCGCCCGCACGATGGCGCTGTAGCAGCCGCGTAAACGCATGTATCCGAGCCCCGTTCCCTCGAGCGGGGCTCTTGTTTCTGTACCGATGAGTGGGTTGCTGGGACAAAATAATCAGTAGTGTTTGTCCCATGTTCGAGTGACGCAACGAACTCGACACTCGTATCGGCCATGGGACAAACACTACTGATTATTTTGTCCCAGCCCTTTCAGGTCCGTTCGTTAGAGGTGGTGTATGGCTCAACAACTGTCGCTGTTTGGTTCGCCGGAACCGGAGGAGACTCCGGTGAAGCCCGAGCCTGCCGCTGCCTCGGCTCAGCCTAAGCCTGCACCTGAGCCCATTGCCGCCTACGCGAGTGTAGTCCTCGACATTCCTACTCGCGCGCTGTCCGAGCCATTCGCCTACTGCATTCCCCAGTCCCTTGCTAATGAGGCCCAGATCGGATCCACGGTCCTGGTCCACTTTGGTAACCGTGCGGCCGCGGGCTATATCGTCGACATTGCGCCTGGGCTGAGCGACCTACAGGGCTACAATGCCCTCGACCCCGCGCGCATTAAAGCCATCGAAGCCATCCTCAGCAAACCCCTCTTTACCGCCGAGGCTGCCCGCATCGCACGTTGGATGAGCCGCGAGTATGTCGCGACGCTTTCCGAGTGCCTGCGCCTGTTCCTGCCCCCGGGCGGCAGTCCGCGCGTCGTTAAGGGCGATAACGGCGCATGGTCGGTTGAGCGCCCTGCCGTCAAGCCTATCCAAAATCGTTGGGTGATGCTTACGCCCGAAGGCTTTGACTATACGCCGCCCAAGACCGCGGTCCGTCAGCGCCAGCTCATCGAGGCGCTGCAGTGCGGCCCGGTTACGACTCGCGACCTTAATCTTCTCTATAACAGCATGTCGGCGACCATCAAAGCGCTCGAAAAGCGCGGCGTCGTGGTGGTGGAGGAGCGCCGCGCCTGGCGTGGCTGCAGCGAGCAGACCACGCTGTCCTCGGCAAGCGGCAAGGCGCCGGTCTCCCTTACCAACGGCCAGCAACGGGCACTCGCGCAGATTGAGCGCGCCCGTCTGGACGCTCATGGCGATGTGGTGTTGGTCGACGGCGTCACCGGCTCCGGCAAAACCGAGGTTTACCTCTCCGCCATCGAGCGCGTGCTCGCAGCCGGTCGCTCTGCCTGCGTGCTGGTGCCCGAGATCTCGCTGACGGCCCAGACCGTCGGCCGCTTCCGCTCGCGCTTTGGCGAGACGGTGGCCGTTTTCCATTCGCGTCTTTCTGCTGGCGAGCGTCTCGACCAGTGGGATATGGTCGCCAGCGGTGCGGCCCGCGTGGTGGTCGGCGCCCGCTCGGCGCTCTTTTGCCCGCTCAGCGACTTGGGCCTCATCATCATCGACGAGGAGCACGAAACTAGTTACAAGCAGGGCTCCAGCCCGCGCTACCATGCGCGCGAGGTGGCTGCCGAGATGGCGCGCCGCTATCGCTGTCCACTCGTGTTGGGCTCGGCTACGCCCTCGGCTGAGACCCTCGACCGCTGCCGCCGCGGCACGTACAGCGGCGCCACCTGGACGCGCGTCGAGATGCCCGAGCGCCCGGGACACGCGGTCCTGCCCACGGTACGCATTGCCGACCTGCGCCGCGAGTTTTCGCACGGCAGCCGCTCAATGTTCTCTAAACCGCTGATGGAAGGCCTGGAGCGCGTTGTAGAGCGGCGCGAGAAGGCCGTGCTGCTGCATAACCGCCGCGGCTTTGCGCCGTTCCTGATGTGCCGCGAGTGCGGCTGCGTCCCCACCTGCAACCACTGCTCCACCGCCCTTACGTATCACGAGCGCACGCACACGCTGCAATGTCACACATGCGGATCCTCCTGGCGCGTGCAGCCGTATCCCGCGCCCACGAGTCGTTGCCCCAAATGTGGTAGTCGCTACCTTGCAAAAATGGGTCTGGGCACGCAGCAGATCGAGGACGCACTGCACCAGATGCTGCCCGAGGACGTCGCCATCATCCGCATGGATGCCGATTCCACGCGCGGCAAGGATGCGCACAAAAAGCTGCTCGAGCAGTTCGATGCCGCCGATTGCGCGGTGCTGCTGGGCACCCAGATGATTGCCAAGGGCCTCGACTTTCCCGAGGTCACGCTTGTGGGCGTGGTCAATGCAGACTTTGCGTTAAAGCTGCCCGATTTTAGAGCAGGGGAGCGCGCCTACGATCTGCTGGAGCAGGTCGCGGGCCGTGCCGGTCGCGGCGATCGTCCCGGCGAGGTCATCATCCAGACCTACCTGCCCGAGGATCCGGTCATTCGCGCCGTCGCTGAGCACGACCGTTCGATCTTTACCGACTACGACCTGGACCAGCGCCGCGACGCGCTGTACCCGCCGTTTGTTCGCCTGGTCAACATCTTGGTGTGGTCGGCGAACCGAGACGACGCGCAGGACTTCATTGGGCGCATTGCAAAGCTTCTTAAGCGCCGCTGGCATGCCGCCGCGCCCGACTTTTTGCGGGCGGGGAGCGCCGTGCCCCAGGTGCTGGGCCCGGCTTCGTGTGTAATCGAGAGAGCCAAGGACCGTTACCGCTTCCATCTGCTTGTGAAGTCGCCTGTGGGGTACCATGTCTCTGATGATATCGACGCCTGCCTCAAAGAGGTGGGCTCTGTGCGCGGCGTGAGCGTGAGCGTTGACGTCGATGCCTATGATTTGATGTAACAACCCGAAAGGATGGCCATGGAAGCCAACGGAATCGTACTGTCGCCCGACCCTCGCCTGCGTCAGGAGTGCGCCGTGATCGAGGAGATCACCCCGGCGATCGAGGCGCTTGCCGAGAAGATGAAGAAGATGATGTTCGACAACGGCGGTTGCGGCCTGGCTGCTCCGCAGATCGGCGAGCTTATTCAGCTCGTCACCATCGACTGTGACTACAGCGACAAGAACGACTACGACCCGTACGTGCTCATCAACCCTGTCATTGTTGAGCAGAGCGACCATCTGGTGCCGTTTAGCGAGGGCTGCCTTTCCATCCCTGGCATTAGCTGCGAGATCGAGCGTCCCGACCATGTCGTCGTCGAGGCGTACGACTTGGACGCAAACCTGATTCGCTACGAGGCTACGGGCGACCTGTTCTGCGTGTGCCTACAGCACGAGATCGATCACCTGCATGGCAACACTATGTTCGAGCGACTGAAGCCGATGCAGAGGATCAAGGCAGTCAAGGAGTACCAGGACGCCCTGGCCCGCGGCGCTCGACCGGGCGAGACGGAGTAGGTTTGTCCGTCCCCGGGGCGCCCGCCTATATCATCCCGTGCTCAAACATTCTCGCTGCGCTGCGAAACTGCGCGCGGGACGATATAGGCGGGCGACCCGGGGACTACGTTGACGCTGCTTGTCTCTCCCGGGTGCCGTCGGGCCAGGGAAGGGCGTCTTTGCTGATAGATGCTTTGCTGAAAGAGCTGCTTTTATTGCGGCTCTTTCTTTGGTTTTGGGTATATTTGTTTTTGTTGGACTGTTCTGGCGGATGGGCCGGGTACTTGGCTTTCCGCTGTTCTTTGTAGCCGTCTCGGCTTTGGTTGAGGGGAGACGATCTTTATGCGTATTGTGTTTATGGGTACGCCCGATTTTGCTGTGCCTTCTTTGACTTCGCTTGTTGAGGCTGGGAATGAGATTGCGCTTGTTGTTACTCGTCCTGATGCTGTTCGTGGGCGTGGTAAGAAGCTTGAGCCGTCTCCTGTTAAGGCTAAGGCGCTCGAGCTTGGTTTGCCTGTTGTTGAGGCTAATCGTATGACGCCTGAGGTTGTTGAGGTGCTCCAGGCTACCCGGGCTGATATTTTCTGTGTGGCAGCCTATGGTTGCATTTTGCCCGATGAGGTGCTGCATATGGCGCCGCTTGGTATTGTGAATGTTCATGCGTCCTTGCTGCCTCGTTGGCGTGGGGCTGCTCCTATTCAGCGTGCCATTCTTGCTGGTGATGAGATTGCTGGCGTTTCTATTATGCGCATTGGGCATGGCGTGGATACCGGCGCTTATTGCGCCCAGGCGTCTACGTCGGTTGCTGGCAAGCATGCCGAGGCACTGACTACGGAGCTTGGCGAGCTGGGCGGCAAACTGCTTGCCGATACGCTTCCTTCTCTTGCCGATGGCACCGCCGTGTGGATCGAACAGGATGAGGCGCTCGTTACCCATGCTGCCAAGATCTCCAAGCAAGAGATGCGTCTGGATCCGCACATGGCGGCGCTTGATTGCGTGCGTCATGTGCTGGCTTCGTCCGATACCGCGCCTGCTCGTTGCGTGATTGCCGGCAAGACCGTGCGTGTGCTCGATGCTGCGCTGGCCGATGTTTCGCTTGGCGAGGGCGCCGTTGACGTTAAGGCTAAGCGTGTTTACCTTGGCCTTTCCGATGGCTCGGTTGAGTTGCTCGAGGTTAAGCCTGATGGCAAGCGTGCTATGGCCGCTTCTGCCTGGGCTGCTGGCCTGCAGGGTGCCGATCTTTCGTGGGGTGTTTTGTCATGAGCAAGCTGTCTCCCGCGCGCAAGCTTGCGCTCGATGTGCTGATGGAGGCCGATCGCCGCGGCATGTATGCGCGCGACGTGTTGTCTTCCCGCGCTTCCGCCAAGGCCATTGACCAGCGCGATTCTGCGTTTGCCGCTCGCTTGGCGCTCGGTGTTGCCGCCACGCAGGGTATTTTGGACGAGCTGCTCGATCAGTTTCTCGATAAGCCCAAAAAGGTTGCGCCGCGCGTTCGCATGGCGCTTCGTATCTCGGCCTTCGAGATGCTCTACCTGCATACGCCGGGCCGTGTTGCCGTAAGTCAGGGTGTTGAACTGGTTCGTTGCGGTGCTAAGTCCGCCGCCGGCTTGGCCAATGCTGTACTGCATAAGGTTGCGGACAATGTTGAGAACTTTGCGACTGCGTCCGATGTGGATGAGTCTGAGCGACGCTTGGTTCGTCTGTCGCGCCTGATGGGTCTTCCTCGCTGGCTGTGCGCTCGCATTATGGCCTCGTTTGACACGCCAGAGGGTGCGCTTAACTTTGCCGGCAATCTGGCCCCCGCGCCGCTGGCCCTGCATGAGAACGCCTTTGCGACCGACCTCGATCCTTACATTTCGCAGCTTGTGGCACCCTTGTTCCCGGGTTGCCATGCGCCGGTCGATGCTCAGGTTACGGTTGCGTCGGGCGTGTTTGAGCGCGCTGCTGCCGTTGCCTCGGACCTTAACGCCCAGCTCATTGCCACTGCGGCGACGCGACCCGGGCGTTGCCTAGAGATCGGCGCTGGCCGCGGCACCAAGACCTATGTAATGATGTGTCAGGCCAAGCGTGCCGGGTACGAGCGTCAGCATACCGCGCTTGATCTGCACGATCGTAAGTGTGATCAGAATCTCGCGCGCCTGCACAAGGCGGGTATCTCAGGTGTTCGTACGGTGTCGGGCGATGCCTGCGAGCTCAATGAAGTGCTCACGTCGTTTGATGCGATGCTTGGCGAGCCGGTTAAGTTCGACACGGTCTTTATCGATGCGCCGTGCTCGGGCACCGGCACTATGCGCCGTCATCCCGAGATACCGTGGCGCCTGACCGAAAAGGATGTGACGGTTGAACTGCCCAAGCTGCAGCTGACGATGCTCAAAGAGGCTGCTCCCCGCGTGGCTGCCGGCGGCGAGCTCATCTATGCGACGTGCTCGGTCTTCGACGAGGAGAACACGCAGGTCGTGGATGCTTTCCTAAACTCTCCCGAGGGCACCGGTTTTAGCCTGAAGCCACTCTCCGAGGCGCAGATCCTGCAACTGCCCGATTTCGAGCAGGCCAAGAAGCTGGTAGCCGTCCGTCAAAACGACCGTGGCCTCTTCCAAAGCGTCCCCGTAAACGCCGACTCCTACGACGGCCACTTCTGCGCCAGACTGGTCCACAAGTAACTACTAAGTTGCGGTGAAATAGGGATTGAATAGCGGCATCTACCCGCCAAACAGTCCTTATTTCACCGCAACTCATAGAGATGCCTGGGTAGTTAAAGAATCAGCCCCGCGATTGGTGTCGGTCGCGGGGCTGATTGGTTTCTAGTGGCTGTGCGGGCAGTTGGCGCAGCAGCCGCTGGTGGCGCTGGTGCTGGAGCCGCCGCTGCGCTGGTCGGTGTTGTAGAAGCCGCTGCCCTCAAACTTGATGCCGCTGGCCGAGAACGTCTTGGATGCCGGAGCGCCGCAGCTCGGGCACACGACCTCGGGGGTCTCGGACATGGGATGCTCAACCTCAAACACGTTGCCGCAGCTCGAGCACTTGTAATCGTAGCGCGCCATAATACTTCCTTTTCAGCACAAAGCGGGCAGATCACTCTGCCCGCAAAAATTCAAACGACTGTAACTGTACCCTATATCGGGCGTTTTATCACGCTTCGCCCCAGAATCTATGCGTGTTGCGCAGGAGCTGCGCAGTTTTACCCTCGGCGGCCGCAACGTCGGCCTCGTCAGCCTGCCAGGTCCAGTTGCCCGTGGCCACGCCCGGAACGTTCATGCGCGCATCGTCGCCCAGCCCCAGGACATCCTGCAGCGGCATCATCACCAGGGGAGCGTCGCTTGCCAGCGCGTCGCTCATCAGTTTGGCCGCCACCTCAACACCACTCGGCTCGTCTCCACCCGCAAAGGAACGCGTGCACCAACCCGCGAGCGTCGACGTGTCGTGCGTCGAGGTGTACAGGATCTTGCCCGGCGTGGGGTGCACGCCGTTGCGGACGTCGTAGTCGCTAAACTCCAGCACGTCCATGCCGGGAAAGCCGCAGGTCGAAGCCATGGCGCGAACGCCGGGCGTCAGGTAGCCCAGGTCCTCGGCGATAAAGTTGAGCGGCCCCAACTCGTCATAGGCGGTCTGGAAAAGGTCCTTGCCCGGGCCTGCCAGCCAACGCCCGTCGGCGCAGGCCTTACCTGAGGGAATGCTAAAGTAGCTGTGGAAGCCCAGGAAGTGATCCAGGCGCACGCGGTCGTAGAGCGAGAACGCACGACGTAGGCGATCCATCCACCAGCGGTAGCCGTTCTGCTTCATGTGGTCCCAGCGGAACGTCGGGTTGCCCCACACCTGGCCCTCGGGCGCAAAGTTGTCGGGCGGCGCACCGGAGATCTCGATTGCCTTACCGGTATCGGACAGCCAGAAGTTCTCGGGTTCGCTCCACGCATCTGCCGAATCGTCGGACACGTACATAGGAATATCGCCGATGACCTCGATGCCCTTCTTGTGCGCATAGTTCATAAGCTCGCACCAAGCCAGGTCAAAGCGGTACTGCATGTACGCCTGAAGCTCGGCCTCGTCGTGGAAACGCTTGTCGTCAATCAGGTGCTCGTTGTAGCGCGCGACATCCGCCGGCCAATCGTGGCGCGACTCGCCCTCAAAGTACTTCTTAACGGCCATGTAGACGCAGTATTTCTCGAGCCAATCGGCGTTGCGATGTTTAAACGCGGTGTACAGCGGATCGGCATCCTCGCCACCGTGGGCCTTCCAGGTCTCAAAGTCGGCGGCTAGCTCCTTGTGACTCTCGGGCAGCAGGTCGATATTGCCAGCAAAAGCCGAAGGACCGGCGTAAGGGGAGCGGAAGAAGTCCGTTGGGTTGACAGGCAGGACCTGCCAGTAGCGCATGCCCATAGCGGACAGATGGTTGATAAAGCGACGCGTGGGTGCGCCGATCGTGCCGGGCTTGCCGTCATCGGTCGGTACCGAGGTGATATGGCACACAACGCCCGCGCCGTGATCGAGCGGCTCCTGCAAGCGCTGCTCGGCATGGTGATAGATGATCGACGAGCCCAGCGGATACAAATCGAGCGTGACCGTGCCGTTGTGGATCTCGCACTCGTGACCGCTGATCACGTCACTCGCGCATTCGCCGAGCGCCGGAATCGTCACGCGGTGCGAATTGCGCAGACTACGGTTAATGATAACCGTCGCGGACTCGCCATCCCTGCCCGTGCGGTTGTATGCCAGCACCTCGTCGTTGAGCGCGAAGGCCTTGATCTCGCCGTCGATCATAAACGGCAGTGCGCGGCGTACGGCGGAGGCGTTTTTGACAATAGCCAGCGTGTCGAAGTCGTGCAGTTGGTCCTTGGTCGGCAGGGTGCGGCGGTTGCCCGGATCGGTTAGACCCTCCAGGCCGTATTCGTCGCCGTAGTAGATCGAAGGCACGCCGGGGAAGGTCATCTGCATGAGCGTGGCGAGCCAAAAACGGCTCTTGGCCAGGCCCATCGAGTTCTCGTCCAGGCGCCATTTGCTGCGCTCGCACTCGGGCAGCTGCGACTCGTCGGGGCCGCCGCCGAGCACCGAGATGATACGCGGGCGGTCGTGGCTCGACAGCAGGTTGAGCGCGCAGGACAATGCCTCGCTCGGGTAGTTCTCGCGCAGGGTCTCGATATCCTCAGCGGCCTCGTAGGCGTTCTTGTAGCCCATCAAAAAGCCGATGACCATGTCGCGGAAGGGGTAATCCATAGCAGAGTCCAACTCGGAGCCCTGTAGGTAGCGACGCAGATGGCCGTAGCTGATCTTGTTGGAGGCGTCTTCCCAGACTTCGCCGAGCAACAGTGCATCAGGCTTCTCGGCGAGCACGGCCTTTTTGATCTCGGCCAGGAAGTCATCGGAAAGCTCGTCGGCCACGTCTAGGCGCCAGCCATGAGCGCCGGCACGTAGCCATTTACGGATCACGCCGTCCTTGCCCAGGAGCCGCTCGCGTACCAGCTCAGAGCTCTCATTGATGGCGGGCATATTGCCCACGCCCCACCAGCAGTCGTATGAGCCGTCCTCGTGGAAATAAAACGCATCGCGCCATGGCGAATCCTCGCTCTGCCACGCGCCCACGCCGGGGTAGTTGCCGTAGCGGTTGAAATAGATCGAGTCATCGCCCGTGTGGTTGAAGACGCCGTCCAGAATGATGGAGATGCCCAGCTTCTCGGCCGCCTGGCACAGCTCGGTAAAGTCCTGCTCGGTGCCCAGGATCGGGTCGATCTTGGTGTAGTCGGCCGTGTCGTAGCGGTGGTTGCTCGCGGCTTCAAAAATGGGGTTGAGGTAGATGGCCGTAAAGCCCAGCTCGGCGATGCGAGGCAGGTCTTCCTGGATGCCCTTGAGCGACCCGCCGTAGAAGTCCCAGGTTTTGATGGAGCCGTCTTCGGCGCGCTCGTACACGGGCGGCTCGTTCCAGTCCTCGACCATGCGGCGCTGGATTCCGTTGCGTGGTTTTTCGACCTCGGCCAGCGTGCGCTCGCGCCAGTTTTCATCTCGGGCGTAGCGATCGGGGAAGATCTGGTAGACCATGCCACGCTCGTACCACTCGGGACGCACTTCTCGGTGCTTATAGACGGTAATCTGGAAGGACGGAACCTCGGCGTAGTCGTAAGTTACGCCCTCTCCGCCGGTGCGACCCTGCGGTGCGCCCAAGCGGACCTCGGGCTGGCCCTCGATATTGCATATAAAGCTGTACCACACAAGACACGGTTCAGTGCATTTGAGCTCGCCGGTAAAAATGCCATCGCCTTCGTGCTCCATTGGGATCAGGGTCTCGCCGACTTCATCGACCCAGGTGCGCAGCGTAAGCGTTGCCTGGTTGGGATCGGCATCCTCCAAAATCACCGAGAGTGCAACGGAAGTTCCAGTGGTCACAGCGCCAAACGGAGTGCGAAACTGCGGTAGACGGCTGTTGTGTATCAATCTCATAGTACGGTCCAGTTCAATAGAATCATGGCCTGCGGGCCATGGGTTTTACGCCTAAGATGTAAGTATATCTGTAGTACACAGGGTGTATAAACAACATCCGTTTACCATCGGCGAACGGTTGTCCTAGAAAATCGTTTTACCACTACCTACAGAGAAGGGGCGCCCGGTTGGAGCGCCCCTTGCTTAGGGTTTGATGAGGTTTTGGATCGTCTGGATTAGCGGCGCTTGCGGGTGGCCGTTGCCTTGCGGACGGAAGTCTTCTTCGACGGCGCCTTTTTCTCGGTTGCGGCGGCGGGGGAGACCGGGGTCTCCATTGTGGGCTCGGGCTTGGCCTTTACCTCGGCCTTGGGCTCCTCTTTGGCGGCAGCGGGCTTGACCTCGGCGGCCTTCGGCGCAGGCTTGGCCTTTACTGCGGGTTTGGCCTCAGCCTTAGCTTCCGCCTTAGGAGCAGCAGCCTTGGTCGTGGTCTTTTTGGCCGTCGTTGCAGTGCGCTTGCGCGTGATGGTCTTGGCGGTCGGCTTGGCCTCGACAGCTGCCTCGGCTTTGGGCTCGGCGGCTGCCTCCTCGGCCTTGGTCGCAGTAGCATTTGCGGCGGCCTTCGGAGCGGCCTTGGTCGCAGTAGCCTTGACGGCCGTCGACTTCGTTGCCGTGTTCTTCTTGGCGGTCGTTGCCTTCTTGGCGGTCGTGGTCGTCTTCTTGGCAGCGGTCTTTGCCGGAGCCTTGGCGGCCGGCTTGGCCTCTGCGACCTCGGCCTTTACCTCGGGAGCAGCCTCGGCGGCTTTCTTGGCAGCGGCGGTGGTGCGCTTGCGCGCGGTCGTTGTCCTGGCAGCGGTGGTCTTGCTCGCGGTCGCGGTCTTGCTCGCAGCGGCCTTCTTCGCCGTCGTCTTACGAGTCGCGGTCTTCTTTGCCGCAGGCTTTGCAGCAGGCTTGACCTCGGCCTCTGCCTCTGCCCCAGGAGCAACTTCAGCCTTCACCTCAGGCTCGGCCTTTGCGGTCTCAGCCTCAACCGGCTTCTCCTCGGCCTTGGGCTCCGGCTCCGGCTCAGCGGCCACCGGCTCAGCCACAGCCTCAGGCTCGTCGACAACAGCCGCCGGCCTCTCAATCTCCGGGTGCATAAAGAAGTACAGGTCCAGATATTTATCGGCCGAGCGCGTCCAGCTAAAGTCCTGGCTCATGGCCTGCGTGACCAGCTGATCCCACGCCTCGCGGTTATCCCAGAACAGACGCGCCGCGCGGAACACCGCGTCGCCCATCTCGTCGCCGTTAAAGTTGCTAAACGAGAAGCCCGTACCCTCGCCGGTAAACTCGTTGTACGGGATCACAGTGTCCTTCAGGCCACCGGTCTCGCGCACGATGGGCAGGGTACCGTAGCGCATGGCGATGATCTGCGACAGGCCGCAGGGCTCAAACTTCGAAGGCATCAGGAACATGTCGGCTGCGGCATACATACGCTGCGACAGCGCAGGATCGAACTCGATGCGTGCGGCCATGGTGCCGGGGTACTTGTCCTGGAAGTATCGCAGTCCGTCCTCGTAGTCGCGGTCGCCAGTGCCAAGCACGGCCACCTGCACGCCGCCTGCCAAAATGCGATCGAGCGCGTACATGACGAGATCCAAGCCCTTCTGGCGCGTCAGACGCGTGACCATGACCATAAGCGGACGGTCGTCGCGAACCTCGAGCCCCAGCTCTTCCTGCAGCTTGGCCTTGCACACGGCCTTACCAGAACGGTCCTCCACGGTGTAGTTGGCGGCAATGCGCTTGTCGGTCGCCGGGTCAAAGCCTGCGACGTCGATGCCATTCAAAATGCCCTGCAGCGCATACGAACGCTCGCGCAGAACGCCGTCCAGGCCCTCGCCAAACTCGGGCGTCTGGATCTCGTTGGCATAGGTGGGGCTCACCGTAGTGATGGCATCGGCATAGCGCAGCGCGCCCAGCATGTAGTTGATACTGCAGGCGTCGCAACGCAGCTGTGAGGCGGCCGCCGGAATATGAGCCACACCAAGGATGTCCTCCATTACGGTGTCGCTAAACTGGCCCTGGAACGCCACGTTGTGGATCGAGAACACGGTCTTGACGCGGTCATACAGCGGCAGGCCCTGGTAAAACTCGCGCAAAAACACGGGCGCAAGTGCCGTCTGCCAGTCATTGCAGTGCAGGATGTCGCACTCAAAACCGGCCGGCAGGTGCTGCAGGCTCTCGGTGATGGCCTTGGAGAAGAACGCAAAGCGCTCGCCGTCGTCAAAGAAGCCGTACGGATAGTCGCGCGCAAAGTAGCGCTCGTTGTCCACGAACATATACGTGACGCCGTCGTGCTCAAGCTTCTCGAGCCCGCAGTACTCGTTGCGCCAGCCCAGGCTCACGTAAAAGTCGGAGAAGTGCTCCATCTGCGCCTTGTACTCGGCCTTGATGGTGGCGTACTTGGGCACCATCACGATAACCTCGGCGCCGGCGCGCACGAGCGCCGCAGGCAGCGAGCCCGCCACGTCGCCCAGGCCACCGGTCTTCACAAACGGTGCGCACTCGGCCGAGGCAAACACGATCTGCATCTTTTTGCTGGAATCTGCCATATTGTCTCCCATGTTGCAATTCGAGAATAGCCGCCTGGCGCGAACCGGGCGGCTATTCTACATGTTACGAGCGATGTTGCGGTGCCAACGTTAACGTACGATGGTGGTGTCAGAAGTTAACGGAGCCTTGCCCAGCACCAGAATATTCTCGGGCGTGCCGCGAAGCTCGGTGTTGGTGGGGACCACGTTGTTCTTATCCAGAATGGCATTCTCGACGCGTGCGCCGCTCTTGATGATGCAGCTCTGGTTGATGATCGAGTTGGTCACCGATGCGCCCTCCTCGACCACGA
Organism: Collinsella aerofaciens; assembly: GCF_001404695.1. GTDB lineage: Bacteria > Actinomycetota > Coriobacteriia > Coriobacteriales > Coriobacteriaceae > Collinsella > Collinsella aerofaciens_E. Next base: position 24,304 of record NZ_CZAQ01000003.1, on the reverse strand, counting down.
CGCCGCGCGACAGGAGCGAATTGCGCACGGTGCCCTTAATGATGCAGCCGGCCGAGATGATCGAGTTGCACGCGTGGCTGCCGGTCGCATAGCGCGAAGGCGGCACGTCGTGAGCCTTAGTCAGGATCGGGCGCTCGGGATCGAAGAGCTGGTCGGCCACGGTCTGGTCGAGCAGGTCCATGCTGCGGCGATACAGCGACTTCTCGCTAAACACGCCCACGACCTCGCCCTTGTACTCGTAGCTGCACACGTCGATGTTACCAAAGTCGCCCTGGAGTGCCTCGAGCAGGTCCAGATAGTCGGCGGCCTGGTAGTGGTCGATGATCTCGAGCAGCGTCTCGCGGTTGACGATGCAGCAGTCCATGGAGGCGTTGTCGCCGTACACGACACCGGCGCTCACGCCCGTCAGGCGGCCGTTCTCGTTAATCTCGAGCTTGGTCTCGTCATCGACGTTGCGCGTGGCCTTGCAGTACACCACGGTCATCTGAGCGCCGGAGTTCTCGTGCGCCTCGATGATGGTGTTGAGGTCCATGTTAAAGATGATGTTGGTGCCCATCATCACGACATAGGGCTTCTCCGAGCGCTGGAACAGCGTCTTATTGGAGATGATGTCGCGCAGCAGGAAGCGCATGCCGCCCTTGGTGGTGCCATACGCGTTGCCGGGCACCATGAACAGGCCGCCCTTCTTGCGGTCCAAGCCCCAGTCCTTGCCCGAGCCCACGTGATCGATCAGCGAGCGGTAGTTGCCCGGCATGACGACGCCGACGGTCTTGATTCCGGCATTCATCATGTTGGACAGCGGAAAGTCGATCAGGCGGTAGCGGCCCAAAAACGGGACGGACGCGATGGGGCGGTCCTTGAGCAAGACACTGCCGTAGGACGAAGAGTAGTTAGCGGTGATATAACCGATGGCCTTGCGATTGATCATCGGATCATTCCCCCTTCCCGATAACGACGTCATTTCCAACGACGGCCGTATCCTTGGTGGTATCGACAGAGCCGAGCTTCACGCCCTCTTCGACCGTGGAGTTCTCGCCCAAAATAGCGCGGCAGATGTGTGCACCGCTCTTAACGTGCGCACCCGGCAGCAGCACGGAGTCTTCGACCACGGCGCGCTCCTCGATGATGACATCGGTCGAAAGGATCGAGTGGCGAGCGGTGCCGTAGATCTTGCAGCCGTTGGAGACCAGGCAGTCGTCCAGGCGGCCGTCTGGGCCAATGTAGTGCGGCGGACGCGTGGTGATGTTGGACATGATGGGGAAGTTCTTGTCAAACAGATCAAACTCGGGGTTGTTGCCCAGCAGGTCCATCGAGGTCTCGTGGAAGCTGGCGATGGTGCCGACGTCCTTCCAGAAGCCGTGGAACTCATAGCTGTACAGGCGCTTATTCTCACCGAGCAGCTTGGGGATGATGTCCTTGCCAAAGTCGTGGCTCGAGCGCTGGTCCAGAGCGTCCTCCTCGAGCGCCTCGATCAGCACATCGGCCGAGAAGATGTAGATGCCCATGGATGCGAGGTTCGAATCGGGCTTCTCGGGCTTCTCGGTAAACTTGGTGATGCGGCCGTCCTCGGGGTCGGTGGTCAGGATGCCAAAGCGGCTGGCCTCTTCCCACGGCACGGGCATAACGCTTACCGTGAGGTCGGCGTTGTTCTCAATGTGCGTCTTGAGCATCTTGCGGTAGTCCATGCGATACAGGTGATCGCCCGAAAGAATCAGGACGTACTTGGGGTCGTTGGCCTTGATGTAGTCGAGGTTCTGCGTGATGGCGTCGGCCGTGCCCGCATACCAGGCGCCGCCGGTCTGCGTCTCGTACGGCGGCAGGATCGACACGCCGCCGTCACGGCTGTCCAGATCCCACGCCTCGCCGGATCCCACGTAGGCATGCAGCAGGTAGGGGCGATACTGCGTCAGAACGCCCACCGTGTCGATGTCCGAGTTGGAGCAGTTGGAGAGCGAAAAGTCGATAATGCGGAACTTGCCACCAAAGCTAACCGCCGGCTTGGCGATCTTTTGGGTGAGTGCCCCCAATCGGCTGCCCTGTCCTCCTGCGAGGAGCATCGCGATGCATTCTTTCTTACTCATCGATTTCTCCTTCTGTCATCGATGTTTCTAACCCATTAGCGGCGGACGCGGCGCTCGGTCGCGCCCGCCGAATAATGCCGTGCGGCAAAGGGAGCTCGCGCGCCTTTACGCGTGCCAGATCTCGTCGCGGTACTCGCGAATAGTGCGGTCGCTCGAGAACCAGCCGGAGGAGGCGGTGTTGAGCAGGGCTTTGCGGTTCCAGGTCTCCTGGTCGCCGTAGCTGCCGGTAAGCTTCTCCCACGCATCCACGTAGCTGCGGAAGTCTGCCATGACCAGGTCGGGGTCGTTGTTGTTCATGAGCTCGTTGTAGATGCTCTCGAAGTTGCCCGAAAGACCCGCAAAGGTGTTGTCCTTGAGCTCGTCCATCACGCGGCCCAGACGCTCGCGGTCGCCGTTGAGGGTATCCCACGCAAAGTAGCTGTTGGATGCCCAGAGCTGCTCGACCTCGGGAGCGGTCAGGCCAAAGATGGCCTCGTTCTCGCGGCCGGCCAGGTCGGCGATCTCGATGTTGGCGCCGTCGAGGGTGCCCAGCGTAATGGCGCCGTTCATCATGAGCTTCATGTTGGACGTGCCCGAGGCCTCCTTGCCGGCCGTGGAGATCTGCTCCGAGATCTCGGCGGCGGGGTAGATGAGCTGGGCGTTGCTCACGCGGAAGTTGGGGATGAAGCAGACCTTCATGACCTCGTTCACGCGGGCGTCGTTGTTTATGACGTCGGCCACAGAGTTAATGAGGCGGATGGTCTCTTTGGCAAAGGTGTAGCTCGAGGCAGCCTTGCCGCTAAAGATGAAGGTCGTCGGCGTCACGTGAAAGTTAGGATCGGCGATGCGACGGTTGTAGATGTCCATCACCTTCATGATGTTCATGAGCTGGCGCTTGTAGGCGTGGAAGCGCTTCACCTGGACATCGAAGACGGTGTTGGGGTCGATAACCAGACCGGTCTCGGCCTTAACGTAGGCGGCCAGGCGCTCCTTGTTGGCGCGCTTGGAGGCACCCACGGCCTTCAGGAATTCGGTGTCGTCCTTAAACTCCTTAAGCTTCTCCAGCTCAAAGGCGTCCTTCAGCCAGCCATCGCCAATGGTCTCGGTCACGAGCTTGGCGTAGGTGGGGTTGGCCTCGGCAAAGAAGCGACGATGCGAGATGCCGTTGGTCTTGTTGTTGAACTTCTCGGGCGTCAGGGCATAGAAGTCCTTGAGCACGATGTTCTTGATGATGTCGGAGTGGATCTTTGCCACGCCGTTGACGCTGTGGCTGCAGATCACGGACAGGTTGGCCATGCGAATCTCGCCGTCCCACAGAATGGCGGTCTGGCGCAGACGCTCCTGCCAGCCCTCCTGCGTGGTGTCGAACGACTCGTGCCAACGACGGCTGATCTCGTCGATGATCTGGTACACGCGGGGGAGGAGCTTGGAGAACGTGCCGATGGGCCACTTCTCCAGAGCCTCGGGCAGGATGGTGTGGTTGGTGTAGCTCACGACCTGCGTCACGATGTTCCAGGCGTCGTCCCACTCGAGCTTCTTCTCGTCGATGAGGATGCGCATGAGCTCGGGGCCGCACATGGCGGGGTGCGTGTCGTTGGTGTGGATGGCCACAAACTGCGGCAGCAGCTCCCAGTTCTCGCCGTGCTCCTTCTCAAAGGTGTCGAGCAGACTGTAGATGCCGGCCGAGACAAACAGGTACTCCTGCTTCAGGCGCAGCAGACGGCCGTGCTCGCCGGCGTCGTTGGGGTAGAGGATGGCGCTAATGGCCTCGGCCTCGGCGCGCTCGGCATCGGCCAGGGCGTAGTCGCCGCGGTTGAAGGCCTCCAGATCGAAGTGCTCCTCGACCGGCTCGGCAGCCCAGACGCGCAACTTGTTGACGGTCTCGCCGGCATAGCCCACGACGGGGATGTCATAAGGAACGGCCAGGATGTCCTGCGTGTTCACCGTGCGGTAGAACGTGCGGCCATTCTCCTCAAAGCCCTCGACGCGGCCACCAAACTTAATAGTCACGGCCTTATCCTGACGACGGACCTCCCAGGGATAGCCGTGGGTGAGCCACTCGTCGGTGGCCTCGACCTGGCTGCCGTTGACGATCTCCTGCTTAAACAGGCCGTAGCGGTAGCGCATGCCGTTGCCGTAGCCGGCAATGCCCTCGGCTGCCATCGAATCCAGGAAACATGCGGCCAGACGGCCCAGGCCACCGTTGCCCAGCGCCGGATCGGGCTCCTGGTTCTCGATGACGGACAGATCAAAGCCCATGTCGTCGAGCGCCTCGGCGACTATATCGCGTACGCCAAAGTTGAGCAGGTAGTTGTCGAGCAGGCGACCGATCAAAAACTCGATCGAGAAGTAGTACACGCGCTTTTTGCCCTCGGCGGTGGCGCGGGCGTCACTCTTGGTGGCAACGGTGCGCGCCTTCTCGGCCACGAGCTTGGCCAGGGCGTTAAAGCGGTCGAGGTCGCTGGCAGCCTCGACGCTCTTGCCGCTAATGCTCATGACGGCATCGCGATAGAGCTCGGTAAACTCCTGCTTGTTTTCGAAGATCTTATTCATACGTTCCTTTCCCCCGGGGATGTTTCTCCCGGAACGGTTATGACTTGTATCCTACGCCCCCGCGGGGCGGGTATTACAGCTGTAACGGCTTTGTTACGCATCCTTGGCAGACGGCTTAACAGAAGCAGACTTGGCCTTGGTAGCGGCCTTTTTGGCAGCCGGCTTCTTGGTCGCGGTTGCCTTAGCAGCGGGCTTTGCGGCAGCCTTAGCCTTGATCGCCGTAGCCTTGGCCTTAGCCGGAGCCTTCTTAGCAGCCGCTGGCTTGGGCTTCACCGAGGACGTGCGCTTTTTGGGCGCAGCCTTGGGTTCCTCAACCACGGGCGGCTTGTAGCTGCTGGGGCCGCGGCGCTTAAGCACCACGCCTGCCAGGCCAGGCACCTTAATCTCAATGGAGTCCATCTGCCCGTTCCAGGGATAGGGCTCGCTCGAGCAGGTGTAGGGCTCCTCACCGGCGTAGCCGCTGCCACCGAACTCGGGACGGTCGGAATCGAAGATGACCTCCCAGTCACCCTCGCGCGGCACGCCCACGCGGAAGCTCTCGTAGCTTGCCGGGTCAAAGTTGATCAGGATCACCAGGTCGTCATCGACGTCCTCGCCCTGACGCACAAAGCTCACGATGGACTGCTTGGAGTTGTCCGCGTCGATCCAGGTAAAGCCGTCGTCGGTGTAGCCGCGCTCGTACAGGGCGGGCTCGGCGGTGTACAGGTGGTTGAGCGCCTTGATAAACGCCTGATGATGACGGTGGGTCTCGTACTCCTCGGTCAGGAACCACTGGATGGACTCGTAGTAGCGCCACTCAATAAACTGGCCGATCTCGTTGCCCATAAAGTTGAGCTTGGCACCGGGGTGCGTCATTTGATAGAAAGCCAGCGTGCGCAGGCCGGCAAACTGGCGCCACCAGTCGCCCGGCATACGGCCGATCAGCGAGCATTTACCGTGGACGACCTCGTCGTGGCTCAGCGGACAGATAAAGTTCTCGGTAAAGGCGTACATGATGGAGAACGTGAGCAGCCCGTGGTTGCCGGGGCGCCACGGAAAATCGGTCTGCATGTAGTGCAGGGTGTCGTTCATCCAGCCCATGTCCCACTTGTAGTGGAAGCCCAGGCCGCCGTCCTGCGGCGGATAGGTCACGAGCGGCCACGCGGTGGACTCCTCGGCCATCATCATCACGTCGGGGTAGTGTGCCTCAACAGCGCAGTTGACCTGACGGATAAACGCGCTGGCGTCCAGGTCCTCCTCGGTACCGTACTTGTTGAACTTCTTTTGCCCCGGATCGTCGATGCCAAAGTTGAGGTACAGCATACTGGACACGCCGTCCATGCGAATGCCGTCCACATGGAAGTTCTCGAGCCAGTACAGCACGTTGGAGACCAGGAAGGAGCGGACTTCGCCGCGGGCGAAGTCGAACTTGTGCGTGCCCCAGTTGGGGTGAATCTCGTGCTCAAACAGCATGTGGCCGTTAAAGGTGGCAAGGCCGTGGGAGTCGGCACAAAAACCGCCGGGCACCCAGTCCATGATCACGCCGATGCCAGCCTCGTGGCACGCATCGATAAAGTGCATGAGCTGCTGCGGGTCGCCATAGCGCGACGTTGCGGCATAATAGCCGGTCGTCTGGTAACCCCAAGAGCCGTCGAAGGGATGCTCCATGAGCGGCATGACCTCGATATGCGTGTAGCCCATGTCGCGCACGTAGTCCACGAGCTCCACCGACAGGTCGTCGTAGGTGTAGAACTCGCCGCGCTGCGCGGGGAAGGGATCCATGGGGCCAGGGTAGTTGCCGTACTCGTCCGGCTCGCCCTGCGGCGCATCGCCGTGGCGCTTCCACGATCCGATATGCACCTCGTAGATGTTAAGGGGCTGTGACATGTGGTTGTGGCCGGCGCGGCGGTTGAGCCATGCGGCGTCGTTCCACTTATAGCCATCGAGGGTCCACAGCACGCTCGCGGTACCCGGAGGGCACTCGGCCTTAAAGGCGTACGGATCGGCCTTGTAGAGTTTTTCGCCCTCGTTGGTCTCGATGAGATACTTATAGAGCTGCCCCTGCTCGGCGCCAGGAATAAAGCCTTCCCAAATAGCGCTCGTATGCACGGGCACCAGCGGGTTGGCTTCCTCATCCCAGTCGTTAAATTCACCAATGACATGCACGCTCTTTACATCGGGCGCCCAAACGCAAAAACGCCAGCCGCGCGTACGGTTCTGCGTGTCGGGGTGCGCGCCCATCTTTTCCCAGCTGCGCTCCCACGTGCCGATGCCAAACAGGTAGACATCGTCCTTGGTGAGCTCCGGTGCGTGCGGGGCGGCTTTACGGGTTGCGGGCTTTTTAGCCGTTGGCTTTAGCTTTGTATCGCTCACGTTTGATCCCATCATGACGCGGCAGCGTGTTGCCTTGGTGACTAGATGCGAAAGGTCCAAGGCTGCACGAATCGAAGGGACGGCGATAGTTCTATGATTCGTTCCACCTCGCGTGCTCGGTGGAACTTTCGGCAGAAACTACGATAACACCTGTACGTTACTTTTATGAAGGAAAGTGGTTTTAGGGCGGCGTTTAATCGGTAAGCGCCATGTTTAGACCACTGGCAGAATTGCCGTGGTAAAACTCTTGACAGTTTTATCAATTAGGGTTTCAAGATTGTTAGTCTGACGTTTGGTAAAACGTTTTTAGCAGGATGTTTACCATTTGACATCGAAAGGTTCGTTTATGTCCCAGACCGCTGCTCCCAATGTCGTTTTTATTTTCGATTGCGACGGAACACTGGTTAATAGCACCCCCGTTTGGGCCTATGCTCAACCCGAGTTATTGCACCGCCACGGAGTTGACGTAACGGTCGACGATTTTGCCCAATTTGAGCATTTGTCGCTCGAGGACGAGTGCCAGGCCTACCACGACACCTGGAGCATTGGCGCGAATGGCGAAGAGCTGTACCGTGAGCTGAGCAATATTCTGATTGATGGGTACTCCAAGGTGCCGCCGCGCGAGGGGCTCCTGGCGTTTTTGGAGCAGGCGAAGGCGGCAGGCATTGCCATGTGCGTGGCTACGTCCACGCCGGCCGAGCTGGTGCAGCCTGCGCTTACGGGAGCCGGGCTCGACGCGTACATGGAGTTTGTTACCACGACGGGCGTGGCGGGACGCTCCAAGCAGTTCCCCGATGTGTACGAGCTGGCGCTGCGCCGCCTGGAGGAGCGCCACGGGTGCAAGTTTGAGCGCGCTTGGGTATTTGAGGATGCGGTCTTTGGCCTAAAGAGCTCTGGTACCGCAGGCTTTAAGCGCGTGGGCATCTATGACCCGCACGGCCGCATGAAGCGCGACGACGTTCGGACTAACTGCGATATCTTTATCGATAGCTATGAAGACCTGGATTTGGCCCGCGTGCTTTCGTTTGAGGGATAGGCGATGGCTGTGGCTTGCAAGATATTAGTCGTCTGCGGCTCGCCCGTGGTGGCGAGCGCGGATCTGTTACGTAGGCTAGCAGGGGAGTGCGACCACGTTGTCGCCGTGGACCGCGGACTCGACGCGCTGCTGGGCGCCGGCCTGGGCTGCGACGTATATGTGGGGGATGCCGACACGGTGAGTGATGCAGGTCGTGCGTTGGTCGATGCCGCCACCAACTTTGAAGTTGAGCGCCACGACCCGTACAAGGACTATACCGATCTGGCGCTGGCGCTCGATTCCGTCCGCCGTCGCTGGCCGGGTGCCGAAGTGGTTGCGACCTGCGCTACGGGCGGCCGTCCGGATATGGCGCTTTCCGTACTGGGTCTACTCGCAGGCTACGATGACGCCCCAGTCTGGATTGCCGAGGACAAGGTAGTCTCCCGCATCCTTCGCGCAGGTGAATCCTGGATCATCGAAGGCCACGAGGGCAGCACCTTCTCCATCATCGCCATTGCCCCCAACACCGAGGTAAGCGAACACGGCCTAGAGTGGGAACTACATCACTCCCCGCTGGGCTTGTTGGCCGACACCGGCATCAGCAACGTCGTCAGGTCAACAGCCACGATCCAAGTCCACATCGGCACCGCCATCGCTTACCTATATCAAGAGACATTTAGAGTCTGACCCAAAAAAGTCCTTGCACCCCACGCCAACTTCCCCTATAGTATCTCCTCGTCACGGGGGCGTAGCTCAGCTGGGAGAGCGCTTGACTGGCAGTCAAGAGGTCAGGGGTTCGATCCCCCTCGTCTCCACCATCGTGAATGCAAAGGCCTTCGGAATTCCGAAGGCCTTTTTTCATGCCAAAACACCACGCGCCACAAACCCCACTCACACCAACAAAAAGTTGCACAATTTATTTCCCATGTCTGTACATAGTTTGTTATCCAAACGCAATTACCAGTGTAGCTCGCTGCTCCAGTTGGGCTTCAGAAACGCTCCCAATTATTGCCAACGCCCCAATAACCTGCATCAACGTGAACAACATCCCAAAACAACCCCCTTAAGCACGCTAAATGAACGATATGTTGTCCACCACAAGCCAAATCAGTTTCGCTACCAGCTTGTGCTAAGATACCTAACGTTACATGAGTTCAACTGTGCTCGCGGCTCCAGCAAGTCGCAAAGCGCAGGGTCGATCAGCATCCGGCCGTAACGGCGGTGTTAGAAAAACCACGAGCTCCAATATCGATTGCCATGCACGTTTTGTACTTGTTTTTCGGCTATTTATTAGTTCGCTTTATGTAGTGCAGTAAGTTGCTATGACAAACCACAGCAGTCCTTCAGCTGTTTGCGTGCGGTCCAGTTTTGTACCCGCTTGACTGGCTCGCACGCAGTCAGCTGGGGATGCGGTCATTTTGCGATACACGTCCGCGTCTCTAGCAACTGCACATATACATACCGTTCACGGTGGGGCAGAGCCACGTGCTTGTCTAACTGGGCTCAGGGTTTGAATATGGAGCGCCTCCGCGCACAAGCGCCCTGGCGAAGCCATAACCAAACCCTGTGAGCCACACGTAAGACAGCAAGGGGGTGGTGCTCGTGTGGTATGTAATCCAGGTCATAAACGGTCGCGAAGACGTAATGCGCGAGCGCATTGAGCGTATGGTGCCGGCTGGTGCCATGCAGGAGCTCTTTTATCCCCAATATCAAACCGAGATCAAGGTACACGGCGAATGGGTCAATACGTCCAAGCCGCTCTTTCCCGGTTATCTTATCTGCGATACGACAGATCCCCGCACCGTGCAACAGTATCTGTTGCGTATGGACGACTTTGCCTGGGTTCTTTCCCAGGACGGTCAGTTTGTGCCGCTGGCAAAAGAAGAGGTCCAGCTTATTGGCGGCTTTACGCATAGGGGAGACCGCGTAGTGCCCATGAGCGAGGCCCTAAAAGACGGCGACCAGGTCGTAGTAACGTCAGGTCCGCTGCTGGGCCACGAAGGCCTTATCAAAACCATTAACAGACGCAAGAGCACTGCTTATTTGGAGCTCAACCTGTGCGGCCGACGCGTAACCACCCGCGTTGGCCTCGCGGTGCTTTCAAACGAGCAGCGCGCCATGCGGAACTTTAAAAAGGCGATCGCCTAACTGTAGATGGTCGCTACACAGAACAGGGAGGCTCCCCGAACCGGGGACAAAGTGTTGGAAGAGAACGTGTCGGATAAAACTCAATATACAACGGACGCGCCCGCGGGGGCGGCGCTGATTGCTCAGGCCATGGACCGGCGCGAGGGCGCTGCCCGCTACAAGGCCATGCAATCCATCATGGACTGGGACCGCTCTCGCCTGGCCTATAGGGCCGTGAAGCGCGCGTTCGACATCGTTTTCAGCGGTGCCGCGCTCGTCGCCATCGCGATCCCCAGCCTAATTCTCGCCGCGGCCATCCGGTTGGAGAGCGAGGGCAGCCCCTTCTACAGCCAGATCCGCGTGGGACAGACCCGCCCCGACGGCAGCCTGACCACGTTCCGCATGTGGAAGTTCCGCTCCATGTACAGGGACGCCGACGAACGGCTCGCCGAGCTCAAGGAGCAGAACGAGATCGCCGGCGCCATGTTCAAGATGAGGGAGGACCCCCGTGTCACCAGGATCGGAAAATTCATCCGCAAGCACTCCATCGACGAGTTTCCGCAGTTCGTCAACGTGTTTCTGGGTCAGATGAGCGTCGTTGGGCCTCGTCCGCCGCTGCCTAACGAGGTCGCGGAGTACACCGAGTACGACCTGCAGAGGCTAGCAGTGAAGCCAGGTATCACGGGACTCTGGCAGGTTACGGAGCGCAATTCCACCGGTTTCGACGGCATGGTCCGCCGGGACCTCGAATACATAGCCAAGCGCGGAATCGTCATGGACCTCAAGATCGTCCTACTTACGGTTCTGGAGGTCTTCAATGGAAGTGATGCGTACTAATGCAGCATGTTTTTATCATCGGGTCCAAGGGTATTCCGGCAAACTACGGCGGCTACGAGACGTTCGTCGAAAAGCTGACCGAGAATCAGGTGTCGCACGACATCAAGTACCACGTGGCATGCGCCGTGGACTCTGCCGAGCAAGTCGGCGAGTTCGAGCACAACGGGGCGCACTGCTTCAACGTGCTGCGCAGGCCCGTCGGCGCCGCGAGGGCGATCTTCTACGACATCGACGCCCTCAAGTGGTGCATCGCCTATATCGAGGAGAACCGAGTCCAGCACCCCATCGTCTACGTGCTGGCCTGTCGCATCGGGCCGTTATTCGGCAGGTACGTTAACAGAATCCACGCCCTTGGCGGCAAGGTCCTCGTGAACCCCGACGGCCACGAGTGGAAGCGCGCCAAGTGGAGCGCGCCCGTCCGAAAGTACTGGAAGGTCTCGGAGCGCGGGATGGTCAAGCACGCCGACCTGATGGTGTGCGACTCCAAGAACATCGAGAAGTACATTCGCAGGGAGTATGCCGACCTGCACCCCGAGACAACCTTCATCGCCTACGGGGCCGACATCAAGCGCTCAGCGCTCGCGGACGACGACCCCAAGTTCACTGGATGGCTCTCCGAGAAGGGCCTCGAGCCCTTCGGCTACTACCTGGTTGTGGGACGCTTCGTGCCTGAGAACAACTACGAGACCATGATCCGGGAGTTCATGGCTTCCGAATCCAAGCGGGATTTCGCGCTCGTGACGGGAGTGGACGACTCCTTCCTCGCGGAGCTCGAGCGGAAGACGCACTTCAAGTCCGACCCACGCATCAAGTTCGTCGGGACCGTCTACGACCAGGAGCTCCTGAAGAAGATCCGCGAAAAAGCATACGGCTACTTCCACGGCCATGAGGTCGGGGGCACCAACCCGAGCCTCCTGGAGGCCTTGGCTTCCACCCGCCTGAATCTTCTTTTAGACGTGGGTTTCAACCGAGAAGTCGCAGAAGATTCCGCCTTGTACTGGACCAAGAAGCCGGGCAATCTCGCTTCGCTCATCGACCGCGCAGACGACATGGGAAAGGACGAGATTAAAGCTCTGGATAAGGGTTCCATCGATGTAATCCGACAGCGTTATTCCTGGCGCTTCATAACCGAAAAATACGAGGACTTATTACTCGAAGGCATTCGCTAATCAATAGGAGGAAAAGAATGAGCATTTACAAGGATCTTCTCGATGGGAACACCAAGCTTTCCCTTGTGGGATTGGGCTATGTTGGCATGCCCATTGCCGTCGAATTTTCAAAGCACGTCAAGGTCCTCGGCTTCGACATCAACGAGCATAAGATCGCTCAGTATAAAGCTGGTGTCGATCCGACAAAGGAAGTCGGCGACAAGGCTGTTCATGAGTCGAATGTCGAATTCACATGCGACCCCGCGGCACTTGAGGATGCCCGATTCCATATCGTAGCGGTACCAACGCCCGTGAATCGCGACAAGACTCCCGACCTGACGCCCGTCATAGGTGCTTCTAAAACCCTGGGTGCACACCTGAAACCCGGTTCCATCGTTGTTTACGAGTCTACTGTCTATCCCGGCGTCACCGAGGACGTATGCGTGCCCATTCTGGAGCAAGAGAGTGGACTGAAGTGCGGCGTTGACTTCAAGGTCGGCTACTCCCCTGAGCGTATCAACCCCGGCGACAAAGTGCACACCCTGACGACCATTCGAAAGATCGTTTCTGGTCAGGATGCGGATTCGCTCAAGGAGATCAAGGACGTCTACGACATCGTGATCGCCGCTGGCACCTATCCGGTTTCCACCATCAAGACCGCTGAGGCAGTGAAAGTTGTCGAGAACTCGCAGCGCGACATCAATATCGCCTTCATGAACGAACTTGCCATGGTTTTCGACCGCATGGGTATCGATACCTCCGAGGTTGTAGCCGGCATGAACACGAAGTGGAATGCTCTTGGCTTCAAGCCCGGCCTCGTCGGCGGTCATTGTATCGGTGTCGATCCCTATTACTTCACCTATGAAGCGGAGAAGCTTGGCTACCACAGCCAGATTATTCTAGCTGGTCGTAAGGTTAATGACGGCATGGGGGAGTTCGTTGCCGATGCCGCCATTCGTGAGATGGTGCAGGCCGGTCTTGCCCCTGCCAGAGCAAAGGTTGGCGTGCTGGGCATCACCTTCAAAGAGAACTGCCCCGATGTCCGCAACTCGAAGGTGGACGACATCCTGAAGCGACTCAAGCAGTATGGCATCAGCCCCTTGGTCTGCGATCCCTGGGCCGATGCCGCCGATGCCAAGAAGACATACGGTGTGGAGCTTGTGCCCATGGACCGGATGAAAGATCTAGATGCGGTCATCGTCGCTGTGGCTCACGACAAGTTCGTTGCTATGAACAGCAACGACTATAAGTCTCTCTTTGCCGATAGGCCCA
>NZ_CZAQ01000003.1:0-10690 GCF_001404695.1 Collinsella aerofaciens | reverse complement strand
CGCCGTACTCGAGCACCAAGGCCAGCTCCGACATGCTCGTGCGCGCATGGACCCGCACCTACGGCCTGCGCACCACGATCTCCAACTGCTCCAACAACTACGGCCCCTACCAGCACGTGGAGAAGTTCATCCCCAGGCAGATCACCAACATCATCGACGGCGTCCGCCCCAAGCTCTACGGGAAGGGCGAGAACGTCCGCGACTGGATCCACACCGAGGACCACTCCAGCGCCGTCTGGGACATCCTCACCAAGGGCCGCACGGGGGAGACCTACCTCATCGGCGCCAATGGCGAGAAGAACAACATCACCGTCCTGCGCATGATCCTTACGGCCATGGGCCGCGACCCCGAGGACTTCGACTGGGTCGCCGACCGCCCCGGCCACGACCGCCGCTACGCCATCGACTCCACCAAGCTGCGGCGCGAGCTCGGCTGGAGGCCGGCGCACACCGACTTCTCGGAAGGGCTCAAGGCCACCATCGACTGGTACGTGGAGAACGAGTCCTGGTGGCGCCCGGCCAAGGAGGCCACCGAGGCCCGCTACCGCGCACAGGGCCAGTAAGGATCAAACAATGGCAAAAGGCGACAAGATAACTTCTGGAAACTTCACATTCACTGAGACGTCCATCGAGGGCGTGAAGATCGTTAACATCAAGACCTACGGCGACGAGCGCGGCTGCTTCATGGAGACCTACAAGCGTCCGGAATTCACTGTGGGCGGAATCGAGTGTGAGTTCGTGCAGGATAACCAGTCTTTGAGCACCAAGGGTGTGCTTCGTGGACTTCATTTCCAAATCGAGCATCCGCAGTCCAAACTCGTTCGCGTAGTTTCCGGTAAGGTGTTCGATGTTGCTGTCGATCTGCGTAAGGGTAGCGATACCTACGGCAAGTGGGAAGGAGCTGTCCTTTCAGCTGAGAATAAGCGGCAGCTTTTCATACCAAAGGGTTTCGCCCATGGTTTTCTGGTCCTGAGTGACACCGCTGTGTTTTGTTACAAATGCGACGACGTCTACCGTCCCGGCGATGAAGGCGGGATTTTATGGAACGATGCTGATATAGCAGTTGAGTGGCCATCCCTTGATGCGGAGTTTATTTTAAGCGAAAAGGACAAGACGCAGCCAGCATTCAAGTCGCTTGGCGGTGCCTATTAACGTGAAACTGATATTCATTCCATTTCAAGACCAATACTGCTTCGAGAACGATGGCATTCTAACGCGCGAATACGCCATGCTCAAACTCCTGCTCGATGCAGGGTGTGAGCTTGATCTGGTTATCAACAAGCCTAGAACCGTCCTAGATGCGAAGGCCATCAACTGCGATTTGCGAAATTTCCCGGAAGGCAGCATTGAATCTGAGGTACTTGCTTCACTTGATAGCGCCGAGGTCATAAATCCTAAGAGGATATTCAGCATTAGGCAGATAACCGGCAAACGTGCTTGGTGGGTCGATGCGTATTTGGATGCTCTTGTTGATTTGTCAAATGATTTAAGCGATTGCGTTATTTACACAAATACCCCGTTTGCCTGGAAGCTCGCCAAGGAGCTTAAAACCCGTGGGGCGAAAGTCATCTTCGACTCTATGGACAACATGATGACCTATCCGCATTTTTGGGATAGCGAGCGGGCCGCCGCCAAGGAGGGTTACAGGGAACTTCTCGCTATTGCTGATTATGCTTGCGCTAATTCACAGAGGACTGTTGACTGCTTCAAAGAAATTTTCGGTAAAAGAGTCGATCTTTTGAAGAATGGCGTTTTTGCACCAAGGAAAGTGAATGCTGGGGGCATCGGCCAGATCGAGGCAATTACTGAAGCTAAAAAGAAATACTCATGTTGTGCCGGTTTCGTTGGAAAGTTTGGCCTGCGTATCGATCATAAACTCATAGATGGGCTTGCAAAGGCGAATCCTAACAGTCTATTTGTCTTTATCGGTCCGGAGCTGTCTGGGCAGTGCGACGCATTTAATAAAGTCGTCGCCGAGAACAGCAACATTAAGAAACTGCCCGCGATTCCTTCTGCATATCTCTATACGGTCCTCGATTTATTCGACGTGCTTATGATTCCTTACTCGGTCGGCAAAAACGAGAACTCGGGAGATCCGCTTAAGCTGTACCAGTACTTCATGACCGGTAAACCCATTGCCTGTACACCCATTCGCGAGGTCGGTGAATATTCCGATCTGATTCTAATCTCTAATGATGTTGCTGATTGGACGCGGCTGCTTATCTCCTCCCATGAAATAAAGCAGAATTACACGTCTGTATCTAATTCAATATTTTGGGACAAGAGGGCTTCTAGACTTCTGGCTGCTATTTCAAATATGTGATCTTGATGTTGAATTATCTTATTAGGAAAAAGACTCATATTAATTCCGGACTGCGTATTTTATATACGCTGGTTCTAATTGCCCTTTATTCAAATGTCTTAAAGATATGGATTGGTTCGTGGGCGACCCTGGCATCAGATGTCGCACTCGTGATTGCACTTTCATCTTTAATTAATTATAGATGGAACCCCAAACACTCCGGAAGCCTTACCTTCATCTTCGTTTCCGCCTTTATGCTGATATTGCTATCCGCGTTTGAGCTCCTGAATGAGAATATTAGTAATCATCTCTATTCACTTATCGAGTTTCGAAAAACATTCTTCCAGTTGCTCATGCTTTTCATCGGGTATGCCTATTTTGATCCCGAAAAAGGTTCTGACGAGGGTGTTCGTCTTATTAAATTCATCGTATTTGCTTCTCTACCTTTAATTCTATATGGAGTAAAACAGTTTTTCGCCTTTGACTCTTTTGACGCAAAGTTATATTCATTGATGGATTCCGCATCTGATACGAACAGATATGGAAATACAATTAGAGCTATTTCTTTCTTTTCTGGTCCGTTTCATTACGGAATGTTTAGTGCGTTGATTTTTGCCTTATGTCTTTACCTGGAGCGCAAAACTGCTGAAAAGAAATTCTATGCATTAGCTTTCATAAGTATTATTGGCGTTTTTTGCTCTTACACACGAACAAACATGGCGTGTTGTCTAATTGTCATAGCTTCATTCCTTCTTTTGTCTGGAGCAAAAGAAGGGGCTTACGTAAAAGTGTCCGGCGTTCGAGCTATTCTCGCTTGCCTTGGACTCGCTGTTGCAGGCCTGCTTTTCTTTAGCACGCCCGGCAACGTAAATTTGGGGAACAGCCAGATTAATTCGCTAATTAACAGCATGCTGAATGCAAGCGAAGACACGCGGCTAACCAATAGATTTTTGACTTGGAACCAGGCGATACATCTAATTGAATTACACCCATTGACCGGCAATGGTATTGGATCTGCAGGCGATACCCTTGCAGCTCACAGCGTTGCAGTTAATTGGGTAACGCCGCACAACGCTTTTTTGAAAGTTACCGTGGAGATGGGGCTTTGCGGAACAATTATTTTCACTCTCTTTTTCATGACTGTGTTCGTACTTTGTCTTAAGAATTCTATTCGTAATCCAGCTTCACTGCCTCTTGTGGTCTCCGTGACTGCAATTGTTCTTATCAACATGATGTTGGGAAGCACTCTGGGCACTTTTCCAGTAATGACGCTCATTTATCTCCTCATAGGGGCTGTGTGCAAATCTGTTGAAAGTGCTTTACCAAGCCGAAAGGGATATGATGACTAATCGAGAGGGAAAGCTCTTCCTTCACGTTATGCCGAAGGAGAAGTTTACATTCGGTTTTTTGGAGTTCACGTTCGCGACTTTTCCTGGGGTAGATGTCAGGTTCATCGTTTACGGTGATGATGACGCTCAGGGCTATGAGCCTTATTCCGACAACCGTGTGGTCCCCGTTTCATCTGCGAAGGCCGTTTTCAAGGATGAAGCTGCTCTAGGGTTCCTGCGTGACGCTGATGTCGTTATTCTCAATTGGGTAAACATGAGCATGCTATTGAGTATGTGGCACTACCTTCCCAAGACTCATCTTCTATTCTGGGGTGGGGATTATTCTCCATACGTCGAAGCCGGCTGGAACGGCCTATCTCATTGTCTTAAAAGAAAATTGCTGCAGGTTTGTATAGGGCGATCACGTGGAATAATAGCTCTTCTCCCGGGGGATTTGCGGATAATTGAAACCATTTCGAATCCCGACTCCTCGCGGCACGTCTGCGAACTTGGCTATCTTGCCTCACGTTACGATGCCGATATTTGTTGCACTGACAAAAGAGCTCCATTTCCGGTCAACATTCTGTTAGGTAATAGCGCGACGCCTACTAACCGACATAAATCCGCTCTTGATGCGCTGTCACGTTTTGCTAACGAGGATATCAAGATTTACGCTCCGCTTTCCTATGGTGACGATGCATATCGCGATGAAGTTATCATCTACGGACGTGAGCTGTTTGGTGACAAGTTCGTTCCAGTTACCGAATTCATGGAACGGTCTGAATATATCTCGTTCCTTACCAAAATCTCCATTGGCGTGTTCAACTACGACCGCCAGCAAGGTTTGGGCAACATCCATCTCCTTATGCGCATGGGGGCAAAGGTCTTTCTCTCCCAAGATAGTGGCATGTTATCCGAGCATATCGATAACGGGGCGGCAGTGGAATGTCTTGAGGACGTTCCGAAGCTGACCTTCGATGAGTTTTGCGCCCCACTCGCTGCTGAGGCAGTAGCTCGAAACAACGGTCTCTACTCAGGCGAAAGTAATTTCGCACGCGCGAAGGCACATTGGGGTGCTTTCTATGGGACTGAGCCAATTGAAGGTGATTTCTCATGAGTGAAGACGGACTCAAGTCGCAGACGGTTTCTTCGTTAATTTGGAAACTGCTCGAACGCGGCGGGAATCAGATTATCCAACTTGCAGTTCAGGTCGTTCTGGCGCGCATCCTTGTTCCCGAAGATTTCGGCGCTTTGGCCATCATGCTCGTTTTCGTCAATATTGGCAATGCCATCGTACAGTCGGGCCTTAACACCGCAATTGTCCAAGCGCCTGAAATCGATGAAGGTGACTGCTCGACGGTCTTCTGGATGAGCTTTGTTATCTCTATCATCCTCTATTTCGGCACTTTCATTTTCGCTCCGGCCGTTGCAACCTTTTACTCTATGCCGGTGATCGTCTGGCCCCTTCGCGTTCTCTGTCTAATCCTGCCTTTAGGTGCGTTCAACTCGGTGCAGATTGCCATCGTGCAGCGGCGCCTCCAATTCCGGAAGATATTCATAGCCACTATGTTCGCAGTCGTCTCGTCCGCTGTTTTCGGTATCGGACTTGCTGCTGCGGGGACTGGAATTTGGGCTCTTGTTGTTCAGCAGCTCGTTTACCAGGCTGTGAGCTGTGTCGTGATGGCTTTTCAGGTGAGATGGCGACCGCGCTTTGTTTTTGTTGCGTCTCGTGCCAGTCGGCTCTTTTCTTTTGGGTGGAAGCTCCTCGCCTCCGGTCTCCTTGAGCAGGTTTATGAGTCGCTTTCCGACCTCATAATCGGAAAGCAGTTCAGTGCGACAAGCTTGGGGCTGGTATCACAAGGAAAGAAGTATCCCGCTGCCCTTGGATCGATGCTCGATGGCGCAATCCAGCCGGTGATGCTCTCCGCTGTCTCTCGCGTGCAGGCGGACGTCTATTACGTTAAGCGGTTGGTGCGGAGGGCGCTCAAAACCTCGACTTTTTTCATCGTTCCCTCTATGACTCTCTTTGCGGTGGCAGCAGAGCCGATTGTGGGAATCCTCTTAGGGGAGAAGTGGCTGGCCTGTGTTCCGTTCCTGCAGATGTACTGCTTCATTTACGCGCTGTTGCCCATCCACACTACCAACCTGCAGGCGCTCAACGGTATGGGGCGCTCTGATCTTTTCCTGAAGCTTGAACTTATCAAGAAGGCATATGGCATCTGCTTCATTTTGTTTGCGGCCTTTGTATTAAAGGACGTTTACCTAATGGTGGCCATGTATATGGTTACCGGCATCATCTCAACCTTTGTTAACGCTTATCCCAACAAACGGGTTATCGGATACTCCTATTCTGAGCAAATACGCGATATCGCTCCTGCATTTGTGATTTCAGCAATTGCAGGAGGACTTGCGCTGTTTTGCGGTTCATTTGTCGCCTCACCTGGACTTCAAATTCTTGTCGAAGTTGCCTTAATGGCAATTATCTATTTTGGTATCGCAGGCATTTTTAAACTCGAAGCCTTTGAATACCTCATCAATACCGCCAGAGATTTTTTGGGTGCAAAACGTCGTTAAAGACGTCGTGTCAATACTGTAACCGTTTTAGTCATCGTTCTTTGAAAGCTGCATAGCGAAGGGAAGGTACCTGATATGGGTAACCGCATTCTTGTCACACAATCATCCATGCCTCCTATGGAGGAATACTTTGAAGAGGTCGCACCTCTTTGGGAAAGCCACTGGCTTACCAATATGGGTGTTGAGCATAAGAAGCTCGAGGCAGACCTCAAGGAGCGTTTGGGAATCAACAACCTTGCTCTGTTCACGAATGGTCACAATGCTCTAGAGTGCATCCTCGAGGCCATGGCTCTTCCGACCGGTGGAGAGGTCATCACTACGCCGTTCACCTTTGCCTCGACCACTCACGCTATCGTGAGAAAGGGACTTACTCCCGTATTTGCCGACGTGAATCCCGTGAATCTAACGTTGGATCCCGAGAGTATTGAACGATTGATTACCTCTCGCACCTGCGCCATCTTGCCCGTCCA
This sequence comes from Collinsella aerofaciens, assembly GCF_001404695.1. Taxonomy (GTDB): domain Bacteria; phylum Actinomycetota; class Coriobacteriia; order Coriobacteriales; family Coriobacteriaceae; genus Collinsella; species Collinsella aerofaciens_E. The sequence continues at coordinate 4,016 of NZ_CZAQ01000003.1, read as the reverse complement.
TGTATACGGCAATCTTTGCGATGTCGACGTCATCCAGGAGATCGCTGACCGTCACAGGCTGAAAGTCATATATGATGCTGCCCACGCCTTCGGCGTCGAGCGCGTGAACGAAGACGGAAGCAGCGATAGTGCGGCGGCATTCGGCGACGCGTCTATGTTCAGCTTCCATGCGACCAAGGTATTCAACACCATCGAAGGCGGTTGCGTCTGCTTTAAGGACGAAGATTTGTATCCGCTGCTCAACCAATGGAAGAACTTCGGCATTACAGGTCCCGAGGACGTTGAGTACGTCGGTGGCAATGCCAAGATGAATGAGTTCTGCGCGGCTATGGGCGTCTGTAATCTTCGTCACCTGGACGCCGAGATCGGCAAGCGCAAGGCCGTTGCTGAGCGTTATTGGGATAACCTTGAAGGCACAGCCGGCGTGACCGTTTTCCGTCCCGCCAAGAACATCCGCTACAACTATGCGTACCTTCCCGTGCTGTTCGATCCGAGCGTCTTCGGCGCCTCGCGCGATGACGTATTCGATGCCCTGGACAAGGCTGGCGTCGGTGCGCGCAAATACTTCTATCCACTGGTCAACGATTACGCATGCTATCGAAGCGTGTACTCAAGCGACCGCACGCCAGTGGCAAAGAAGGCGGCATCCCAGGTGATCACGCTTCCCATGTACGCCGATTTGACGTTGGAAGATGTTGACCGCATCTGCCATGTCGTTCTCGATACCGGAAAGACCATTTAGGAGATTCCCATGAGTAACGTTCTCGTCACGTCCATCGGGTCGGTTTCCGCCGACATAACCATCAAGTCGCTCAAGCGGCTTGGACATCGCGTTATCGGTGCCGACATCTACCCACGCGAATGGGTAGTGGACGCCTATAACGTCGATGAGTTCTACAGAATTCCATTGGTGATCGACGCCGACGCTTACCTCTCAGAAGTCCACGAGATTTGTGAGAATGAGCGCATCGATTACTTCATCCCCCTCATCGACCCCGAGGTGGATCTCCTTAACGAGAGCCGTGCCTGGTTTGAGGAACACAATGTTACGCTTTGCATATCGACCAAGCGCTCGCTCGACATCATCCGTAACAAGAAGATCCTGCAGGACTTCATCAAATCTGAAGTCCCTGAGGTCAACGGTATCCCGACTCTCATGGTTGACGCCACGGACGAGCTCCCCTGGGAGTATCCTGTCGTGGTGAAGCCGTATGACGGGCGTTCCAGTCAGGGCCGAGAGTACATTGGCTCTGACGAGGAGTGGGAGACGTATAAGGAAAAGCGCTCGGGCTCGAAGAGTATTGTGGAGCCCTTTGTGAGCGGACCCATCGTAATGGTTGAAGTCATACGACAGGAGTCATCGGGAAGGTGCGTCTGTGTCACTCGTCAAGAGCTCGTGAGTACGCCCCACGGCTGTGGCACGACCGTGCACGTTTATTCCGATCCCGACCTAGAGAACGCAAGCCGAGCTCTCGCCGCGAAACTCGGCGTTAACGGCTGCGTTAATTTTGAGTACATTAAGCACGAGGACGGGCGCCATTTCTTCGTCGAATGCAATCCCCGTTACTCAGCCGGTCTCGAATTCTCCTACCTTGCCGGTTACGACTGCGTCGCGAACCATCTCGACTGCTTCGGCGGCCGCATGATTGATGATTTCGAGTTGCGCGCCCCGTTCATTTCCGCTCGCAAGTATGAAGAATACGTTACTTCCATCGAAAGGTAATTGCATCTTTTGCTAGGGGCGGTATGAGCACGTTCACTTTTCATTAAATAACTGGTTTTCGGGCCCAGTACGCGGGAAATTCAATATCTCGCGTATTGGGCCTTTCGCTTCGAAACTAAAGCAAATGGCCTGATTCACTAAGATCGCATATCGGCAGCAGATGGATCTAACATCGGTTTTCGATTTCATTCCTACCGGGAGTAACTGTCGGCTGCTTCACCTCTATGCCATGCTTGATCTCACAGTCTCATGTTAGTTAAGGATTTTCATGAAAGGCATCATCCTCGCCGGCGGGTCCGGCACGCGCCTGTACCCGCTCACGCTCGTGACCTCCAAGCAGCTGCTGCCGGTCTACGACAAGCCCATGATCTACTACCCGCTGTCCACCCTCATGCTGGCGGGCATCCGGGACATCCTGGTCATCTCCACCCCGACGGACCTCCCCAACTTCGAGCGCCTGCTCGGGGACGGCTCGCGCTACGGCGTGAACCTCTCCTATGCCGAGCAGCCGAGCCCCGACGGCCTGGCGCAGGCATTCACCATCGGCGAGGAGTTCATCGCCGGCGAGCCGTGCGCGCTCGTGCTCGGCGACAACATCTTCTACGGCAACGGCCTGTCGCGCCACCTGACGCGCGCCGTCCAGAACGCCGAGTCGGGGAGGGCCACGGTCTTCGGCTACCACGTGGACGACCCCGAGCGCTTCGGCGTCGTGGAGTTCGACGGGCAGGGGAGGGCCGTCTCCATCGAGGAGAAGCCCGCCGAGCCCAAGAGCTCCTATGCCGTCACCGGCCTGTACTTCTACCCGGGCGACGTGGCCGCCAAGGCGCATAGGGTGGAGCCCTCCGCGCGCGGCGAGCTGGAGATCACCACGCTCAACCAGATGTACCTGGAGGAGGGGACGCTGTCCGTCGTCACCCTCGGCCGCGGCTACGCGTGGCTCGACACCGGCACCATGGAGAGCCTCCACGAGGCCGCGGAGTTCGTCCGCGCCGTCGAGCACTCCCAGGACCTGCCCGTGTCCGTCCCCGAGGAGATCGCCTGGGAGAACGGCTGGATCACCACCGAGGGGCTCAAGCAGGCCGCCGAGGCCTACGGCAAGTCGGTCTACGGCCGGCACCTCAAGAAGGTCGCCGCCGGCGAGATCGTCAACAGCCCTCGCGAGTACTAATCCGATCCATGGGAGATAGAAATATGTCCGAAGAGCTCTTCGAGCCTAAAAATATTATCGTCACGGGCGGCTGCGGCTTCATCGGCAGCAACTTCGTCCACTACGTCGTGAACAACCACCCCGAGGTACACGTCACCGTCCTGGACAAGCTGACCTACGCCGGCAACCCCGAGAACATCGCCGGGCTGCCGTCGGACCGCGTGGAGCTCGTCGTGGGCGACATCTGCGACGCCGAGCTGCTGGACAGGCTGGTCCCCGGCCACGACGCCATCGTCCACTACGCCGCCGAGAGCCACAACGACAACTCCATCGCCGACCCCGAGCCGTTCCTGCGCACCAACGTCGAGGGCACCTTCCGCCTGCTGGAGGCCGTCCGTAAGCACGGCATCCGCTACCACCACGTCTCCACCGACGAGGTCTACGGCGACCTGGCGCTCGACGACCCGGCGAAGTTCACCGAGGAGACGCCCTACAAGCCGAGCTCCCCGTACAGCTCGACCAAGGCCAGCTCCGACATGCTGGTCCGCGCCTGGACCCGCACCTACGGCCTGCGCACGACCATCTCCAACTGCTCCAACAACTACGGACCCTACCAGCACGTGGAGAAGTTCATCCCGCGCCAGATCACGAACATCATCGACGGCGTGCGCCCCAAGCTCTACGGCCGCGGCGAGAACGTCCGCGACTGGATCCACACCGAGGACCACTCCTCGGCCGTCTGGGACATCCTCACCAAGGGCCGCATGGGGGAGACCTACCTCATCGGAGCCGACGGCGAGAGGGACAACATCACGGTCCTGCGCATGATCCTAACGGCCATGGGCCGCGACCCCGAGGACTTCGACTGGGTCGCCGACCGCCCCGGCCACGACCGCCGCTACGCCATCGACAGCACGAAGCTCCAGCGCGAGCTGGGCTGGAGGCCGGCGCACACCGACTTCGCCGGGGGCCTGAAGCAGACCATCGACTGGTACGTCGAGAACGAGTCCTGGTGGCGCCCGGCCAAGGAGGCCACCGAGGCGCGCTACCGCGCGCAGGGGCAGTAGGCCGCATCCCGGCGAACCGCGCCGCGGGGCGCCCGCGCGGGGCCGCAGGGCATGGGGCTGATCCTGCGTCCCCGCGCGG
>NZ_CZAQ01000002.1 GCF_001404695.1 Collinsella aerofaciens | reverse complement strand
GGCCGTCGCGAGGAAGCGGCTCAGGGCGATATACGCCGTGATGCGCGACCGGGTGCCCTACCGGGAGTAGCCCCGACGGTTGACAAAACTATAGGAACACCCAATGGCTACCCAATGGCTATTGCGCACATGGCTCGCATGACAGCCGTCTCTTTTATGTTTCCTTTAGCCGTTGCTGCCTAGGATGGGGGTTAGTCGGTAGGAAGGGAGCCCCTGTATGGACGATGTGAGCGAGCGTGCAATCGAAGAGGACATGCTCGATCAGTTCAATTACTTTGATGATGAGGATGAGGAGCTAATCGATCGTCGCGAGCCAGCGCCGCTTGATTCCTTTGATCTGGTCGATGAAGAGCCCGACGAGGACGAGGGCGAATCGGCGGAGCCCTCACAGCCTTCGCGCCTTGACTCGCTGCTTTCGAGAGCCCCCATGCACCACGGTGTCCGTGCCGGCGCGCTCCATATGAAAACTGACTGGCACCAGATCGTGACGGCAGGCGATGAACTTGCCGTCGATGCGCCGCTCACCGATAAATCATCCATCATCTGCCGCACCGGAATGCTTATGCTGGCAAGCGGAACGGGTGCCTGGCGCGTGCGCGATACCATGAATCGTGTTGCTGCCGTACTGGGCGTCACGATTCACGTCGACCTGAGTCTTCTGTCGTTTGAGTGCACCTGCATCGAAGATGGCCACTGCTTTAACGAGGTTGTCAGCTTGCCCACAACGGGCGTCAATACCCATCGCATTTGGATGATGGAGAGTTTCCTCAAGGAAATCGAGACCTATGGTCGTCGCTTCACGGTGCACGAGTATCACGAGATGCTCAAGACCGTTGAGAGTTCAAAACCTGATTACGCGCCTTGGCAACAGGGCCTTGCGGCGGCCTGCGCCTGTGGCGCCTTCGTTTTTTTGCTCGGCGGCGGCCCCATCGAGATGGCCTGCGCGTTCGTGGGCGCGGGTGTCGGCAACTTTGCCCGCTCCCATATTCTCAAGCAAGGCCTTGGTCAGTTCAGCGCGCTGACGACCGGCGTTGCGCTCGCTTGCGTTTCGTATCTGCTGGCATTGCTCGGCCTTGGCCAGGTCATACCGGGGGCAATGTCGCACCAAGAAGGCTATATCGGCGCCATGCTCTTTGTGATTCCCGGCTTTCCACTCATTACGGCAGGCCTCGACATCGCTAAGCTCGACATGCGAAGCGGTATCGAGCGCCTTTCATATGCCGTATCGATTATTGTGATGGCGACCCTCGTAGGTTGGATGGTTGCCGAGTGTGTTGGCCTGGCGCCGGACGACTTTGCCCCGCTCGGCCTTTCGCCGCTTGCCCTTACGCTCCTGCGCGTGGTGATGAGCTTCGTTGGCGTATTCGGCTTCTCGGTGATGTTCAGCAGCCCGGTAAAGATGGCCGCGGCAGCTGGGTTGATCGGCGCCGTTTCCAATACCCTGCGCCTTACGCTCGTCGATGCGCCGACGATGATTCCCTTCCTGGGCCTCAGCACGGGAATGCCTCCCGAGGCAGCAGCGTTTATCGGCGCGCTGGTATCGGGTCTGCTGGCAAGCTTGGCCGAAGTCAAGCTCACCTACCCGCGTATCGCTCTCACGGTGCCTTCGATTGTCATTATGGTGCCGGGTTTGTATCTGTATCGCTCGATGTATTACATGTGCACCTTCGACACAGTCAATATGCTCGGTTGGTTTGTGCGTGCAGTGCTCATCGTGGCGTTTCTGCCCGTTGGTCTGGGTGTGGCACGTACACTCACCGACCCCCGCTGGCGCCACACCAGCTAATTGGTGCAAGGGGGACATGTTACTTTGCACCAAATGAGTTGCGGTGAAATAGGGACTGAATTGCTGCTTAAAGGGTCAAAACAGTCCGTATTCCACCGCAACTTAGGGGGTCGGGGGATTGTTGGTGCCCTGCATCTTCATAAACTCAACGCTTACGAAGCGCGGGGTTTTCGTGCTAGGCTGGTTCCACCACATAAGTAGTCGCAGACGCACGTATCACGGGCGGGCGAGATGAAGTCCCAACAGCTCCATCTTGCCCGCCCTTTTTGTTGCGTGGTGTCGCGGCATAACACAGAAAGGACCATGCCCTTTATGCCTATCAACAAACGAGAGAGCCTGCTGTTCACCTTTATCATGTGCTTTTGCATGGTGCTCTGGATGAGCATCTACAACGTTGCCCTGCAGCATGGGGCCATCAACGGCGAGGTTGTTGCCGCCGCGTGGCTCGGCTTCCCCGTTGCCTACGTTTTTGCCATGTGCTGCGACTGGTTCGTCGCCAGCCCGCTCGCCAAGGGCTTCGCCTTTAAGTACTTGGTCACGCCGGGCAAGAGCTCGCCGCTCGCCATGACGCTCGCCGTCAGCTCCTGCATGGTCGTTCCCATGGTCATCATCATGTCGCTGTACGGTGCCTGCGAGGGTCTGACGCACATGCCCGGCGGCATCCTTGCGAACCTGTATTCCGTGCCCGCGATCTGGATGATCAACATCCCGCATAATTTTGTGATGGCGCTGCCGTGGAACCTTTTGGTAGCCGGTCCGATTTCCCACTTCGTCTTCCGTCGCGCCTTCCCTGTGGGGACGGTTTTCGAGGAGGAGCATGCCGAGCTCTTGGAGCAGGCTATGGCTCCTGAGTGCGAGTAGCTCGCTTAGGGATCTGCTGAGCGCGGGCGACTTGCTTGGTTGGAGCCCTAAGCGTGGATAGCTCTCTCGGCGACATCGCGGGCGTGAGCGGTGCGCATGACCGGAGGGCCCGTGCTGCTCCGTTGCCCGACGTGCTAGCGCGCAGAACAATCTGTTGGTGCATTCGGCGGCTGCTGAAGCGTTTCGGCAGCCGCTTTTTATACGGAGTTTAAATACAACAGTCTGTTGTATTACGTAGAGTGGTATATCTCTAGCGGGAAAAATGCGAGAGACGGAGCATTATGGCGTTGCTAGTAGGACTGGACGTAGGGTCGACGACGACCAAAGTTTACGCGATGCACGAGGATATGACCGAGGCGTGGTGGGGATATCGCCGCCACGGGGCGTGTCAGACAGCGAGCGTGCGCGCCATGCTCGGCGAGCTCGCCGAGCGCTTTCCCCATGAGTCGCTGCGCGTTGCGGTGACCGGCTCGGGTGCGCGCGATATCGCGACCGCGCTGGGCGCCTCGTACGTTCAGGAGGTGGTCGCCAACGCGCTCGCGATCAGCAGGTTCTATCCGCAGACGCGCTGCGCCATCGAGCTGGGCGGCCAAGACGCCAAGATGATCTTCTTCCGCACCAACGATAAGGGAGACATCGAGGTTGCCGACATGCGCATGAACGGCTCGTGCGCAGGCGGTACCGGTGCATTTATCGACGAGATGGCAAAGCTCATGGGGGTCGGCACCGAATCGGGCGAGTTCGAGCAGCTCGCAAGCCGGGGAACGACCGTCCACGAGGTCTCGGGCCGCTGCGGCGTGTACGCAAAGACCGATATCCAGCCGCTGCTCAACGAGGGCATTCCTACCACCGACCTGGCGCTTTCGGCGCTTCACGCGGTCGCCCGCCAAACGATCGGCGGTCTGGCCCAGGGTATCGACATCGAGCCGCCGGTAATCTTCGAGGGCGGTACGCTCGCCTACAACCCCACGCTGGTCCGCGTGTTCCGGGAGCAACTGAATCTATCGGACGATCAGGTTATCGTCCCGCGCGATCCGCAGATCATGGTCGCGCGCGGTGCCGCCCTGTCGCTGACCGACATGTTCGCATCGTCCCAACCGATCGACCTTCCCGACGCTTTTGTCCGGCTGGATAAGCTCGAGACGGTCGCGCCCGCAAGCGGGGAGGGACGTCTTGCCCAGCCCTTTTTTGCCACACCTGCCGAGCAGGCGGATTTTACGGCACGCCATGGCAAAGAGACGCCGGCAAAGGGTCCGGATGCGTATGCGCCCGGAGAGACGGTGCGTGTGGCGCTCGGTATCGATTCGGGGAGCACGACGACCAAGTTCGCCCTGGTCGATGAGGCGGGTGAGCTTGTCGATTCGTTCTACGCGTCTAATAACGGCAGACCGCTCGACGTCGCCCAACAGGGTCTTGTCAGCTTGAAGAACCGCTGGGAGACAGCGGGAGTCACGCTTGCGATCGATGCCGTGGGCACCACGGGATACGGCGAGGAGCTTTTCGCGCGCGCGTTCCACGCCGACTACCATACGGTCGAGACGGTCGCGCACGCCCGCGCCGCGTGCGCATGCGTTCCCGATGCGACCTTCGTGCTCGACATCGGCGGACAGGATATGAAGGCCATCTGGCTCAACCACGGCGTGCTGACCGATATCGTCGTCAACGAGGCGTGCTCTGCGGGCTGCGGCTCGTTCCTCGAGGGTTTTGCCAAAAACCTCGGAATAGCCGTTGAGGATATCGCGACCGAGGCATTTTCGTCCAAAGCCCCCGCCGTTCTCGGCAGCCGCTGCACGGTGTTCATGAACAGCAGCGTCGTTTCCGAGCAGCGGCGCGGTAAGGGTCCGGGCGACATCATGGCCGGTCTCTGCCGTTCGATTATCGAGAACGTGTTCACCAAGGTCATTCGCGTTTCAAATCTCAACCGTCTGGGCGACAAAGTCGTCGTCCAGGGCGGCACGTTCCGAAACGACGCGGTGCTGCGCGCATTCGAGCAGTATCTGGGCAAACCCGTCACGCGTGCGCCCCACCCGGGGCTGATGGGCGCTATCGGTATCGCCCTGCTCGCGCGCGAGGAATGCCGCAAGGGCGACGCCGGCACGTCGTTTATCGGGCTCGATGCCGTGGAGCGCTTCGAGCATCGCGAGTTCGGCGGCGTTACCTGCCGTCGGTGCAACAACCGCTGCCAGCGCGCGGTCGTGGCATTTGGCGACGGCTCGCTTTACGTCACGGGCAATCGCTGCCCGCGCGGCGGCGCCATCTCATGGGATGAGCTCGTGCGCGAGGTTCCCGCGGCGGAGGAGCTGCGTCCGCAGGGTGCTTGCGAGGCACAGGCACCCGGCACGGGGCGCGACCGGACCGCGGCTGCCCCCAATCTCTTTGTCGACCGCGAGAAGCTGCTGTTCGAGTCGTGCCCCACGGTTCCCGTCTGCGGGGGGCGCGATGTCACGATCGGCATTCCCCGTGTGCTCGAGTTCTGGGACACCATGCCGTTCTGGTCGACGTTCTTCAGCACGCTCGGCTTTAAGGTGCGCGTCTCGGGACGCAGCACCAAGGCGATGTACGAGCGCGGTCTGGCGCACGTCACATCCGACACCGTGTGCTTCCCGGCCAAGCTCGTCCACGGGCACATCCGCAATCTCGTCGACGCCGGCGTCGACCGCATCTTCATGCCCATCATCACGACGGTGCCCACCGAAAACACCGCCTCTACCAGCGAGTGGATGTGCGCCGTCGTAAAGGGATACCCCTACGTGATGCGCAATTCCGATAACCCGGAGGAGCGTTTCGGCGTTCCGTTCGATACGCCGCTGTTCCATTGGTACGACGAGGGCGACCGAAACCGCCAGCTCAAGGCGTGGTGCAAGGAGACCTTCGATATCGATGCCGACCTGGTTGCCAAGGCGACCGAGCAGGCGGACCGCGCGCAGCAGACGTTTGAGAACCAGCTGCAGCTGCGCGGCAGGCAGGTGCTCGAGAACGTGCGCGAGGACGGCGGCTACGCGGTGGTGATCGCTTCGCGCCCGTACCACAACGACCCGCTGGTCAACCACGGGCTGCCCAAGCTCTTCTCTGAGCGCGGCATCCCCGTGCTGACGCCCGATGCGGTGCCGGGGGTCTGCAACGTCGATCTTTCCAACAGCCGCATCGACATCGTGAACAACTACCATGCGCGCATGCTGTCGTGCGCGGTCATCGTCGCATCGACGCCCGAGCTCGAGCTCGTGCAGATGGGCAGCTTCGGCTGCGGCCACGATGCGTATCTCACCGACGAGATCGCGCGCATGATGGGCGAGATGGGCTCCAAGGTTCCGATGATGATCAAGCTCGATGAGAGCGACGTCGCCGGTCCCATGGGCATTCGCGTGCGTTCGTTTATCGAGTCGGTCAACCGTCGTCGCGCGGAGGAGCGTGCCGAGGGCGCCCGGGTGCACGCGGTCCATCCGCTCGACGACCCGTATAAGGTCAAGTACACCAAGCGCGACCGGCACGACAAGATCGCGCTGGTCCCCAACACCTCCCATGCGTTCTGCAGGCTCATGACCGCGGCGATGCGCAATCAGGGCGTGCGCGCCGAGGCCCTTGATATCGGGCGCGAGGATGCCATCCGCCTGGGCAAACGCTATGTGCACAACGACATCTGCTTCCCCGCGCAAATCGTGATCGGCGAGGCGCTCGCGGCACTCGAGAGCGGTAAGTACGACCCGCACGACGTCGCCGTGGTGACTGGCAAGTATATCGGCGACTGCCGCCTGACGCACTACATGCCCCTGCTGCGCCGCGCGCTCGACGACGCGGGATACGACTATGTCCCGGTGCTCACCAACGACGACGTCGATGCCCACAATGCGCATCCGGGCTTCAAGCTCGGCCTTGGCCCGAGCATCCAGATCGCCTACGGTCTTCCCATGATCGATGCCCTCGAGGCCATGCTTAGGCGCATCCGTCCCTACGAGCTCGAGAAGGGCGCGGCGGACGCTGCGTTCGACCGCGCGCTCGATGAGGTTATCGAGGGCATGGAGCGCTCCGGGCTGAGAGGCCAGGTGACGGGCTTCAAACGCGCGCTTGCGATCATGGACACCGTTCCGTACGACCGCTCGAACCCGCATCCGACCGTTCTCATCGTGGGCGAGTACCTGCTCAATTTCCATCTCGGCGCCAACCACGAGATCGAGCGCTACCTCGAGGACAACGGGCTCGAGGTCATCGAGGCGCGCATGACCGACGTGATCCGCAAGACCTATTTCTACAAGCATGCGCAGTCGCGCGAGTTCCACGTCGACCTGTCGCTGCCCGAAAAGGCCTGGTACGCCACGGCGGACAACCTGTTCGAGCTCGCGCACGACCGTTGCGACCGCCTGGGCGCGGCGAGCCCGCTCTACGAGCCGCCGACGCGCATGCCCGAGCTCGTGCGCGCGAGCGATAAGATCCTGCACCATACGTTCGATGCGGGCGAGGGCGTGCTGATTCCGGCGGAGATCCTCGAGCACGCCAAGCGCGGCTGCCGCAACTTCGTGATCCTGCAGCCGTTCGGGTGTCTGCCCAACCATGTCGTGGGGCGCGGGCTCATCCATGCGCTCAAGGAGCAGTATCCCACGGCGCAGTTCCTGCCGCTCGACTACGATCCCGACGTGAGCTTCGCCAACGTGGAGAACCGTCTTCAGATGCTCATCATGAACGCCAAGGCGCAGGGGTGCGGTGAGGCGCATGGCGAGACCGCGTAAGGACGCCGATGCGCCCGATGCACGCACCCGTATCATCGAGGCGTTTTGGGAGCTCATCGAGAACAACAGCATCTTCGAGCTGTCGGTTGGCGAGGTGACCCGCGCCGCCCAGTGCAATCGCGGAACGTTTTACTACTATTTTCACGATTTCGATGAACTCGTCGCCATCGCCATAGCCCAGCTGCTGCAGGATAACGAGCTCATCACCGATGCCCTCTGGCATTTTTCGAGCGAGGGCGACCTTTCGGCGTTCGACCGGCGCGACGTCCGCTGTCTGCTGCGGCGCATCGTCATCACCATGAGGGCGGGTGCCGCCGAGCAGGTCGTGCAGGGCATCCATACGATCATCATCGACCGCGTGAGAGAGATCGTCCACCCCGACGGAGAAGAGCTCAAGGCAGATTCGAGCTTTGCGGTGGGCTTTCTGGTCTCGGGCATCATGGACTTTGTGATGGCGGTCGGCTTTGCCCGGGAGGGCGGCGAGGAGATAGACCTCGAGCAGCTGGGGGACAGCGCGTGCGCGTACCTGAGGGCGGTCGCCATGCAGACGGTGGAAACGGTCGCGCAAGTCGAGGGCGTCGATACATCCGAGCTGCTCGAACGCGTCTCCAAGGAGGCCGATGCCTATCGCGCATCGCGTGCGACGAGTCCCGACGTGATGAAAGACGCCTAGGGTTTCTCTTGCGGGGCGCCTGTCGCGCATCGCGCGGTGAGTCCCGCGATGCGGTCATAACCTGCATTCATGTGAGCCGGGTTTATAGATATTCCTCCAGCTGTTAACATAGACAACCTGTGGGTAAAGAGACAAAAGCGCCGCCGACGGGCGGGCGTTTTGATTTCGATGAACTCATGTAAGGAAACGAGCATGTTAGATAGATTTACCGATCGAGCGCGCAAGGTCATGTCGATGGCCAAACAGGAGGCGCTCGATCTTCATTCAAATAAGGTGGGCACCGAGCACCTGCTGCTCGCGCTTGCCAAGGAGGACGAGGGCATTGCCGCCGAGGCGCTGCGTTCGCTCGACATCTCCTACGATGACATCATGGATACTCTCAAAGAGGTCCGGACCACCGTTCCCGAGCCCAGCGAGGAGACCGAGGCGGCCAAGCTCGCCTTTACGCCGCTCGTCATTAGCGTGATGGAGCGTTCATTCCGCGTGGCACGCGAGAACAACCAGACCTACGTGTCGACCGAGCACCTGCTCATCGGTATCGTCGAAGAGGGCAACGGCATGGCCATGGACATCCTCATGCGCCTGGGCGTGTCGTCCGCCTCCATCAAAAAGGCTATCGAGAAACTCACCGCCAAGGACCAGGACGAGAAGCGTCCGCTCGCCGGCGCCGGTGCCGGGCGTCCCGGTGCGGGCCTGCCGTTCTTTAGCGGCTCGGATGCCTCTCAGCAAAAGGGAAGTGGCACCGATACGCTTAAGCAGTTCGCGACCAACCTTACGCAGAAGGCCCGCGACGGCAAGCTCGATCCCGTGATTGGCCGCGAAAAGGAAGTCCAGCGCATGATGGAAATCCTTTCGCGCCGCACTAAGAACAACCCGCTCATCTTGGGCGACCCCGGCGTGGGCAAGACGGCCATCGTCGAGGGCCTGGCCCAGCAGATCGCCGCCGGCAACGTGCCCGAGAACCTCATGAACCAGAATATCTGGACACTCGACCTGCCGGGCCTCGTTGCGGGCGCCAAGTATCGCGGCGAGTTTGAGGAGCGCCTCAAGAACGTGATCCAGGAGGCGACCGAAGCCGACGACGTCATCTTGTTTATCGACGAGATGCACACCATCATCGGTGCCGGTTCTGCCGAGGGTTCTATCGATGCGAGCTCCATGCTCAAGCCGGTGCTCGCACGCGGTGCCTTCCAGATTATCGGCGCCACCACGGCCGAGGAGTTCCGCAAGTACCTCACCAAGGATCCGGCCTTTGAGCGCCGCTTTCAGACCATCGATGTCGAGGAGCCGAGCGTCGAGGACACGGTCAAGATCCTGACCGCGCTCAAGCCGCGCTACGAGGAACACCACCATGTGCGTTACACACAGGGTGCTATCGAGGCTGCCGCGAACCTCTCCAACCGCTACATTCAGGACCGCTTCCTGCCCGATAAGGCCATCGACCTCATCGACGAGGCCGGTGCCCGCGCCCGCATCGCCGCCAACCGCGCGCCCGAGCCGGTGCGCGAGGCCGAGCATCGCGTCGAAGAGCTCAAGGTTGCCGCACAGGAGGCCACCGAGAGCGACGACATGAACAAGGCTGCCGAGATCACTGAGCAGCAAAAGGCTGCCGAGATTGAGCTTGCCGAGGCCAAGGCTGCCTGGACGGCCGAGCTCGACGCGAGCCCGCTCACCATCGACGTCGCCCAGATCGCCGACATCGTCTCCGTGACCTCGGGTGTGCCGGTGTCTTCGCTCACCGAGAGCGAGAGCCGTCGCCTGCTGCAGACCGAAAGCGTGCTCAAGACCCGCATTATCGGCCAGGACGAGGCAGTCGAGGCCGTCGCCAAGGCCGTTCGCCGCAGCCGTTCGCCGCTCAAGGACCCGCGTCGCCCCGGCGGCAGCTTTATCTTCCTGGGCCCCACCGGCACGGGCAAGACCGAGCTCGCCAAGACGCTCGCCGAGTACCTCTTTGGCAGCAAGGACGCGCTCATCAGCTTCGACATGTCGGAGTTCGGCAGCGAGTTCGAGGTCTCCAAGCTTATCGGTAGCCCCCCGGGCTACGTTGGCCATGACGAGGGCGGTCAGCTCACCAAAGCCGTGCGCCGTCATCCGTACTCGGTTGTGCTGTTCGACGAGATCGAGAAGGCGCACCCCGATATCTTCAACATTCTGCTGCAAGTGCTGGAGGAGGGCCGCCTGACCGATAGCCAGGGCAAGACGGTCGACTTCCGCAATACTGTGATCATTATGACGTCCAACGTGGGCGCCCGAGAGATTGCGCAGGATGCGAGCGTTGGCTTTGGCACCACCGGCGAGCAGGGTCTCACGTCGAGTGAGATCAAGAGCCGCGCGATGGGCGAGCTCAAGCGCCTGTTCCGCCCCGAGTTGCTCAACCGTATCGACGACATTGTGGTGTTCCAGAAGCTTTCGGGCGAGAATCTGACCAAGATCGCGCACCTGCTGGTGGACGACTTGCGTCAACGCCTGATTGCCAACGGCATGAACATCAAGCTCACCGATGCGGCCTACGACAAGATCGTGGCCGAGGGCACCGACCTCACCAATGGCGCGCGTCCGCTGCGCCGTGCCATCCAAAAGCTCATTGAGGACCCGCTGTCCGAGGAGCTGCTGGCCGGCGAGTGGGGCGAGGGCGATACCGTCCTGTGCGATGTGGCCGACGGCAAGTTTGTCTTTAGCCACGGCACGGGCGAGATTCCGGCACCGCGTCCGGTCGGCGCGCTCGGCGGCGATACCGCTCCGGCGGCGCCGCACACCGGCAACGCCGCGCCCGTAAGCGGTGGAGTGAGTTCGGGCCCCGGCGGCATGATGCAAGCCGGTTCCGGCGCGCTGTAGGGCGTAACAAAAACCTTGTGTCCACGAGGGCGTTCCAAAGGAGCGCCCTTTTTCTGTTGGAAAGGCCCCTTCGTTCAAGGTAAATCTCATTAAACATACCAACGGCGTATGCATAAACGTTGATCAAGCGTTGAGGTTGGTTGAAGGGCCCAACGTTCCTTCGCGCGGCCCGTCTAACCTGCTTTATCTTAATAAAGTGGCGTTTCCCCGCCGTTAGCCGATGATGCGGGGGCGCTCGGCGTTTTCGACTGGTTTATGCACGCAAAGTCTGGGAATATACAAGTCGCATGTCTTACTGTCTAACCAGTTGCGCCAAGGAGGCACCATGGACTACAAGATTACCGGCTACGAGCCCGCCCAGCTGTTCCATTTCTTTGAGGAGGTCAGCGCGATTCCCCGCGGGTCTGGTAATGAGAAGGGCATCAGCGATTTCCTGGTCGCGTTTGCCAAGGAGCGCGGTCTCGATGTGTACCAGGACGAGGTCTACAACGTTATCATTCGCAAGCCCGCGTCTGCCGGCGCCGAGAATGCCCCGACCGTGATGCTGCAGGGTCACATCGACATGGTGTGCGACAAGCTGGGTTCCGTCGAGCACGACTTTACGACCGACGGTATCGACTTGGTCGTCAAGGACGGCGTCCTCACCGCTAACGGCACCACGCTGGGCGCCGACAACGGTATCGCCGTCGCTCTGATGCTCACTGTTCTCGATGACGATTCGATCGTTCACCCCGCTCTCGAGTGCGTATTCACCACCGACGAGGAGACTGGCCTGGTCGGCGCCGAGACGCTCGACAAGTCCCAGATTAGCGCCCGCACCATGATTAACCTTGACTCCGAGGAAGAGGGCGTTGCTACCGTCAGCTGCGCCGGCGGTGTCGTCGTTACCTACACCTGCCCGATCGCGCGCGAGCACAAGACCGGTAGCACCCTCACGCTCGACATCTCCGGCCTGCTGGGCGGCCACTCCGGCAGCGATATCAACCTGGAGCGCGGCAATGGTAACCTCATCATGGCCCGCATCATCGACCGTCTGATGGTTGCCGGCGAGCCCGCCATCGTCAGCTTCAACGGCGGCACCAAGGACAACGCCATCAACCGTGAGTGCAAGGCTGTTCTGGTCTACGCCGACCACGCTGCCGCCGAGGCCGCGGCCCAGATCGCAAAGGGCATCATCGCCGACGTCACTGCCGAGCTCGAGGTCTTCGACCCCGGCTTTACCTGCACCGTCGAGATTGCCGACGACGCCGAGGTCGAGGCCATGGACCAGAAGTCCGCGCTTGCCCTCATCCGCGCCCTGCGTCTTGCCCCTAACGGCGTGATTCGCCGCAACGTCGCCACCGACGGCTCCGTCGAGGTTTCCTCCAACATCGGTGTGGTTGCCACTTCTGACGACGAGGTCAAGATCATGCTGTCCCCGCGCTCCTCGATCACCTCGCTGCAGAACGAGTTCAAGGACCGCCTGCAGACGCTGGCCGATGTCCTGGGCTTCGACGCCAAGTTTGAGTTCGAGTATCCCGGCTGGAGCTATGCCGAGCATTCGCCGGTCCGCGACGTCTTTGTCGAGAGCTATCGAGAGCTCTTTGGCTCCGAGCTGCGCATCGAGTCCATTCACGCCGGCCTTGAGTGCGGCCTGTTTGCCGAGGCTCTGCACGGCCTGGACGCCATCGCCGTGGGCCCGACGCTCTCCGATGTCCATACCCCGGACGAGAGCATGGAGCTCGCTTCTGCCGAGCGCTTCTACGAGCTGCTCATCGACGTCCTCAAGCGCCTCGCTGCGTAAAGGTTGCGCTAGCAGCAGTCCGAGCCACGTGCTAGCGGATTGCAAATGACATTATGAGAGGGGGCACCCGGTCTTTTGCGACGGGTGTCCCCTCTCTTTTGTTTGATAACTGCGAAATTAAGGCCACCTAGTCCATTTCTGCCTTGATGAGGTCGAGGGTGCGCTGGCAGTTTTCGCGGACGGGGCCGAGCATATGCTCGCGCAGGTCCGCCATGCCGGGCAGGTCGGCGTATTCGTCCATGACCTCTTCCATGCAAATGGGCACCTCGTAGGCGAGGTCCATCATGGTCGCAAAGCAAAACTTCTCGGATAGCCCGGCATCGGTGAGTGCCGCCTCCAGCGCGGGGTCGCCCATACCGTGGTATCGGCGGATAGCGCCTGGACCGATGCGCCCCACACGATTTTCGCCGCCAACGCTCATGGCAAGGCGCGCCCGGCGGCGCATGCGCTCGTATGCCAGCCCCGATGCGACATCGTACATGGGTGCGAGCGCCGCGTTTGTGCCTTTGCCAAGGATGAGCGAGTAGTTTTTAGCGTGTGCGTCAGGCGCTCCGATAATGGCGTTATAGAACAACATATAGGTAAAAAGCACAAGATTCATGTGGTGGGGGACTGTGTTAATCAGTCGTTCTTGGATGTCTCGTGTAGTTGGTCCTCCGTCGGCGGTGTATTTCTGGATTGGCAATACACCGAGCGCCTGGCAAAAGTCCTCCTGATGCAGCCTTTCGATATTTCCGCTGCTATTGACCATTCTGTCGTACCGTTCAACGACGAGCGCGGCTTCGTCTTCAAATGTGTAATAGGAGACGTTGGCAGTTGGAATGCCAACACGCCGAGCCGTTTTCATGCAGACGAATTCGTTTAAGGCCTGATGTTTGAACCCAACGACACCATTTTTGAAGATATGGGTAGTGGGGGATGACCCTAGACATTCGCACCATTGGCCATCATGCCAAGCTAGTGCAAATTTGCCTTGATTGCCGCCCAGGGACCAGCTTTCGTTGGAGCCCATCCATGTCTCTCTTTCGTCATCGCGAATTGCTTTGAGCTTGTGAGCGATTTGAGAATTGGTAAGCGGGCGGTATGCCGAGACCCTGCCGCGGGCGGCGTCTAATTGATCGGCTCGACAAAACTGAACGGCCCCCGCGCAGTCTAGACCGATATGGCACAAGAGGGCGACGGGGTTGTTGGATGCAACATCATGCTCGGTGGCAATAGCGCGACGCTGCTCTTGACTGTCGGGCAAAAGGCCAAATAGGAACGGGCGGACGATGCTATGGCCATACGTGCGATTGGAAAGCGGCATTGTTAGCGATAACGGTGCTCCGCGATAGGTTGGGGCGTATGCAAAGCTGCAGAGTCCATGCTCGTCTTGGCGGAGAGTGCCGGCGATTTCGCCACAAATGAGGGTCGCGAGCTCCATCTCTGCCATTTATTTCACAACCTTGCAGCCAAAGGAGAGGTTTGAAGTGCCGGAAAGGCCTTGCTCGGCTGCGATTTGGGCCAGCAAGGCACCATAGGAAGATGGCGTTCCTTGTCGAGTGGGTCGTCTGCCTGCGCTTGGCTTTGGCAGGGTATTCGAGTTCGCGATAGGGAGGTTCACTATCGTCGTCGGATGTTCGGAGGGCGATGCGATGGAGTCGTTATCGCTTTGCGCGAAGAGACCAATGCCGAGTGCGTTAAAGACGGTCAGCAACTTGTCGAGTCGAATGCCGGTGGCGTCTCCTAGCTCGAGCGATGCGAGCAGGCGTTCCGAAACACCGGCTTTTTTAGCGAGGGCGGCACGGGTGATCCCCTGCGCCTCGCGCGCCTGACGCACGTAGATGCCGGCTTGGCGCGGCGTGGTGATGGGAAGGGTATCCATGGCAATCTCCTAACGTGCAGACTTTTGCATCCTAGTATGACATGCAAAAGTCTGCATGAAAAGGCCTCATGCAAAACTCTGCATGAGGCCTCATACGGACGTTTAGTTTTGAAGGGTGTTTTACAGCACCAAAATCCCCAGGTGCTCCAGCAAAATCTTGAGGCCGATGAGGATGAGCACGACGCCGCCCACGATGGTGGCGGGTTTTTCGTAGCGCTCGCCAAAGGTGTGGCCGATCGCTACGCCGGCGACGGAGAAGATAAACGTTGTGACTCCGATAAGCGATACAGCGGGAACGATGTCAACCGAGAGCGCAGCAAATGAGATGCCCACGGCCAGGGCGTCGATTGAGGTGGCGATAGCCAGAATCAGGTACTCACCCAGGTCAATCTTTTCGGCATCCTTGCCGTCGCTCTCGTCCTCATCCTCGTCTTCGGTAAAGGCCTCCCACAGCATTTTGCCGCCGATAAAGGCCAAAAGGATAAAGGCGATCCAATGGTCGATGGGTCCGATGATGCTCATGAATTGACTGCCGAGCGCCCATCCGATTACGGGCATGCCGGCCTGGAAGCCGCCAAAGAACAGGCCGAGCACTACGGCGACCTTAAGGTTGATCTTCTTCATGCCAAGGCCCTTGCAGATGGATACGGCAAAGGCGTCCATCGAAAGGCCGATAGCGAGCAATACGAGCTCTGCGAGTCCCATAGTCTGGCTCCCTTTCTGCGGGCGGGCCCGCGTGTACCTCTTGGGGGAGTAACAAAAAAGACCCGTGGCGTACGCGTTGTGCGCACAGCCACGAGTCTCGTTCATTAAGGCAAGCCAGACCGCATCGGCCAGTATGTTGACTTGCCGCGCCACCGGAGGCGAACCCGGTCACGCGACTACTCCCTCATTTATGCGAATCCCGATGCTACCACATAAGCAGCTCATTTGGATTGGGGCTCTCAGCTGTGTTCGCTCATTCTGTAAGCATCGGATTTTGCGGGCGTCACAGGGGCAAACCGTGAGAAACTTATTGACGTTTATGGAGCGTATACGATGGGAGCGATGCCTTGGATAAGAACGAGCTGCAAAAGCGTATGGAACAGGCCATTCGCCTGACGGCACCTGGCCAGCCGATCCGCACCGCCCTCGACATGATCATTGCCGGTCACCTGGGTGCCCTTATCTGCGTCGGCGACACCGAAAACGTGCTCGCTGCCGGTAACGACGGCTTCCCGCTCAACATTTCGTTTACCTCGAACCGCCTGTTCG
Organism: Collinsella aerofaciens; assembly: GCF_001404695.1. Taxonomy (GTDB): domain Bacteria; phylum Actinomycetota; class Coriobacteriia; order Coriobacteriales; family Coriobacteriaceae; genus Collinsella; species Collinsella aerofaciens_E. Next base: position 86,098 of record NZ_CZAQ01000002.1, on the reverse strand, counting down.
AGCTTTCCAAGATGGACGGTGCCATCGTTATCGATGGCGACCTCACCCAGATCCTGCGCGCCAACTTCCACCTCAATCCCGATCCCTCGCTTGCCACGAGTGAGACGGGCATGCGTCACCGTACTGCCGCTCGCATGTCGGTGCTCACCGACGCCATCGTGATCTCGGTTTCGGCTCGTCGCGCCGTCGTTAACGTGTACGTTCACGGCAAGAGCTACGAGATCCAGCCCGTCACCACCATCATGAGCTCGGTCAACCAGCTCGTCGCCACGCTCCAGACTACCCGTCAGTCGCTCGACCGCTCCCTGCTGCGCCTGACGGCCCTCGAGCTCGACGACTACGTCACGCTCGCCGACATTACCGGTATTTTCTCGAGCTTCGAGATCATGCAGCAGGCAAAGACCGAGCTTAAGGATTGCATTGTCAAGCTGGGCAACCAGGGCAAGCTCGTGCAGATGCAGCTCGAGCAGCTCGCGGGCTCCAGCATGGATACCGAATACGACTTGATGATCCGCGACTACGCAAGCGATTCCTCCGAGGCAAACGCCGAGAAGATCCGCGCCGAGCTGAGCCGCATGACGCCTAAGGACCTGTCCGACCCGCAGCACGTGGCGGCAGTTCTGGGTTACGACGACCTGGACGAGGACTCCGTCATGACGCCGCTGGGCCTGCGCACGCTTTCGCGCGTGTCCGTCGTGCGCGACGGCGTGGCCGAGAAGATTGTCGACGAGTACGGCTCGCTGCAGGAGCTCATGGACGACATCAGCGAGGATCCGGAGCGCCTGGGCGACTTTGGCGTCAACAACCCTGCCATTCTTGCGGACTCGCTGTACCGCATGAAGGGCACCAAACAGGGGAACGCATAATGGCGCCCGTATGCGCCGTGGTCGTTGCCGGTGGCAGCGGCCAGCGCTTTGGTAACCCCGGTGGCAAGCAGCTCGTCAATGTAGCGGGCCGTCCGCTCATGAGCTGGTCCATCCGCGCGTTCGATCGAAGCGACAAGGTCGGCCACATCGTGGTGGTGTGTCCTGCCGAGCGCCGTGCCGAGATGCGCCGACTTGCCATCGACCCGTTTGACTATGACACGCCCATCAGCTTTGCCGATGCCGGCGATACCCGTCAGGATTCCACCCGTGCCGGCGTGCATGCGGTTCCGGCGGGTTTCGAATATGTCGCCATCCACGATGGCGCTCGTCCGCTCATTACGACCGAGGCCATCGACCACGCTATCGACGTGCTCGTGAGCGACCGTGCCCTCGACGGTGTCGTGTGCGGTCAGCCCGCGATCGACACGCTCAAGATCGTTGACGGCGATAATATCGTCGAGACGCCGCCGCGTGAGCTCTACTGGGCAGCGCAGACGCCGCAGATCTTTAGCGTCGATGCTATGAAGCGCGCCCACGCTGCAGCCATTGCCGAGGGCTTTATCGGTACCGATGATTCGTCGCTGGTCGAGCGCATGGGTGGGCGCGTCCGCTGCGTCCAGAGCCCACGCGATAACCTTAAGGTGACGGTGCCCGAGGACCTGCGTCCCGTAACCGCGATTCTGCTTGGCCGCATGGCCGAGGGAGAGGACCTTCCCCATGTTCAGTAACCTGCGCATTGGCCATGGCTACGACGTTCACCGTCTGGTGGAGGGGCGTCGATGTATCATCGGCGGTGTCGACATTCCCTACGAGCGCGGCCTGCTGGGCCACTCGGATGCTGATGTGCTCGCGCACGCCTTGGCCGACGCCATTCTGGGCGCCTGCCGCGGGGGAGACATCGGCAAGCTATTCCCCGATACCGACCCTGCCTACGAGGGCGCCGACTCGATGGTGCTGCTTGCCCGCGTAATGGACTATGCGCGTGAGCTGGGCTTTGAGTTTGTCGATGCCGACTGCACCATTGCCTGCCAGCAGCCTAAGATCACCCCGCATCGCGATGCCATGCGCGCCAACCTTGCCCATGCCCTGGGCGTTGACGTCGAAAACGTGGGCGTCGCCGCCACTACGACCGAAAAGCTCGGTTGGGAAGGCCAGGGCGAGGGAATCGGCGCCTGGGCCGTTTGCCTGCTACAGAAAACCGTTAAGGAGTAACGAATGCGTATCTACAACAGCGCTACCCATAAAAAGGAAGAGTTCCAGCCCATCGAGTCCGGCAAGGTCCGCATGTATGTGTGCGGCCCCACGGTCTACGACAACATCCACATCGGCAATGCCCGCACGTTCATCAGCTTTGACGTGATTCGTCGCTGGCTCATCGCGAGCGGCTACGAGGTCACGTTCGCCCAGAACCTCACCGATGTCGATGACAAGATCATCAAGCGCGCCAACGAGCAGGGCCGCACTGCCGCCGAGGTCGCGACGGAGTTCTCCGACAAGTTCATCGGCGTCATGCGCGCCGCCAACGTGCTCGATCCCGATGTGCGCCCCCGCGCCACCAAGGAGATCGGTCCCATGATCGCCATGATCAAGACGCTCATCGAGCAGGGCCACGCTTACGCCGCCGATAACGGCGACGTGTACTTTGCCGTGCGCAGCGATCCCAACTATGGTCAGGTCTCGGGCCGCAACATCGATGACCTTATGGTGGGTGCGCGCATCGAGGAGAACGAGGACAAGAACGACCCGCTCGACTTTGCCCTGTGGAAGGCCGCCAAGCCCGGCGAGCCCAGCTGGCCGAGCCCCTGGGGCGAGGGCCGTCCCGGTTGGCACACCGAGTGCGCCGCCATGGTACACCGCTACCTGGGCACCCCGATTGACATCCACGGCGGCGGCTCCGACCTTGCCTTCCCGCATCACGAGAACGAGTGCGCCCAGGCCACCTGCGCCTGGCACCAGGGCTTCTCCAACACCTGGATGCACACGGGCATGCTGCTGGTTGACGGCGAGAAGATGTCCAAGTCGCTCGGAAACTTCTTTACGCTGGCCGAGGTGCTCGAGCAGCACTCTGCCGCGGCCCTGCGCCTGTTGATGCTGCAGACGAGCTATCGCTCGCCGCTCGACTTCTCCTGGGAGCGCCTGGAGGGTGCCGAGAACTCACTCACGCGTATTGCCGGTACGGTCGAGAACCTTCGTTGGGCTGCGAACCATGCGACGGCCGATGCCGATGCGGGTGCCGCCGAGGCGTTTTCCGCCAAGGCCGCCGAGACCCGCGCCGCCTTTAAGGAGTGCATGGACGACGACTTTAACACCGCCGGTGCCATGGGTGCTGTCTTTGGCTTTGTCACCGAGTGCAATCAGTATCTGGAGCAGGCGGGCGATGCTGCCGACAAGGCCGCAGCCCTGGCTGCCGCCGATACGCTGGCCGAGCTGCTCGATACGTTTGGCGTTGAGCTTCCCGAGCCCAAGGTCGAGTTGCCGCTGGGCCTGCTGGGCGTTGCCGCCGGTTTGGTTGCCTACACGGGCGACGACGTGGACGAGGCCGCTGCCAAGATTCTCGAGGCTCGTGCCGAGGCTCGTGCCGCCAAGAACTGGGATCTGGCAGATGCCATCCGTGATCAGCTCAAGGACCTGGGCCTGACGATTGAAGATACCGCCGCCGGCACTCGTATCAAATCTCTCTAATCCCCGCGGGTTTCCCAAGCACCCGACCTTGCCGTTCAAACCGTCGCTCGCGTACTCAAGTACGCGTCGCTCCCCTTTCACGGCAATCTCGGGCACTTGGAAAACCCGTACCGACCGCCCGAATTAATATTCATGGGCGGTCGTTTATTTTGTTTCGTTTGATAGTTGTATTTAGGAGGTCACTTTATGGCCGACAATCGCAAGCGTGCGCCTCGTGGCGGCAAGCAGGCTGCTTCTGGCTCGCGTCCGATTCGCCGCAATGACCGCGCTGCCGCTCCCAAGGGCCAGCGCGATCGCACCCAGGCCGCACGTCCGCAGCGCGATCGCAACCGCGACGCTGTCCAGGCTCCCAAGGGCGAGTTTATCGAAGGTCGTCGTGCAGCCGCCGAGGCGCTGCGCACTGGTTTTCCCATCAAGTGCGCGCTCATTGCCGAGGGCGGGGAGCGCGATGCCGCCTTGTCGCGCCTGGTCGACGACCTCAACGCCGTGGGTGTCCGCATTAAGTATGTGCCGCGCGCGCAGCTCGACGCACTGTCGAGCCACGGCGCTCACCAGGGCATCGCGCTCGAGGTTGGCAACTTCCCCTATGCCGATGTCGCCGATATTCTCGACCGCGCAGGCGAGGGCCCGGCACTTGTCGTGGTGCTCGACCACGTGACTGACGACGGCAACTTTGGCGCCATCGTGCGCTCCGCCGAGGTTGTGGGCGCGGCGGGCGTCGTCATTGCCAATAAGCGTGCCGCCGGCGTGACCGTGGGCAGCTATAAGACCTCAGCCGGTGCCGTCATGCATCTGCCTATCGCGCAGGTTCCCAATATCGCCCGTGCGCTCGACGATTTTAAGGCCGCTGGTTTTTGGGTGGGCGGTGCTTCCGAGCACGCCGAAGGCAGTTGCTGGGATGCTCCTTTCGAGGGCCGCGTGGCGCTCGTCATGGGCTCCGAGGGCGACGGCATCTCGCGTCTGGTGCTCGAGAAATGCGACTTTTTGACCAAGCTTCCCCAGCGCGGTATGACCGAGAGCCTCAATGTTGCCCAGGCGACCACGGCGCTGTGCTTTGAGTGGCTGCGCCGCAACGCCGGCGAGCTGATGGGGGAGGAGTAGCGCATGTCCAAAAAGAACCGTGCCAAGTCCAAGGCCAAGCGCTTTGGCGAGGGCTCGGCCAAGCCGATTGTTTCGGCCGCGACCTATGGCGTGGGCGGCAATGCGTTTGCGCAGGCTATCGCCGACCCAGTCTCGACGGTGCACTCCAACAAGCCCGAGCTGCTGGTGGTCGACGGTTACAACGTGATCCACTGCACGCCGCGCTACGAAAAGCTCGTGTACGACCATTCCGACGATCCGTATTCCAGCGACGTTCACGATATGGCGCGCACGGCGCTCATTAATGACGTAGCTGCGTTTGCCCAGGGCCGCTACGAGGCCGTGATCGTATTTGACGGCGCGGGCAATATCTCCAGCGAGCGCCCCAACCTACCGGCCCGCGGTGTGCGCATTGAGTTTTCGCCGACGGGTGTTTCGGCCGATACCGTGGTGCAGAAGCTCTGCATCGAGGCGCGCGAGGAAGGCCGCGCGTGTTCTGTAGTGTCGAGCGACGGCACGATCCAGGCCGTCGTCATGGGCAAGGGCGTTACGCGCATCTCGAGCCGTATGCTGGTGGACGAGATCAAACAGATCGACAACGACGTGCACGAGGCCGAGGAAGCTCCACAAATCAAGATGACTCTGGGCAGTCGCCTGAGCCCCGATGCCCTGGCCAAGCTCAAGGCCCTGCGCGGGAGGTAGGGAAGTTGGCGGGGCAATGCTGCCTCGCTAACTCCATTCAGCGATGTCGATCATTCTTTCGAGGCGCCACGTTAGCGCCTCTTTTAGATATGGCAGCCTTGCCGTGAGCGCGTCGTTTCTGGAAAGAATCTCGATTGCCTCGTCAACGAAGCCTTCGAGTTTGTCGCAGTCAAACCAGCCCATGTCCTCGACGAGCAACATTTGTTTGGCGGGGCTTGAATGAAATTGTGCGCTGGTAAAACTGTGCTCTCCCGCCCTAAGCTCCTCTAGTGATATGTTGCACCAGAGCGATGAGCCCGAATCGAAGATGGGGGCAGGTCTGCAAGCTTGCGTGTTTACGTTTCGCACGAGGCCGAAGTTGCGCCAATGACGATCGTAGTTGGCAATGATGTCATCACATACGATCATGCGGTCAAGGGCATCCTTGACGCCTGTCACCCCGAGCTCCTCGCAGTTTGCTACATATCGCTCGTAGTCGGTTAGCCGTTCATCTGCGTTTGCGTGCTGGTTTACATAGAACGCAGGGACATACTCTTCTTCATCAGTTAAGAAGACATCGCATGTGCTCAGGGCGGAAGTGCCCGTGCCCTCGAGCGAGTAAGGCACACAATCGCAGGCGTTTAGGATGCGACTGTGGAGCGCGGTCGCCACCAGCTCGTTATAAGGTTCCTGGTCCAGGTGCGCTCCTGCCTTATGCAGAATTCGACGTTCGCCCTCGCACGTCCAGTACTTTTGAAGATTGCCGTCCGAGGTGTTATCGGGCTTTGCGGCAGCCGCTTTTCCCTCTGGGGCAAAGGGTGCAATGGACAGCGAGACGTCATCAAAGGCGTTATTGAAGAAGTTGATATCCTCCCAGGTGAGACCGGAACCTTGGGGCCTAATCCAATACTGGTCGGATAAGGAGAGGCCGAGATTTCGCTGGACGAGTTCATCGGGAACATCGACTGCGGCTTCTGCAAGCAGGGAGGCTAGCCCAATGCGTGCGAGCGGGATACCGCGGCCGCGCCACCAGATGCGGAAGGAGTCTAGCGATATGGGGCTATTAGGGCCAAATACTCCAATAGGGGCGTGGGCGTAATCGATGTCGGCACCGATGTGGGTAAAGTCTTTTCGCGATGTACTGTAGACCAGCTGAGCGACTTCGTACGTGCGGTTCATGAGGGTGAACGCGATCTCGCTCTTACCGTGGCCGCGGCGGGGACGTCCCCCCGTTTTGGTCACAGAGCGGAGTCGCGTGTCGACGCTGTCTTTGTCGATGAGCCATACACCAGAAGCCTTGCGGGCCTCAAGTGCTCCGTTTTTTATGAGCTCCTGCACCCTGCGCGGAGTGATGCCGAGCAGCTCGGCGGCTTCTTTGGTAGTAAGCATCGCGAAACCCTTCGCCAGAACGAATAGTTTTATATATAGCAATTGTAATTAAAACTATTCGTTCTGGCGAATGGTTTTAAGATTGAGGGCGCACTGACAGAAATGAACGGGCCTGGTACGCGTTGTCGCTGGATTTTGCATATTTGTATAACGCCGTGCGGCCTGTTGCGCCCCGTCCGCAATTCCTTTATTCTTAACTCGCTTCGCGTGAAAGCGCCAAGTGTGCCAGTGTGGCGCAACGGTAGCGCAACTGATTTGTAATCAGTGGGTTGCAGGTTCGATTCCTGTCACTGGCTCCATGAAAGAAAAAGCAGGTCAGAGGGTATTTTCCTCTGGCCTGCTTTCTTTTATATCGCCGCCGTGTGCAATGGGCTGTGCAACGATGTGTGCAATAAAACGGGTTTTTGATCCTATGTCGAATTATTAAAATTCATAGTTTCGCCATTATTATTGGTCGAGCCCGTCCATTTTCCGGGCGACTTTATCCATCTGATCGTTGCTGATCTTTTTATCATTTTTGCGTCGAATACGCTGTTCGTGCGCTTTGCAGCAATAGCCATTTTTGTCACGAGCGTTGTTTCGCTCTTTGAACCGGTCTTCGTTCGCGTCTTCTTGCTTGACGTAGGCCCTCATTTTCTGCTGGCGGATTTTGTACGGTCGCCCGCATTCTCGGCAAGTGTTCCAGGAGAAATGGCTTTCAAGGGTTTCTAGTAGTTGTATCGCCCAAGCTCTTGTTAGGCTTCCGTAAATCGGGTTTTGGCCGTTTAAATTCCGGTTGACCATTCGACGTAAAGTTTGCTCTTGAATGAAGGTATGGGGTTCTGGCTGAGGGTTAATAGCGAGGTCGATGAATGTTGCCAGGGCAACTTCTATTGTCTTGAATTGATTGCTCACCCATATCTTGGTTCCTTCGTCCATTTCAAATGTTCCGGGTTTGGCTACTGCTAACTGGGACTTAGACGCGTCGAACATCTGGAGCGCCATACGTAGCTGCGAAAATCTGTTTTCAATAATCTCCTTGTTTTGGGAGATGCATACTTGATGCAGAACATAGTCGTATGCACGGTCACCGTAAGCTGCTTTGCCTGTGAATAGAAGCGTAGCTAATTGCATGAATGCCATCGTTGTAACGAGATCGTCCAACAGTATGACCTGTTCCTTCTTGTATCTAATATCTTCGATTAAGTTTGCGACTTCTGTTCCCTGAGAGCGCCCCTTATCTTTGAAGTTATTAAACAAGGCGCACTCGGGGTTTAGGCTGATTTCAGAACACCTTTCTGATGCATTCAATGCGTCGTACCAAATATCTAGGCCATCTTGCTCCGGTTTATCGGAGAAGACGTCATTTGAAGTAAAACGCTTTTCAACACGCTCTGATTGCCCCGCGTATGGGGTGACGGGAAGTCCATACCGCTCGACAAATTGAATGATTTTCTTTGGATCTGTCAGATCTACGTCTAAAAGGGTCCCGGTGGAGAAGCCCGAGGGGATGCCGTAGGCCGTCGAATGGGGTTTACAGATAAGCGCGGGGCGTTCCATTCCAAAAATATCTAAATTTTTCTCTCGACATGAGGGCAACATCCACGGTTTGATTTCGGCTGCTATAGGTGCCGGTACTTCGATTGCGGGGTGACTCATAGCTCTCTCCTTAGCGCTGTCAACCGAATTTCACGTTCCATTCGTATCGTATATACGACATCATCCGTTGTAAAGCGTAGTGTGTGAATTGCATTCGAACTAAACGAAAGGAGTCTAAATGAACGGTATGGATTCGCAGAAACGAGACGCGATCGCGCGTAAAGCGTGGTACCAGGCAATCGTCAAGCTGCCATCCGCATACGTCACCTCGCGAGATATCGCCAAGTTGCTGAATGTCTGTAAGACCAAATCTATACAGATTCTTAAGGCGGCCGGCGGCGTGAAGATTGCCGGCGTCTGGCGCGTGGACAAGGCCGATCTGATCTTATACCTGGCTTCTATGGAAGAAGGCAACGATGTGTTCTAAGACAATCGCCGAGGCCTTGGCAGATGCGTTGCCCGTCGACGGTACGCGCGGTTGCGCTGCGCACGCCGTCGGCGCGTGCCGTGCAACCGAGCGTACCGTCGACCGTGGCAACACTGCAACAACTTCAAGCGAGGAGGACCGGATGGACGTGACGAACATTATGGATGTTGATCCATCCTCCGCTCCCATCCTCGATATCAAGACGGTCATTAGTACTGGGGAGTACAAGCGACTGGCGGGAAAACACGACATCTAAGTTAGATATCTGAGGTGGGATGCTTTGACGTTGCGCTGGTCGACCATTGCATACCTTAATGTGGTATCTATTTTTATGGCCAAGGAGCACCTGGACTTGTTCGATGGGCATGCCTTTGTCGATTGCCTTTGTGGCAAGCGTTCTTCTGAACTTATGAGAGTGGACCCTTCCTAAATCAAGCTCGCGCTCCAGTTTCTAAGCAACGCCTCGACGCCGCCAATTTACAGTCTCTCGTGCGGCTCCTTGCTCGACACGAAGAGGGCTTCCGGGCTGCCCATTCGGGTAGACAGGTAATTCTAAATATGGACTTTAGTCTTTGCATCAAAATAGACGATGCGGTTCTTATTGCCCTTTCCGTGTATGATGCACTCCCGATTGATGGTGTCGATGGAGTTCCTGTCCAACGAGACGAGTTCGCCTACGCGCATGCCGGTAGAGCGCAACAGGTCGATCAGGGCAAGGTTTCAGGGCAACCCGCAGTTATCGCAAAGAATCTCGCGACTTTGTCGCCATACGTTTCCCTTATGGGTTGCGGAGCCTTGACTCTTTTAATGCGTCTGACCGGACTTTCGATGATATGGTCTTCGTCTTCGATCCATGAGTAGAAGCTTGAGATGATTCTTCGGACGTTGTTGACGGTGACGTGAGTGACGCCGGCTTTTTGCTGATAGTTGGAAAGATAGGATCTAATTTCTTCGGTTCCCAAGTCGCAAACTGGCGCATCGAAAGATTCAAGCTTTTTTTGATGGTGGCTTCGTAGTAGCAGATGGTTCTATCCGAGCAGCCTTCGAGGCGTTTTGCAGACATAAATAGATCTAGGAATGATTCGCTTTCAAACTCGCAGCCGTCTTCAGCTAGCTGGCTTTCATCGAAAGGGCAGTGCGATATAACTTTTTCGAGTTGGCGGCTCTGCCGTGTGGTCAGGTAGGGGAGCATGAAGCGGGTAATTTCTCTGGCTGTTTTCGCGAGATCCATAGAGACGTCCTCCCTCGCACGGTGTGTGATGCTATTTTCCTTTGTTCACTCGTGCGTTACGGAGGGAATGCCGGGTGGCACCTCCGCTACGCCGCGTCAAGGGGGCCCATGAGACCCCGCACAAACCTCCGCTCCGCTCCGGTTGGTGGAGGTCGTCGTGGACCTCCCTTGACCCGCCTTCGCTCCGGTGCGGCTTTGCCCGCAGGGGCGAGATACTAAGGGCCATGTGCCCGGAACGGAGGAAGACATGTGAGAACAGATGATGAGGGAGATTGCGGAGGGGCTGCCGTCTGCATAGGGTTCGGCGAGGTGGAGAGCATCGACTGCGAGGGCGGCCGGGCCGTGTATATCACCGGAGGGGAGTGGGCTTCACCAAAAGAGTGTGGGCGTATCAATGGCACGTACACACCGGTTTTTTTTGGGACGCCTCGCATCATCCTCGCACCCTTGCGTTCCAAGGGGCTGCTGCCCCTTGGAACCTTGCCTGAGACGGCTCGGGGGCGACGGGTTTTGAGATTTATGCGCTTGCCGCCGCCGGATTTCAGTCTGGCATATAAGCGCTCTGACTCGGAATTCGGTGGCGGACGCTACTTCGTGGCACCGCAGGAAGAGCACTTGTACCCGGTGGTCACGGTCTCGTCCCATGCCTTGCTCACCAGCACTTGCTCGTCCCATGCTGCTTCGTCGGTCACAGTTTCAGAATACCCTTGCTTTACAGTCACATAGATAGAGTGATAGCTTCCGCAATTACCACCATTCATAAGAGAGTTGTTAATATGTCCCCATGGGTCTGACGTAATATCCGCACCGCACTGGTTGCAGATATAGTGTTCCTCCGTTACCGGGTCATGCCATACCTGATGCGTCACCGCGTCATGGTGGACGGTCTTGTACTGAGCGTCGTGATGGACGGTCTTTGTCTGGGCTACCCAGTTGTGCTGATGCGCCGTGGTGTCATCCTTCTTTGATGAGCCGCCCGAACTGGAACCGGAGCTGGAGTTTCCGCTACCTCCGCTCGGCTTGCTGTCCGACTTATTTCCAGAGCCGTTGTTTCCGCTATCGTTCTTGGAACCGGAATCGTTCTTCTTGTTGTCGGAGGTCTCCGGGGTCTTCGCGTCAGACTTGTCCTCCTTGGCCGTCTCCTGCGCCTTTTCGCTCTCCTTCTCGACGGCATCCGCGTCGGCGTTCGGGTTCTTCTTGATGTTGTCCTCGAACTTCTTCGCGACCGCCGCGCCCTTGTCTCCGGTCAGGGTGGAATCGCCCTTCTTCACGGCTGCTGCAACGTCCTTGGCGATGGCAGTCAGGTCATCCTTCGTCAGCTTGCCCGCATCCACCTTTTCGAGCGTGATGACGGTACCGTTCGTTTTCTTGTCATCTTTCCCGGCTTTGACCTTACTGGACGCTGCCTTATAGGTAGAGCCGTCCGCGTTCACCGGCGGGATGAGGGTGACGCTGTAGGTACCGGACTCGCCGATCTCTACGGTCACCTGCTTGTTCGCGGCGATGGCGGTGTAGAAGTCTACTTCCCCGTCCGCATCCTCTATATGGGCGATAATGGGCGTGGAAGTGTCCGCATCCCAGCCGTCAGCTTTTACCTCAAGGGTAAGTACCATGTCCTGTTTCTCATCGTCCTTTGACTGGGACACCGCAGGGGCATTGGAATCTCCCGTCCAGCTGGCATGTGAGATGGCGTAAGCCCCGCCGCCGATGAGAAGCGCCGCACAGAGGATTCCCGCACCAGCCACGCAGACCTGCTTACGGGAGAACTCGCGTCCGAAGAGCATAAGCGGTTTCCTTTCTTCTTTTCCTCTGCACCCCCGCTATGCGTTCGCGTCAAGCTGACGCTTGAGATTCGATACCTTCAACCACTGGAGAAGGAAGGCAAAGGGCGCAAATGCAGCCGGGATGGAAAGAAAAAGTGTCGCTATGAGGAGCAGTCCGAGAGCGTTGCCCCAAACGAACAGCCTTGAGCGCTTGATTGCACGCCATGCGGCAATGTAGCCAGCAGGTACCGTGCCGACATAGAACCCGGTAAAGGCTGTTGCAGCCAGCAGGACGGGAACGAGTGCAACGATTCCAATTGCACCCGTCTGAGTTATCAGGGCAGGGGAATTAACGAGAAGCAAAAGGAAAACAACTACCGCCGTTATCGCCCCGACGATATAGAGGAACTTCTTCATCAAATCGAAGACTCGTTTTTCCTCATCATATTCGGCGCGAATCGCCATAGCGTTGTCTTGGTATATCGGGTGTTGATAGGTTCGCATGGTATGACCTTCTTTCTAATGTTCTGTATGCAAGTTCTTTAGAAGTTGCAGTTGCCTGTCCGGGCGGAGTCCTCGACCAAAGGGTTTTGCGATATATGCATAGTCGCTGGGGAAGTCCAATGAGAGCATATCGTCCGTCACTTTCGGAATCTCCGTATCCACCATGGTTCCTTTCTGGTTGCAATGCCCCAATATTTGCATTGTATTTCAAATTGTCACTTATATAGGTGTGACTTATATAGGGTTGGCCTGAATCATTGACACCGGTGGATAGGAGGTGCCGATGACTGAGCTTGACCCCAAGATGCGCGTGGGGCTTCGCATTAAGGAGCTGAGGGGCGAGCTCGGCATGAGCCAAGAGGCCTTCGCATACTCCATCGAGATGTCTCGCACCTATTTCGCCGAAGTCGAGACAGGCAAGCGAAACGTGTCTATCGAGAATATCGAGCGCATCGCAGGCGGGCTTGGCGTCTCTCTGAGAGGGTTTTTCGATTCAGATCTGTTCGATGGTTAGTTCGGCTGCCGGCTTCTGACGTCATTTAAAAGTGCCCCGGTGGTAATCGCCGGGGTACTTTTCTAAAGAGGGGATTCGGCGGCGGCTGCTTCAGCGCGGATGCGCTGTTCGGCCTCTTCGAGGTCCCTGATAATCCTTCTCAGCGCCATGCAGCAAAAGAGCATCGACTCATGAAGGCAGGCGAGCTCGTAAACGATATCCTCGAGTTCCATATGGCTCCTATCGAAAAGTGAATAGCGTCTCTAATGGTTCCGATGCTGGACGTGGGCTGCCGGCGTCCGCCGCGAATCGGCCTCGGCCCCGCGGCCGGGTGGCACCTCCGCTACGCCGCGTCAAGGGGGCCCATGAGACCCCGCACAAACCTCCGCTCCGCTCCGGTTGGTGGAGGTCGTCACGGACCTCCCTTGACCCGTCTTCGCTCCGGTGCGGCTTTGCAGGGAGCAAAGCCGACGACGACGCGCGGCGTCGCCATTCGGCTTTGCCCGCAGGGGCGAGATGTTGAGGGCCACGTGCCCGGAACGGAGGAAGACATGCAGCAGCTGATGACCGAGGAAATCGCCAAGACGGCGCCGAGGCTCTACGGGCAGGACGGGGCGGAGGACCCCACGGTCTACGCCCACTACTTCTCGTGCGTGAACGGATGGGACTGGTGGCTGCTCGAGTTCGACGGAACGGACGAGGCGTTCGGCCTCGTCGAGGGCTACGACGACGAGCTCGGCTACTTCAGCATCAAGGAGATGGCCGAGCTGAACCGCCAGATGGGGTTCGCCGCCGTCGAGCGCGACGAGCACTTCTCCCCGAAGCCGCTCAGCGCCGTCAGGAGGAGGTAGCCGCATGGTCACGGTCGAGTTCGACTCCATGGGCGAGGCGGTCCGCCTCGCCCTCGTGGCCGGGGAGTACGCGGGCGGCGGCCTGGCCGTCCTCCTCCTCGACGCCACGGACCCGCGCTCCGAGGGCTACATGGCCGAGTGGGGCGTGCTCACGGCGAACGTGCCGGCGGCGGCCGAGTGGTGCCGCGGACGCGGCAACATCGCCATCGACGCCGACGTGCCCGCGGCGCTCCTCGAGGCGCTCGAGGCCGCCGGCTTGCTCCGCATGGCCGGCCGCTCGGCGGCGTCCGGGATGGCCCGCTACCCGCTTGTCACGGTCGCCGGGCACGCCCTCGACGGCATGGGCGGCCTGCCCGAGACCCTCGAGGAGGCTCTCGGCTCGACAGTCGTCGTCGAGTACGAGTCGGGCGGCGACGGCGGCGCGTTCGAGGTGGGGACCGCGCCGGCGGGCTCGGCCGAGCTCGAGCGCCTCATCGCCGTCGCGAGGTCCGAGGCCGACGCGCTGGCGCTCGCCGGCGGATGGGCCGCCGTCCGGGTCGGTTTCGGGGACGCCGAGACCATCGACTGCGAGACGGGCCGGACGGTCTACGTCGCAGAGCGAAATTGAGAGGAGCGGGAGCGCGGTCCAGATGGGCCGCGCTTTTCGTTCAAGACTTTAGTCTGCTGGCCGCGCAGCGGCCAGCTTTAAACCACCCGCTACGCGGGTGGAGACAAACGGCTTTACAAAGCCACCCCTCCGACCGATATTGACGATTGTTCAGGCCGTCAAGAATTCGAGTCGAAGGGGTGGTCGCCATGGCCCAGAAGGCCTACAGCCTTTCCCACACGAAGTGGATGTGCAAGTACCACATCGTGTTCACGCCGAAGTATAGGCGCAAAGTGATCTACAACCAAATCAGGAGCGACATAGGGGAGATCCTCAGGAAGCTGTGCGAGTACAAGGGGATCGAGATAATCGAGGGGCACCTGATGCCCGACCACGTGCACGTGCTGCTGGCGATCCCGCCGAAGTACAGCGTCGCGAGCGTCATGGGCTACCTGAAGGGGAAGAGCTCGCTGATGATATTCGACAGGCACGCCAACCTCAAGTACAAGTTCGGCAACAGGAAGTTCTGGGCGGAGGGCTACTACGTGTCCACCGTCGGCCTGAACGAGGCGACGATCGCCAAGTACATCAGGGAGCAGGAGTCCCACGACATCGCGCTGGACAAGCTGAGCGTGAAGGAGTACGAGGACCCCTTCAAGAGGAGGTGATCCTGCCGGTTCGACCGGCGCGCCACGGGTCAAGATGCACTAGGCCTGGACGAAGTCCGGGCCCGCGCCTTTAGACGCGAGCCCGGGGCCCGTGGGTTATACCCTAAGAGCAAACCACCCTTTTTAAGGGTGGTTCTGATTGCAGAGAATACGGAACTCCCACCGTCCAAGTGCCTTGGACGGTGGGAGCAGGATAAGGGCGCACTACGGGCGCCCGGGATTTTGCGGCGCAACTCGGCGTGCCGAGTTCGTTTCCGCTGGCAGCGTGGGCAGATAAAACGAAAGACCGCCGCGGCCCGCCGTCATACGCGCCTCGCGTGGCGTAGGACGGCGGACCGTTTTCGCAGACAGGGCCGTATGACGCATCAGAACCCGTCGGGCGCGGCGGACACCTTGCGCTTCCTGCTGCTGGATGGAGACCCCTTGGGCTTTTTCGGCTTCTCCGGGATGCGCCATACCGGTGCCGGGGCGGCGTTGCGAGCCTCCCCCTCGAGCGCCCGCGCGAGCAGCGCGCCCTCGGCCTCCGGCGACGTCATGCCGAGCAGCGGCCCCAGGAACGTCTCGGTGATGTCGCGGCTGGCGAGCGCCATCGGGCCCTCAGCGTCGATCACGAGCGCGCCGTTCTCGCGCGCGCTCCAGGCCATGAGCTCCGACGGGGTGATCAGCGGCCGCCGCGCCACGGAGAACGACTTTCCGGACGAGGAGCTCTGCGTCCCCTTGGTGGAGCTCTGCCCGGTCGTCTTGACGCTGTAGTCGCCGAGTCGCTTGCTGATCTCCTCCGCCTCGCCGACGGACTCTACCGAGAGGACGACCTGGGTGCCGAGCAGCGCCAGCAGCGCGTCCGACTCCGCCCTGGAGTAGCCGCACCGGGCCTCGAGCAGGCGGGTGTTCTGGAGCACGAAGACGACGTGCAGTCCGATGCTCCGGACCTCGGCGAGGTCGCCGAGGGGGCGGGGGACCTTGGGGATCCCGGACCCCTCGTCGATGGCGAGCAGGGTCTCGGCCGGCAGCCTGCCGCCCGACAGGCGCGCGGTCTCGCGCAGCGCCGACAGCGCCTGGGAGAAGATGCACGAGACGAGCGCGCCGCGGTCCCCTCGGTCCGTCGCGCTGGCGATGTAGAGGATGGTGGGCTTGCGCCCGACCGATGCGAGATCGACCTCGCCGTCCCAGAGCATTCGGCTGACGTCGTCGTCGCAGAAGGACATGAGGTAGTTGCGCGCGGTGGAGACGAGGGCCTCCCCTCCGCCGCCGTTCGACGAGGCGACGAGGAGGAACTGGCGCGCCGGGTTTCCCGCCGGCAGGTCCGCGGCGAGCTCCTCCAGCGACTTCACGGCGCTCTTCCCGTCGCGGGGTTCCAGGAGCGCGAGCACGGTCGAGAGGTTCCGCGCGCCGTCGGGGATCCGCCCGTCCGTTATCGCGAGCAGGCAGAGGCCGGTCAGCAGGTTGCGGCTGGCGTCCGTGAAGAACCTCTGGCCCGAGGAGAAGGCGTCGGGCACGATAGCGGAAGACAGCTCGCGGAGCTCGGCCACAGCGCCTGCGACGCCCTCGGTCCCGAGTGCCGCGATGGCGCGGTCGAGAGGGTTGAACCTAGCCGACTTGACGGGCTCGTCGAGCCGGATGGCGACGACCTCCATCCCGGCCCTCCTGGCGAGTGGCTCGGTCCATGCGCGGATCTCGGACTTCGGGTCGTGGACGATGACGGATGTCGGGATCCCGTGGGCGTTGCGGTCGATCGCCGCGGCTATCGATGGTGCCAGAGCGCGCCTGGTCTTGCCGGCGTTGCTGCCCGCACGTATCAGGCTGTGGACGGCGGGGACCGTCGCCAGGCCGTCACCGACGGAGCCCGCCACGATCACTCCCTTTGCGGCCTCGCGGCCGTCCCATACGGGGCACCTCCTCGCGACCCTGGAGGGCCTCGATTCGAGCCAGGCGTCCCCGTGCGTGCGCGTGGGCGCGCGGTCGCCGGCGAACGTCCCGTCGTGGAGTCTCGCCCATGAGCGGGCCCAAGAAACGAGGCCGAGGATGAGGACGGCCGTCGCGACGAGGGCGAGCGCCGCGAGCAGCTCGCCTGCCTCGCCCGACGCCGCCGCGTCGGCGGCCGCCTCGAGGGGGCCGCGGAAGACGTAGGCGGGCTCGGGGCCCGGGTCGGCCGTGGGCAGCCGCAGCAGGGCGGAGAGGCCCGAGACGAGGGATAGAGTCCACCACCTGGCGTAGTCCCAGGCGCTGGCGGTCGCGGCACAAGCTATGACGGCGGCGACGCCGTGGGCCGCGAGCGTGCCGGCGAGCTCCCTTCTCATGTCGCGGTTGAAGGATTTCGGTTTCATCTCGTGATCGTCCTCTCTATCCTGTTTGCTATCTTCAGCGCGGGGACGCTCGACGGCCCGGTGCCGCCGGAGGCGAGGACCCTCAGGGTCGCGGCGATGAGTTTCAGCGCCCTCTCGCCGGCCTCGTCTCCCATGTCGCGTCCTCTGTCGTCCCGTGTGGCTTCCCTGGCGACCAGGGTCGCCATCGCGGCGGCGCGCCCTAGGGCGGTGCCTGCCGACGGGGCGTGCCTGAATGCCCGGTCCGCCGTGGGACACCCCCTGAGGTCTGCCGGCTCGAGGGTCCGGCCGCGTGCGGCCTTTCGCGCGATCCTTTCGAGGCGCGTCTTCGGGATGCAGGCCCGGGCCTCGGTGGCGAGTCCGGCTTCCCGCCGCCTCTCCGTCGCGGGGCCGGTTTGGGGCGCGGCGCGTCGTGTCGGCACCTCCTCGCGAGCCGGCGTTCTGTCCGGGACTATGACCCGCAGCGCTGCGTTCTCGCACCGGAGGCCGAGGTCGGTGGCCGCCTTGTGGACGTAGGTGTCCCGCACCTCCCCGGTCAGGCACTTGAGACAGGCGCACCTCTCGACCGCCTTCCTGTGGCGGTCCAGCGCGCCGGCGAGCTCGGGGGAGTCGGATGCCGCCCGGTCGAGGGCCTCCCTCAGCGCGGCGGAGGCCTCCGGGTGGAAACGCCTGAGGTGGGCGGCCTCGATCCTTCCGTCCGGCGGCAGCTTGATATCGAAGCGGTTCCGGTCGATGCGGGCGACGGCGTCCAGCGCGGCCTCCCTCGCGAGGTCGCGCTCGATGTAGGCCTCCCGCAGCAGCGGCGCCATGGCCTTCGAGGAGATCTCGAGCCGCGCCGCCTCCATCTTCCGCTTGGGGAGCAGCGCGTCCCACTCGCCCGCGTGGTCGACCGTGAGGATGTGGACGTGGTGGCTCGTGCCGTTGACATGCATCGCCGCGTAGAACTCCACGCGGCTCTCGGGCACACCGGTCATCTCGGAGAAGAGCCTCGGCCACTCGGAGCGCACCAGCGCCTGCCAGGCGTCCAGGCGGTCGAGGCCGGCGGCTGGGGCGATGTCGTTCGGGACCGTGACGACGGTGGTGAGCACCGCACCGCCGTTTTGGGCGATGGCACGTCTGGCTTCTGCCACGGCGACCGGGCCGTCCGCGCCCCAGAGGCCGCCCGTCGAGCCGGTCCTGTTCGCGGCGTAGGCGGCCAGGCCGTCCACGCCGAGCCTCCTGCCGTCCGCCTCGCTTACCTCGATGACGACGCCGCGGCGGGTGCCGGCGTATGCCGCCAGGCCTGCGGCGGTCGCCCTCGCGGACGCTCCCGCGCGGACGACGGAGTGGTTGACGATGACGGGTGGGCTAGCCATCGGCGCGCTCGCGCGCGTGGAGCTTCACCTCGTCGATCTTGCCGAGGCCCGCGCGGCTGAGCTCGCCGGCCTGCGCGAGGTAGTTCTTCCAGATGTCCGCGACGGGGACGTCGTCGAGCGAGGCGTAGGAGGCCTTGAGGACGTCTGCCGACATGAGGCCGGCCATGATGGCGGCAGTCATGGGGCGCGAGAGGACCGCGGCGATGCGGTCCTCGGCGGCGTCGAGCTTGCGCTCGATGTCGAGTGCGGCGACGTCCATGCGCGCGTCGACGACGCCGCGGATGAAGCCCGCGACCTCGTTGCCGTAGAGGTCGAGCTCCTCCGCGGCGAGCGCCGAGCGCAGGAGAGAGCGGATCTCGTCGCTGACGTTGGAGTTGTCGAGCTCCGCCCGCGTCTTGAGGGCGGTGTAGAGCTTGTGGTCGATTTTTACGCTGATGGTTTTGGTTTCGTCCATAGGGTCTCCTCATAAAAACAGGGGGCCGTTTGGCCCCCTGTGGTGTCTATTCGTCTTCCGTGTGTGTAATCGGATAGCCTTTTGGCGCTTTAGCCGCCGGCAAGGGCGTATATGCGATGAGCTCGTTTTTCATTCGGACGGCATCGAAATCAATCAACTCTGCAATTAGTTCAATGGGTCCGGCGCTGGATTTGTTAATGCCCATGTTTGCTCCGAGCTCAGTTGGTCTTAGCCGGCGCTCGCTACATTCAGTTGACGCCGATGTAGCTAAGAACGCTGTCGCGATTGATGCGCCACAGCTTCCCGCACTTCACGGCTTTGAACGTTCCGTTCTGGCAGAGCCTGTAGACGGAGCGGTCGCTGATACCGAGCAGGTGGGCGACAGGCATCGGATCAACGATGTCTGGCATCGTGCGAAAAGCATCAAGAGTGATGCGTTTGCTCTCAACTTCCATTTCGACCTCCTTTCTGTCTGCTGCCGTCTCTTTGAGATCTAGTCTGGAGCGTCTTGGGCGACGGATTCAAAAACGCGGTCATGGCGGACGATACGGACCCGATGGACTGAAATGACTTACTACGGGAAGGTATAGGAAAGGCCGCGATGCAGTATCGCGGCCTTCGATTAGGTCCTATCCAGCTTTTGGATACAATGAAGCGCTCTTATAAAGGCGTCCTAGGGCGTTCATTGCCGATGCAGTTGCCTTCGGGTCGGCGCTGGCGTATCTATCTAGGGTCATGGAGGCTTTGGAGTGACCCATCAGACTTGCGAGCGTTCTTGGGTCTACGCCGTTGGCGACAGCGTATGTTGCGAAGCTGTGTCTTAGGTCATGGAAGGTCACCGTGTTTCTATTTAATACTCCATGAAGGTTTAGCGCCTTGGAGAGCGCACGCCAGGCGTCATTGACCCTGGGCGGCTTGAGGAACGAGCCGTCGGGAAAGCCCAGCACGAACATCTCCCCGCTGAATTCAGTCCCAAGCCTGGTACATTCTTCTTCCGTGTTTCGCTTGCGCGCGGCTAGATCGTGCATGAGGTCCTCCGGGCAATTCGGAATTGTCCGTCTACTGCTGACGCTTTTGGGACCTTTGATGTAGAACTCGGTGTCGGTGTGCCCGATTGCGGCTTCCACGCGAATCGAGGAATGGGAAAAGTCGACACATTTCCACTTCAGGGCGCAAAGTTCACCTCGGCGGAGTCCTGTATACAGGGCGATTTTCGCGGCTAGAATTGCCGGGACATCTATGGATGCGTTGAGGGTGTTTATGACGCGCACCCTTTCCCTTCCGGTAAGTGAATTCGGTCGTCCGTAGTCGGCATCCTCGTTCTTGGGAACCTTGGCCCATGCGGCAACATTTTCCGAAACTAGCTTTTTCCTTAGCCCGTATTTCAATGAGCCCCTCAACAGCCTAAGGGAATTGCATGCAGTTGACCTCGCGTGCTTCTTCGCCATTACGCTGACCCATTCCTGAACGTCTTCTTCAGTCAGGTCCTCTAGGGGGATGCTGCCAATATAAGGTTCGATGTTTCGGCGGAGCATGCCTGAATAGCCGGTTGCGGTTGAACGCGCGATGTCGGCGCACTCCATTGTTATATAGCTAGACACTAGTTCGGCGACTGAAATCGAGCTCGTTGGTTTCATTGCCTCGGCTTCCGCTTCTGCATTCAGGTGAGCGCGGATGGCCTCGGCTTCCACCATTGCAGCATCACGATGTTTATGGCTTCGACCTTTATCGCGGCCTCGATGCTCAAGAAGTTGGGTCTTCTTGCGCCAGGCTCCATCCTCGAAGTAGGGGAACTGCGCGCGCCAGCGGTCGCTCATGTACTTATATATAGATGAGGTAGCGTATTTCTCTTCCATTGTTCCTCCGTGTGCAATCACGTGTGCAATGACTGTGCAATTTGACTGTTTCGGAGACGTCTCAAGTGAGACTATAGGCGGAAAATGAAAGAAAAACGCGAGGTCACGGTCGGCATAGTCGCAGATGAACGCTAATAAACGATAAGGAAACCGATGTAATCAGTGGGTTGCAGGTTCGATTCCTGTCACTGGCTCCATGAGAGTTTCGGGCTCTGTTTCCTTGTGGGACAGGGCCCGTTTCTATTTATGTCGATAAGTCAGCGTGTTTGGCGCCAACCAAGCTTCAGGTTTGTCTCGATCCGTAACACGAGTGGGCTGAAGACCCTCCTTATAGTTACAGATCGAAACATTGCCAAGGGAAGGCCGATAACATCTCGATCCGTAACACGAAGAGGCTGAAAACCGTTCTTGCTGTTACAGAATGAGACGTAAGCGGGGGTTTCTGCGAAACATCTCGATCTGT
The DNA here is from genome assembly GCF_001404695.1 of Collinsella aerofaciens. GTDB lineage: Bacteria > Actinomycetota > Coriobacteriia > Coriobacteriales > Coriobacteriaceae > Collinsella > Collinsella aerofaciens_E. Next base: position 64,850 of record NZ_CZAQ01000002.1, on the reverse strand, counting down.
AACAGATAGGGGAGGAATAACCCTCTTACTGTTACCGGTCGAGACATAGGCCGGGGCGAGGTTGGTCATCGTCATCGAGCGTGGATTATCGGACACACGAGCGTGGAAAATCTTCCGCCTAGTGAATGAGCGTGGATAATCTGCCACTTTGGATTCGATGGCACGGCAAAGTGGGAGATTATCCACGCTCGACTTCAAACGGAAGAAAATCCACGCTCGATTTTGCCTGGGAAGAGCAATCTTCTGTCTGGGCAGCCCCGATCTCGACCTATATATAGGTGCAAATAAGCTGGTATCGAAGTTCGATACTGAAGGTGTACTCCACTACAGCAAAGTGTTACCTTGGGAAACGTCACCTCAGTATCCAAAACCACTGTCCTTCATATCCAAACTCAATAAAACCGCAGGTCACGGCTATATAGATACGCCCGGCACCGTGTATCTAGAGGTTTTCGTTGACAGCCCCCAAGGTGGCATCGTATTATCTTCTTCGTTCGCGGGGGCGGCGGTCCAAAAGACCAAAGGACCTGCGGATACTTGAACGATTGGGAGTTTGCCCGAGTGGTTAATGGGGACGGGCTGTAAACCCGTTGGCTCTGCCTACATAGGTTCGAATCCTATAGCTCCCACCCGTCAAGTGCCTGTATAGCTCAGTCGGTAGAGCACTTCGTTGGTAACGAAGAGGTCACCAGTTCAAGTCTGGTTGCAGGCTCCATCCGGCGGTGTAGCTCAGTTGGTTAGAGCACACGGTTCATACCCGTGGCGTCACTGGTTCGAATCCAGTCACCGCTACCATAGGTAACACGGTGGCTTCTCAATAGTATGTTGAGAGGCCACTATGGTATAAAGGCAAAGTCCCGTCCGGGGACGACCTGTTAAGAGGAGGGCTTTATGGCCAAAGAGAAGTTTGAGCGCACTAAGCCGCATGTTAACATCGGCACCATTGGTCACGTCGACCACGGCAAGACCACGCTGACCGCTGCCATCACCAAGGTTCTCTCCGAGACCGAGGGCTGCAAGGCTGACTTCACTGCGTTCGAGAACATCGACAAGGCTCCCGAGGAGCGCGAGCGCGGCATTACGATTTCCGTCTCCCACGTTGAGTACGAGACCGCTGCCCGTCACTACGCTCACGTTGACTGCCCGGGCCACGCTGACTACGTCAAGAACATGATCTCCGGCGCTGCTCAGATGGACGGCGCTATCCTGGTCATCGCTGCTACCGACGGCCCCATGGCTCAGACCCGCGAGCACATCCTGCTCGCCCGTCAGGTCGGCGTTCCCTACATCGTCGTCTTCCTGAACAAGTGCGACATGGTCGACGATGACGAGCTCATCGACCTCGTCGAGATGGAGACCCGTGAGCTCCTCTCCGAGTACGATTTCCCCGGCGACGACATCCCCGTCATCCGTGGCTCCGCTCTGGGCGCTCTCGAGGGCGACGCCAAGTGGATGGACGCCATTCGCGAGCTCATGAAGGCCGTCGACGAGTACATCCCGACGCCTGCTCGTAACAACGACCTCCCGTTCCTGATGGCCGTTGAGGACGTTATGACCATCTCCGGCCGTGGTACCGTTGCTACTGGCCGTGTCGAGCGCGGTGAGCTCAAGCTCAACGAGCCCGTCGAGATCGTCGGCATCAAGGATACCCAGAACACCGTCGTTACCGGTATCGAGATGTTCCGTAAGTCCATGGACTTCTGCGAGGCTGGCGACAACGTCGGTCTGCTGCTCCGCGGCATCAAGCGTGAGGACATCGAGCGCGGCCAAGTTCTCTGCAAGCCCGGTTCGGTTACCCCGCACACCAAGTTCACCGGCGAGATCTACGTTCTGACCAAGGAGGAGGGCGGCCGTCACACCCCGTTCTTCGATGGTTATCGTCCTCAGTTCTACTTCCGTACCACCGACGTTACCGGTACGGTCAAGCTCCCCGAGGGCACCGAGATGGCTATGCCTGGTGACCACATCACCATCGAGGGCGACCTCATCCACCCGATCGCCATGGAGGAGGGCCTGCGCTTCGCTATCCGCGAGGGTGGCCACACCGTCGGTTCGGGCATCGTCTCCACGATCATTGAGTAAATTAGCTCTTTGATATAGCTGACTTAGAGAACCCGGCACTTATATGGGTGCCGGGTTCTTTTCTGCAATGGATATTGAGCCGTTGCTGGTGTCGAGAGGATCGATAATGGTCCTGGATGCACCGTCGATTAGCTCTCGATGGCTTCATTGATGTGTTCCAAATATGAATGGATCCACCGAGAACCAATTGACTCGAGGTTTTCATTGACAGCACTTACGTGGAGCTGATAAAGTAACAACTCGTGCCCGTACGGGGCGGAAATGAAAGGTTCAGGATACATGCGTACTCTAGTTACTCTTGCGTGCACTGAGTGCAAGCGCCGCAACTATACGACCACCAAGAACAAGTCGACCATGCCTGATCGTATGGAGATCAAGAAGTATTGCCCCTGGTGCCGTCACCACACGCTGCACAAAGAGACTCGCTAGTCTCTAGTCACATACGCCAGTAGTTCAATTGGTAGAGCATCGGTCTCCAAAACCGAGTGTTGAGGGTTCGAGTCCTTCCTGGCGTGCCAGTCATTATTCCGTAAGCTCCCACTTGGGGGCTTACGGTTTACTCATGTATAAGCGCATTGCGCGGAGGTAACCCAAATGGCCAACAAGAAGAACAAGAAGAAGGCTCAGCAGCCGGCACCTGCCAACAGCGCTGCCGCCAACTCCAAGGTTGAGGCCAAGAAGGCCGTTGCCAAGAAGAACGAGAAGGCTGCGAAGTCCAAGAAGAACGAGAAGCCTGGTTTCTTCGCCCGCACCAAGAAGTATTTCGCTTCGGTCAAGTCCGAGATGAAGCGTGTCACGTGGCCCGATAAGAAGGAGCTCGTGAACTACTCGGTCGTCGTTTGCGCTTCTCTGGTCGTCGTCGGCGTCGTCATCGCTCTGCTCGATGCTGGCTTTGGCGAGGCTCTTGCTCTGTTCTCTGGATTGAGGGGCTAAACCATGTCTAAGCGTTGGTACGTCGTTCACACTTACTCCGGATACGAGAACCGCGTAAAGTCCGATCTCGAGCATCGTATCGAGACCATGGGCATGCAGGACCGTATCTTTGATATCGAGATTCCTATGGAGCGCGTCACCGAGATCAAAGAGGGTGGCAAGCGCGAGACCAAGGATTCCAAGATCTTCCCGGGTTATGTCCTGGTCCGCATGGAGATGGATGACGATGCTTGGACGTGTGTTCGCAACACGCCCGGCGTCACCGGTTTCCTAGGCGGCAACGGCAAGCCCGCTCCGCTTTCCCGTGACGAGTACAACAAGATGACTCGTCGTCCCGGTAAGGGCGATTCGCCCAAGCGCACCTCGGTTGATATTCAGGTCGGCACGTCCGTCCGCGTCACCGATGGCCCGCTTACCGACTTTGATGGCAAGGTCTCCGAGGTTAACACCGAGGCAGGCAAGCTCAAGGTCACGCTGATGATCTTTGGCCGCGAGACGCCGGTCGAGCTCGACTTTAACCAGGTCGCTGTCATCGCTTAAGTTTTCGTCCGTTCGCGCGAGCGTGCTTCTTCTGTGACTGCTCATCTCAGGAGTGCTTCTAACACGTGCGTGCTTACGATATAGCAAGTACTTCACACTCGTGATTCGAAAGGAATGACCATGGCTGAGAAGAAGGTTGCCAACGTCATTAAGCTCCAGATTCCTGCTGGTGCAGCTAACCCCGCTCCTCCCGTCGGCCCCGCCCTGGGCGCTGCTGGCGTGAACATCATGCAGTTCTGCCAGGCCTTTAACGCCGAGACGCAGGACAAGAAGGGCGACATCATCCCCGTTGAGATCTCTGTCTACGAGGATAAGTCCTTCTCCTTCATCACCAAGACCCCGCCGGCGGCTCACCTCATCAAGAAGGAGCTGAACCTCAAGTCTGGTTCCGCTAAGCCCCAGGCCGACAAGGTTGGTCAGCTCTCCCAGGAGCAGCTCACCAAGATCGCCGAGATCAAGATGCCGGACCTCAATGCTAACGACATTGACGCCGCCAAGAAGATCATCGCCGGTACCGCCCGTTCCATGGGCGTCACCATCGCTGAGTAGCGATTTCTTATGGTAACGACGGGTGCTCCGACCGGGGCGCCCGTTAAATGTGTGCAATAGGGCATACGATACGATGTGGGAGGGCTCACGCCCGTTTAACCACAGGAGGTAATGCACATGGCTAAGCATGGTAAGAGCTATAACGCCGCTGCCGAGAAGATCGACCGCGCCACGCTCTACACCCCCCTTCAGGCTGCCAAGCTCATTAAGGAGCTCGACACCGCCAAGTTCGACGAGACCGTCGAGGCCCACTTCCGTCTGGGCATCGATACTCGTAAGGCTGACCAGAACATCCGTGGTTCCATCTCCCTGCCCCACGGCACCGGCAAGACCGTTCGTGTTGCCGTCTTCGCCGAGGGCGAGAAGGCCCGCGAGGCTGAGGCTGCCGGCGCCGACATCATCGGTTCCGACGAGCTCGTCGCCCAGATTCAGAAGGGCGAGATCAACTTCGACGCCGCTATCGCTACGCCGAACATGATGGCCAAGGTTGGCCGCATCGGTAAGATCCTTGGTCCCCGTGGCCTCATGCCGAACCCCAAGCTCGGCACCGTGACCATGGACGTCGCCAAGATGGTCTCCGAGCTCAAGGCTGGCCGCGTTGAGTACCGCGCCGACCGCTACGGCATCTGCCACGTGCCCCTGGGCAAGAAGTCCTTCTCTGAGCAGCAGCTCGTCGAGAACTACGCTGCCCTGTACACCGAGATCCTGCGCGTCAAGCCCTCTTCTGCTAAGGGCAAGTACGTCAAGTCCATCTCCGTGTCTTCCACCATGGGCCCTGGCGTCAAGGTCGATCCCGCTGTCCAGCGTGACTTCCTGGCTGAGTAACTGCTAGTTACTGCCTGAGCAAAGCAAGCATTGCTAAAGAAACCCGGTTCTGCCTTGTGCAGGACCGGGTTCTTGCTATCGCGTCAAAACCACCACAAAGGGGACGGTGTCCCCTTTGTGGTGGTTACCAGGGTGTTCTGGCTGTTGAGGACTCGATGGCATCGTGGCGTTTGAGCTCGCGGCGCATGGTTTGCGAATTGAGCCAGGCTGCCTGCCAGCCACGGATGGGGTAGCGCGTCTGGTCGAGCTCAAACTGCGTATAGCCGCAGGCGTTGATGATCGTCGTTCCACACACATGCTGCCGCTCGCGCTGAAAATCGTAACCGTAGCTTTGGTGTACATGCCCATGCACCATGTAGTCGGCCCCCCAGGACTCAAGCGCCGTGTTAAAGCACTCAAACCCTCGATGCGGCAGATCGTCCAGATCACCCATACCGGCGGCGGGTGCATGGGTAAGCAGAATGTCGCAGCCGCCGACCATCCTCACTTTGCGGGACAACTTGCGCATACGCTTGGCCATCTCGCGCTCGGTGTACATGTTGGCGCCGTCGCGATAACGCATGGACCCGCCAAGGCCCGCAATGCGAATCCCTCGGTACGTGTACACGCTGTCTTCCACGCAGATACATCCGCCCGGTGCATGACGTGCGTAGCGGTCATCGTGATTGCCGCGCACGTAGATGAGCGGTTTGTTGATGACCGTAACCAAAAACTCAAGATAGTCCGGGTCCAGATCGCCGGCGGACAAAATCAGGTCGACACCCTCAAAGCGTTCCTTGCGAAAGCACTCCCAAAGGCATCGTTCTTCGGTATCGGCTATGGCAAGGATCTTCATAGGGCGGTAACTCCCGGCTCATCGTCGAGCTGCGGAATGGTGCCTACCACGTTGTCCGCCAGCCAATTCATCTCGACAATCTGCGTGCTCGGCAGCGGAGGGAAGCCTTCGATCTGTACCACGCCGCTCTGGCTGTGGAGCTCGCCGCCAAAGGGGTTGATGGAACCCTCGACAATGCCGTTGCGGAGCAACTGCACGAGTTTGCGCGTCTGGTAGGGTAGGCCCGGAGCGTAACGGATGTCGATAACGCCGGAGCTCATGCCGTACCAGTAGTTGACGGCGCGCACTTGGTTGTCGTCGCTGGTCTCGTCCCACGTGCCGTGCAGAAGGCTGCGAACGATGAGCTCGTAGTAACGGCCCCAGTTCCATACGGGCATGGCGATGCCGGTGACTTTGCCGTCGACCAAGCGGTGAAGCCCGCAGGCCGTTGGGTCTTCGAGCGACTTTGACATGTCAGCGCCGGTCATGACACTCACGCCTTCGCGGCACATGGCCTCGGCAAGACCACCGGCGGGTACATCGCCCCAGGTCAGGATAATTTGCGCGCGGGGGTCGAGCAGCGAGGCGCCAATCGCAAAGGCATTGATCTCGCTGAGCGCGCCGGATGCGAAGACCGACGCGTGGTAGCCGATGCGGTGGTTGTCCGCCATGCTGGCGGCAAGGGCGCCCAGCAGAAACTTGGCCTCGTACATCTTGCCAAAGTACGAACGGACGCTTTGGTGGGGAAGGCCGATAGAGCAGTTAAGGAACCGAACCTGGGGATACTCAACGGCAGCTCTGAGCGTGTATTCCATCAGGCGGTGCGAGGTCGAGAAGATGACGTTGTCTCCATGTTTGACAGCCGTTTCCACGGCGGCGTAGAACACGTCCGGATCGTGACAGTCTTCGAACGCCTCGGTGCGCACGATACCGTCAAAGTGCTCATCGAGATACTGACGTCCTTGGTCGTGCAGACTGTCCCAGCTCGACGCCGCACAGGGGAACTCATGGATAAAGGCGATACGCAGGGGGTTGGCCGCCGAATAGACAGTCTTGCCCATAAAGAAGTTGAGCACGCCGGAGGTGGACTTGGCGGGCGACTCCTCCTCATCGACGCTCGGCGCTTCGACAAGATCGACCTTGTCCTCGTCGTTTTTGCCGGCAATGACCAGCTCGCGCCAAATCTTGCACAGGCGGTTTACGACGATATCCGTCGGCGTATCCAGCAGGCGGTCCTGGTTGTACACATTGAGGTAGACGAGCATGGCGTCGGCGGGCGTAATGTCCAGGTGGTCGCCGCCTGCGCGAAGGTAGGCGCGCTTAAAGAGCAGGAAGGTGTGGCGCAGGTAGTCGACCTTTTTCTGCGGCCATTTTTCGATAAGGTTCCGACCGAGCATCTTGGCGAGCGTCTCGTAGCTTCCCTCACGCGAGAACTCGATTTCGTATAGGGGGCAGACGCGCCAAAACGCGCAGAATTCACCGTACAGGCGGCTTTCGACGGAATCCCATGTGCCGGGGTAGAGACGGGTGACCCTGGCCGAAACCGTTGGAGCGTCCAGGAATTTGAGGACACTGACGCGTTTGTTGCCTTCCTGGACATAGAACCGATGCATGAACTCGGTGACGATGATGGGATCGCGATAGCCCTCGGTTACCTGGATGTCGTAGAGGTTGGACCACTTGCGGGCGAACTCAGTGTTAAACGGCAGCAGGGGCATAAAGTTGCATGAAAAGGCGGACTGACGGCCTTTGGTGACTGTGCCGACGACCATTTCGAGCGGAATATCCCTTAGGCCGACATTCTCTCGCTGACCTAAGGGGAGCTGGGCAACGAGGCTGTCGAGGTCCGTAAGGTACGGGTGCTCGCTTTGGCTGATGGCGCGACGGCGTCCCTGCTCGCCGCGCTTGCGTGCTTGACGATAGGCCTCTTCCATGATGTTGCTCCCTTAGTCGTTTAAACAACTATATGAACCATGGTACCACGAATGAAAACCACCACAAAGGTGCCTGTCCCTTTTTGGCGGGTTAGGCGATGATGGGGGCGATGGCACGGATGCAGGCGTCGGCTGCCGTGAAAGTAGTGCTGTCGTCGCTGACGATAAAGATGATCTTTCCTTTGATGCCAAAGTCGCCGATTTCGCTAAAGAGCACGTAGGGCTCCTTGTCAAAGCCCGAGATGGGCGAGACGGCCGTTTTGGTTGCGCTCGTGAGCTCGTCTGCCAGCGCGTCAAGGGAAGCCCACTTAGACGTGTCCTTTACGGCAACGGGCACGGCCACGCGTCCAAAGGGCATCAAATGCACGAGCGTGTTCTTGGAGATGTTGGAGTTGGGCACAATGATGGTCTGTCCACAGGCATCCTCAATCGTTGTATGGCGCCAAGTGATGTCTTGGACCACGCCCGACACACCGCCGACCTCGATATTGTCGCCGGGTTTGATGATGCCCATAAAGGTCACCTGCATGCCGCCGATAAGGTTTGATAGCGTGTCCTGAAAGCCGAGCGAGATGGCGATGCCGCCGACGCCAAGAGCGGCGACGAGCGCGTTTGCGTTAATGCCAAAGCAGTTGTCGAGGATAAAGCTGCCGCCGATCATCCAGATGACGGCGCGCGCGATGTTGATGAAGATACTCGATGCCGGAAGCGGGTTATCGTCTCGGTTAAGCAGATGGTTCAGGGTCTTGGATACGACCTTGGCGGCGACGGCGGTGCCTATCGCCAAGATGACGGCCCAGATGATGTTGTGGACCCACCGTTGCTCAAAGAAATGAAGAATCGGCTCAAACAATTCCATGTAGGGAAAACCTCCTTATGATCGTCCAACCATGATACCCACCAAGAAGCCCGTCCGATCACATCGGACGGGCCGATAACTTGAGATGGGGTGGCCGCGGTGGCGTAAGCTGGGGCGCCGGCGAGCACGCCGGCAAGGAGTGCGGCGGTCAAGGCGAGACGGGGAAGAGAGCTTCTCGTGGCAGTTTCCTTAGTCCTTAACCAGTAGTTCCTGCTGACGCTGGATTATCGACATAATATGCGAAAACCGCCGCAAGGGCGTCTGTCCCTTTGCGGCGGTTTTGACGTTTGCGCAGATAAAACCTACCAAAATAAACCTGTCCCTTTTTGGCAGGTTTTAGCTCAGCAGCATGCGGTCGTTGGCGAGCTCGCCGCCCGAGACCTCCTCGAACTTCTGCAGCAGGTCGGCTACGGTGAGCGACTTCTTCTCATCGCCCGCCACGTCGTAGATCACGTGGCCTTCGTGCATCATGATCAGACGGTTGCCCAGACGGATGGCGTCGTTCATGTTGTGCGTGACCATGAGCGTGGTCAGGTGGTTCTCGTCGACGATCTCCTCGGTCAGGTTGAGCACCTTAGAGGCCGTCTTGGGGTCGAGGGCCGCGGTGTGCTCGTCGAGCAGCAGCAGGCGCGGCCTGGTGAGCGTGGCCATCAGCAGGGTGAGTGCCTGGCGCTGGCCGCCCGAGAGCAGGCCGACCTTGGCGTTGAGACGCGTGTCCAGACCAAGGTCCAGGCGCTTGAGCAGCTCAACGTACTCGTCCTTCTCGGCCTTGGTGACGCCCCACGAAAGACCGCGACGCTGGCCACGGCGCTTGGCGAGGGCCAGGTTCTCGGCGATCTGCATGTCGGCTGCGGTGCCGCGCATGGGGTCCTGGAACACGCGGCCCAGGTACTTGGCACGCTGCGACTCGCTCAGGCGCGAGATATCGGTGCCGTCAAGCTCGATAACGCCCGAATCGAGCGGGTACACGCCGGCGATCATGTTGAGCAGCGTGGACTTGCCGGCGCCGTTGCCGCCGATCACGGTTACAAAGTCGCCGTCATTCAGGGTGAGGTCGACGCCGGTGAGCGCGCGCTTCTCGGTGACGGTGCCCTTGTTAAAGGTCTTCTTGACGTGCGAGAGCTTAAGCATCTGCCTCATCCCCCTTCGTGTAGGAGCTGCGGAGCTTATAGCGCTCCCAAACCACGGGCACGCACAGGGCCACGGCGACGATCACGGCGGAGAGCAGTTTCATGTCGTTGGCGTCCATGCCCATTTGCAGCACGATGGCGCGGATAAGGAAGTAGACCACGGAGCCAAAGACGGCAGAGGCTAGGCGGACGCTAAACTGCGTGAGTCCGCCGGGCAGCAGGCGGCCGAGCACCTCGCCGATAACAATGGCGGCAAGACCGATAACGATGGCACCGGTGCCCATGCCAATGTCGGCGTACTTCTGGCTCTGGCAGATGAGCGCGCCCGAAAGGCCGATGAGGGCGTTGGAGAGCACGAGGGCGATCATCTTGGTGGAGTTGGTGTTGACGCCCAGAGCGCGGATCATGTACTCGTTGTTGCCGGTGGCGCGCAGCGCCGAGCCTATCTCGGTGCCAAAGAACCAATACAGGATGGCAACGATAGCCACGGCGAGCAGGATGCCCAAGATGATGGCAACGGTGGACTGCGGCAGACCGGTCATATTGCTGACGGCCGAGAACACGGTGCCCTTGGCAAGAATGGGCGTATTGGACTTGCCCATGATGCGTAGGTTGATGGACCACAGGCTGATCTGGGTGAGGATTCCGGCGAGGATCGCGGGAATCTCAAAGACGGTGGTCAGAATGCCCGTGACGGCGCCCGCGATGGCGCCGGCGCACATGCCAGCCAGCACGGCGAGCAGCGGGTCGACGTTGTTATTGACGATGAGTACAGCGCAGACGCAGCCGCCGAGGGCAAAGCTGCCGTCGCAGGTCATATCGGGGATGTCGAGCAGGCGGAACGTGATAAACACGCCAAGCACCATAATGCCCCAGAGGACGCCCTGCGAAACGGCGCCCTGCAATGCAATGAGCATGCTTCATACCTCCTAGGATAGGGTGGACACGTGATTTTCCATAATAGCGGTACCAGTGCATAAAAGAGCTGCGGACGGATGTTTTGTCTCATCCGAAACAAGCAGGGCGAACGCCGGTCTTTAGCGTTCGCCCCAAGGACTCAGATATTGAATAACGCGGCTGTGGCGCGCGTGCGGGCCCTAGACGCGTTACCGCGCATGGCGCTACTCGTCCAGAGCGGAAAGGTCGATGCCTAGGGCCTCGGCCATCTCGTCGTTCTTGACGACGACCAGGTCCTTGCTCGAGAGGTGCTTGATCGGCATATCCTCGGGCTTGGCCTCGCCCTTCAGGATCTTAACGGCCATCTCGCCCGCGGCGTAGCCCAGGTCCTTATAGTTGATGGAGAGGGTGAACAGGCCGCCGGCCATGCACATACCCTCCTCGCCGGTCACGAAGGGGAGCTTATTCTCCTTGCAGATCTGGCCGACCTGCGAGGCACCCGCGGCGATGGTGTTGTCGGTGGGGGAGTACAGCGCGTCGACCTTGCCCACGGCAGACTCGACGACGGACTGAATCTCGTTGGAGCTCGAGACGGTGAAATCGGTGTACTCGAGGCCCAGCTTGTCGAGCTCCTTCTTGGCGGCCTTGATCTGGACGTCGGAGTTGGACTCGGCGGTGCAGTAGAGCAGGCCGACCTTTTTAACGTCGGGCAGGACCTTCTGCATCATCTCGAGCTGCTCGGCGACCGGGGTGAGGTCGGAAGCGCCCGTGACGTTGGTGCCGGGCTTGTCGTTGTCCTGGACCAGGCCGGAGGCGGCGTAGTCGGTGATGGCGCAGCCCACGATGGGGATATCGGCCGTGGCGCCGGCGGCAGCCTGCGCGGCGGGCGTGGCGATGGCATAAATCAGGTTGACGTTGTCGCCCACAAACTTGTCGGCAATGGACTTACACGTGGACTGGTCGTTCTGGGCGTTCTTCTGGTCGATCTTGACCTTAAGGCCGCTCTCCTTGATGGCCTTGACAAAGCCGTCGTTGGCGGCATCGAGTGCGGAGTGCTCGGTGAGCTGCAGAACGCCGATGGTGTAGTCGGAACCGGCGGCAGCAGAGCCGGAACCAGAGTTGCCGCCGCACCCGGCGAGCGGGGCGAGCGCGAGCAGGCCGGCGGAGACCAGAAGGCTCCTGCGACTGATGGTGATGTCCTTCATATCATTACCCCCAGTATAAAAATGGCTGGAAACACTGCACTGGGACAAAGTGCAAGTGGAACTATAGTAGCGCTGATGTCCATTTTTACAACAGCCTGGCGGGTTTTTTAATACAGAATCGGATGGGCGGTACGGGTAGTCGAATGGGCGGCGGAGGGTCTTATGCGGCGGAGGAGGCGTCGTCCTCGTCCAGGGCGGCGAAGAGCTTCTTGCCGTCGAGCAGGCGCGTGCTGACGTTTCTCATACGGGCGATCTCGACGGTGCGCAGCGTATCGTCGGTGCCTCGGGCGTCGTAGACCGTTCCCAGCAGATACGAGATGCCATCGCGCTGCCTGATGGCAAAGGGACGGAGTGTCATCCGTGCTGCTTCGGTTTCGCCGCGTGTCGTGACGCTCGAAATATCAAAACTCACCGTGGTTCCGTGGTCGATGGCCTGCTCGACGAGCTCGCACGTGTCGATGCGCTTGATGGGCGTGCGTGTTGCCTTGGTAGCCTTGCTGCCTGCGCTTGGAGCGGGTTCGGGTGTATCGAGGTAGCCGCGAACGTCGGCGCTCGCCATGGCAACTAAGTGCTGCGCCATGCTCTTGCGGATAGCGATAGGCGTGGAGCGGTTGCGCATGACCATACCGTGGAGCCGGATGATCTCTTCATCGGTGAGCGGGCGGGTAAGAAGTTTGTAGCCCACGCCGCGTTTGTACTCAATTTCGTATCCGGCATGGCGAAGCGCGGAGATGGCGGTGTAGATGCTGCGCCGCGCCGCCGAGATGGGCATGCGGGCGGGGTCGTCGGGATGGGCGAGGCGCCGGATCAGCTCATCGGAAAGCATGGCCATGTCTTCGCCGGTGTTTTCGCTCAAGAGCTGCAGGATACGAACGGCGCGATAGGCTGCCATCGAGGCGGCGCCTCTCGTCGTGGTGTCGTAGGTTTCAACAGCGGCTTCGGTCATGGTGCCCACGTCCTTTCCGTTTTGGGTGGCGACGGTATGGAGCCTAGGACGCGGGGCTTTCCCAGGGGCGCAGGGCGCTCTGGGCGGTCGGTAGCCGTCGGCAAACGGCGGGTTGAGTTTTCAACAGCCCTGCTCAACTGACCAAAAACTTGCCAAAAGCTTGACGGATGCTGTTGAAAAAAGCGCCTCTCGACCGATGTCGAGAGGCGCTTGTGCGATGAGCGTTGGCGTGTGGCGACGCGAGCTAGCGTCCGACGATTAGAAGTCGGCGTTGCCCACGGTGCGCGGGTGCGGCAGGACGTCGCGGATGTTGCCCACGCCGGTCAGATACATGACCAAGCGCTCGAAGCCCAGACCGTAGCCGGCGTGCTTGCAGGAACCGTAGCGGCGCAGGTCAAGGTAGTACTTGTACTGCTCGGGATTCATGCCCAGGTCCTTGATGCGGGCCTCGAGCAGATCCAGGCGCTCCTCGCGCTGGGAGCCACCGATGATCTCGCCGATGCCCGGCACCAGGCAGTCGGCGGCGGCGACGGTCTTGCCGTCGTTGTTCATGCGCATGTAGAAGGCCTTGATCTCGGCCGGGTAGTCGGTCACAAAAGTCGGTCGCTTAAAGTGTTCCTCGGTCAGGAAACGCTCGTGCTCGGTTTGCAGGTCGATGCCCCAGCTCACGGGATAGTCAAACTTGTGACCGGCGGCGACGGCCTGCTCCAGGATTTCGACGGCCTCGGTATAGGTGACGCGGGCGAAGTCGGAGTTGGCGACATGGTCCAGGCGCTCGAGCAGACCCTTGTCCACAAACTTGTTGAGCATATTGAGCTCGTCGGGGCAGGTTGCCATGACGTCCTTGAGGACATACTTGAGCATGGCCTCGGCGTTATCCATGTAGTCGTTAAGGTCGGCAAAGGCCATCTCGGGCTCGATCATCCAAAACTCGGCGGCGTGGCGCGTGGTGTTGGAGTTCTCGGCACGGAAGGTGGGGCCAAAGGTGTACACGTCGCCAAAGGCCATGGCAAAGTTCTCGGCATTGAGCTGGCCGGACACGGTGAGGCTTGCATGCTTGCCAAAGAAGTCCTGGCTCCAGTCGACCTCGCCGGACTCGGTGAGGGGCGGATTTTTGGGGTCGAGCGTGGTCACGCGGAACATCTCGCCGGCGCCCTCGCAGTCACTCGTGGTGATGATGGGGGTATTGACGTAGACAAAGCCCTGCTCCTGGAAGAAGCGGTGGATGGCGGCAGCCGCGACAGAGCGGATGCGGAACACGGCGCGGAACAGGTTGGTGCGCGGGCGCAGGTGCTGCTGGGTGCGCAGGAACTCGACGGTTGCGCGCTTCTTCTGCAGCGGGTAATCCGGGGCGCTCGTGCCCTCGACCTCGATGGAGGTGGCAGAAAGCTCGAAAGGCTGGGGCGCATCGGGGGTCAGCTTGACGGTGCCGGTGCAAATGAGTGCGGCCGAGACGTTTTGATGGGCGATCTCGTCGTAATTGTCGAGTGCCTCGCGGTTCATGACGACCTGCAGGTCGCGGAAGCAGCTGCCGTCGTTGAGCGTAACAAAGCCAAAGTTCTTCATGTCGCGGACGGACTTGACCCAGCCGGCGACGGTGACGGTCTGGCCGCCGAGCGACTCGGCATCAGCATAGAGCTGCGCGATTTTGGTGCGGTTCACGTATCCTCCCATAACGGTTGAATGATAGTTATCCATACAGTTCGATATTCTAGCAGCTCGGCTCATTTGGGCTATACAGATAAGGCATTGGCGGGATGGTTTTTCAAACGAAAAGTGCCCGCGGCCAAATGGTCGCGGGCACTTGACGAGGTGTCTTTTGGCTGTGTGGCGCGGGGCCTGGCTACTTGGTCTTGGCTACCAGCAGCGGGTCGCCAAGCTTGACGAGCGGGTTGCCGCCAATAAGCGTTCCAGACTCGCCGACATGGTCGATGCTCTTAAGACGATCGAGCTCGGAGACAATGACGGTCACGATGTCCTCGTGACCAGCGGCCTTAATGGCCTCGCGGTCGAAGCTGATGAGCGGCTGGCCTGCCTTGACCACATCGCCCATCTCGACAAAGCGGGCAAAACCCTTGCCGTTCATTTCCACGGTGCCCAGGCCAACATGGATGAACACGCGAAGACCGTCCTCGGTGATCATGCCAATGGAGTGGTTGGTGACAGTGGTGGCGCCGATGCGGCCGTTGGCGGGCGCATAGATGGTGCCGGTAATGGGCTCGATGCCATAGCCCTGGCCAAGCATGCCCGAGGCGATCGTCTCGTCGGGAACCTCGTTCAGGTTGACGAGCACGCCGTTGACGGGGGCATAGATGACGCCTTCGCGGGTAGCGAAGCTTGCTGCGGGCGGAACGGACGCCTCGCCGGTCGAGGTGAAGGTGGACTTAAGCGAATCGAGCAGACCCATAGTTGCCTCCAACTTAAATAGGCGCATATCGCGCGTTTGGTTTGCCGGAAACGTTTCACATGTGTTTCGCGGCTTGGTCAACGCCCCTATTCTACGCTGCTCAACGATACCTCTGAACTGGGATTATGTGATATATCAGTTGAAGGGAAACTTATTGCCGGAGTGTTTCTGCGCCACGGGTTCAAGTGGGGTACGCTTGAAGGCGAAAAACAAGGGCGCATAATTTGCGCGAAGGGAGCACATATGATTGTCGAGAACCATGCGCTGTGGGGCGAGGAGCCGACCGAGGAATATCCGGCGACGTTTACGTATTTGGGTGCCGAGCCGCTGCCCGATAAACCGAATGGCCGCCGCCCCGCGGTGATCATCTGCGGCGGAGGCGGGTTTACGCATATCGCTCCGCACGAGCAGGACCCGGTGGCGTTTGCATTTTTGGATCGCGGCTACCAGGCCTTTGTGCTCAACTATGTCACGAGTTCTACGGGTGACGTGAGCTTTCCGCACCCCCAGGCAGATCTTGCCAAGATGGTCGCCACGGTGCGCGCCAACGCCGACGAGTGGCATGTCGATCCTAAGCGCGTGTGCGTCGTGGGATTCTCGGCGGGCGGTATGATCTGCGCTTCGCTGGCAACGCAATGGAAGACTGGTCCCTTCGCGGGCTTGGCAGGGGCGCGTCCGGACGACATTCGTCCCGATGCCGTGGTGCTGGGCTATCCATTGCTCGACTTTGCCTATGTGCGCGACATGCAGACGCGCGATCCGCGCATTGACTTGCGCGTGCCCAAGACGGGCGGCAAGACGGGGCGCGATTTGCTCAACGACTATCTGTCGATGGTGACGGGTGGCGAGGCAACTGACGAGCATCTGGCCGACATCTGCCCCACCACGCATGTTTCGCGTCAGATGCCACCGACCTTTGTGTGGGGCGTGTCCGACGACAAGACGGCGCCGATCGCGCAGGTCTATCCGTTTGCCCAACGCATGGCGGAGGAGGGCGTCGCTTGCGAGATGCACGTCTTTGACCAGGGCGGTCACGGCCTTTCGCTCGGCAACGCCAACACCGCGGTCGACAACGAGGACAAGCAGGTGGCAGTCCGCCCTTGGATTCGCCTAGCCTTCCGCTTCCTGGAGCGCCATCTGTAAGAGTCTCGGCATCCCAGCCCTTCAATAACTTGCGGTGAAATAGTTCCTATCTGGGGCATCAACCAGTCCATCCAGGAACTATTCCACCGCAACTTTGTTTTTGATGCCCCGCCCGGAAACTGCGTCCCAGTTTTGCCTTTCAAGGTGGGACGCAGTTTCCCATAGGGCCTCGACTGGGAAAGTGCGTCCCGTTTCGAGTGGGGATTCCGGGATGCATTTTCCGTAAGAGGCCTGTTTGGGAAACCATATCCCGTTTCGAGCCAGAATTCTGGGATGTAGTTTCCCCGAGAGGCCTCATCGGGAAACTATGGCCCTGAACTCTCCTGCCTGTCCCCATTGCGCCAATCTGCTGATTGAACGTCGTTGTGTGTTCACGCTATCATGTAAGCTTAAAATTGGTTAGCCATGGCAAACGGTTAGCCATGGTGAACATAAATACAACGCCCTGTGGGCGCCGGGGGAGGAACGCGGACGTGAGGCTCGATACACTCGAGATTGGAAAGGACGCCGTTGTCGCATCGGTGGCATCGGACGATCAGGCACTCCGACAGCATATTTTGGACATGGGTCTAACGCCGGGCACCGAAGTCACCATGATGAAGTACGCCCCCATGGGCGATCCGCTCGAGATCCGCCTGCGTGGCTACGAGTTGACACTGCGCAAGGACGATGCCGCTCGCATCGAGCTCGTGGGTATTCACGACACCGATACGGGTCCGCGCGCTAACGCCGCAATCGGCACGACGGAGCATCCGGCCCTGGGCGAGGGGACGTATTCGCCCCGTGCGGCAAAGACGGCCGTGCCCGAGGGCGCGCCGCTGCACTTTGCCCTCGCCGGCAACCAAAACTGCGGCAAGACCACGTTATTCAACCAGCTGACGGGCTCCAACCAGCACGTCGGTAACTTTCCCGGCGTGACGGTCGACCGCAAAGATGGCACCATCCGCAACCACCCCGAGGCAAGCGTTACCGACCTGCCTGGCATCTATTCGCTGTCGCCGTACACGGGCGAAGAGATCGTGAGCCGTCAATTCATCCTTGACGAAAACCCCGACGCCATCATCGACATCATCGACGCCACCAATATCGAACGCAACCTGTACCTGACGCTACAGCTTATGGAGCTCGACCGCCCCATGGTCATCGCGCTCAACATGATGGACGAGGTGACCGCCAACGGCGGCGCCGTGGACGTCAACCTGCTCGAGAGCCTGTTGGGCGTGCCCGTTGTTCCCATTAGCGCTGCCCGCAACGAGGGTATCGGCGAGTTGGTGGACCACGCCCTGCACGTGGCGCGGTTCCGCGAGCGCCCTGGTCGCCTGGACTTTTGCGCGCCCGACGGTCCGGACGGCGGTGCGCTGCATCGCTGCATCCACGGCATTGCCAACCTGATCGAGGACCATGCCGTGACGGCGCACATCCCGGTGCGCTTTGCGGCGACCAAGCTGGTCGAGGGCGATGAGCTGGTAACCGAGGCGCTTCACCTGGATCGCAATGAGCTCGACGCTATCGAGCACATCATTACCCAGATGGAAGGCGAGGCCGGCACCGACCGCCTATCTGCGCTGGCCGATATGCGTTTTAGCTTTATCGGCGACGTGTGCGGGCGCTGCGTCGTCAAGCCGCACGAGAGCCGCGAGCACGTGCGCTCCGTCAAGATCGACCGCATCCTGACGGGTCGCTACACGGCCATTCCGGCGTTTCTGGTGATCATGGGCCTCGTCTTTTGGCTGACGTTTGGCGTGATCGGCGCGGCGTTGCAGGGACTTATGGAGGACGGTATCGCTGCCATCATCGCCTCGGCCGATGCGGGTCTCAAAGCGTTCGGCACCAACGACGTGGTGCGCTCGCTGGCTGTCGACGGCGTGCTTACGGGCGTGGGCAGCGTGCTGACCTTCCTGCCGATTATCGTCGTGCTCTTCTTGTTCCTCTCCATTCTGGAAGACTCCGGCTACATGGCGCGCGTGGCCTTTGTCATGGATAAAGTGCTGCGCCGCTTTGGCCTGTCGGGCCGCAGTTTTGTGCCCATGCTCGTCGGTTTTGGCTGCACCGTGCCGGCTATCATGTCGACCCGTACGCTCCCATCCGAGCACGACCGCAAGATGACGGTCATGCTCACGCCGTTTATGAGCTGCTCAGCCAAGCTGCCGGTTTACGGCTTGCTGTGCGGGGCGTTTTTCCCGCAGGCGACGGTTCCCGCCATGGTCTCGCTCTATCTGATCGGTATCGTGGTCGGCTGCGTCGCGGCTTTGGTGCTCAACCGCACGGCATTTAAGGGCGACCCGGTGCCGTTTATCATGGAGCTCCCCAATTACCGCCTGCCGAGCGTCAAGACGACGGTGATGCTGGCATGGGATAAGGCCAAGGACTTCATCACCAAGGCCTTTACCATTATCTTTGCCGCGACCGTGGTCATCTGGTTCCTTCAGACGTTCGACATCCGCTTTAACGTGGTCGCCGACCAGTCGCAAAGCCTGCTTGCCGGTCTGGGTAGCATCATCGCGCCGGTGTTGGCCCCGCTCGGCTTTGGCGACTGGCGCGCCTCGACGGCGCTCGTCACGGGGCTCATTGCCAAGGAGAGCGTCATCTCGACGCTCACGGTGCTTTTGGGCGCAACGTCGCCTGCGGCGCTGTCGACCATGTTTTCGCCGTTTACCGCCTACGTGTTCTTGGTCTTTACGTTGCTGTACCCGCCTTGTGTGGCGGCAATCGGCGCCGTCAAGAGCGAGTTGGGCGCGCGCTATGCCGTGGCCGTATTCGCGTTTCAGGTCGCCGTTGCCTGGATCGTGGCGTTTGTCGTGCATTCGGCGGGCATATTGCTGGGGTGGGCTTAGTTATGAATTGACGGCGCAACCTCTGTGTATCGAATTGTTTTCGGCCCCGCTTCTGTACTGACGGATGCGGGGCCGTTGCTATATAATCGCCTCCGCTCAAAACGATTGGAGACGTTATATATGACTCAGACAAGGCAAGACGGCATCACGCTCAGGCAGTGGCTCCCACTCGTCGGTCTCACCTGCTGTGCGTTCGTGTTCAACACGTCGGAGTTTATGCCCATCGGCCTTTTGACTGATATCGCCGCGTCGTTCTCGCTCACCGAGGCCCAGGCGGGCATCATGATCTCGGTCTATGCCTGGGGCGTCATGCTGCTGTCGTTGCCACTCATGGTGTTCGCTTCGCGTTTCGAGTTCAAGCGGATGCTGCTGGGCGTGCTTGCCGTGTTCTCGCTGGGCCAGTTCCTGTCCGCCTTGGCGCCGACCTATCCCATCTTAGTCTGCGCGCGCCTGGTGGTTGCCTGCGCGCACGCCGTGTTCTGGTCGGTCGCCTCGATCATGGCGTCGCGCCTGGTTGACACACGCCACGGGGCGCTCGCTATCAGCATGATCGCCACGGGCTCGTCCATCGCGCAGATCTTTGGCCTGCCTCTCGGTCGCGCCATTGGCTTGGCCGTGGGCTGGCGCATGACGTTTGCCGTGGTCGGGGGCCTCTCAGCCATCGCGGTCGTCTACCAGGCAGCGGTGTTCCCGGCCATGCCGGCGGGTGAGCGCTTTACCGTCAAACAGCTGCCCGAGCTGCTCAAGAACCCGCTCCTCATCGCGCTCTACGCAGTCACGGTCTTCATGGCGACCGGCTATTACGCAAGTTACAGCTATATCGAGCCCTTCCTGGCGCAGGTCGCGCACGTCGATGCGGGCGCCATTACCATGACGCTGACGGCGTTTGGCTGCTCTGGTTTGCTCGGAAGCTGGCTGTTTGGCCGCCTGTTCGATGGGCATCGCTTCCCGTTCTTGGCTATCACGCTCTCCGGCGTGCCGGTGGCCCTGCTGCTCATGGGGCCGGCCGCATCTTCGCTCGTGACAGTGCTTGCCGTCTGCGCACTGTGGGGTTGCTGCGCCACGGCCTTTAACGTGGCGTTTCAGGCCGAGCTCATCAAGTGCACGTCGGCAGATTCGTCGGCCGTCGCCATGTCGATCTTCTCGGGCCTGTTTAACCTCGGTATCGGCACGGGCACCGCAATCGGCGGCGCCGTGGTTTCGGGTCCCGGTATCGCTTGGATCGGCTTTGTGGGCGGGGCGATTGCCGTCGTGGGCGTTATCCTCGCCATCACGGTGATGTTCCCAGCCATCCGCCGCGCCAAGCCCGTCGCCTAGCCACGTCCCCTCATCAGTTGCGGTGGAATAGTTCCTGTTTAAGGCCTTTGAAGGCCCAAGCAGGAACTATTCCACCGCAACTTATTTTGGGGGAGGGGATGCGCGGCGGGCATACAATGGATGGCGTTGCGTGAAAGTTACCCGGGAGGCTGTTATGTGGGCATACGAGACGACGTTCTATCAGATCTATCCGCTGGGCTTTTGCGGGGCTCCGCGCGAAAACGCCGCGCCCGTTGCCGAGGATGAGCTCGCCCAGGCTGCCAACGCCGCGCCCAACCCCGATGCTCCTATCATGAAGGTCGCCCAATGGGCCGACTACATGCAGGAACTCGGCGTTGGCGCTGTGCTTATCAACCCACCGCTCGAATCTGATAGCCACGGCTACGATACACGCAGCCTGCGCCATATCGACCGTCGCCTGGGTGGGGACGCCGACTTTGCCGCCGTATGCGACACGCTGCATGCCCATGGCATCCGCGTGGTGCTCGATGCCGTCTTCAACCACGTCGGCCGCGGTTTTTGGGCCTTCCGCGATGTGCAGGAGCGCAAGTGGGACTCGCCGTACAAGGACTGGTTCCACATTAGCTTTGATGGCGATTCCTGCTATGGCGATGGCTTTTGGTACGAGGGCTGGGAAGGCCATTTTGAGCTTGTGAAGCTCAATCTGCAAAATCCCGCTGTGGTCGATTACCTGCTCGAGTCCGTGCGCCGCTGGGCCGAGGTCTTTGGCGTCGACGGCCTGCGCCTGGACGTTGCCTATATGCTCGACCGCGACTTTATGCGCCGCCTGCACGTCTTTACCCGTGAGCTCAAGCCCGACTTTGTGCTGATCGGCGAGACGCTCCACGGCGACTACAACCAAATCGTCAACGACGAGATACTCGACTCCTGCACCAACTACGAGTGCTACAAGGGCCTGTACTCCAGCTTTAACTCGGTCAACATGTTCGAGATCGCCCATTCGCTGCACCGCCAGTTTGGCGGCGATCCGTGGTGCATCTACCGCGGCAAACATCTGCTGTCGTTTGTCGACAACCACGATGTGCCGCGCCTGGCAAGTATCCTCACCGACAAGTCGTGTCTGCGTCCCGCCTACGGCATGCTCTTTGGCATGCCGGGCATCCCGTGCGTCTACTATGGCAGCGAGTGGGGAATTGCCGGCGAAAAGGGTGGCCCCGATGGCGACTGGGCGCTGCGACCTGCGCTCGATGAGCCTGCGCCCAACGAGCTGACGGCGTTCATCACGCAGCTTGCGCACCTTCGCTCGGCCGACGACGCGGCTGCCCGTGCTCTCAACTACGGTGCCTATCGCAACGTGGTGATCCAGAACAAGCAGCTGCTGTTCGAGCGCGCCTGTGACGGCGCGACGGTACTCGTGGCGGTGAATGCCGTGGGTGAGCCTTACACCTTTGGCGCCGGCGAGCTCAACGGGTCCTTCGTCGACCTGCTTGCCGACGATGCGCCCACGGTCGAGCTGACGGGTACCCTTGAGCTTGCACCCTACGAGGTGCGCTATCTGTTGAGAGCCTAGCCCATGGCCGTATCTGACGAGGGCTATCAACATATTGAGCATGGGTTTGAGCCCGTGTTTGACGAGCGCTCGCGCGTTTTGGTGCTCGGGTCGTTTCCCTCGGTGCTTTCGCGCGCCAATGCCTTTTATTACGGCAACCCTCAGAATCGCTTTTGGCGTGTGATGGCCACGTGCCTCGGTATACCTGTGCCGCCCAACGAGGGCGATCCTTTGGCAAACGGTGAGCCCGCGACGCTCGATGTCTCCATTGCCGCCAAGCGATCCATGCTGCTTAACGGCGGCGTAGCCCTGTGGGATGTGATCGAGAGTTGTGACATTAAGGGCTCGAGTGACGCGAGCATTCGCAACGTTGTACCGGCACATATCGGGCGCATTACCGATGCAGCTCCCATTGAGCAGGTGATATGCAACGGTGGTACGGCTGGCCGGCTCTACAAGCGCTATCTACAAGAACGCACCGGGCTGCCCGCCATCGTCCTGCCCTCGACAAGTCCTGCCAATGCGGCTTGGCGTCTTGAGCGCCTTGTTGAGCGTTGGCACGAAGCCATTGACTGGGGCGCCCTGTAATTTAGATATCTGATTGAGTATGGGCGCCGAGGCGTTTGATGATGGCGCGCCAGATTAGCGCGGGCACAGCAGGCCTAGCGCGCACCATGCCGTCGGTATCGACGCTACCGGCATTGCCACCGCCCAGCAGCTGCGCATGCTCAATGGAGCAGCCTATGCGCACGGCGCCCACAAGCTTATCCATCGCTTCCGAAAATGGTCGGCGCAAGAGGCCCATGCGTGGGGAATGGCGAAGCGCCGCGATGCCGCTGCCGGTGCAGGCGATAACGCCGCCGCACCACGTTAGCCTACGGAGTTCGCAAGCTTGGCGCAGGCGCTCGATGAGCATGCGCGCCCCCTCGGTACGCTCGTAGATGGCCTGAACGACGACATAGACGCGCGTCCCCGTATCGCCAAAGCGATTGAGTGCCTTCTCGATGTCTGTCACTGCCTCGTCATCGGGCATATCCTCAACGGCGAGCACGATGCCATCGGCGGTATCGGCGCTATTCGCCTTCAAGTCGACTGGATGGGGGAGTGCGGTGCCGGAAAGCTGCGCATAGGCTGCGATGGCATCCTGAAGGTCCCAGAGCAAAAACTCAAGATCGGCGCTATCGGGAATACTGATATACGCAATGGTGTGCAGTGTTTTTGGTACATCGCCGCGCGCGGTCGTCTCCATGCCATCTCCTTTCCGGCTCGTTTCCGTTTAGGTTACACCGTCTGGTGGCGCTGGGCGCGCTATCCTAGTGCAACCCTTACGAAAGGAACGCCATGCGTCTGCCCATGAATACCTCGCTTGCCACGCTCAAGCCCTCCGGCATCCGTCGGATTAACGCGCTCGCCGCCCAGCACCCGGGGTGCATTGCGCTTGCGCTTGGCGAGCCCGATTTTCCCACGCCCGATGTGATTAGCGCCGAGGTAACCGCCTCGCTGGACCGTGGCGACACGCACTATCCGCCCAACAACGGCCGCCCCGCCCTGCGCGAGGCGCTGTCCGAATATATGGGTGACGCGGGTCTGGAGCTTTCCGCCGATGAGGTCATCCTGACTGATGGCGCGACCGAGGCCCTGTCGGCAACATTCATGGCTATGCTCAACCCCGGCGACGAGGTCATTATTCCCACGCCGGCCTTTGGCCTGTACGAGAGCATCGTCGTAGCCAATCACGCCAAAGCGGTCTTTTTGGATACGGAGCCTGCGCAATTTCAGATTGACGAGGATGCGCTTCGCGCCTGTGTGACCCCGGCGACCAAGGCCATCGTTATCTGCTCGCCCAACAATCCTACGGGCTGCATCCTCAACACGGCGTCGCTCGACGCCGTGGCGCGCGTGGCAGAGCAGGCGGGCATCTACGTAGTCTGCGACGACGTATACAACCGTCTGGTCTATGTGGATGGCTACGAGCGCTTTGCCCAGCGCCATCCGGAGCTGCGCGACCAGACGGTGGTCATCGAGAGCTTCTCCAAGCCCTGGGCCATGACCGGCTGGCGCTTGGGTTGGCTCGCAGCCGCAGCCCCCGTCATCGCTGAGATCGCAAAGGCTCACCAATACTTAGTATCGAGTGCTGTCTCCTTCGAAATGGACGCCGCAGCCCGAGCCCTGACCGTCGACCCAACCCCCATGCTCAAAGTCTACCGAGCCCGCCGCGAACGCGTACTCGCAGCCTTAAACGCCATGGGCCTCGACGTAGTAGAGCCCGCAGGAGCCTTCTACACTTTCCCGAGCATCAAAAAGTTCGGCCTAACCAGCGAAGACTTCTGCATCAAAGCCATCGAAGAGGCAAACGTAGCCCTAGTCCCGGGCGACTGCTTCGGCACCGAAGGCCACATCCGCCTAAGCTACTGCGTCTCCGACAAAGACCTAGACGAAGGCCTCCGCCGCCTGTCCACCTTCCTTTCAACCCTGTAGCCCAACGGGACCCAACCCATCAGCCCACCGACCTAAGGGTTATGCGTGGGGCGCACCGGCCAACGGGCACGAGGATTCGCAACAAAGGCAACGTAGCTCCGGTCGGGAGGGGCAGGGCGAGTTTTCCGTAGATTCCGCACGAGCCGAAGGCCACTTAATGTGGCCTTCGTGCGAGCCCAGGACTTGACCGAGCGGAAAACTCGCCCTGCCCCTCCCGACCGGAGCGTATGCAGGGTTTGTGTGCGAATCCTCGTGCCCGTTGACCGACGCCGGGGTCCCCGCCATAATACTTTCGGTTCACGCACGAATCCGCTGCCAGAGACAGCCGGTGCAAACGGGCATCGCCCGCGAGCTTAATGGGACATCCCGCCAGCCGAGGTGGTCGAGTAGATATGTCTTCTCGCCCCCGTCGCTCATGCAGCGCGGGGGCTTTCTTTTTGGACATGCCCCCGTCACGTCCTTGTGGCGGACCGTGCCCGGAAAGAATTCGAGGAGGTGTAATTCATGCCCCAGCAGTACAAAATCGACAAGGTTGCAGAGATCGAGTCCCGTATCGCCGAGAACGCCGGTCTGTTCGTCGTCAACTACAACGGTCTGACGGTTAAGCAGGCTCAGGAGCTGCGTCATCAGCTTCGCGAGTGCGGCGCCGAGATGAAGGTCTACAAGAACAACCTGGTCAAGATCGCTCTCAAGAACCAGGAGCAGCCCGAGATCGACGAGATCCTCGCCGGCCCCGTCGCTTATGTGTTCTACGAGACCGAGCCGGTCGAGGCCGCTAAGGCCCTTAAGGACTTCTCCGCTAAGTCCAAGGGCGTCCTTGAGATCAAGGGCGGTATCTCCGACGGCAAGGCCGTTTCCGCTGATGATGTTAAGGCTATCGCCGAGCTGCCCACCAAGGATCAGCTTCTCGGCCAGATCGCCGGTCTCATCTCCGGTTTCGCTCGCGACATTGCTGTCTGCGTCAACGGCGTTTCCTCTGGTCTCGCTCGTTCGATCCAGCAGGTCTCCGAGCAGAAGGCAGCCTAGTCGCTGTTTTCACCCGCGGCGGCAACGCCGCACCCCTGGCGCATTCGCGCCGTGTTTTAACTGATCTCCGTGCACAGACACGGAAACCGAAAGGACTTAGAAATGGCTAAGCTTACCACCGATGAGATCATCGATGCTCTTAAGGAAATGACCCTTCTCGAGGCTTCCGAGCTCGTTAAGGCTATCGAGGACACCTTCGGCGTTTCCGCCGCTGCTCCTGCCGCTGTTGTCGCCGCTCCCGCTGCTGGCGCTGCTGAGGCCGAGGAGAAGACCGAGTTTGACGTCGTGCTCGAGGGCTTCGGCGACAACAAGATCCAGGTCATCAAGGCCGTCCGTGAGCTCACCAACCTTGGCCTGAAGGAGGCCAAGGAGGTCGTCGAGGGCGCTCCCAAGGCTGTTCTCGAGGGTGCCAAGAAGGAGGACGCCGAGGCTGCCAAGGAGAAGCTCGAGGCTGCTGGCGCTGCTGTCACCCTCAAGTAATCAGGCTTTCTCGCCAGATTTCTTTGCAGACGGGGTTCGCATTGCGAGCCCCGTCTTTTTTGTTTTTCGGTCCCTCGGCATCGGTTGCTCAAACTGCCATGTTCTGTGATTTGCGTCGTATCGGGTGCCCTGCCGTTGGGCAATAAAATTGCACCATTCGAGCAATAATTTGCGTTGACCTGCTGAAGAATTGTCTCTGCCTTGTAGCGACATATAGTTCCAGCGGTAAGATGCTTGGGTATCGCAATTTGGTCTGCGGCTGTGTGCCGCACGCATGGGGCGCTTTTGCGCCTGCGAAAGGATCTTTGAATAACATGAAGGCAATCATCCCCGCCGCCGGTCTTGGCACGCGTTTTCTGCCTGGCACCAAGTGCACGCCCAAAGAGATGCTGCCGGTGCTCGACAAGCCCGTCATTCAGTACGTCGTCGAGGAGGCACTCGACCCCGAGGAGGTCGACGACGCCATCATCGTTACTTCTCCCGGTAAGCCTGAGCTACTGAACTACTTCCAGCCCGATCGCTCGCTCGAGAACCTGCTGCGCGAGCGCGGCAAGAACGCCTATGCCGACGCCGTCGCCCACGCTGGCGGTATGCCGGTCGACTTCCGTTATCAGTACGAGCCCAAGGGCCTCGGCCATGCTATTCGCTCTGCCGCCGACGCCGTGGCAGGGGAGAACTTCCTGGTTCTTCTGGGCGACTACGTTGTGCCTAACCGCGACATCTGCGACAAGATGCTCGCCGTTTCCAAGGAGCACGGTGGCGCTTCGGTTATCGCCGTCGCTGCTTGCTCGCCCGAGGAAGTCAGCCGCTACGGCGTTATCGCCGGTGAGCGCGTCGGTTCGCTCGAGGGTGCCGAGGACGTTGCCGATGCAGAGCCGGGCGCTGTCTGGCGCATCGGCGGTCTGGTCGAGAAGCCCGCTCCCGAGGCGGCTCCGTCCAATCTGTACATCGTCGGTCGCTACCTGCTGAGCCCGCTGGTCATGGACCTGCTGGCAGATCAGCAGGCCGGCAAGGGCGGCGAGATCCAGCTCACCGACGCCATGGCCCGTTCGCTCGACCGCGAGGCCATGTATGCCGTCGTCATTGACCCGCTGTCGGGCTACGACACCGGCACTCCCTCTGGCTGGATGGCCACCAACGCCCTCATGGCCGCAAGCGACCCCCGCTTTGCCGATGCCTTCTGGGATGCCATCGACGAGCGCGGCGGATTGATGCGCAAGTAAGCCTTCGGGCATCGACATTTACGGGCGCGGACCTCGGTTCGCGCCCGTTTTTTATAAGAGCTGCGATTGCCGGCTCTCTGTTCACAGAAAATATATGAACAGATGTTCGATACACATACATCTACCTGCGTGTTTTCTGTCGAAAAACTTTGCTACTCCAAAAACTCAATCGCGTCAAGGCTTTTCTTGCCCAACGGTCGGTACCTGATAAACTATTAGGTTGCGATAACTGGCGAAGCTATGCCTCGCCAACCCACCGAGCATTTCCGTGAAGGAGGAAAAACCTGGTGACCTACGCATACACTGCCACTGAGCGCAAGCGCGTCAGCTTCGGGAAAATCCCGGAGGCCATGGAGCTCCCCAACCTTATCTCTGTTCAAAGGGAATCCTTTGAGCGTTTTAAGGACGAGGGCCTTCGTGAGGCGTTCAAGGAATCCAGCCCCATCCAGAGCCAGAACCATGTTCTCGAGGTTACCTTCGGCGAGCATCAGTTCGGCGACCCCGCGCACACCGTCGAGGAGTGCCGCGAGAAGGACATGACCTATCAGGCCCCGCTTCTGACCGACGTCCGTCTCACCAACAAGGAGACCGGCGAGATCAAGGAGCAGCTCGTCTTTATGGGCGACTTCCCCATGATGACCGATCAGGGCACCTTCATCATCAACGGTACCGAGCGTATCGTCGTCTCGCAGCTCGTCCGTTCCCCGGGTGTGTACTACAGCTCCGAGATGGATTCGGGCAAGCAGATCTACAAGGCCCAGATCATCCCGTCCCGCGGTGCCTGGCTCGAGTTTGAGGTCGACAAGCGCGACCAGCTCATGGTCTCCATCGACCGTAAGCGCAAGCAGAGCGCCACGATGTTCCTGCGCGCCCTTGGCATCGCCGTCACCAACGACGACATCATCGAGCTGCTCGGCAACTCCGATGTGATCAAGCGCACCCTGGAGCGCGACACCGCCCTCACTCGCGAGGACGCCCTCATCGAGATCTACCGTCGCCTGCGCCCGGGCGAGCCTCCCACCGTGGACGCTTCCCGCAGCCTGCTCGAGGGCCTGCTCTTTAACCCGCAGCGCTACGATCTGGCCCGCGTCGGTCGTTACAAGGTCAACAAGAAGCTCAACCTCACCACCGAGGAAGAGGTCACGGTGCTCACCGACGAGGATATCGTCGCGACGCTGCGCTACCTGCTGTCCCTCGCTGCCGGCGAGCAGGGCTTCAAGGTCGACGACATCGACCACTTCGGCAACCGCCGTATCCGCACCGTCGGCGAGCTCGTCGCCAACCAGTTCCGTATCGGCATGAGCCGTATGGAGCGCGTCGTCCGTGAGCGCATGAGCTCCCAGGACATCGACGAGATCACCCCGCAGTCGCTCATCAACATCCGTCCGATCGTGGCTTCCATCAAGGAGTTCTTCGGTTCCTCGCAGCTCTCGCAGTTCATGGACCAGGCGAACCCCCTGACCGGTCTGACCCACAAGCGCCGTCTGTCCGCACTCGGCCCTGGTGGTCTTGCCGGCCACAAGTCCGGCTCCAGCCGCCGCACCAACGTGCCGACGGCCGTCCGCGACGTTCACAATTCGCACTACAGCCGCATGTGCCCGATCGAGACCCCCGAAGGCCCCAACATCGGCCTGATCGGCTCGCTCGCCCTCTACGCCCGCGTCAACGAGTATGGCTTCATCGAGGCCCCGTTCCGTCGCGTCGAGAACGGCGTTGCCACCGATCAGATCGACTGGATGACCGCTGACGAGGAAGAGAAGCACGTCATCGCGCCGGCCAACACGCCGCTCGATCCCAAGACCAACGAGTTCATCACGACCGATGCCGAGGGTAAGATCGTCCGTCCGCACACCGTGATCGCCCGTACCCGCGACTTCGACGGCTCCTTCGGCGCTCCCGCCGACGTGCCCGTCGAGGACGTCGACTACATGGACGTCTCGCCGCGTCAGATGCTCTCCGTCGCAGCCACGCTGATCCCGTTCCTTGAGCACGATGACGCCAAGCGTACGCTGATGGGCGCCAACATGCAGCGTCAGGCCGTGCCGCTGGTTCACCCCGCCGCTCCCTATGTCGGTACCGGCATGGAGCGTCGCGCCGCTCTGGACTCCGGCGAGGTCACCCTGGCCAAGAACGCCGGCGAGGTCATCTTTGCCGACGCCGCCAAGATCATCGTCAAGCATGCCGGCGGCATGGACGAGTACCACCTGGCCAAGTACCAGCGCTCCAACCAGTCCACCTGCATCAACCACCGTCCGCTCGTTCGCGTTGGTGACACCGTTGAGCAGGGCGAGCCTCTGGCCGACGGTCCTTCGACCGATCACGGCGAGCTCGCACTGGGTCAGAACCTCACCGTGGCCTACATGCCGTGGGAAGGCTTTAACTACGAGGACGGTATCGTCGTGTCCGAGCGCCTGGTGGCCGAGGACCTGCTGACGACCATCAACATCACCCGTCACGAGATCGACGCCCGCGACACCAAGCTCGGCCCCGAGGAGATCACCCGCGAGATCCCGAACCTCTCCGAGGACATGCTTGCCAACCTCGACGAGGACGGCATCATCCGCATCGGCGCCGAGGTCGGCCCTGGCGACATCTTGGTCGGCAAGGTCACGCCTAAGGGCGAGAGCGCTCTGACCGCCGAGGAGCGCCTGCTGCGCGCCATCTTCGGTGCCAAGGCCCACGACGTCCGCGACACCTCCCTTAAGATGCCTCACGGCGCTTACGGCCGCGTCATCGACGTCGTCCGCTTTAGCCGCGAGAACGGCGACGACCTGGCCCCCGGCGTCAACGAGCAGGTGCGCGTCTACGTCGCCCAGCGTCGTAAGATCCAGCAGGGCGATAAGATCGCCGGCCGCCACGGCAACAAGGGTGTTATCTGCAACGTTCTGCCGGTCGAGGACATGCCCTACATGGCTGACGGTACCCCGATCGACGTTATCCTCAACCCGCTGGGCGTTCCTTCGCGTATGAACGTCGGCCAGCTGCTCGAGTGCCACCTTGGCTGGGCTGCTGCGTGCGGTTGGGATACCGAGCAGGCCGACTCCGACAAGTACGTCCCCGGTCCGTTCTTCACCGCCACGCCCGTCTTCGACGGCGCCAAGGAGGACGAGATCGCCGAGGTCATCCGTCGTGCCAACAAGAACATGCTCAACAAGGCTACCGCTGCCTTTGGCGATCACATGCGCCCCGAGTTCGTCACCCAGCTTGACGAGCGCGGCAAGACCCGCCTGTTCGACGGCCGCACCGGCGAGGAGTTCCGCGAGCCCATTACCGTGGGTACGTCCTACATCCTCAAGCTCGGCCACATGGTCGACGACAAGATCCACGCCCGTTCGACCGGCCCTTACAGCCTGGTTACCCAGCAGCCTCTGGGCGGCAAGGCTCAGTTCGGCGGCCAGCGCTTCGGCGAGATGGAAGTTTGGGCACTGTACGCTTACGGTGCTTCCAACGTCCTGCAGGAGATCCTGACCGTCAAGTCCGACGATACCGTGGGCCGTGTCAAGACCTACGAGTCCATCGTCAAGGGCGAGAACGTTCCTGTCCCGGGTATCCCCGAGTCCTTCAAGGTTCTCGTCAAGGAGATTCGCTCCCTCGCACTGGACATCGAGCCCATGCACGATGCCGACGAGGACGCCTCCGCCCCTGTGACCGCCGAGGAGACCTCTGCTCTCGACGACCTGGCTGCGCTCGCCGGCGTTGACGCCGACGTCGAGGCCGAGGATGCCGAGACCGCCGAGGCACCCGAGGCTGTCGCCGCCACGACCACTGATAAGGAGTAGTTGACTGTGGCAGATTTCGAAGCTACTGATTTTGACTCGGTAAAGATCTCCCTTGCCTCCGCCGACCAGATCCGTTCCTGGTCGCACGGTGAGGTCAAGAAGCCGGAGACCATCAATTACCGTACCCTCAAGCCCGAGAAGGACGGCCTGTTCTGCGAGAAGATCTTCGGTCCCGCCAAGGACTGGGAGTGCTCCTGCGGCAAGTACAAGGGCATCCGCTTTAAGGGCATCGTCTGCGAGCGCTGCGGCGTCGAGGTCACCTCGGCCAAGGTGCGTCGCGACCGCATGGGCCACATCGAGCTCGCCGCTCCCGTGTCCCACATCTGGTACTTCAAGAGCCCCACGAGCTTCCCGATGAGCCGTATGCTCGACATCAAGTCCAAGGACCTCGAGAAGGTTCTGTACTTTGCCAGCTACATCATCACCGAGGTTGACTACGAGGCTCGCGAGGCCGACGCCGACGACCTGCGCGAGGAGCTCGCCGCCGATCTGGAAGAGATCGATGCCGAGTGCGCCCGCCAGATCGAGTCCCTCAAGGAGCAGGGCAACCCCGAGAACTTTGACGAGTTCTCCGACGAGGAGCCGCTGACCCCCGAGGAGATCGCCTCTGGCATCGTCGACATCGAGGAAGAGTGCAAGGACGAGAAGCAGCTCCGCACGGACGCCTTCAACGCCTTCATGAAGCTCAGCGAGCGCGACCTCATTTCCGATGAGCCGCTGTTCCGCGAGATGACCCGCTACTACTCGATGTACTTCAAGGGCGGCATGGGTGCCGAGGCCGTCCGCGACCTGCTCGCTGCCATCGACCTCCCCTCCGAGGCCGAGAAGCTCAAGGCCATCATCGCCGACGAGGACTCCCAGAAGCAGAAGCGCGAGAAGGCCGTTAAGCGCCTCGAGGTCGTTGACGCCTTCCTGAAGGGCGGCAACAGCCCCGCGAACATGATCCTGGACGTCATTCCGGTCATTCCGCCCGATTTGCGCCCGATGGTCCAGCTTGACGGTGGCCGTTTCGCCGCGTCCGACCTCAACGACCTGTACCGTCGCGTGATCAACCGTAACAACCGACTCAAGCGCCTGCTCGACCTGGACGCCCCTGCGATCATCGTGAATAACGAGAAGCGCATGCTCCAGGAGTCCGTGGACGCCCTGTTCGACAACGGCCGTCGTGGTCGCCCGGTCTCTGGCCGTGGCGGTCGCCCGCTCAAGTCGCTCGCCGAGGCCCTCAAGGGCAAGCAGGGTCGTTTCCGTCAGAACCTGCTGGGCAAGCGTGTCGACTACTCCGGCCGTTCGGTAATCGTTACCGACCCCAAGCTGCTGCTGCACCAGTGCGGTCTGCCCAAGACCATGGCGCTGGAGCTCTTCAAGCCCTTCGTCATGAAGCGCCTGGTCGAGCTTGGCAAGGTCGAGAACATCAAGGGCGCCAAGCGCGCTATCGACCGCGGTGCCACCTTTGTGTGGGATATCCTCGAAGAGGTCATCGACGGCCGCGTCGTGCTGCTCAATCGTGCACCGACCCTGCACCGTCTGTCCATCCAGGCCTTTGAGCCGGTGCTGGTCGAGGGCAAGGCTATCCACCTGCACCCGCTGGTCTGCTCGCCCTTCAACGCCGACTTCGACGGCGACCAGATGTCTGTCCACGTGCCGCTGTCCAGCCAGGCTCAGGCCGAGGCCCGCGTGCTCATGCTCTCTGCGAACAACCTGCGCTCGCCGGCATCCGGCAAGCCGGTCAACATCCCTTCGCAGGACATGATCATCGGTGTGTACTACCTCACCCAGGTTCGCGAGGGTCTGCCGGGCGAGAACCACGTGTTCTCGAGCTTCGACGACGCGCTGCACGCCTATGACTGCCGCTCCGAGGTCGACATGCAGGCCAAGATCCAGGTCCGCGTGTCCGCTGCCGATGCCAACGTCATCAACGAGGACGGCACCCGTATCTTCCGCGTCAAGAACGGCAAGAACGAGTTTGTCGACTACGACGTCACCGGCAACAAGACCGCGCGCTTCGAGACCTCTATCGGCCGCATCATCTTCAACCGCCAGTGCCTGCCCGAAGATTACGAGTTCATGAACTACAAGATGGTCAAGGGCGACGTGGCCAAGCTGGTTGCGGACTGCTGCGATCGCTATCCCGAGGCCAAGGTCGGCCCGATCCTCGACGCCATCAAGTACTCCGGCTTCCACTACGCTACCCGCGCCGGCCTCACCATCTCGGTGTGGGACGCTCTCATCCCTGCCGAGAAGCAGGAGCTGCTCGATCGCGCCCAGGCCAACGTCGACCAGATCAACGAGTACTTCGAGGAGGGCTTCATCAACGAGACGGAGCGCCACATCGAAGTCGTTAACGAGTGGACCGCTTGTACCGATAAGGTTGCAGCGCTCATGCTCGACTTGTTCGACGAGGAGAACCCGCTCTACATGATGGCCGACTCCGGCGCCCGTGGTTCTAAGACCCAGCTGCGTCAGCTCGGCGGCATGCGTGGCCTGATGGCAGACATGTCCGGCGAGACGATCGACCTTCCCATTAAGGCGAACTTCCGCGAGGGCCTGCTGCCGCTCGAGTACTTCATTTCGACCTACGGCGCCCGTAAGGGCCTGGTCGATACCGCATCCCACACCTCGGACTCTGGTTACCTGACCCGTCGTCTGGTCGACGTGGCCCAGGACGTCATCGTCCGCGAGGAGGACTGCGGTACGCACGAGGGCGTCACCTACAACCTCATCATCCCCGGCACCACCGACCTCAACACCGACCTTGTTGGCCGTTGCTTCATTGAGGACGTCGTGGCTCCCGATGGCACCGTGCTCTTTGAGCAGGACGGCTACATCGAGAAGGTCGCCGACATCCAGAAGATGGTCGATGCGGGCCTCAAGAAGGTCAAGCTTCGCGCGCTGCTCACCTGCCGCTCCAAGTACGGCGTGTGCCAGAAGTGCTACGGCTGGGATCTTTCCACCCGTCGTCCGGTCGCCATCGGTACCGCGGTCGGCATTATTGCCGCCCAGTCCATCGGCGAGCCCGGTACGCAGCTTACGATGCGTACCATTCACTCCGGCGGCGTCGCTGGCGTCGACGATATTACGCAGGGTCTGCCTACGGTCAGCCGTATGTTCGATATCGTCGGCAACGTCAACGAGAAGATTCTGGGTCGCGAGGCCGAGCTGGCTCCGTACTCCGGCCACCTCTCGATTAAGCCCGAGAAGTCCGAGTACGTGCTGACGCTCACCGACTCCGAGGATCACACCCGTGTCCTCGACGAGCGTCGCGTCCCCGCATCGGTGCGCTTTATGCCCGAGATCGAGGACGGCTGCGAGGTTCGCGCCGGCGACCAGATCACCAAGGGCTTCGTCAACTTCCGCAACCTGCGCAAGCTGACCGACATCGAGTCGACGATGCACACCTTCGTCGAGAGCGTCAAGGACGTCTACACCAGCCAGGGCGTCGACCTGAACGACAAGCACATCGAGGTGCTCGCACGTCAGATGCTGCGTCGCGTTCAGATCACCAACCCCGGCGACTCCAAGTACCTGCTTGGTCAGTACGTCGACCGCTACGAGTTCGCCGACGAGGTTGAGCGCGTTGCCCGTCTGGGCGGTCAGGCTCCCGTGGCCGAGCCCGTCATCCTGGGTACGCTCAAGGTCGCGTCCAACATCGACTCCTGGCTGTCGAGCGCTTCGTTCATCCGCACCGCCGGCGTCCTTACCGAGGCTGCCATCGAGGGCAAGGTCGACCACCTGCTCGACCTTAAGTCCAACGTCATCGTCGGTAAGAAGATCCCGGCTGGTACCGGCCTCAAGCCGTATGCCAACGCCAAGCTGACGTATCGCACGGCCGACGGCTATGTCGACATCGACGGTCCGGCTTCGCCCAACGCCAAGTCGCTGCCCGAGTGGGCTCCGGTTGAACTCAAGGATCTGGACGAGCAGCTCCCGCAGCAGCTCGACTGGGCCGGCTACGACGAGTTCGGTGGTGCTGACGGTTCGTTCACCCGCAACGGCCATACCATCTCCGCCGAGAAGGCTCGCCTGTACCTGTTCGACGACCTGGGCGTGTCGCAGCGTTGGACCAACAAGTTCAGCGAGGTCGGCATCGAGACGGTCGGCGACCTGGTCGGCAAGTCCGAGGAGGATCTGCTGCGCATCGATGGTATCGGTGCTAAGGCGATCGAGGAGCTCCGTGACGGCCTTGAGGCCCACGATCTGCTCTACATCCTCGAGAACAACGACGACGTTGCCGACGAGGAAGACCTCTCGCAGCTGTTGCAGATGGTCTTTAGCCCCGACGGTCCGGACGATATCCTGCTGGGTACCTCCGCTCCGACGCATCACGCCGACGCCGACGAGGAGCTCCTGGGCGCCCCGATCGACGACAAGAAGGCTCCCGCCAACGGCGCGATCAACGAGGACATGGCGTCCCTCGACGAGCTGCTCAACCAGCTCGTGGACACCGACGACGCCGAAGAGGCCAAGGACAACGACGAGGAGTAATTAGTTCCGCCGTTCTAACGAACGGCGGCGACCTCCGTCGCTGCGCGGCCCCCAGAGCTACAATCTGTCATTCAAAAGGCAGGGCATGACCAAAAGGTCAATGCCCTGCCTTTTTCATGCCACCTTGTACGCTCTGGGGGCCGCTCGCTTGCGTATGCTCAACCTGTTGCGTTCCGTTGATCCCTTGCCAAAAAGGGACAGGTTTATTTTGGTCGGTTTTTCATGCTTGAGTTTGAAACATTTCGCCCGACAAGAGCGTATCTATGGTGAGGGCCTCATCGAGAACCATTAATGTCACCGGGAGGTGATTATGGAAGAACAAGCTTTTAGACAGGCGGTCGAAGACCACCGGGATGTCGTGTTTCGGATCGCATTGACGTATCTGCGTGATCGCGCTGACGCCGACGATGTCGCTCAAGACGTCTTTCTTAAGTTGCTCAAAAGCGACGCGCAATTTGAAAACTGGGAGCATCTTCGTCGATGGCTTATCCGGGTCACGATCAATGAATGTAAATCTCTCTTTCGAAAGCCGTGGAGGCGTGTGGAGGATATTGAGAACCTGGCCGATTCGCTTTCGACGGCGCAGGATGAGACCAAGGCCGTCCTATTAGACGTCATGCGGCTTCCGGAACGATTCCGTATCCCCATCGTGCTCTATTACTATCTGGGCTTTTCGACCTCAGAGATTGCCGAGTTACTGCATGTGCCAGCCGCGACCGTTCGAACGCGTTTAGCTCGCGGCAGATCGAAGCTCAAGTTCATCCTAGAGGAGGGCGACCGTGAAATCCAACCAGATCAAGCAGGCCTTCGAGTCCGTCCAAGCCGATAGCGATCTTGCTGACCGTGTTCTTTATGCCGCTGCTGGCGATCCGCTTCGCCGAAAGGGTCACGCGAAGCCTCTGTATGTTGCCGTAATCGGATGTCTTGCCGGAGTGCTGGCGACCGGAGGGGTCGCCTACGCTGTTGTCAATTCCAGTTATTTTGCCTCTGCCTGGGGAAACCATGGCAACGGAGAGTCCGTTACCTGGACAAATGGCGGCTCGTCGGGGACGAAATATACCTACACCAGAGAGGTTGGTGATGGTATCGCGCCCCAAAGCCTGGAGGGTGCAGTCCAGAAGGTCAATCTGTCCGTCGAGGGCAACGGCTATACACTCGACATTCATGATATGGCTATCGATAAAAACGGTTGCGGTGCTGTGACGTTTACATTGTCCAATCCGAATGGCGTTAACTACTACAAGCCGGCGGCAGAGCTTGGCGAACTTGTTCTCTATGGTGAAGAAGAAGGGGGCGTCAGTACACCC
The DNA here is from genome assembly GCF_001404695.1 of Collinsella aerofaciens. Classification (GTDB taxonomy): domain Bacteria; phylum Actinomycetota; class Coriobacteriia; order Coriobacteriales; family Coriobacteriaceae; genus Collinsella; species Collinsella aerofaciens_E. The sequence goes on along the minus strand of NZ_CZAQ01000002.1, from coordinate 28,150 downwards.
AGCATGAACTTTGGCGAGGAATGGGCTGATACACGCTGCACCATTGATAAAGACACATCAAGCGACACGGTCATTAACGGCACGATGTACTTTGCATCTTGGAATCGCGATCGAGATTTACGACATGCGGTCACCTGGAATATCAGTTGGACGGAGGGCAAAGGTGAGGATGCGAAGGTGATCGAGGTATCGACGCCAGAGTTTAACGTCGGAGCGCACGTCGATACAAAGGAGCTCCGCTCCGACGACTCGCCTCTCGAGATCAGCCCGTTTTCCATCCAGACGCACATCGATGATCTGGGCTATGAAGCAGTTGATCATAAACTGACCGTCAGCTACAAGGATGGATCGGAGCAGATTATCGAAGATGACGACGCAGGGGCGTACAATTTCTATGTTTCGATGGCGCGCAATAGCGGAGAGAACATCTGGGTTCCGACAAGGCTCATCAATGTCGATCAGGTTGTATCGGTAACCCTTGAGGGAACGAGGTGCACATCAACAGGAGAGACCGAAACAGAAGTACCCTTTACCATCGTCTATTCGTAAGGTCTGAGGCCGCTTCCTGCTAGAGGAAGCGGCCATTTTTGCGTTACATGGACGGCTGGAATGGGCACTTGCGCACAGGCGGGGATTCCTTTTATGGAGGCTTTGCGGAAATATAGCTATTTTGGGATACGCCCGGCGGCGTGGTCTGTTGACGGCACAGCTAACGCCACGTATCCTATCCAACTGCGTGTTTCGTAGGGGGATGCTGACCCCTCGATTCAAGCCGTTGCACTTTACAGAAAGCTGGAATCATTCGAGAAGGAGTACGCTTTGCCTACTATTAACCAGCTGGTTCGCCAGGGCCGTCGTTCCGTGCCCAAGAAGTCCAAGAACGCTGCTCTGCAGCACAACTCCCAGAAGCGCGGCGTGTGCACCCGCGTCTTCACCACGAGCCCCAAGAAGCCGAACTCGGCTCTTCGTAAGGTTGCCCGTGTTCGCCTTGTCAACGGCATCGAAGTTACTGCTTACATCCCGGGTGAGGGCCACAACCTGCAGGAGCACTCCATCGTGCTCGTCCGCGGCGGTCGTGTCCGTGACCTCCCTGGTGTCCGTTATCACGTCATTCGTGGCGCCTACGACGCTGCTCCGGTCCAGAACCGTATGCAGGCCCGTTCCAAGTACGGTGCTAAGCGCCCCAAGGCTAAATAAGCCAGATAACGTTTTGATACTTTCGCCGTGTGCCGTCTTGAGCGCCGCACGGTAGACACTTAAGGAGATTTCACATGCCGCGTCGTGCAGCAGCTAATCGTCGTGAGGTTCAGCCTGACGCCGTTTACAACAACCGCCTGGTGACTCAGCTCATCAACAAGGTCCTTCTTGACGGCAAGAAGGCCACCGCTGAGCGCATCGTTTACACCGCTTTCGAGATCGTTGCCGAGAAGTCCGAGGGCGGCGACGCTCTCGCTACCTTCAAGAAGGCTATGGACAACGTCAAGCCCACGCTCGAGGTTAAGCCCAAGCGTGTCGGTGGCGCTACCTATCAGGTCCCGATGGAGGTCAACTCCCGTCGTTCCACCGCTCTGGGTATCCGCTGGATCGTCAACTTCTCCCGCGCTCGCAAGGAGAAGACCATGGCCGAGCGTCTCGCCAACGAGATCCTCGACGCTTCCAACGGCCTGGGCGCTTCCGTCAAGAAGCGTGAGGACGTCTTCAAGATGGCCGAGGCCAACCGCGCGTTCTCTCACTATCGTTGGTAAGTTAAGGTAAGGAACTAACATGGCTAAGCCTAAGTACAAGCTTTCCGATACCCGTAACATCGGCATCATGGCTCACATCGATGCCGGTAAGACCACCACGACCGAGCGTATTCTTTACTACACCGGTAAGACCCACAAGATCGGTGAGGTCCATGAGGGCGCTGCCACCATGGACTGGATGGTTCAGGAGCAGGAGCGCGGCGTAACCATTACCTCCGCTGCTACCACGTGCTTCTGGAACAAGGACGGCAAGGACTACCGCATCCAGATCATCGACACCCCGGGCCACGTTGACTTCACCGCCGAGGTCGAGCGCTGCCTTCGCGTCCTCGATGGCGCTGTCGCCGTTTTCGACGCCGTTGCCGGCGTTCAGCCCCAGTCTGAGACCGTTTGGCGTCAGGCTTCTACCTTCAACGTCCCCCGCATCGCCTTCATCAACAAGTATGACCGCGTGGGCGCTGACTTCTTCAACGCTATCGAGACCATGAAGGATCGTCTCGACGCTAACGCCGTGGCCGCTCAGGTCCCGATGGGCGCCGAGGACAACTTCTGGGGTGTCATCGACCTGGTTACCATGACTGCATGGGACTTCAAGGCCGACGAGAAGGGCATGACCTACCCCGAGCCGATGGACGAGATCCCGGCTGAGTTTGCCGACATCGCTGCCACCAAGCGCGAGGAGCTCCTCGACGCTGCTGCCAGCTTTGACGACGAGCTCATGGAGAAGATCCTCATGGAGGAGGACTTCACCGTCGAGGAGCTCAAGGCTGCTCTGCGCAAGGGCGTTCTGGCCAACGAGCTCAACCTCGTTTTCGTGGGCTCCGCCTACAAGAACAAGGGCGTTCAGGAGCTGCTCGACGCTGTCGTCGACTACCTGCCCAGCCCGCTTGACGTCGAGGCCGTCACCGGTACCGATCCGGACACCGGCGAGGAGATCCAGCGTCATCCTTCCTTTGACGAGCCCTTCTCCGGCCTGGTCTTCAAGATCATGACCGACCCGTTCGTCGGTAAGCTCACCTACGTCCGCGTTTACTCCGGCCGCGCCGAGTCCGGCTCCTACGTTGTCAACGCTTCCAACGGTCAGCGCGAGCGTCTCGGCCGCATCCTCGAGATGAACGCCGCCGAGCGTATCGACCGTGACGACGCTGCCGCCGGCGACATCGTCGCTTGCGTCGGCTTCAAGAACTCCACCACCGGTGACACCCTGTGCGCCGAGGGCAAGGAGATCGTCCTCGAGAAGATCGAGTTCGCTAAGCCCGTTATTGACGTTGCCATCGAGCCCAAGACCAAGGCCGAGCAGGACAAGATGTCCCTGGCTCTGACCAAGCTCGCCGAGGAGGACCCGACCTTCCAGGTGTCCACCAACCACGAGACCGGCCAGACCATCATCGCCGGCATGGGCGAGCTGCACCTCGAGATCATCGTCGACCGTCTGCTCCGCGAGTTCAAGGTTGACGCTAACGTTGGTAAGCCCCAGGTTGCCTACCGCGAGACCGCTGGTCACGACGTCGAGAAGGCTGAGGGCAAGTTCGTCCGTCAGTCCGGTGGTCGCGGTCAGTACGGCCACGCCGTCATCAAGCTCGAGAAGATGGAGGAGGGCTTCGGCTACGAGTTCGTCAACGCTATCGTCGGCGGCGTCGTGCCCAAGGAGTACATCCCGTCCATCGACAAGGGCATCCAGGAGGCCCTGAACACCGGTGTTATCGCCGGCTTCCCGGTCCTCGACGTCAAGGTCACCCTGTTCGACGGTTCTTACCACGAGGTTGACTCCTCCGAGGCCGCCTTTAAGATCGCCGGTTCCATGGCTATCAAGGACGCCCTCAAGAAGTCCGATCCGCAGCTGCTCGAGCCGATTATGGCTGTCGAGGTCGAGACCCCCGAGCAGTACATGGGCGACGTTATGGGCAACCTCTCCGGTCGCCGCGGCAAGATCGAGGGCATGGAGGATCGCAAGAACAGCAAGCTCATCCGTGCCAAGGTGCCGCTGGGCGAGATGTTCGGTTACGCTACCGACCTTCGCTCCCAGACCCAGGGCCGTGCATCCTACACGATGCAGTTCGACTCTTATGAGCCCGCGCCCAAGTCCATCGTGGACGAGGTCATGAGCAAGAACGCCTAAGTTCGAGCTCCCTGTTACGTAATCCGCGAGAACATCTCTCGCACTCTTTGGAGGTTTAAGTTGGCTACCCAGAAGATCCGCATTCGCCTCAAGGGCTATGATCACGAGGTCGTCGATCAGTCCGCGAAGCTCATCGTCGAGACCGCTCAGAAGACTGGCGCTCGCGTTTCCGGTCCTGTCCCCCTGCCCACCGAGCGCAACCTGTACACGGTTATCCGCTCGCCGCACGTGAACAAGGACTCCCGTGAGCAGTTCGAGATGCGCACCCACAAGCGCCTCATCGACATCCTCGACCCCACCTCGGGCACTGTTGATTCGCTCATGCGTCTCGACCTCCCCGCTGGCGTCGACATCGACATCAAGCTCTAAGCGATATCGCTCATAGCTTACAGAGCCCCGCTGCCATTACGGTAGCGGGGCTCTTTTGTTTTGCATGATGGGTTTGAACCGCCGGGGAATGCAGCCGAGTGGGTGGCTATGGTGCCCTATTTACCCATGGGACGCAGCGATGCCTCTTCAAAATGGAAGGATCGCAAGTCGTCTTCCGTCTCGATGCACGCTCGACCAAAGGCATCGACGGTTTGAAAGATGCCACGCGCCAGCTCGTCACCGGCAGGGGAACGGGCGATTACGTGCTCCCCAATCCAATTGAGATGAGCGACATAATCATCGTGGACGGGCGCGATCGGACCAGCGTCTTCTTCCATGGCGTTGAGCAGATCTGTCCATGTGCCTACGGCATTCACGATCGCGTGATGGACTCCCTTGAGTAGCACATCGACGGTGGGAACATTCTCGTTGAGGTCTGAGAGGCCGATTGCCGGCAGGCCGCCATCGGGAACCTCCGAGGGCACATAGTTCACATTGACGCCAATGCCGCAGACGGCAAAGGGCTTGCCCTCGTTGTCACGAGCCGCCTCGACCAGGATGCCGCCGAGTTTGCGCCCTCGCGCGACGAGGTCGTTGGGCCATTTGAGGCCGATCTCGTTAGCAAGACCTTGCTTTTCGAGCGCTTCGAGCACCGCTAAGCCGCTGACGGCGGCAAGACCAGAGTACTTGGTGGGATCAACACGTGGACGCAGGACAATCGAAAGCAATAGGTTGCCGGCGGTTGAATCCCACTTGTGGCCGCGTCGGCCGCGTCCTGCTGTCTGAGCCCGGGCGGCAAGTCCTGTGCCGTGCGGCGCTCCCTGTTTTCCTGCTTCGAGCAGGTCATCGTTGGTCGATCCGGTTACGTCGACTATCGTTAATTTGGCATCCATAACGGCTGCTACCTCCTTAATGAATAAGTGAATAACGCAATGGTGTCGAGAGATAGACACAATGTGAAGCCTTTGTCGCATTTGGGCAATTTAATGTTAATACGTCAACAACGACTGAAATGCGCTATCCTCTCTTGGTCGATGTAAACACGTCAACAACTCAAAGGAGGTTAGTGATGGGTTTCACGATTCTTGGAACGGGCTCGGCGCTTCCTAAGCGCAGTGTTTCCAATGACGAGCTGTCCGAGTTTCTCGATACCTCGGATGAGTGGATTTTTACCCGCACAGGTATCAAGAGCCGCCATGTGTGCACCACCGAGTCACTCGACGACCTTGCCGTGACAGCGAGCGAGCAAGCGCTCCAGACGTCTGGAATCGATGCGAGCCAGCTGGATCTTATCGTCTGTTCGACGACGACGGGCGATCATCTCGTTCCTGCCGAAGCGTGCGCCGTCGCTGAGCGACTAGGCGCGACGTGCCCTGCCTTCGATGTTTCGGCGGCCTGTGCCGGCTTCGTATTTGCGCTCGATGTTGCCGAGGGCTATATCGCCCGGGGTCGTGCCAAGCGCGTGCTTATCGTTGCTGCCGAGCAGATGACGCGCGCGCTCGACTGGACCGACCGCGCCACCTGCGTGCTCTTTGGCGATGGGGCAGGCGCCGCGGTGATTGAGGCTGGGGGAGACAGCCCCCTTGCCGTTGAGCTTTCGACGGCGCCCGACGTCGAGACGTTGCGCGTTCCCGGTCTGGTTGGCACCTCGCCGTTTAAGGCCTCCGCAGATAGCGAGAGCGTGCTGTCCATGAATGGCCGCCGCGTGTTCAAGTTCGGCGTCAACGCCATCTGCGACACGGTCCATAAGCTTGCGAGCGATGCGGGCATTTCGGTCGAGGACATCGACCATTTTGTATTCCATCAGGCTAACGAACGAATCCTGAGTCAGGCGGTCAAGCGCCTCGGTGTGCCAGACGAGCGCGTGGTTCGAACGCTATGCGAGACCGGCAACATTTCGAGCGCCTGCATTCCCTTTGCGCTTGACCGGCTGGCACGCACCGACGCACTGAATGCGGGCGACACCATCGCCCTCGTTGGATTTGGCGCCGGCCTGGATATAGGTGGCTATCTGCTTCGTTGGAAGTAGTCGCACATAGGAAATAAAAACGCCCCTGGGGCACAAACAAAGGAGAACTACCATGTCAGATCAGAAGACCTTCGAGCGCGTTTGCGACGTTATCCGCGAGACCGCTGGCCTTGACGACGTCGAGATGAAGCCCGAGTCCACGCTCGAGGAGATTGGTCTCGACAGTCTGGGCACCGTCGAGATCCTCGTCGCCGTCGAGGACGAGTTTGGCATCCAGCTCGATACCGAGGAGAACCCCAAGACGGTCGGCGAGTTCGCCGATACGGTCGAGGCGGCATTGGAGAAGTAGAGATGCTCAAGACTCCTCTCTGCGATCTGCTCGGCATCGAAAAGCCCGTGTTCCAGGGCGGTATGGCCTGGATTGCCGACGCCTCGCTGGCGTCCGCAGTGTCCGAGGCGGGCGGCTTGGGGATTATCGCGGCCATGAACGCCGATGCCAACTGGCTGCGCGACCAGATTCACGAGCTGCGCGCCAGGACGGATAAGCCCTTTGGCGTCAACGTTATGCTCATGAGCCCGTTTGCCGACGAGGTCGCGCGGGTCGTTATTGACGAGCGAGTGCCGGTCGTCGTGACGGGCGCCGGAAATCCCACCAAGTACATGAAGGCGTGGAACGAGGCGGGCATCAAGGTCATCCCGGTTGTTGCATCTGTGGCGCTGGCGCGTCTCGTGGCGCGTCGCGGAGCCACTGCCGTGGTTGCCGAGGGCACCGAATCAGGCGGCCATATTGGCGAGACCTCGACGATGGCATTGGTGCCGCAGGTTGTCGATGCGGTCGATATCCCCGTCGTGGCCGCCGGCGGTATTGCCGACGGCCGCGGCGTAGCGGCCGCCTTTATGCTGGGCGCCGCCGGCGTGCAAGTGGGTACGCGCTTTCTGGTCGCAAACGAGTGCACCGTATCCGAACAGTACAAAGAGCTGGTGATCAAGGCGGGCGACACGTCGACGCGCGCGACCGGTCGCTCGACGGGACATCCGGTTCGCGCCCTCAAGAGTCCCTTCACCAACGCGTATGCCAAGAACGAGGCGGCGGGCGCAAGCCCCGAGGAGCTCGGGGCCATGGGTACGGGTGCGCTTCGCAAGGCGGCAAAGGACGGTAATTACGAAGAGGGCTCGTTTTTGTGTGGACAGATTGCCGGCATGGTCAACGAGCGCCAAAGCGCACGTGAAATCGTCGATGACCTGGTCGATGGCACCGAGCGCGTCCTGAGGGGAGCGTGCGCATGGGTAGCGTAGCGCTTTTGTTTGCCGGTCAGGGTGCCCAGCATCCCGCGATGGGCGTCGACCTGATCGAGACATCGCCGGCGGCTGCCGAGGTGTTCGCCATTGCCGACGAGGTGCGCCCGGGGACGAGCAAGCAGTGCCGGAGCGCCTCGAAAGAGGAGCTCTCGCAGACCGAGAACACGCAGCCTTGCGTGTTCGCGCACGACTTAGCTGTCGCCGTCGCCCTGCGCGAGCGCGGCGTGGTGCCTGCCGCCTGTGCGGGATTCTCGCTGGGCGAGGTCGCAGCACTCACCTTCGCGGGGGCATTCGATACGCGAGCGGGTTTTGAGCTCGTGTGTGAGCGCGCGGCATTGATGGCCACGGCGGCCGAGCGTCACCCCGGCGGCATGCGCGCCGTCATCAAACTCGATGCGGCGCAAGTCGAGGGCCTGGCAAAACAGGCCGGCGAGGACTGCTGGCCGGTCAACTACAACAGTCCGCAGCAGACGGTTGTGGCCGGAGCGTCCGAGGCACTGCAGGAGCTCGACGTCCTAGTAAAAGAGGCTGGCGGCCGCGCTATGAAAGTCGCGGTGTCGGGTGCATTTCATAGCCCCTATATGGCCGAGGCGACTGAGGGGCTGGCGACGTATATCCAAGACGGCCACGCGCCGTCTCCGCTGCTGATTCCGGTCATGGCAAACATGACGGCGGCGCCCTATCCGGCGGACCCGCGAGCGGCATCGGATGTCTTGGCCGACCAGGTGAGCCATGCCGTGCGCTGGGTCGACACGCTGCATACTCTGCAGGATCAGGGCATCGACACGTTTATTGAGGTCGGCCCTGGCAAAACGCTGTCGGGCCTGGTCAAGCGTACGCTGAGCGACGTTCGCGTGTATTCGTGCGAAACGGCCGAGCAGGTCGCAGCTATTGCCGACGAGCTCGCATAGTCCACAGGGCTGTAACCCGAAAGGAATGACATGGGCAACTTGAACAACGGCACGCTCGAGCGCAACGACTCACGTCTCGTGGCACTGGTCACGGGCGGATCGCGTGGTATCGGCCGCGCCTGCGCTGTCGGTCTGGCGGAGGACGGCTTTGATATCGCTGTCGTCTATGCCGGCAGCGTCGATGCGGCGCGCGAGACGTGCGAAGCCTGCGAGGCGGCTGGTGCCGCGGCGCGCGCATATCAATGCGACGTGGCCGACCCCGCCGCCGTCAACGCGTGCGTGGAAGCGGTCCTCAACGACTTTGGCTCCATTTGGGTGCTCGTCAACAACGCCGGCATCACGCGCGACGGCCTGCTCATGCGTATGGGCGACGATGCTTTCGATCGCGTGCTCGATGTCAATCTCAAGGGAACATTCAATATGACGCGCGCGCTCACCAAGACCTTTATGCGCCAGCGCGGCGGTTGCGTCGTCAACATGAGCTCGGTCGTGGGCCTGATGGGCAATGCCGGCCAAGTCAACTACGCCGCCTCCAAGGCGGGCGTGATAGGGCTTACCAAGGCGGTGGCGCGCGAGCTTGCGCCCCGCGGCGTACGAGTGAACGCGGTCGCCCCCGGGTTTGTCGAGACGGATATGACGGCAAAGCTCTCGGAGAAGGTTCGCGCGGCAACCGAGGAGCAGATTCCCCTAAAGCGCATGGCGCGCCCCGAGGAAGTGGCCGGTGTGGTGCGTTTTTTGGCGAGCGATGCGGCTGCCTACATTACGGGCGAGGTCGTACGCGTTGACGGCGGAATGGCGATGTAGAAACCAGGGCCGAAGAACGGCTTGGATGAGGAGACCATGATGGAACAGAGAGTTGCAATCACTGGCATAGGTGCCGTATCGCCGCTCGGCAACACCGCACTTGCCACCTGGGCGGCCATGTGCGCCGGGACGTGCGGCATCGGCCCGATCACGCACTTCGATACCGATGCGTTTGCCGTCAAGGTGGCGGCCGAGGTCAAGGGCTTTGACGGCAACGAGTACTTTGGCAAGCGTGATGCCAAGCATCTGGACCCCTGCGTTCAGTTTGCGATGGCGGCTTCGGACGAGGCAATGCACGATGCGGGCTTTGATGTCGAAGGCGCCATCGATCGTGAGCGTCTGGGCGTCTACGTGGGCTCGGGCGTGGGCGGCATGACGACGCTCGTCGACAACGTCCACACGATCGCCGATCGTGGACCTCGCCGCGCATCGCCCTATATGATTGCGATGATGATCCCCAACATGGCTTCGGGCAATATCGCGATCCGCCACAAGGCAAAGGGACCGACCCTGCCAGTCGTGACTGCTTGCGCGACCTCGGCCCATGCGGTGGGCGAGGCGTTCCGCGCCATCAAGCACGGCTATGCCGACGCGATCCTCGCGGGCGGCGCCGAGGCGGCCATTATCCCCGATGCCGTTGCAGGCTTTACGTCCTGCCGCGCATTGACCACCAACCCCGATCCTGCGACGGCTTGCCGCCCGTTCGATGCAGACCGCGACGGCTTTGTGATGGGCGAGGGCGCTTGCGTGCTGGTACTCGAGAGCATGGAACATGCGCAGGCACGCGGTGCGCACATTTATGCCGAGGTCGTGGGCTACGGCAACACCGATGATGCTTATCACATCACGAGTCCCGATCCCGAGGCTGCCGGCATTGCCCGCGCGATATCGCTGGCGGTGGCCGAGGGCGACGTCAAGCCTTCCGAGGGCCTCTACATCAATGCCCACGGCACCTCGACCAAGCTTAATGATTCGTCCGAGACGGCGGGCATTAAGCGAGCGCTCGGCGAGGACGCGGCGCGCGCCGCACATGTCTCGTCGACCAAGTCGATGACCGGCCACATGATCGGTGCTACGGGTGCCATCGAGGTCATGGCCTGTGCCATGGCGCTCGAGCAGGGCGTGGTGCCCCCGACCATTAACTACCACACGCCCGATCCCGCCTGCGATCTTGATTACACGCCTAATCGAGCGGTTCGCGCCGACCTTACCTGGGCGCTTTCGACCAACCTGGGCTTTGGCGGGCACAACGCCGCCATCGCGCTGCGTAGATATACGAGGAGCTAGAGCATGGATTCCAAAAGACTTGCCGAGATAGCCGATGTTATGGAGGACCGCGGCCTCACGCGCGTACGTGTTGAGGAGCCCGATGGCACCGCGGTCGAGCTCGAGCGCGCGAGCGCCGCGCAGCCGGTTGCCGTGCCCATGCCCATGCCGAGCGCCATGGCCGCTCAAGTTGCAGCTCCCGCAGTCGCGCCTGCCGCACCGGAGCCCGCCGCGCAGGCACCTGCCGCCTCACCGGAGCCCAAGGGCACCGAGGTGACCGCTCCCATGGTCGGCGTTTTCTATGCTGCCCCGGCGCCGGGCGACGAGCCGTTTGTGCGCGTGGGCTCCAAGGTCAAGGCCGGCGAGACCCTCTGCATCATCGAGGCCATGAAGGTTCTCAACGAGGTGACGGCCGAGGCAGACGGCGAGGTGCTCGAGATCTGCGTGGCCGATGGCGACCTCGTGGAGTTTGGCAGCTGCCTCATGAGGATCGGATAGGTGATATCCATGAACAAAGAAGAGCTCAAGAAGCTGTTGCCGCATCGCGAGCCGATGCTTTTGCTCGACGAAGCCGAGCTGGTGGGCGACGAGGCCCACGGCAAGATCACGATTACGGGCGACGAGTACTTTTTGCAGGGGCATTTTCCGGGAAACCCGGTCGTCCCCGGCGTGATTCAGTGCGAGATGCTCGCCCAGAACTGCTGTGTGCTGCTGATGGGCGATGAGGAGGCGCGCGGCGCGACGCCGTTCTACACGAGTCTGGACAAGGTGCGCTTTAAGCGTCCGGTGCGCCCGGGCGACACGGTGGATCTGGTGTGCTCCATCACGCGTGCGCGCGGGCCGTTCCGCTTTGCGACGGGTACCGCGAGCGTCAACGGTGAGGTTTGCTGCCGCGCCGATATGTCTTTTGCACTCGTGCACGAAAGTTAAGGAAGGCTTCATGTTCGACAAAGTGCTCATCGCCAACCGCGGCGAAGTCGCGGTCCGTGTTATCCGCGCGTGCCGCGATATGGGCATCAAGACCGTCGCCGTTTATTCCACGGCCGATGCGGACGCGCTGCACGTGCAGCTTGCCGACGAGGCGTATTGCATCGGCGGCCCGCGTCTTGCCGAGAGCTACCTCAACGACGATGCCGTGCTCACCTGTGCCGTGAAGTCGGGAGCTAAGGCAATTCATCCCGGCTATGGCTTTTTCTCCGAGAAGGCGAGCTTCGTGCGCGACTGCGACAAGTACGGTCTGGCGTTTGTCGGTCCTTCGGCCGAGGTGATCGACAGCATGGGCGACAAGGACGCCGCACGCCGAACGGCCGCCGCCGCGGGCGTGCCCATCGTGCCGGGCTGCGATTTGCTCAAAAGCCCCGAGGAGGCGACGGCCGAGGCCGAGCGCATCGGCTGTCCCGTGCTCATCAAGGCGCGTGCCGGCGGTGGCGGTCGCGGTATTCGCAAGGTCGAGCGCGTGGAAGACGCGGCAAAGGCGTTCATCGAGGCGCGTGCCGAGGGCGAGGCCGTTTTTGGCGACGGCGAGTGCTACATGGAGAAGTTCGTCGCGCCGGCGCATCACGTTGAGGTACAGATTATGGCCGATAAGCAGGGCCATGTGTTTTCGCTCGGTGAGCGCGAGTGCTCGGTGCAGCGCCGCAACCAAAAGCTGATCGAGGAGAGCCCCGCGCCGTGCCTCGACGGACGCGACGATATTCGTGCCCGTATGCACAAGGCGGCGCGCGACTTGGCTCGTGCCGTCGGCTATGAGGGCGCTGGCACCATCGAGTTCCTGTATTCGGACGACGGCAATTTCTACTTTATGGAAATGAACACGCGCTTGCAGGTGGAGCATCCGGTTACAGAGTTTGTAACCGATACCGACTTGGTCAAGTGGCAGCTGCGCGTGGCAGCCGGCCAGCCTCTGCCCTTTGAGCAGGAGGACATGCCGGTGCGCAACCACGCCATGGAGTGTCGCATCAATGCCGAAACGCCGGACTTTCTGCCGTCGTGCGGAACGGTCACCGCGTTACGTGTGCCGGGTGGCCCGCGCGTGCGTTGGGATTCCGCCATGTTTACCGGTGCGAACGTTCCGCCGTACTACGACTCCATGCTCGGCAAGCTCATCGTGTGTGCGCCCACGCGTGACGGCGCCATTCGCAAGATGCGCTCGGCCCTGGGCGAGCTCGTGATTGAGGGCGTAAGCGAAAACAGCGAGCTTCAGCTCGACGTGCTGGCAAACGACGAGTTTTTGTCGGGCATGTATCACACCGATCTGATGGGGCATCTCTATGCTGATGAATAGAAAAGCGAAGACGGTCAACGTCCTTGAGGGGCCGATAACCGAGTCGTGCGCCGAGTTTCCCGCGCGCCACGTGTTTATCAAGTGCCCGGAGTGCCGCCGTGTGACCGATGAGACACGTCTGCACGACAACCTCGAGGTCTGCCCTCGTTGCGGCAAACACTTTCGCGTGAGCGGTCGCGCGCGCATGCGCATGACGGTCGACGAGGGCACGTTTGAGGAATGGGATGCCAGCCTGGCGTCGGAGGACTTCCTCTCGTTTCCCGGCTATGCCGACAAGCTCAAGAGCGCGGGCGAGCGTTCGGGCGAGCGAGATGCCGTTGTGTGCGGCAGGGGCAAAATCCGCGGCTGCGATACGGCACTCTTCTTTATGGATGCCAGCTTTATGATGGGCTCGATGGGCTCCGTGGTGGGCGAGAAGATCTGTCGCACATTTGAGCGTGCGACCGAGCTGGGATTGACAGTTGTCGGCTTTACCGTTTCGGGCGGTGCGCGCATGCAAGAGGGCGTGACATCGCTTATGCAGATGGCCAAGATTTCTGCGGCGGTTAGGCGCCACAGCGAGGCGGGCGGTCTGTATATCACGGTGCTCACCGATCCTACGACCGGAGGCGTAACCGCGAGCTTCGCCATGGAGGGCGACATTATCCTGGCCGAGCCCGATGCCCTGACGGCATTTGCCGGCCCGCGCGTGATCGAGCAGAACATGCACAAGCGTCTGCCCAAGGGATTCCAGCGTTCCGAGTTTTTGCTGGAGCACGGCTTTTGCGATGCCGTTGTTCCGCGTGGTGAGATTGCGCTCACGGTAGGCGAGCTGCTGGCGCTGCACGAAGGGCACGCGCCCGGCCTGGGGGCGCCACATGAGATCGTGCATGCGGGTCGCCGCGGCAAAAAGCTGGGACACTTGTTTAAGCGCTCGGCCGCACCAAAAAGCGCGCTCGAAATCGTCAAACAGACTCGCTCGGCGAACCGCGCCACGGCGGGTGAGATGATCTCGCTGGGCCTGGATGGATTTGTGGAGCTGCACGGCGACCGCTACTTTGGCGACGATGCTGCCGTGGTGGGCGGTATCGGCTGGAAAGACGGGCGGCCCGTGACGGTTATCGCCATCGAGCGCGGTACCACGACCAAAGAGCGCATGCGTCGCAACTTTGGTATGGCACATCCCGAGGGCTACCGCAAGGCACGTCGCCTGATGCACCAAGCCGAGAAATTTGGCCGGCCGGTTCTGTGCCTGGTTGATACTTCGGGCGCGTTTTGCGGCATCGGTGCCGAGGAGCGCGGCCAGGGCGAGGCGATTGCCCAGAATCTCATGGAGATGAGCGGCCTTAAGACGCCGATTGTCTCGGTGGTGACAGGCGAGGGCGGCTCTGGTGGCGCGCTGGCGCTGTCCGTGGCCGACCGCATCCTGATGCTCTCGAGCTCGGCCTATTCGGTCGTGAGCCCCGAGGCCTGTGCATCGATCCTGTGGAAGGATACCGAGCGCGCGAATGAGGCCGCCGAGGCGCTTAAACTCACGGCCCCCGATCTGCTGGCGCTCGGCATCATCGACGGCATCGTTGACGATAGGGGCCTGTCGCATGAGGAGATCGCCGGCGCCGTCATATCCTCGGCATTTGATGCCTTCGATACGCTTGAGCAGCTCGACGACGCGACCCTCACAAACCTCCGCTACGAAAAGTACCGCGCAATCGGTCAGTACCGCACGGTGTGACAAAGGGACAGTCCGCATGTCACATTGGGAAAGGCGTTCCATGCCACAAGTTTCTAACACCTCGTTTACAACGACGGCTTCATCAAACGCCATGGCCGTGGTGGACTATCTGTCCAAAAGCATGATGTCGGCGCTGCCCTTTATTGTCTGCGCGGCATTGTTCCGCACCGTCGCCGTCATTATGGGCGAAGGCATGCTGGGCCTGTGGTCTGCCGATTCCGAAATCTATCGTCTGTTCTACAGTTGGCTCTATAACGCCGGCTACTACTTTTTGCCCATTTATCTTGGGTGGGCCGCCGCCCGCCAGCTCGGTTGCTCGGAGCAGTTGGGCATGATGTTGGGCGGCGTATTGATTGCGCCCGACCTGCTTAAGCTCGTCGATGCCGCATCGACGACGGGGGCATCGATGACTTCCGTGTATGGTCTGCTTCCCGCGCCGGTCAACGATTACACGACGACTGTTATTCCGGTTCTCATTTCGGTGCCCGTGTTATGGCGAGTGGAGCGTTTCTTTCAGCGCGTTATCCCTAAGGCCGTGACGTTTTCGTTCGTTCCGTTTGCAACCATGCTTGTCATGGTTCCGGTTTCGCTGTGTATTACGGCGCCGGCGGGCAGCTATCTAGGCATGCTGTTGGGCCAGCTTATGTTTATGCTTGGCAATTCCGGTGGTATCGTGTCGCTGCTCACGCTCATGGGGCTTGCCGCCAGCTGGGAGTTCCTTAAGATCGCGGGCGTCAGCAACGTTGTCCTATCGCTCGCCTATGCGCAGTTTATGAGTGTGGGAACGGATTCGTGCATTCTGATCGCCGCGACGATGGCAACGTTCGCCGTTTGGGGCATGCCCTTTGGCGCGTCGCTTCGCGTTGCGGATAAGGACGAGAAGGCGCTCATGCTGGGCTATTCAATCTCGGGTGTTCTTGGCGGCGTAAGCGAGCCGGCGCTGTACGGTTGCGGCTTTAAATATGGCAGGTGCCTGACGTGCATGGCCATTGGCGGCGCCGTCGGAGGCCTTGTTGCGGCCGTGGGCCACGTTACGGCCTATACCATCGGCATGACGAATGCCCTCATGGTCATTGGCTTTGCCACGGGCGGCATCTCGAACCTGCTGTGGTGCTGTGCTGCCGGTGGCACGGCATTTGCGGTGTCTGCGGCGCTGAGCTACTGCTTTGGCGTGGTGCCGGCGAAGGGGCAGGCGGCAGAAGACGAAGCCGATTTGCCCGAAACCTCGAAGAGCACGGCCGAGGCAAGCGCATAAATCGATCGACAAAGGGGCAGTCCCGCATGGCACATTCCAAGGTCGTGGCCCGTGTGGGTTGCGGCCTTTTTGTATCTGGGGGACAAAGTGGCTACACTACAATCCGTTTGAGCAATAGATATATAGGTAGTACCGTGGGGGCGGATGTAGATGGTCGAGTGGATTGTTAAGCGTGCGCAGGGCGACCGTGCGCGCGTGGGCACGTTGACGGGCGTGGTGTGTATTCTCGCCAATGTGGCACTATGCGCTGCGAAGGGCGTAATTGGCGTGCTGTCGGGATCGGTTTCGATTGTGGCGGACGCCATGAATAATCTGTCCGATGCTAGCTCGAACATCGTGAGCGTGCTTGGCTTTAAGCTGGCGGGCAAGCCAGCAGACCCCGAGCATCCTTACGGTCATGGCCGCTACGAGTATCTCTCGGGTCTGGTTGTGGCGGCGCTCGTGCTGCTTATTGGCATCGAACTGGTGAAGTCCTCGGTGGAGCGTATCGTCAACCCGGAGCCTGTCGAGTTCTCGCTTGCCCTGGTGGCAGTCCTGGCACTTTCGATGGTTGTAAAGCTGTGGATGGCGGCCCTCAACCAAAAGCTCGGTGACCGCATTGAGTCCGAGACGTTGCATGCGACCGCTCAGGATTCCAAAAACGATGTCCTAGCCACGGGCGCCGTGCTGGCGTGCGCGATTGTTTCCCAGGTGACGCATATCAATCTTGACGCATGGGTCGGCCTTGCCGTTGGCGCCTATATCGGCTGGAGCGGTTTTGAGCTCATCCAGGATACGGTGAGCCCGCTTTTGGGCCAGGCGCCCGATCCCAAGCTGGTCAAACATATCCGAGACAAGATCATGAGCTACCCCGGCGTTTTGGGTGTCCACGACCTTATGGTTCACGATTACGGTCCGGGCAGGAAGTTTGCAAGTGCGCACGCCGAGATGGCGGCCGAGGCCAGCCCGCTGGAAAGTCACGACACGCTCGATAACATCGAGCAGTCGTTTAGGAACGAAGACGGTATGATCGTCACGCTCCATTACGACCCCATCGTGACCGACGATCCAAAGGTGGCGAGCATGCGTCTGCGCATCAACGCTATGGCTCAAGAGGTCGATAGCCGCCTCTCGATCCACGACCTACGCTGTGTTCCGGGCCCCACGCATACCAACGTGATCTTTGACTGCGTACGTCCCTCGGATTTGGCGATGAGCGCCGAGGACCTGAAGCGCGCGCTGGCGAAACGGGTCGAATCGGAATATCCCAAGTCGGTCGCCAAGATCACGATCGACGAAGACTACGTAGGCCATACCCACGAGTAGGGCTGTGCCAGCAAAGCAAGTTATACAGAAGGGGAGAGCATGAAGCGTCTATATCTACTCCGCCACGGTCAGACAGAATTCAACGTTAAAAAGTTCGTCCAGGGCCGCTGCGATTCTCCGTTGACCGATCTGGGCCGCAAGCAAGCGGGAATGGCAGCCGCATGGCTCAAAGCCCACGGCGTCGTCCCCGACAAAGTGGTCTCTTCGCCCTTGGGCCGAGCCATGGACACGGCAAGTCTCGTCGCAACCGAGCTTCTCGGCGCAGACGCTGACGTTGAGCCCTGCGAAGGCATCATCGAGCGCAGCTACGGCACCTTCGAAGAAGGCCCACACGACGCCCTGCCCACCGACGTCTGGGATCCGGGCGAGGACCTGATCCCATTTGGCGGAGAAGGAAGCCATGCCCTGCAGGAGCGCATGGTAGCCACCCTCACCAATCTCATGGGCGCTAAGGACACCGAAACCCTCCTAGCAGTAAGCCACGGCAGCGCCAGCCGCCAATTCATCAAGGCTGCAGCCCCAGTGGACTTCGAGCTCCCAACAAAACTCCCCAACTGCGCCATCATGGTCTTCGATTTTGATGAGGCAAAGTCGGGAGAAGAAAGCGACGCACCCCAATCCAAGTTCATCTTGCAGCAAATCATCGATCCTCAACAAAGTAATTAGCTGAGCGAGCAGAGTTAAGCAGACATCAACGTGTCGTCTCCCGAGCACGGCGGAGGGCCGGAGAAATATATTAAGGTCATCGCGAGTTCCGCACGCAAAGGAGAGCACTTAATGTGCTCTCCGTCTTGCGCAGGACTGTAGAGCAGGGACCTTAATATATTTCTCCGGCCCTCCGCCGTGCCCAGGAGCCATCCACGCACTTTACCTGCGTAAACAATGTGAGTGAAATATGAATCTCGATGGATACGCCCGCAGCCGTGTATACTAAACAGCTGTGTGTAACCAGGGGAGTATTCTGGCTGGACAAAATGCCTGCTTAATAGGGTTGTCAGGTAGTCCGGGCGAAATACAAGGCTGGGGAGCACGTCGTGTAAGTAGTGGTCCTCTAGGGGCGTACGCTCGGTGGTGTACGCATTGTCCCAAGACCACGCGAGAGTTGGGATCATATCTTGATCAGCATGATTCTCGGCCGCAAGATTGGCATGACCCAGGTTTGGGACGAGGACGATAACGTCGTTCCCGTCACGGTCATCCAGGCTGGCCCCTGCGCTGTCTCGCAGGTTAAAACTCAGGCAACCGACGGCTATGACGCCGTCCAGATCGGTTTCGGCGACATCAAGGCCAAGAACGTGAACAAGCCCATGGCTGGTCACTTCGCCAAGGCTGGCGTCGAGCCTGTCCGCTTCCTTCGTGAGGTCCGCGTCGAGAACGGCGAGGAGCACAAGGTCGGCGAGGTCGTCACCGTCGCTGATTTCGCTGATGTCGAGAAGGTCGACGTCATCGGTACCTCCAAGGGTAAGGGCTTCCAGGGTCGCATCAAGCGCTGGGGTCAGCGCCGCGGTCCTATGACGCATGGTTCTCACTTCCAGCGTCACCCCGGTTCTATCGGTCAGTGCGCCTATCCTGCGCGCGTCCTTAAGGGCGTCAAGATGGCCGGTCACATGGGTAACGAGCGCGTTACCGTCAAGAACCTTTCCGTTGTCCGCATCGATGCCGAGCAGAACCTTATCTTGGTCAAGGGCGCTGTCCCGGGTGCCAAGAATGGTCTCGTCGCCATCCGTATGGCCTAAGGGCCCAGCCCATTTAGCCCAGCGTCATACCAAGGAGAACACTTAAATGGCAAAGTTTGAAGTAAAGAACAGCGAGGGCAAGAAGGTCGCCGAGGCCGAGCTCGCCGCTGAGGTGTACGGCATCGAGCCGAACATCCACGTTATGCACCACATCGTCAAGTGCCAGATGGCCTCTTGGCGTCAGGGCACCCAGTCTGCTAAGGGTCGCTCTGAGGTTTCCGGTGGCGGCAAGAAGCCTTGGCGTCAGAAGGGCACCGGCCGTGCCCGCCAGGGTTCCATCCGTGCTGCCCAGTGGCGTCACGGTGGCGTTGTCTTCGCCCCCAAGCCCCGTTCCTACGCTAAGCGTATGAACAACAAGGAGGTCAAGCTGGCTATGCGCTCCGCGCTGTCCGCCAAGCTGGCCGATGGCGAGCTCGTGCTCGTCGACGACTACGGCTTCGAGAAGCCTTCCACCAAGGCTGCCGTCGCCATGCTCAAGGCTCTCGGCCTTGAGGGTAAGCGTCTGACCATCATCGTTCGCGATGAGGACGTCAACGCCTACCTGTCGTTCCGCAACATTCCCAAGACGTTCATCATCACTGCCGACGAGGCCAACACCTACGATCTCGTCAACAACAACGCTGTGCTGATGCCCGCCGACATCGCCGCTCACTTCGGGGAGGTGCTTGCATAAATGACCGCCCACGAGATCATCATCCGTCCGATCGTGTCCGAGCGTTCCTTCTCCGGCATGGAGCTGAACAAGTACACGTTCGAGGTCGCCAAGGATGCTAACAAGTATCAGATCAAGGACGCTGTCGAGGAGATCTTCGGCGTCAAGGTCGTTCGCGTGAACACCCTGACGGTCAAGCCCAAGACCAAGCGCGTGCGCTATGTCGCCGGCAAGACCCGTTCTTGGAAGAAGGCCATCGTTACGCTGGCCGAGGGCGACACCATCGAGGTCTTTGGCAACCAGGCCTAAGACTCGCTGCTGTTGAGTGAGCTCATGCCTCCCAAATAGGGGAGGCGAGAGCTCAAGGTTTCGGGCGTATAAAATGGACACGCCCGGAACCGTGTATACGTCCGGTGTCATCGCACCCGAGGCAGAACCTCGAATCCCTGTCTGCGATGGCTAACGGATTCCTATTGAAAGGGATTGTAATGGCTGTAAAGCACCTTAAGCCGACCTCCGCTGGTAGGCGTTGGCAGACGATCTCCGATTTCTCCGAGATCACCTGCACCAAGCCCGAGAAGTCTCTTCTCGAGCCCCTGCCCAAGAAGGCCGGTCGTAACAACAACGGCCGCATCACCACCCGCCACCAGGGCGGCGGCGTGAAGCGTCGTTACCGCGTGATCGACTTCAAGCGCAACAAGGACGGCGTGCCCGCCAAGGTTGCCACGATCGAGTACGATCCGAACCGTTCCGCTCGCATCGCTCTGCTGCACTACGCTGACGGTGAGAAGCGCTACATCCTGGCCCCCAAGGGCCTCGAGGTCGGTCAGACCATCATGTCCGGTTCTGACGCCGACATCAAGCCGGGCAACGCTCTGCCCCTCGCCGACATCCCCGTCGGTACGCTCATCCACGCTGTCGAGTTCCAGCCGGGTAAGGGCGCCGCTATCGCCCGTTCCGCCGGTAACTCCTGCCAGCTGATGGGTAAGGAGGGTAAGTACGCTATCGTCCGTATGCCTTCCTCCGAGATGCGCCGCATCCTCGTTACCTGCCGCGCCACCGTCGGTGAGGTCGGCAACGCCGATCACGCCAACATCGTCATCGGCAAGGCCGGCCGTAAGCGTCACATGAACGTGCGCCCGACCGTCCGCGGTACCGTCATGAACCCTGTCGACCACCCGCACGGCGGTGGCGAGGGCAAGAACCATACCTCTGGTCGTCCCTCTGTTACCCCCTGGGGTAAGCCGACGAAGGGCCTTCGTACGCGCAAGAAGAAGAAGGTCTCGAACCAGCACATCATTCGTCGTCGTAAGAAGTAATTTCGGATACCGAGTTTTAGGAGAAAGCACTTATGAGCAGAAGTCTCAAAAAGGGCCCGTTCGTGGAGACTCGCCTTCTCTCGCGTATCACCGCGATGAACGAGGCTGGCAAGAAGGACGTCGTGAAGACCTGGTCCCGCGCGTCCACCATCTTCCCCGAGATGGTTGGTCACACCATCGCCGTCCACGACGGCCGCAAGCATGTGCCCGTGTATGTTACCGAGTCCATGGTTGGTCACAAGCTCGGCGAGTTCGCGCCGACTCGTACGTTCCGTGGCCACAAGGCCAAATAGGGGGTTAACCGTAAATGGCAACTAAGTCTATTGAAACTGAGGCCACCGAGGTTCGCGCCGTCGCTAAGTACGTGCGTGTTTCCCCCAGCAAGGCCCGCCTGGTGGTCGATCTGATCCGCCGCAAGCCTGTCGCTCAGGCCTTCGACATCCTCCACTTCTGCGACCGCGCCGTCGCCGTGGATGTCGAGAAGGTTCTCCGTTCCGCTGTTGCGAACGCCGAGAACAACAACGGTCTGCGTGCCGACAACCTGGTTGTCGCCGCTGCCTATGTTGACGAGGGTCCGACGCTTAAGCGCATCCGTCCCCGCGCCAAGGGTTCCGCTTCTCGCATTCTGAAGCGTACTTCCCACATCACCGTCGTCGTTGCTCCTCGAAAGGAGGCGTAAAGCTGTATGGGTCAGAAAGTCTACCCCACCGGCTTCCGTCTTGGCATCACCGAGAATTGGCGCTCCCGCTGGTTCGCAGAGAAGGATTACGCTAAGACCCTCGGTAACGATCTCGAGATCCGCAAGTACCTCGAGAAGCGTCTTTCCCGCGCAGCTGTCTCCCGCGTCGAGATCGAGCGCGCTGGCGACAAGGTGAAGGTCATCATCCTCACCGCTCGCCCCGGCGTTGTCATCGGTAAGAAGGGTGCCGAGATCGATACCCTCCGCACCGAGCTCGAGAAGGTCGCTGGCGTCTCCAAGGGCCAGCTCTCCGTCGACGTTGTCGAGATCAAGCGCCCCGAGCTCGACGCCAACCTCGTTGCTCAGTCTATCGCCGAGCAGCTCGAGGGCCGCGTTGCCTTCCGTCGCGCTATGCGCAAGGCTGTCCAGTCTGCCCGCAAGGCCGGCGCTAAGGGCATCCGTATCCAGTGCTCCGGTCGTCTTGGCGGTGCCGAGATGGGCCGTCGTGAGTGGTACCGCGAGGGTCGCGTGCCTCTGCACACCCTCCGTGCCAAGATCGACTACGGCACGGCTGTCGCCAGCACCACCATGGGCGCTTGCGGCGTGAAGGTCTGGATCTACCTGGGCGAGAAGCTCCCGGGCCAGCCTGTTCCCAACCCTGCACTCGAGGGCTCTTCCCGTCCTCGTCGTCGTAACTCCGAGAGGAGGGGTCAGTAGTGCTTGCCCCTAAGCGTATTCTTCACCGCAAGGTGCAGCGTGGCTCCATGAAGGGCCAGGCCAAGGGTAATACCGAGCTGCATTTCGGCGAGTTTGGTATCCAGGCTCTCGAGGCCCATTGGATCACCAACCGTCAGATCGAGGCCGCTCGTATTGCCATGACCCGCTACATGAAGCGTGGCGGTCGTGTCTACATCACGATCTTCCCCGATAAGCCCATCACCAAGAAGCCTGCCGAGACTCGCATGGGTTCTGGTAAGGGTAACCCCGAGGAGTGGGTGGCCGTCGTCAAGCCCGGCCGCATCATGTTCGAGGTCAAGGGCGTGCCCGAGGAGGTCGCTCGCGAGGCTCTGCGTCTTGCACAGCACAAGCTTCCCATCAAGACCAAGATTGTTGCTGCCAAGAACGCTGAGCAGCGCATCGAGAAGGAGATGGCTGAGGAGGCCGCTCTCGAGGCCAAGTGGGCTGCTGAGGACGCCGCCGCCGCCAAGGAGGAGAACTAATGAAGCCCGCAGAGATTCGTGAGCTCTCGGACGCTCAGCTCGTTGAGAAGCTGAAGGAAATGCGCGCCGAGCTCTTTAACCTTCGTTTCCAGATGGCTACCAGCCAGCTGGACAACACCGCTCGCGTCAACACCGTGAAGAAGGACATCGCTCGCGTCCTCACGGAGCAGCGCGCCCGCGAGATCGCAGCGGAGAAGTCCGCTGTCGCCGAGTAGGACCTAAGGAGAGAACATGACTGATTCGCGTAACTCGCGTAAGGTCCGTACGGGTGTCGTTACCTCCGTCTCCGGTGCCAAGACCATTGTTGTCACCATCACCGAGCGCAAGCGTCACCCCAAGTACGGCAAGATGATGACCAGCTCCAAGAAGCTGCACGCTCACGACGAGGAGTGCACGGCTGGCGTGGGCGACACCGTCCGCGTTATGGAGACCCGTCCTATGTCCAAGATGAAGCGTTGGCGCCTCATCGAGCTCGTCGAGCGCGCTAAATAAGCAGTCGCTCTTACGACTTGTACGTTTCCGAAGATGTGCGTATGCCTGGCTTGCATACCACGGGCCGTATAAAGGCTGCGCACCTCTCTTCGGTTCTTAGTTCGGAGGAACATCTACCATGATTCAGATGCAAACCATGCTGAACGTCGCCGACAACTCCGGCGCTCGCAAGATTCGCTGCATCAAGGTGCTTGGCGGTTCCAAGCGTCGTTATGCAGGCATCGGCGATGTGTTCATCGGTGCTGTCCAGGAGGCTACCCCTGGCGCCAACGTCAAGAAGAAGGACGTTGTCCGTTGCGTCGTCGTTCGCACCGTTAAGGAGATCCGCCGCAAGGATGGCTCCTACATTCGCTTTGATGAGAACGCCTGCGTTGTCATCAACAACGATGGTTCGCCCGTCGGCACCCGTATCTTCGGGCCCGTCGCTCGCGAGCTTCGTGACAAGAAGTACATGAAGATCGTCTCGCTCGCTCCCGAGACCCTGTAGTTAGGGGAGATATATGTATATCAAGAAGGGCGATAAGGTCCAGGTTCTCTCTGGTAAGGATCGCGGCAAGCAGGGCGTTGTCCTGCGTGCTCTCCCCGCCGAGAACAAGGTCGTTGTCGAGGGCGTTTCGGTCGTCAAGAAGGCCGTCAAGCCCAACGCTGCCAACCAGCAGGGCGGCATCGTTTCGCAGGAGGCTCCCATCGACGCCTCCAACGTCAATCTCGTCTGCCCCGAGTGCGGTAAGGTTACCCGCGTCGGTCACGAGAAGGACGGCAAGAACAAGCTGCGCGTCTGCAAGAAGTGCGGCCACAAGTTCTAAGCTGCCCGCAACATCAAGTTGCTAGCAAAGGCCCGGATGCCCCAAGGCACCCGGGCCTTTTTCTATCCCTACTCATTGGGGACAGACTTAAATGAGGGGACATACTCATTGGGGATAGACTTAAATGAGTGCCGTTGAAACGCTGGTAGCTGGGGACGTTCCCTTTGTGCCGGCAGTTAGGGAAGTCCCTATATGCCGGCAGTTTGGGACAGTCCTTTGATGGCTGCGCCCCCCCCCAGAGGGGTGGAGTAATACAGCCTAATCTGTCTTTTATGGCTATGGTGTTCCGTTCCTTTATGTTTCACAAGGATTGTCGCATGCGCATTATCGCGCATAGACTTGCGCGATAATGCGCATAGCCGCGCAAATATCTGCCAACTATGGCTAAATAATGACCGATAAGCAAATAGACACGCAAACACGAGCAAATACGCGCGCGATTGTGCGAATATAGGGTTGTTTGAAATGAAGGACTTCCGATGACTTAGGAGGCACATCATGGCAGATTCCAAACAGGCTCCGCTCGACGCCGAAGCAGCCGCTAAGGTGGCATTTGCCTCGGTCCAGGACAAGCCATTCCCCAACGATATTTTTACTGCCCCCGAGCTCCGCTGGGCAGTGATCGGTTGCGGTGTTATCGCCAACCAGATGGCCCAGTCTCTCGCTCTTGCCGGCCGCAAGCTTGCGGGCGTTGCCAACCGCACACTGTCCAAGGCTCAGGCTTTTGCAGAGCAGTATGGCATTGAGAAGGTCTATGAAACGGTCGAGGACCTCTACACCGATCAGAACATCGACGCCGTCTACATCACCACCCCGCACAACACTCATATCACCTATCTGCGCGCTGCGCTGGCAGCTGGTAAGCACGTGCTCTGCGAGAAGGCCATTACCCTCAATTCCGCTGAACTCGATGAGGCCCGTGCCATTGCCGCCGAGCACAACGTGGTCCTTATGGACGCCACCACGGTGCTCCACATGCCTTTGTATCAGGAGCTGCGTCGTCGCATGGATGTCGGTGAGTTCGGCCGCATGAATCTCGCTCAGCTCAACTTTGGCAGCTACAAGGAGTACGGCGATCTGACCAATCGCTTCTACAACCGCAACCTTGCTGGCGGTGCCATGCTCGATATTGGCGTGTATGCCCTGTCCGTCATGCGTCTCTTTATGGCCAGCCAGCCCGCCGAGGTCGTGTCTCTAGGCAACACCTGCGAGACTGGCGTCGATGTTGCGGGCGGCATCGTCTGCCGTAATGCCGAACAGCAGCTGGGCGTGGTGAGCCTTACGCTCCACTCCAAGCAGCCCAAGCGCTCGATCATTAGCTTCGACAAGTGTTATATCGAGGTCAACGAGTATCCGCGTGCCGATCACGCGACCATCGTGTGGACTGCCGACGGCCACCGCGAGGAGGTCCACGCTGGCACCGAGGCCTACGCACTGTGCTACGAGATGGCCGATCTTGAGAAGGCCGTTGCCGGCGACGACTCCAAGCGCGAGCTGCTGGATTATGCTTCTGATGTTATGGAGCTTATGACCAAGCTTCGCGCCGACTGGGGAGTCGTGTACCCCGAGGAGGAGTAAGCGATGCTTGCGGAAGATAGGCTCAACGCGATTGTATCGATGGTGCAGCAGGCCGGCTCGGTTACCGTTCCGGAGCTTGCTGAGGCCCTGGGCGTGACGGCGTCTACCATTCGGCGCGATCTGCAGACGCTCGACCGAGCGCATCGCATCGCCAAGGTCCACGGTGGGGCGACGAGTCTTGAGCGCGCGCACGTGACGCGCGACCTAACGCTTAATGAGCGCAGCGACCTCCATAACGATGACAAGGAGCGTATCTGCGCCCGTGCGGCGGCGCTTGTGGAGCCTGAGAGCTTTGTATACATCGACTCGGGCTCGACGACGCTCAGGCTCATCGAGCATCTTCCCCACCTTGAAGATGTCACCTACGTGACCGATTCCGTGCTCCATGCTCAGCGCCTTGCTTTGCGGGGTATGCGTACCGTGGTGCTGGGCGGCGAGCTCAAACCCGAGACCGAGGCGCTCGTTGGCCCCGATGCCTTGGCAACCTTAGATCGCTACAACTTCAACTGTGGCTTTTGGGGCTCTAACGGCATTGCCGCCGAGCAGGGCTTCACGGCGCCCGATATCGAGGAGGCCCAAGTAAAGCGCATCTCGATGCGTCATACGGCCAAACGCTTCGTAATCTCGGACGCCAGCAAATTTGGCATGGTGGCGCCCGTCAAGTTCGCGGACTTTCGCGATGCAACGATCATCACCGCGGGCGAGGTGCCCGCCAAGTACCGGGCAATGGACAACGTCGTCACGGTCTAGCGGCGGGGCAAGGCCAAAACCACCACAAAGGTGCTTGTCCCCATTGTGGTGGTTAGTAACGAAAACCGAGTAGTTTTCTCAATAGAAAAGCGGCAACGTCCATCACGGGCGTCGCCGCTTTCGTTGTCTGCCGGTTTGTCTAAGTCTGTAACAACTGGACCGTTAAAAGTGGGCTAGGTGTTACAGATCGAGATACTTACGAACCGCGCCGTCCCTTTGTCTCAATCTGTAACATCTGGGACTGATTTTGCCGAGTTACTGTTACAGATTGAGATTATTCCCTTGAGGGGATTCGAATGTCTCGATCTGTAACAGATAGACCGCAAAATGGGCTTTAGCTGTTACAGATCGAGATGTTTGGGAATCCGGCAGAGCCATCGCGGCAAAACCACCACAAAGGTGCCTGTGAACTGCGCCCCGAAACTTGGACTGAATAAATAGCGACTACGCCGCAAGGGCCCGGCTCCGGAACTCCTCCGGCGTCAGGCCCTTCAATCTTACCTGCCTGCGCCGCGTGTTCCAATGGACTATGTACCCCTCCAGGTCGCGCTTGAAGTCCTCGAAGCTGCCCCACTCCCTGCCGCGGTAGAACTCGTCCTTCACGTGGCCGAAGAGCTGCTCGGTGGCGGCGTTGTCGATGCAGTTCCCCTTGCGCGACATGCTCTGGGTGATGCCCGCCCCCTCCAGCCTGGAGGTGTAGGACTCGTGCTGGTACTGCCAGCCCATGTCCGAATGCATGGTCGGCGCCGCCCCGTCGGGCAGGGCCTCGAGGAGCCGGTCGAGCATCCTGTGCTGCTGGGCGAGGTCCGGCGAGGTCGATATGTCGCTCGCCACGATCTCCTTCGTGCAGAAGTCGAGCACCGGGGCCCAGTAGGCCTTGGCGCCGGCCACCTTGAACTCGGTGACGTCGGTGCCGAGCTTCTGCCACGGCCCCTCGGCGCCGAAGTCCCTCGCGATGACGTTCTCGAACGTGCTCCCCACGAGCCCCCTGTAGGAGCTGTACCGGCGGCGGGAGCCCCGGCGGCGTATCCCGCACCGGATGCCCATCTCGCGCATCATCTTGAGCACGGTCTTGTCGGCCACGACCGCGCCCAGCTCGGCGCGCAGGCACATGGCTATCTGCCGGTGCCCGCAGCCGTTGGCGGTGCGCGAGAATATCTCGGCCGCGGCGTCGCGCAGCTCGGGCCGGGTCGGCCTCCGCGGGTGCGCCAGCGCGTAGTAGTAGGTCGACCTCCTGAGCCCCGAGCACTCCAGCAGGTGGCGCAGGGAGTGCCCCTCCGCGCGCAGCGCCCTCACCGCCTCGGCCGCCGCCCTGGTCAGAGCCCGTCCCGCTCGACCAGGGCGCGCAATTTTTTTAGGTAGGCGACCTCGGCCTCGAGCCTGCGGCAGCGCTCCTCGAGCTCCTGCTCGCGGGTGCGGGCCCGGGGTTTCGACCTCGACCCCCTCGGTCTGCCCTTCGGGCGGGGCCGCAGCGCCTCGGCGCCGCCCTCGCGGTAGAGCCTGCACCAGCGCTCCAGCGGGGATTTCGACCTGATCCCGAACTCGGCCATGGCGTCGGTCTTCGCCATCCCGCCGTCGACCACGGCCGACGCCGCGGCGACCCTCTGCTCGAATGTGTACCTGGATTGTTTCCCGCCCATGGACAGCAGCGCCTCGCTTCCGAACGCCCGGTATACCCACTGCCATTCTCTCACGGTCTCGCGGGGGACGGACAGGGCCTCGGCCGCCGGCTTGCAGCCGACGCCGGCGTCGAAGAGCTCGACGGCCTGCCTCCTGGACTCCAGGTCGTGCTTCACCCTGAGGTCTATACTCATGGAAAACCTCCCATTTCCCGATGTCCAAGAAATGGGAGGCAGTTCACTGTCCCCTTTGTGGTGGTTT
>NZ_CZAQ01000001.1 GCF_001404695.1 Collinsella aerofaciens | reverse complement strand
GGCTCTGTTAGACCAGGAGTGACATAAATCCGATGTCACCGCGACGGGCTATCCTTCATTAACGTTGAAGGAGGAACCATGGACGCCGACGATCTTGTCATCAGCCTGAAGATGGGCCTATCCCGGCTCAGCAAGTCCGAGCGCCGCCGCGCAATCGAGTCGGTGCGCGACGTCATCCGCGCCGCCATGTTCGACGACGCGGCGGGAGCTGGCTACGAAATCCGGCGCTGCCCACGTTGCGGTTCGGTCGCTATCGTCAAGAAGGGCAGGTCCGGGAACGGCGGGCAGCGCTACCTCTGCCGCGACTGCGGCAGGACGTTTTCAGGCTCCACCGACCGGATCCTCGGCACGAGCAAGCTGCCCCGCGAGACCTGGATGGCCTATGCCGAGTGCTTCGTCCTCATGCTCCCTCTCCGCGAGTGCGCCGGCCGCTGCGGTGTCTGCCTCAAGACCGCCTACACCATGCGCCACAGGCTCATCGAGTGCCTGAAGGAATACTCGCCCGCGTTCCATGTGGGGCAGGGGCAGGCCTGCGAACTCGACGAGACGTACTTCCCCGAGTCCTTCAAGGGCAACCATTCAAAGGGCTCCTTCACCCTGCCGAGAAAGGCTCGCCACCGCGGCAAGCAGGTCCACAGGCGCGGCCTCTCCCGCGAGCAGATCTGCGTCATGACGGGCATCAGCGACACGAACGCCACCTTCTTCGAGGTCTCGGGCCGCGGCGTTGTCTCGCGCAAGCGTGCGGCGGAGGCCCTCCGCGACCGCATCGGCGCGGGCGCGGTCGTCGCCACTGACAAGGCGACCGCATACATCGACGTGCTGCGCGACCTGAAGGTCGCCTCGCATGAATCCTATGATTCCAAGGACCGCTCGGGGGGCACCATCAACCGCATCAACACCGTCCATTCGCTCCTCGACTCATTCATGGCGCGCTTCAAGGGAGTGTCCACCAAGCACCTCGCCGCCTACCTCGACTGGTTCCGCTGGTGCCGCACCTTCATGGCGGCCGACTCCCGCAGCGCGGAGTCCACGGTCGCACGTCAGCTCGCCAACGGCACCTGCTCGACCCGCATCCGCGACATGTTCAACGTCCGGCCGCCGTACATGGACTACTGGGGCACGCGGGCGGCATAGTCCGATAGAATGGCGGCGTACGAGCAGGAAGGCAGGAGGAGCCACCATGACGTCGAGCGTGCCCGCGACCACCATCAGAATCGACCCGGAGGTCAAGAGGGAGGCCGTGGCCGTCCTCGACGAGCTGGGGCTCTCGATGTCGGGGGCCGTGAACGTGTTCCTCCGCGCCGTGATACGCGAGGGCGGCATGCCGTTCGACGTAAGGCTCGCGCCCGCCGAGAAGGCCGACGAGGATGGCACCGGCTCGCCCCAACGGCCGCGATAGATCAACTTGAGGGCAAGGGAGCGGCCGGTCGTGTCAATTCCGGTCTAACAGAGCCTTTTTCTTTGCCCCCGCATTGATCTCGCTAGACTAATACTTGCTGCTACCAGGGCATTTTCTGGTGCACATTCTATTGGCTCCTTCGAAGATCGGAGCGGGTATGTTTGCTGCCGAGTCCCACGCCAGCCGTCATCACATTGCGATCGCTGCCATGGCCTGCCTATGCGTTTTGCTGGGCGGGCCTTCTTATGCCGCGGGCGCGGAGAGCCTCATCATCGCGGGCGCGACGTACTACGAGCCGGGCGTGTCAGGCCCAGGCTGGGCCTGGACCGATGCCGACCACCTGGAGCTTAACGGCTACGCGGGCGAGGCCATCGGCGCCGAGGGCGACCTGGTGCTGACGCTTGCCGGGCAAAACTCCGTGACGGAGTCGCATGCGCCCGATGCAGACATCACGCTGTGCGGCATGGAGGTGTGGGGCAACCTGACGCTTCGCGGCTCAGGGACCCTGATGGCGACGGGCTCGCAGTGCGGGATCCACGTATCGCAGGCACTCGTGGTGGACGGCTGCACTGTCGATGCCCGGGCGGACGGGGCCGATATTACGGACGAGGCGGTCGCCGGCGTGATCGCAGGCGACATAGCCGTGCGCGGCGGCGGGCGCGTCGTTGCCGCGGGCGCCGGGACCGGAGCGGGCGTGCGCGCCTACGGCGTGTATCTGCAGGATGCGGGCCTTGGCGTTGGTACGGCCGGCTGTCGGCTTTCCGTCGATGCCTCGTGGCTTGATGCGGTCGGTGCCGACGGCGGCGTTGCGTGCACGGGCGGGTCGCTTGTGTCCGCACGGTTTGTGACGCCTGCCGGTGGGGCTTTTGGTGCTAGCAGCGTGGTGGATGCCTCCGGTGCGGTAGCACCGCATGTGGTAGTTGAGCCCGATGTGGCCACGCCGTCAACGGGGGAGACCGATGGGGGCGAGGTACCGGGTGATAGCACGGACAAGTCTCCCGCCAATGCTACCCCCGCTGCCGGAGAGCCCACCACAGGGCCCACGGCAAATCCCGCACTGAAACCCGCGGCCGCGACAACCAAGACAAAAACGACAGCAACCAAGACCACGGTCGCCAAGACCACTAAGCCCAAGACGGCTACCACGACAACCGCCACGCTCCCCAAGACCGGCGAGAACTGCTGGATCGCCGCGTCCGTGGCGCTTTTGCTGCTGGGGACAGTGCTGCTCGTCGCCGTACGCCGCTGCTGAAACACTAATTTTTCGGAAGTGCGGGGAAAGCAGAACCTGTCGACCGTAACCCGCTATTTATCAACAAAACCACAGGTCGCGAAAGCGTAAAACCGTGGGCTGGTCAGCAGATCTCGGTTTTATCCCGCACTTCCGGAATTGTCTCCATTAGAGGCCAACCAACAGTCGGCGATTGTATCTCATGCAGTCAGTTAGTTAAAATTGGCCATGATTGCGCTTGCCGACATATCATTCACCATCTCACGCGTGCTACCTCGCTACGATATTCACGAGGCTCATGATGATATAATTTCTACCAAAGCATCGTTTGGCTTGGGATGGATTTAGTTCAGTTCCCGAATGAGGGCAGGCTCTTGGGACCGAGAAATTTTTACTCCTGGGTTCAAGCCTTGCAACTGCCGGCGCATCGATACCTTTTGTTATGCCAAAGTGATACACACATAACGAAGAAAGCCCCTGCGGGAAACGCTTCCGCTACATTTTCGAATATCTGTCCCAGCGAGCATCTATCATAGGATGAGATTACTGGGCAATAGCCATAAGGATTGGAACTGCTGTGAATATCTTCAGCTGGAACGACTTGAATCCAACTGCTCGCGAATACATCTTGATGGCCAAAGATGTGCGTGATATGCAATATCGCAAACAATGGCCTACGCCTGGAGGTAAAACGCTAATCGAACTCGTTGCTAACGAGAATAAAGCCCTTAAGTTTTATCTTGATCTTACAGAGAATAAAAGAAGTTCTTCCTTAATCCTTGGACTTTCCGCTGACAGAAAAAGCACCATGCAGACACGCGTATCGGATCGTCCATTAATTCGTCTTGATTATAGTGATAATCCCGAGGTCCTTCGTCACAGAAATCCAGACGGATCGCTGGTCCTTGGTACTCATGTCCATTTTGATATAGACGGATACGGCGCCAAATGGGCTTGTGGCATCCCAGGTCAAAATATTCTGAAACCTCTGAACGACGATTTTGCATCACTCTTTTGGTCATTTCAGGAAACTTGTAATATTACAGACAAGCTTAAAGTAGAGCTATCTCTGGGGGTGTGAGATGAACGTAGATCAGGCTCGAGGCTTTATCAGCGCATACGCCAAGTTCGTAGAGGCAAATATGGTCCCGGTCCAGCAAGGTAATGGCGTCTGCATCTCCACCCCCATGCTCAATCGAAACAACGATTGCATGCGGGTTTATCTGGGTGATGACCCAGCAGGCGGCTATGTCATTTCTGATCTTGGTGAAACCATCAATGATCTTGAATTGTCTGGATTCACCATGAAAGGACAGCGAATCGATAAGCTCAATTCGATTCTTTCTGGCTTTTCGGTAAAGGAAGAAAAAGGCGAACTGTGTATAACGGCTTCCGGATCTGACCTTCCTATGAAGATGAATATGCTTCTTCAGGCTATGGCCTCTGTTGATGATATGTTCTTGTTATCTCAAAGCAGTGTGAGAAACCTCTTCACTGAAGATGTCGGCAATTGGCTGCTTGATAATGAAATCCCTTATGTTCCTGGCCCGTCTTTCCAGGGCCGATCCGGACTTTCGTTTAAATTTGACTATGCAATTGGTAAAAACAAGAGAAGACCCATGCGCCTTATTAAAACGGTAAATAATCCTGGTAAGCAAGGCATTCAAAATGCATTATTTGGATGGGAAGACATTAAGTCGGCACGCAACGATTGCGAAGGAGTCGTTTTTCTCAACTCCACCAACACTAAAGATGGTGTTGTCTCCCCCGAGTCTATCGAAGCTTGCAAAAACTACGGACTTACTCCAATCATTTGGGGCGTCGATCAAGACTCCTATGTTCCCATGCTCGCTGCATAGGCGGTTTAATTTTGAAATGCTCATGCAAGCTGATGAATGGCAATTAGGCATGCCTTGCTACTCATTCCATTCGTCTGTATGCTTTACTCAGTTTTTGTTCGTAAGGCGCGACCAATGAAATCAAAAGAACGACTACCGCGAAGATCTTGGTTGCAGAGCACGACCAATGCAATATAAATAATGCTCGCGAAGATGACGCCTTCAACTGCTTAGGTTGAAGGCGTCTTGATTTACAAGCGGTATCGACTTAACCTGTGCAGCTGAGGGTAATTCGCGTTTTTCCTGCCGGAAGCATACTACGTGCCGAGCGTGTCGGGCCCCGGATGGGCCTGGACCGATGCTGACCACCTGGAGTTTAACGGCTACGTGGCTGAGGCCATCGGCGCAGATGGCGACATGGTGCTGACGTTTACCGGGCAAAACTCCGTGATATAGTCGCATGCGACCGATGCGGTCATCACGCTATGCGACATGGAAGTGTGGGGCAACCAGGCACTTCGCGGTACCGGGACCCTGACGGCGACGAGCCCCCAGTGCATGATAACGTTTCACAGGCGTTCGCGTTGGACGTTGCACCGTCGATGCCTCGTGGCTGGATACGACCGGTGCCGATGGCAGCGTTGCGCGCACGGGCGGCTCGCTTGTGTCTGCGCGGTTTGTGGTGCCTTCCGGCGGGGTCTTTGGTGCTGAGGTGGGTAGATGCTGCCGGGGGCCGTGGCCGCGTATGTGGTGATTGGACCCGTTGTGGCCACGCCACCGGCTGTGTGGAGACCGATGGATGCGGCGCGTGGGTGGCAGGGCGG
Organism: Collinsella aerofaciens; assembly: GCF_001404695.1. Classification (GTDB taxonomy): domain Bacteria; phylum Actinomycetota; class Coriobacteriia; order Coriobacteriales; family Coriobacteriaceae; genus Collinsella; species Collinsella aerofaciens_E. Next base: position 156,474 of record NZ_CZAQ01000001.1, on the reverse strand, counting down.
GCTAGCCTGCTGGCGGTGCCGGTCATGTTGCAGGGCAGCCCGGTGCTTGGTAGTTGACGGACCTCGTAGCGAAGCCCACGAACGCAGCGCCCAAGACAATCACAACGACCAGGCCACGGTGGCCACGTCGTCCAAGCCCAAGACTGCCACCGCGACAACTTTAGCTCTTCTCAAAACCGGCGACAACAACTGGATTACTGCTACCTTTACACTGCTTTTTCCGGGAATAGTGTTTCTAGGTGCAGCATATTATTGCTGAAACACTTTTTGAATTTTCTAGCTTAGGCACCACCAAGTACCGTGAAATGGTACCGCCAATATTGAGCTTAGTCCCCGGTGAATTATTTTTACCTGCGATCCGCCCCAGGGAGCCGCTGTATGTCGACCTTGCATATGTCGACTTTGACCGCGTTGAGCGCGATCCCGCCCATGATTGCATGCGTATTGATTCCGCCGCCGGGTCTTGAGTTCCACTCCCTCTTCTTGAACTATCTGTAGAAGACCGGTGAAGAGGTGCCTCGCCTCGCTTCATTAGCTCAAAATGCATCGACCGTCTATTAGTTGCGAACGATGTTCAATTATCAATGCAGAAGGCACCTTCGGCCTTAGGGGTCATTCCTGTATTCAGGGTTCCTGATTTGACACAGTTACCTAATTTTGAATTTGCATCAAATGGATGACTGGTAAAATACACTTCATAGCCGGTTCGAATTAGCGTTTGCGCATCGCAATCGGATATGTGTTGTTTGCACATTATATTCTGCTACGTGTCTATTAAGTACGACTCTACGGAGGAACCGGCTATCAACTTTAAGGAAAATCTGATGCTCAACGAGCTGCAGTCGAAGACAGATCTGGCAGGGTTTCTTGGCCTGTCTATAGAAAAGCTTGATTTCTTTGTCAATTCATCCTCCATGTATGACCTATACAGAAATAAATTGATTCCTAAAAGAAATGGCGGCTATCGAGAGCTATTAATCCCAAGATCTGATTTAAAAAAGGTTCAACGAATTATCGCTAAAGAGCTAGAAAAAAGCTACAACCCTTTGCCTTGTGTGCACGGTTTTGTAAAGGGTCGATCAATACAAACAAATGCTGAGACCCATATTGGCTCACAAGTAATTGCTGGCATTGATATTAAGGATTTCTTTCCTTCAATCTCATCTAAACGGGTATATGGCCTTCTTGTTTCGAAGAAGTTAGGTCTCACCCCTGAAGTTGCATTCTGCATTTCTAGACTTGTCGCCACACCAAAAGGGCTCCCTCAGGGAGCTCCCTCATCCCCTTTAATTTCGAACATGATTTGCCTTGGCATGGACAAACAGCTTATGCATCTATCGCATGAGTATCATTATCAATACACGCGATATGCCGATGACCTAACGTTCTCTTTTAAAAGCTCTTTTTATTTTTATCGACACTTTTGCTCAGAGGAAAAGCTCAGGTTGCCCAACAAAATACGAAACGCGATCACTGACTTCCATGGAACCGAGTCATTTGAGATCAACGAAGATAAATCGTTTTACAGTTGCAGTTTCTCAAGACAGCTAGTCACGGGCGTTGTCTGTAACCAAAAGACAAATATAAAGCGCGAGCAATATCGGCGACTCCGCTCAACGCTCCACCGACTAAGCAATAGCGACATTGAAGGCGCGATGGGCTGCTATTACGGTAAATCCATCGCTAAACTCACCGACGCAGAGAGAGGGATATTTCAAGCGGCTCTTCGAGGAAGTCTAAATTTTTATAAGTCTCTTATTAAGAATCCCTGGACATCGGGACCGCTCCTGCGTTTAGGCAGCCTCTACAATAAAACGAAACCAGAAGATACGCCTGTTTTCCCAGTCGCACTTCAGCAAGACTCGCTTCTGTATCTAGAAGGAGAGGATGACAAAGAAACCCCGTTTGAGGGTTTAGGGTTTTACTTAACCGGCTACGGCCTTGTGACGGCGTGGCACGTGATATGCGATGCCGTTTCTCATGACATGGAAAGAAGGGAAATAAAAGTATCCAGCTCAGATAAGACCCCGCTTGCTAAATTTAAATTTAGCAAATCGATCGTTCAAGACAACAAGCGCGATGCTGTAATACTACGAGAAGTTCCTCAAGAAATCTTAAAGAAGATCCCCAAGCTTCCAGCAGTCATGGATTTGCCCGTAAAGGGGGATAAGATCTCCGCTTATCAACAGCATTTTTCCGAATCTAGATTCAGCCTTGAATTGCACAGTGGGGATTTGCTCAGAGTCGGAGATCCAAGCGAAGAGGGCACACTTTGTTATACGAATTGCTCATTTCAGCATGGAATGAGTGGTGGGCCAGTGTTTAATGACTTGGGTCAGGTCATTGGCATAGTACATACTGCAACTGAGCAGGGAAAACTTGGCTCTTTCCTTCCTTTAAGGGATTGTATCCGCTCATCCGATGCTTATGGAGAGTGGCAGGTCTTCTAACTAGATTGTCATACATTCTGGCCCAAAACGCTCATCGCGTCAGACTTGAAACAAGGTGTCTGCTGCTTCTACTTAAACGGTGACAATCGGAAAAGCCATAAGGGGGTGCTGAGTTAGATGCTGGAAAACGGGCCAGTCAGGAAGATATAGAGCGGCGGACTGTATAACATTTCGTTCTAGTACGACTCTGAGACCTATGCGGGAAAGCATGAGGGGAGCGGCTTCTCCGGAAAGATAAAGCTCGCGGATTTCGTCGGTCTGGAGACGGGTGCTTTTTATTTAAGGCAGCGTGCGGACCGATGGGCTCTACTCATGTTCATAGATCAGGCAACCATACTTGGGGGTTACGTTCAACTTGATTATGGCATTCAGTTTGCCTACTCAGAGACACGAGAGGACGGAGCCGTTCGCGTAGCTGTCGAACGCCCGGTTGATTTTGGTGTTTACCACGTTGAACCATCTGCCTGCGGTTAGAAGGTTCAACGTCGAAGGATTTACTACTGATGACCTCAATTTCTTGACAGAATTTATTGATAAAACGCCCCGTTTATCTTTGAGCTCGCCGAACAGCAAAAAGTCGGACCAAAGCCTTCGGCGATGATTTCCTGACGTTCTATTGTTAAATGCCCAGTAAGTTGATTACCAAAATTACTGTCGACACCACTCACCCATGCCGACGACATCGTCTGAATTGTCACGCTGTTGGCGCTTCCCTCGTTAATAGCATCGCTTCTTAGGCCACAACTGGCTGTCGAAACTCCCGTTTTCCGAAATTCGGGGAAAATAGGGGCGGCTGAGCACAACCCGATTTTTGGCAACAATACCGTCGGTCGCAGAAGCGTAAATCCGGGGTTTAGTCGGCTGATCTCTGTTTTCCCGCACTTCCGTATACGACCCCTCGATTAAGGTTATATTAACGCGCGGCGATTACTTCCCATGCAATCGGCGGTAAAATCTCGCCATGGTTACGCTCGCCGATATAGCCTCTGCATTCTCTCGCGTGGACCACACCTGCAACGTCGCCGACCTGATCGACGCAGCTCTAAGAACAGAAGAATTATGAAAGGATTCAAACACCGAAGAGCCTGCAGCATCAAAAGTGTCAGACCGGCGAGATCTGTATCGTAGACATCGTTCGAGAGGGGATGACCGAAAATGACCCGCGCCTACAGTGAAGTTTATCTCGAGGACGCTATGAGAACGCTGGGCGAGGCAGTCGATTTTGCCCTCTGCGACCAGGGACTGACTCCGACCGAACTGACGGCGATCTTGTCAAACGCTTTTGAGATGAAACAGTTTGAGCGCGGTATCCCACGCGTTGTCTGCGGCATGTCGGGCGATGAGCTTGTGCGCGAGATCATTGTCCACGCGGGTCTGAAGCCCGTCGAATTCAGGGAGGCCTATCCGTTCGACCGTTCCCCGCAATACTGAGCAGGTTGGGTTTTGGCATACACGCAATGGACGTGCGGCCTAGGTTTTAGCGACCTTTTTGAAGTGGCGCCACTCGATTGGGTTATCGGCTCGTACCATCCGCTTCACGAGGCCTCCGAAGTTAAATTCGCCCAGATAGTCATTGATAAATGGAACAAAGCCCAGGCAGGCAAAAAGGGCCTCAAGGCAGCACGAAAGGCAGCCGGCCTGACCCAAAAGCAGCTGGCCGCCCAATCGGGAGTCAAAATCCGTGCCATACAGCTCTACGAGCAAAACCAACTGGACCTGCGCCGTGCCTCGGTATCCTCGGCATTGGCGCTCGCAAAAACCTTACACTGCAGCATCGAAGACCTCGTCTGGCAACCGATCGTTCTTGAGTACGACTCCTGTTGCCACTGTGATGTGCTCCCCGGCATTGCGTCGCGCGTATAGAATCTAAGCATCCGCACGCCAGCTATGAAATGGAATGGACGCCACATGGAAATCCCCAGCACCCTGTGCAGCAATGTGTACGACTTCGCGTTTTGCCCCGAGCCCTGCTACGAACGCCTGGCCGACCTCGCCGACCCCGAGGACTGGGGTCCCGGCAACCGCATCCTCAAAAACTACCTGTCGTTTTCGTTTAGCCGTGCGGTGTTCCTGACCGAGCGCGACGTGGACCAGACCGCGCCGTCCAACCTGCCTTTGGTGTTCGACAACGACCAATGCCTGTTCAACACCGGCCTGTACACGCGTCGCTACGAGACCATCTACGGCCTGTTTGAGCCCAACACCAAGCCCGACGCGCGCCAGCGCTGGTTTTTGAAGGGCTTCTTTAAGGAGAGCGACCCCATGCTGGTCTCGTTTGAGTACCTGCCGTGCCGCGTGCGCTTTGCCGAGGACCCCTCCGAGCTGGTCTTTGACTACCGCTTGCCCATCCGCTCCAACATCGACCACATTCTGGGCGATGAGGAGAACCTTACGCGTATTCCCGCTAGCCTGATGGGGGAGGGCAACTCGCTGCTGCTGCGCCGTGCCTTTGAGGGCGCCGTCGTCGAGGCCGCCCGCCGCGCCGCCGCCAACTACACGCTCGCCGTGCCGCAGTTCTACGGCGGTCGGATCCAACTGCTGCTGCCGCTGTGCCTAACCGGCGACAAGCCCGAACTGGCGCTGACCATCCAGCGCGAGGACGGTTTCTACGCCGCGCGCACCTGCCTCACGCTCGACATGGCATACAACAATGCGCGACTAATCTGTCGCCCCGAGACCTCGTGGATAAAGCGGTAAATGGTGGTTAAGCTGCTGTTTTACCTATTGCTTTGGTTGCTTTGGCTTAGCTAGCATCCACGAATTTAAAATCGGGGGCAAAAAGTTCTTGGTAAACCAGGCGCGGCTATGATAGTATCTCTTTTGCCGAAAGGCGACGGGCGATTGGCTCAGGGGTAGAGCATATCCTTCACACGGATGGGGTCACAAGTTCGAATCTTGTATCGCCCACCATCAAAAGCGCAGGTCAGAGGTGTTAAGCCTCTGGCCTTTTTCTATTTGATACCAAGGGTGACACCAAAAGTGACACCAAATTTTCGATTTTTATTAGCATGGGGTCCTATTTTTTATTGATCGCAAACCCTTCATAGTTCCTACATATTGAATATTATTTTCGTTCGTTGACCAACTATAGAGTGACGTCGTCGAACATTTTGAAAATAGTTCACGCGATCTTTCAATGAATTCTTTGCATGATTCATACGCAATTGTGGAGAAAAAGACCACTGGCTCACAGCTCGTACCAGCACATTCACGCCTCGTGACAACCTTTCAACACATCCCATCCATTTTTTGGTCAGCGTTTGGTCAGCTTCCGGTACTTACCCGCATGATGCCCCAGTAGATAATCGTCCACGACCACAACCGCATGGCCTACGGCCGATACCAAGGGAGGCGCAAATGGACGAAATCGTCTGCGCAAACACCGCATTCCGCTATTGGCGCTGCCCACCGCAGGTGCGCGACCTCTACCCGCGCCTACCCAACTCCGAAGAAGGCTGGCGAGCTCTATCCCAAGCCCCATTCGTAACCGACGTCCTCAAGACCCCGATTATCGCTGTTGCTTCGCCAGGTTATTGCAATCACCACTCGGGATTGCGCTCCACTATTCGCTGGGAAGGGACATCGGATGTCAGCACAACAATCGACACTAATTTAGGCTTTAGTGTTACCAATCCGCTTAACACATTATTTACTATGACACGCTTTGTGTCCCAAATAGATCTCGTACTGGCTATGTACGAACTTTGCGGTTGCTTTTCCGTTTTCGAGCTTGCTCCCGCTGCCGAAATGCAGTTAAAAATGGCGGTAGAGGAGAATCGCAATTCCAGCACGCAGGATCTGTTCGAACTTGGAGAAGGCGAAGACGAGGTTCCTTGGAAACGAGTTTACGCCCGCGCAACCGTAAAGGCCACAGATAAAGAAGACCAAACGAACAAGCGTGAGGATGGAAGAGAGGTTACGAAACTCAAAGGCACTTCTCTTTGGATGAGAAAGCCGCTCATCGAGCTAAGCGATCTACATCGATTCGCCGACAAGGTCAAAAGTCAAATGTGGGGAAAGCAGTTTTATGATGCCGCTCAGCAGGTTATCGGCATTGCTGCGTCTCCGCTCGAGGTCGCGGGGGTACTGCTTCTAAGTCGTTCTCGACGTCTAGGTGGTTCAGGATTCAGATACGTGTACCTCAACGATTTAACCCCTCTATCCGTGGCAGCCCAAAGCATCGCAGGCCAAAAGGTCTGCTACGGCGACATCGTGATCGTAAACCCAATCCTAATGAAGGCAGTTATTATCGAGATCCAAGGTGAGGTCATTCATGGCTCAGGTGCAATACTTGACCACGATGCGGAGCGCATGACTGCGTTGCAGAGCATGGGATTCGATGTATTCCTGGTGACTCACGATATGCTCAACGATTCAAAGCTGCTAGACACCATAGTCAGAAGTGTCTGCGACCGTTTAGGGATTCGCTATAAAGCCAAAACTGAGGCAATGAAGTGCGCCGAGACGAGACTGCGAGCAAATGTTTTGTGCAACTGGTTGGAAATCGGAAATTAGTCGGCGACAAGGCGCTAGAACTACCTAGTTTGCCTGTTAGTGAAATAATGTCATTTCAAAACTATGCCGGATTACGGGGCTGGACCCGGACTGGCCGTCCATACCCTGCATTTCACGGAATACGCAAGCCGTCTACCTGCGGTTTTGATTTTACCGATTACGGCATGCTCGGGGGTTCCCGGCCTGGCCCCGTAAACCGGCATAGTTTTGAAATCGCCGGGTCGGCGGGAGCGCGATTGGCCCCGGTAATGGGCCTGGCGCCGGCAAGACGGCCGTTGGGCGGATGGCGGCCCGCGCCGCGACTGCGAAATTTTCCAAAAATGTCCTTGCATCGCCGTCCGAGTTCCCGTATAGTACTTCTTCGCACGGGGGCGTAGCTCAGCTGGGAGAGCGCTTGACTGGCAGTCAAGAGGTCAGGGGTTCAATCCCCCTCGTCTCCACCCGAGCATTGAATGAGGCTCCAACGCAAGTTGGGGCCTTTTTTCATATTTATCGATTTACGCCATGTATTGGCTGGGTAGCATCTTGGCGACATACCCATTGCTAATTACGAATATGAATGTTGATAACTTTACGTCTCTGGATGACAAAGCTAGTCTGCAGCCCAATAACAAAGAGGCCGGGCGTAATGCCCGGCCTCGAAATACTCTGGTGGGCCCTCCGGGATTCGAACCCAGAACCCAGGGATTATGAGTCCCCTGCGCTAACCGTTGCGCCAAGAGCCCTTATGAACGGTGAATGCAATTCTAACAAAGGCAACTCAGGCCAAATTTCTTCGCTTCACGTCGTGAAATACTACCATGCACGAGCAAGTCGCACAACGCAAGATCAAATCCGATGCTAAACAACAGCTAATCTAGGCGCATCGCAGAAAAGACGTGTTTTAGAAAAAGTTAAGGCCATTAATTCAGTGCTCCAACACATTTAACTGTGAAATCAACCTGATGCCATTTCAAAACCATGCCGGTTTACTACGACGGATCGGCGACCCCTGAGCACCGTGTGTTCTCCGTTTGCAAAACCGCAGGTAGGAAGCCTGCCGGTTACGCCAAAAGGCGTGTGTGGTCGGACATTCCTGATTCATCGTAGTAAACCGGCATGGTTCTGAAGCGCAGGGGAGGGGCGCTTCGCAATAAGACCCGATAATGGGACTGGCGGTGCACGGAAAACCCTGTTGCACGGGGAGAGTCGTGTTCCGCGCGCCAAGTCGGCCGGCGCACGGACCGTGCGTGGGCCGCTGCCCCCGCGGGCATCGCGCGCCCCTCGGCCCTGAGATGGCCCGCGCACCCGCACGTGCGCGCCGGCGCCCGCGAAAGTTTTTCCAAAATTGTCCTTGCATCGCCGTCCGAGTTCCCGTATAGTACTTCTTCGCACGGGGGCGTAGCTCAGCTGGGAGAGCGCTTGACTGGCAGTCAAGAGGTCAGGGGTTCGATCCCCCTCGTCTCCACCCGAGCATTGAATGAGGCTCCAACGCAAGTTGGGGCCTTTTTTCATATAGGCACACAAGGTCAAAGGCGGCACCATGATCCTTCTGGTCGACAAGATCGAAAAAAGCTTCGGCGCGCGCGTCCTCTTTAGCGGCGCGTCCTTCCAGATCAACCCCGGCGAGCGCTTTGCGCTCGTGGGACCCAACGGCGCCGGCAAAACCACCATGCTCAAGATCATCATGGGCATCGACAGCCCCGACGCCGGCCAGGTCCAGTACGCCAAGGACTGCCAGGTGGGCTACCTAGAGCAGGAAACCAACCTGGAGCAAAAGGACACCACCATCCTCGCCGAGGTCATGGCCGCCGCCAAGGAAATCCGCCGCATGGGCAAGCGCGCCAACGAGCTGCAGGCCCAGATCACCGAGCTCTCCGAGCAGGGCAAGGACGTCGACGCACTCCTGAACGAGTACGGCCAGGTCCAGGACCGCTTTGAGCACCTGGGCGGCTATGAACTCGAGAGCAACGCCCGCAAGATCCTGTCCGGTCTGGGCTTTAAGGTCACCGACTTTGAGCGCCCGTGCTCCGAGTTCTCGGGCGGCTGGCAGATGCGCATCGCGCTGGCAAAGCTCTTCCTGCGCCATCCCGACCTGCTGCTGCTCGACGAGCCCACCAACCACTTGGACCTCGAAAGCGTCCAGTGGCTGCGCGGCTTTATCGCTAACTACGACGGCGCCGTACTCATCGTCAGTCACGACCGCGCCTTCATGGACGCCTGCGTCGACCACGTCGCCGCGCTCGAGAACCGCCGCGTGACCACCTACACCGGCAACTACAGCAGCTACCTCAAGCAGCGCGAGGATAATCTGGAGCAGATGCGCGCCAAGCGTGCCGCGCAGGAGCGCGACATCGCCCACATGCAGGTCTTCGTCGACAAGTTCCGCTACAAGCCCACCAAGGCCGCCCAGGCGCAGGAGCGCATCCGCAAGATCGAGCAGATCAAAAAGGAGCTCGTCATCCTGCCCGAGGGCCACAAGCACATCGACTTTAAGTTCCCCGACCCGCCGCGCTCCGGCGATATGGTCGTGAGCCTGGAGGGCGTCTCCAAGTCCTACGGCGACAAGCACATCTACAGCGACATCGACCTCAAACTCTACCGCGGCGAGCACGTGGCGCTCGTCGGCCCCAACGGCGCCGGCAAGTCCACCCTCATGAAGATCATCGCCGGCCTGGAGCCGCCCACTACCGGCACGCGCGACCTGGGCACCAACGTGGGCGTTGCCTATTACGCCCAGCACGCGCTCGAGGGCATGACCGAGTCCAATACCGTCCTGCAAGAGATCGACACTGTCACGCCCAAGTGGACCGTACCGCAGCAGCGCAGCCTGCTGGGCGCCTTCCTGTTTAGCGACAACGATTCCATCGAGAAGCAGGTTCGAGTCCTCTCCGGCGGCGAAAAGGCGCGCCTGGCGCTCGCCAAGATGCTCGTGGCGCCCGAGGCGCTCCTGTGCCTAGACGAGCCCACCAACCACTTGGACATCGACTCGGTGGACATGCTCGAGAACGCTCTGCAAAACTTCCCCGGTACCATTGTGCTGATCAGCCACGACGAGCACTTGGTGCGCGCTGTGGCCAACCGCATCATCGACATCCGCGACGGCAAGGTCACGGTCTACGATGGCGACTACGACTACTACCTCTTCAAACGCGAGGACCTCGCTGCCCGCGCCGCCGCCGAGGCAGCAGGGGAGAGCGCACCTGCCGCGGCCAAGTCCACCAAAGCCAACGCCGCCCAGGCCAGCAGCCCAGCCGCGGCTCCCAAGCCTGCCGAGGGCAAAAAGACCAAGGAGCAAAAGCGCGCCGAGGCCCAGGCCCGTGCCGCGCTCAACAAAAAGCTCAAGGGCGTGCGCAACCAGCTCAAGAAGATCGAGACAGAGCTGGACAAAAAGCGTGCCCGCTATGACGAGCTTATGGAATTGATGGCAAGCGAAGAGCTTTATGCCGATCAGGACAAGTTCAACGCCGCGCTGGGGGAATATAACGGCCTTAAGCAAGAGCTGCCCAAGCTCGAGGACGAATGGCTGGAGCTTTCCACCCAGATCGAAGAGGAGACCGCGCGTGAACTCTCGTAAAGCCACCGCCGTGGCGATGAGCATCATAGCCATCGCTTGTCGCATCTGCGGCATATTTATGAGCGCGATGACCGTGCTGCTGTGCTTCAGCGGCCTCACCGCCAAGCTGCAGATCGTGGGCTTTGTCGTTGAGCTTTCGCGCGCCCTGCCGAGCGCCATCGCCGGCTACGGCGTTATCACCTCGCCCTTTGGCGGTGTCTTCCGCTTGGATTACGCCATCGTGGCCGTCATCCTGTTTGTGGCCGACTACCTGCTTACGCGCGCCTCGCGCCGCGTCCGCTAGGGGAGTGACATGTCCAGCAGCTACCTCATGAACCTGCTCGCCAGCGCCGCCGCCGTCATCGTGGGCATCGTGATCCACGAGAGCGCGCACGCCGCCGCGGCCTGGGCACTCGGCGATAAGACGGCCCGTTCGCGCGGCCGCGTCTCGCTCAACCCGCTCAACCACATCGACCCGTTTGGCACCATTCTCTTGCCGCTGCTGATGCTCGCCGCCGGCGGCCCGGTGTTCGCCTTCGCCAAGCCCGTGCCCGTCTATCTCAACAACCTCAAGCACCCCAAGCGCGACGAGGTCCTGGTGAGCGTGGCCGGCCCCGCATCGAACATTGCGCTGGCATGCCTTGCGGCCGCTCTCATGCACGCGACATACGGCAACCTCTACACCAGCATGTCCTTTGCTGTGGCTTCCCAAATCATGAACTTCGGTGCCACCTTTATTGTGGTCAACCTGTCGCTCGCGTTCTTTAACCTCATTCCGATTCCGCCACTCGACGGCTCGTCGATCATCGTGCCGTTCCTCAAAGGCAAAGCGCTCTCTAACTACTACCGCCTGCAGCAATACGCCATGCCCATCCTCATCCTGGTGCTGTACCTGTTGCCTATGTGGACCGGCATCGACGTGATTGGACGGTATTTCGACGTTACCGTGTATCCGCTGGCCGAGTGGCTGCTCAACTTCGCAATCGCCGGCATCTAAGGTAAACTTACAGGTCGACCGTGCAAAACGGTCGCAACATGCACCCAAACCGCGCCGCGAAGGCGCCGTCAAAGGAGGTCGAAGATGTCGTATCGCGTGTCGACGCAGGTCTACAGCGGACCGTTCGACCTGCTGCTGCAGCTGGTAACCCGCCAAAAAGTTGATATCGCAGCCATCTCGATCAGCGAGGTGGCCGAGCAATACCTGGCCGAGGCCGAGCGCATCGAGGCGCTGGACCTGGACGTGGCGAGCGACTTTTTGCTGGTCGCGGCAACCCTTTTGGACATCAAGGCCGCCTCGCTGGTGCCCCAGGAGGCCCCGCGCAAGACAGACGACGATGACGAGGATGACGATGAGCTCGAGGAGCTCAGTGCGCTCGACGGCGACGCCCTGCGCGAGGTCCTGATCCAGCGTCTGATCGCCTACAAGCAGTTTAAGGGCGCGGCGGCAGCCCTTGGCGCGCGTATGCAGGCCGAGAGCCGCATGCATACGCGCGTGGCCGGCCCCGACCCCGAGTTCCTAGGCCTTATGCCCGACTATCTGGCCGGCATTACCCTGCGCGGCCTCGCCGTCATCTGCGCCGACCTGGATGGCAAACGCCAGACCTTCCTGCTGGAGGCCGAGCACGTGGCACCGCATCGCGTGCCGCTCGACCTGACGGTGGCCTCGGTCGACCGCTTTACCATGGCACACCAAGCCTGCACCTTCCGCGAGCTGCTGGACGGCGACGCCACCACCGAGCAGCTCGTTGTCACCTTCCTGGCCATGCTAGAGCTTGCCAAGCGCGGCTCGCTTACGCTAAGCCAGGACGAGATCTTTGGAACCATTCAAATCAACCGCGTCGAGGGCGCCGAGGCATACGTGCCTGGCGAGGGCCCCGAGCTCACCGAATAGGAGCGGCAACCATGTCAACCCTTTCCACGCTGGAGGCAAACAGCCTCAAAGGCGCCCTCGAGGCGCTGCTGCTGGTGTCGAGCGACCCCGTCAGCGCACCCGCGCTGGCAGCTGCGCTGGATATCGCCCCGGGCGAGTGCGCGTCGCTTTTGGCCGAGCTCAAGGTTGAGTACGAAGAGGCCAACCACGGCTTTCAGCTGCGCGAGGTCGCCGGTGGCTGGCGCCTGTTTACACACCCCGCCTACCATGATGTGGTCGAGGCCTACGTGCTGAGCTGGGACACGCAAAAGCTGTCTCAGGCGGCGCTTGAGACCCTGGCCGTCATCGCCTACCACCAGCCCGTCACGCGCGAGGTGGTCAAGGGCATCCGCGGCGTCAACTCCGACGGCGTCATCGCGTCGCTCGTGGATAAGGGCCTGGTGCGCGAACTCGGCCGCGACCCCGAGCGCGGTCAGGCCATCATCTACGGCACGACCAACGCCTTCTTGGAAAAGTTCGGCCTGCGCTCCACCCGGGACCTGCCCGATCTGGAGCAGTTTGCCCCCGACGAGCAGTCGCGCCAGTTTATCCGCGAGCGCCTGAGCGGCCGCAGCATTCAGTCCACGCTCGAGGAGCAGGCCGAGGACCTGGACGAAGAACGCGAACTGATCGATACCGATGTTGAGGACACCGATGGCGAGGAGCTTCTGCCCACCGTCGATACCTCGGAGGATATGCATGACGAGGACTAACGAAGCAGGGGAAACGCACTTCGCAAGCGCCATGGACAACGCAGCGCCCACGGGCGACGCCCAGCCCGTCTACACGCACACTATGCGCCTGCAGCGCTTTTTGGCGCGCGCGGGCGTGGCGAGCCGCCGCGGCTCGGAGGACCTGATGACTGCCGGCCGCGTAACCGTCAACGGCCAGGTCGCAACCGAACTAGGCACCAAGGTCGATGTCGACCGCGACCACATCGAGGTCGACGGTATGCCCGTCAAGCTCAACCAGGGTGCCGTGTACCTGATGCTCTACAAGCCGACCGGCTACCTCACCACCATGAGCGATCCACAGGAACGCCCTTGCGTGGCCGACCTGGTCCCGCGCGACCGCTTTCCGGGGCTCTTTCCGGTGGGTCGTTTGGACCGCGACACCACGGGCCTTCTGCTCTTTACCACCGACGGTGACCTGTCGCAGGACCTGCTGCATCCCAGCAAGCACGTCTACAAGACCTACCAGGCGCTGGTGGACGGCAACCTGACCGATCGCGACCTCACGCCGCTGCGCCGCGGCATCGAGCTCGACGATGGCCTATGCCAACCGGCGATCTGCCGCGTCATTAACGCGCGCGAGGCCGAGGCCGTAGCCCCGCAAGGCATCAAGCCCGGCACCACCGCCGTGGAGGTCATCATCCGCGAGGGCCGCAAGAACCAGGTCAAGCGCATGCTGAGCAAGATTCACCATCCGGTGATCCGCCTGCATCGCTGCAACTTTGCCGGCCTGGAGCTCAAAGACGTGGCTAAGGGCTCGTGGCGCGAGCTCACCGACCGCGAGGTGCAGATTCTCAAGGCCGGCGGCATCCCGCCCAAGCAGGCCAGCTCCAAGCAGGGCGACCCCAACGCGACAGCGGTCAACCCCGCGACCCGCACGCGTCACCACGGCAGCCACGGCTCCGCGCCCAAGCGCAACACCTACCGCGAGCGCTACACGGGCTAGTCAGTCCGCCACGCCCCAGCGCCTGCGTCCCATACCAGTACGTCAACCACCGAAAGGAAGCATTGTATGATCGTCGCCATCGACGGCCCCGCCGGTTCCGGCAAGTCCACCATCGCCAAGGAGATTGCCCGCCAGCTAGGCTTTAACAAGCTCGACACGGGCGCCATGTATCGCGCCGTAACTTTCGCTGCGCTCGACCGCGGCATCGACCTGGATAACGAGGCAGCCATTGACGCCCTCGCCGAGCAAATCGAGATTCGCTTTACCAACGGCACCGGCGAGGACACGCGCCTGACCATCGACGGCCAGGATGCATCGGCCGCCATCCGCACCCCGCAGGTGGACGCCAACGTCTCCAAGGTCTCGGCCTACCCGGGCGTGCGCGCGGCCATGCTCATCCACCAGCGCCGCGCCGCCGAGGACCGCGATATCGTGGCCGAGGGTCGCGACATCGGCACTGTCGTGTTCCCCAACGCACAGGTCAAGGTGTTCCTGACCGCCGACCCGCGCGAGCGCGCCCGTCGCCGCGTGCTGCAGCGCCACCAAAACGACGCCCAGCCGCTTACCACCGAGCAGCTCGAGGCCGAGGTCGACGAGACCCTCGACGCCCTCAAGCAGCGCGATAAGCTCGACAGCAGCCGCGAGGTCGCGCCGCTCGTTCCCGCCGAGGACGCCGTGCACGTCGACTCCACCGCCCACACCATCGACGAGGTCGTCCGCATTATCGAGGACCTCATCAACCAAAGGAGGTAGCCCATGCGCCTGTTTAAGCAGACGCCCGAGGATTACTACAACGCCCCCTACGCCGAGTTCCCGGCGCTCATCCGCGGCACTGTCGCCGTAGTCATGGGCATCCTGTGGGTCTTCTCCAAGCTCATGTGGCGTTGGAAGGTCGAGGACAGCGACCTGCTGTTTGAGCGCCAGGAAGGCCGCGGCAGCGTGGTCATCTGCAACCACACCTCAATGGCCGAGCTGCTGGCCGTTGAGACGGCGTTGTTCTTCGGCGGCCGCCGTGTGCGCCCTATCTTTAAATCTGAGTTCGCCAAGAGCAAGATCGTGCGCTGGGCCTTTAGCCGCGTGGGCGGTATTCCCGTCGAGCGCGGCACGGCCGACATGAAGTGTCTGCGTGCCGCCCAGCATGCGCTGCAGCGCGGCGAGGACGTCTTGATCTTCCCCGAGGGCACGCGCATCCGCTCGCGCGAGATCAAGCCCGAGGTCCACGGCGGTTTTGCGCTTATCGCCCAGATGGGCAAGGCGCCCGTCAACCCGCTCGCCATCTGCGGCTGGTCCGATATCACGCCTGCGGGCAAAAAGATCATGCGCCCCAAAAAGTGCTGGATCCGTGCCGGCAAGGCCATCTCACTATCCGACGCTCCGGACGAGCTCAAGCGCAAGGAGCGCCTGGCATGGTTTGAGTCCGAAGCCATGAATCGTGTCTACGCCATGCGCGATGACTTGTGCGCCGAGCATCCGGGCAGGTTCTAGCCATGGGCGAGGAAGTTATGAACACCGCCGAGGCTGTGCCCGGCAAGGCAAACGCCCCCACTATCGAAATCGCCGCCCACGCCGGCACCTGCTACGGCGTGCAGCGTGCGCTCGATATGGCCCTGGCGGCCGCCCCGCAGGCGGGGGAGAACGCTCAAGTCCACACCCTGGGCCCGCTCATCCATAATCCCATCGTGGTGCGCGAGCTTTCCGAGGCAGGCGTCGGTCTGGCCGAGACCCTAGACGACGCCGCATCGGGCACCGTGATCATCCGCGCGCACGGCGTGGTGCCGCAGGTGATCGAGGCCGCTCGCGAGCGCGGTCTCGACGTGGTCGATGCCACCTGCCCCTACGTGAAAAAAGTCCACGTGGCGGCGGAGCGCCTGGTACGCGAGGGCTACCGCGTGATCGTCGTGGGCGAGCCGGGCCACCCCGAGGTTGAGGGCATCCTGGGCCATGCCGGCGATGACGCTCAAGTCGTGAGCTGCGCCGCCGATGCGGACGCGCTGCCGCTCAAGGGCAAGGTCGGACTCGTCGTTCAGACCACCCAGACCGCGCAGAACCTGGCCGAGGTCGTGGCTGCCATCACGCCGCGCGTGCAGGAACTGCGCGTGATCAACACCATCTGCGCCGCCACGAGCGAGCGTCAACAGGCAGCAGCCGCACTTGCCAACCGCTGCGACTGCATGGTCGTGGTGGGCGGCAAGAACTCGGGCAACACCCGCCGCTTGGCGCAGATCTGCGCCGACGTCTGCGAGCACACGCATCACATCGAGGAGGCCTCCGAGATCCAGGCCGCATGGTTTACCGACGCTCACCACATCGGTATCACCGCCGGCGCCTCCACACCGCAAGAACACATCGAGCGCGCCCTCGAGCGCATCAAGGAGCTTTGCCGCTAATCATGGACCAGACCGTACCCGCATACGCCGCCGAGGTGGCCGATTACGGGCGCAGCCGCGACCCCGAGCCGGGTGAGGGCGCGCTCGTTAAAAACGTGCGCCCCGAATCGCCCGCATGGGATGTGGGTATCGAGCCGGGCATGCGCGTGCTCACGGTCAACGGCGAGCAACTGACCGATATGATCGTGTGGCTATGGGAGGCAGATGACGACACCGTCGAGCTGGAGGTTTTCGATCCGCGCGACGGCACCGTCACCCCCGTCGAGCTCGATCGCTTTCCCGGCGAGGACTGGGGTCTGGAGTTCGATGGCCCCATCTTCGATGGCATGCGTACCTGCGTAAACGCCTGCGTGTTCTGCTTTATGACGATGCTGCCCAAGGGCGGTCGCTCCACGCTCTACATCCGCGACGACGACTATCGCCTGAGCTTTTTGCAGGGCAACTTTGTCACGCTCACGAACCTCACCGATGATGATGTTCAAAACGTCATCCAACGCAACATGAGCCCCATGAACGTTTCGGTCCATGCCGTTAGCCCCGATGTTCGCCGCCGCATGATGGGCCGCAACGCCCAGCGCGGCATGGACGTGCTCGAGACCATCATGGCCGCCGGCATCGAGATTCACGCGCAGATCGTACTGTGCCCCGGCATGAACGACGGCGAGGAGCTGGAAAAGACCCTGCGGTTTTGCGAGGAGCACGAGCAAATCACGAGCCTGGGCATTGTGCCGCTCGGTTTTACCAAGCATCAGAACCGTTTTAGCTGGTCCTACAGCGACAAGCCCGAGCTGGCGCGCGAGACCATTGCCATGATCCGGCCCTTCCAGGACCGTGCCTTCGAGCGATTTGGCCGCCACACCTTCCAGATGAGCGACGAGTTCTACCTGGATGCCGGCATCGAGCCGCCCGAGGCGGACTTTTACGACGGCTACCCGCAGTACTACGACGGCATCGGCATGATCCGCTCCTATCTGGACGAGACCGACAACGTGCTCGCCGCCGATGCCGAGCGCCTGCGCCGCGTTCGCGAGGCAATCGCCGCCCGTGGCCAGCGCCTGCTGTGCCTTTCGGGCGCCAGCGCGCGCGATACGGTGGCGCGTTTTGTGGAATCGCCGCAGGGCCTTGCCGGTACCGTCACGGCCATCAAAAACCGTTACTTTGGTGGCAATGTGGACGTGACCGGCCTCATCGTCGCCTGCGACATCTTGGAGCAGCTGCCGCAGGAACTGTCGGGGGTTATGCTCTTTGTGCCTAAGCTCATGTTCAACGCCGACGGTATGACCCTTGACGAGTATCATCGTGACGAATTACTCGCACGCCTTACCGGTCGCGGCGCCGAGGTTCATGTGGTATCGACCATGCCGCATGAGCTGCTCGATACCCTGGAGCACATCCTTGGCACAACGCCCGCCGATTCAACTATTCCCGCTGACCCTACCCATTAAAGGAGAGCAGATGAAACCTATCGTCGCCGTCGTCGGACGCCCTAACGTGGGCAAGTCCACGCTCGTCAACCGCCTGGCCCAGACCTCGGACGCCATCGTCCACGAGTCCCGCGGCGTCACGCGCGACCGCTCGTATCACACGGCCGACTGGAACGGCCGTGAGTTCACCATCGTCGACACGGGCGGCATCGAGCCGCTCAAGAGCGACGACGTCTTTGCCACGTCCATCCGCGACCAGGCCCTCGCCGCCGCCGAGGAAGCCGCCGTCATCCTGTTTGTTGTCGACGGCCGCACCGGCGTCACCGAGGAGGACGAGTCGGTCGCTCGCATGCTCAAGCGCTGCGACAAGCCGGTCTTTTTGCTGGTGAACAAGCTCGACAATCCCGATCGCGAGAACGACAGCATCTGGGAGTTCTATTCGCTCGGCATCGGTGAGCCCACGCCGCTCTCGGCCCTGCATGGCCATGGCACGGGCGACCTGCTCGACGACATCGTGGCCCTGTTGCCCGAGGAGGAGGACGAGATCGCCGACGAGTTCCCCGATGCGCTGAACGTGGCCATCATCGGCCGCCCCAACGCCGGTAAGTCCTCGCTGTTCAACCGCATCCTGGGCGCGGACCGCTCCATCGTGTCCAACATCGCCGGCACGACGCGCGATGCCATCGACACCGTCGTCGAGCGCGACGGCAAGCACTACCGCATGGTCGACACCGCGGGCATTCGCAAGAAGAGCACCGTGTACGAGAACATCGAGTACTACTCCATGGTCCGCGGCCTGCGCGCCATCGACCGCGCCGACGTGGCGCTGCTCGTCGTCGACGCCTCCGTGGGCGTCACCGAGCAGGACCAGAAGGTCATGGGTCTTGCCATCGAGCGCGGCTGCGCCATCGTTGTGCTGCTCAACAAGTGGGATCTGCTCGACGACGACCGTAAGCGCGAGGCCTGCATGGAGACCATCGACCGCCGTCTGGGCGTCATGGCTCCCTGGGCCCAGTACCTGCGCATCTCTGCTCTCACCGGCCGCAGCGTCGAGAAGATCTGGGCGATGGTAGACGCCGCCGAAAAGACGCGCTCGCAGAAGATTAGCACCTCGCGCCTCAACGCGTTCCTCACCGACCTGCGCGAGTTCGGTCATACCGTGGTGGACGGCAAGCGCCGCCTGCGCATGCACTACGTGACCCAGACGGGCGTCAACCCGCCGACGTTCACGTTCTTCGTCAACCACAGTGACCTGGTCAACGACACCTACCAGCGCTACGTGGAGAACCGCATGCGCTCGACCTTCGACTTTGCCGGCACGCCCATTCGACTCTTCTTTAGGAAGAAGGAGCAAAAGGATGCATAATCCGATTCTGCTGACCGCCATCTGCGCCGTGGTCTCGTTCTTTATCGGAGCGATTCCGTTTGGCCTGATCTTGGGCCGCGTGTTTAACCACACCGACATTCGCAAGGCGGGCTCCGGTAACATCGGCACCACCAACGCCCTGCGCGTAGCCGGCCCCAAGGTGGCCGCGCTCACGCTGCTGCTCGACTGCCTTAAGGGCGCCATCTGCGTTGTCATCGCCCGTCCGTTCATCGCGAGCGTGGGCTATGGATTTCCGCCGAACATCATGGCGCCCGGAGCCCCCGGCGACTGGATGCTCGGTGTCATTTGCCTGGCAGCCGTGTGGGGCCATATCTTCTCGCCCTATCTCAACTTCCACGGCGGCAAGGGTATCGCAGTTGGTCTGGGTGTCATCCTCGCCTGGTACTGGCCTATTGGCCTGTCGCTGCTGGGCATGTTTATCGTAGCCGTCGCCATCACCAAGTATGTGTCAGTGGGTTCGCTTGCCGCGGCCATCGGACTTCCTATCGCTGCTTGCGCGGTCTTTCCGTACAGCAGCCTGGGCCTCAAGTTCTGCATGGCGATGATCGGCATCACCGTGGTGTGGGCCCATCGCTCGAATATCCAAAAGCTCATGGCCGGTAAGGAGTCCAAGCTCTCGTTTACCAAGCGCGTCACCGAGCCCGACGATAAGTAGGAGAGAGTCATGAATGTTGCGCTGATTGGCTCCGGCTCCTGGGGAACCGCCGTCGCCGGCCTCGCCGCCGAGCGAGCCGAGCGCGTGACCATGTGGGCCCATAGCGAGCAGACGGCCACCGGCATCAATGCCGAGCACCGCAATCCCCGGTATCTGGTGGACTACGAGCTGCCCGGCAACGTTGTCGCCGCCACGGACCTGTCGCAGGCGCTCGACGGCGCCGAGGCCATCATCTTTGCCGTGCCCTCCACGCACCTGCGCAGCGTATGCCATCAGGCAGCACCCTTCATCGCCGCCGACACCCCGGCACTCTGCCTCACCAAGGGTATTGAGCCCGAATCCGGCCTGCTTATGAGTGAGGTAATCGCCAGTGAGATCGGCAACGAGTCGCGTGTCGCGGCGCTCTCGGGCCCCAACCATGCCGAGGAGATCTGCCGCGGCGGGCTTTCTGCCGCCGTCATCGCCAGCAATGATCCACAGGTAGGGGAGACCTTTAAGGACCTGCTCCTATCCACGGCCTTCCGCATCTACCTGTCGCAGGACATGACCGGCGTCGAGGTTTGCGGCGCCATGAAAAATGTCATCGCCATCGTGTGCGGCATTTCCGCCGGTTCTGGTGCGGGCGACAACACGCTTGCCCTTATCATGACGCGCGGCCTGGCCGAGATCAGCCGTCTGGTGCACGCCCGCGGCGGTCAAGCCATGACCTGCATGGGTCTTGCCGGCATGGGTGACCTCATTGCCACCTGCACCTCCGAGCATTCGCGCAACCGCACCTTTGGCTACGAGTTTGCCCACGGCATCTCGCTCGACGAGTACCAGGCACGTACGCATATGGTGGTCGAGGGCGCCGTCGCGGCCCGCAGCGTCAGTGAGCTTGCCCGTTCACTGGGCGTAGACATTCCGCTCACCTTTGCCGTGGAGCAAACGCTCTACAACGGTGTTACTTTGGATAGGGCGCTCGAGATTCTCACAGATCGCGTCCCTTCTCAAGAGTTCTACGGACTCACCGACTAGCGCAGAAAGGCTTCTACCATGGGTTCCATCAAAATCGCTCCGTCTGTCCTTTCGGCCGACATGGCCAACCTCAAGGGCGAACTCGACAAGATCGCCGGTGCCGACTACGTGCACTTCGACGTTATGGACGGTCACTTTACCGGCAACCTCACCTTTGGCGTTGACATCCTTAAGGCCGTCAAGCGCTCCACCGATGTACCGGTCGACGCGCACCTCATGGTGACGAACCCCGACGAGACGGTCGATTGGTACGCCGACGCCGGTGCCGACATGATCACCGTGCACTACGAGGCTTCCACGCACCTGCACCGCACGCTCACGCATCTGCAGCAGCGCGGCGTCAAGGCCGGCGTGGTGCTCAACCCCGCCACCCCCGTGTGCGTGCTCGAGAGCATCATCGACGTCGTCGATATGGTGCTGCTCATGAGCGTGAACCCGGGCTTTGGCGGCCAGAGCTTTATCCCGGGCACCATCGCAAAGCTTCACGAGCTCAAGGCCATGTGCGAGCGCCACGGCGTGTCGCCCCTGATCGAGGTCGACGGCGGTATCTCTTCCAAGAACATCGCCGAGGTCGTCAAGGCCGGCGCCAACGTGCTCGTGGCCGGCTCCGCCGTATTTAAGTCCGAAGATCCCGCTGCCGAGGTTGCGCTGCTGCAGAAGCTGGGCAACGAGGCCGCACAGGAGGCATAAACCCTTATGACCGCAGGTCAAAACCGCATACCCGTGAATCTTGACTATGCCGCCTCGACGCCAATGCGCGCCGAGGCGCTCCTTGCGCAGCGCGAGTACGACGACAGCGAGCTTGCCGGCGTCAACCCCAACTCGCTGCATTCGCTCGGCCGCAAGGCTGCCGCGCGTCTGGAGGTTGCACGTCGCGAGATCGCCCGCAGCTTTGGCGCGCACGTCCGCCCGTCCGAGATTGTACTGACCAACGGCGGCACCGAAGCCAACCAGCTGGCGCTGCTCGGTCTTGCCGAGGGCGCTCGTCAGCGCGATCGCAAGCGCGGTCGCGTAATCGTTTCGGCCATCGAGCACGATTCGATTCTGGACAACCTGCCGCTGCTGCGTGCCGCCGGCTTTACCGTCGACCTGGTGCAGCCCTGCCGCGCGGGCTACGTTGAGCCTGCCACGCTTGTCGAGCTGCTAGGCGACGACGTGGCGCTCGTGAGCATTATGGTCGCCAACAACGAAACCGGCGTGGTGCAGCCCATCCGCGAGCTTGCCGCAGCTGCGCACACCGCAGGTGCCCTGTTCCACACCGATGCCATCCAGGGCTACTTGCATATTCCACTCGATGTCACCGAGCTGGGCGTCGACGCCATGTCCGTCGCAGCCCACAAGATTGGCGGTCCCGTGGCATCTGGCGCACTCTACCTTAAGAGCCGCACGCCGCTGCGCCCGCGCATCTTCGGCGGCGGACAGGAGGCCGGTCGTCGTGCCGGCACGCAAGACCTGCGCACGCAGCTCGCCTTTGCCGCTGCCGCCTCGTCTCTGACGCCCCATGTGGCTCAGGAGCGCGCGAAGCTGCAAGCCCTTTCCGACAAGCTCTACGCCACGCTTACGGCCCATCCGCGCATTCACGCCACCATGGGTGACTACGCGCAAGCCGACCGTCTGCCCGGCATGTTATCGATCTACATTGACGGCATGGACTCAGAGGAACTCATCATCAAGCTCGACGCCGCCGGCTTTGAGGTTTCGGCCGGCTCGGCGTGCTCGAGCGGCAGCATGGACCCGAGCCATGTGCTCAGCGCCATGGGCATTGGTCGCGAGCAGGCACTAGGTGCACTGCGCATTTCCTTTGACGACCGCGTGAATCCGGACGATCTGGACGAGTTTGCCCAGACGCTGCTCTCGATCGCAGGTGCCGCATGATCGTCGCCGAGCTCGAGCGCGCGCTACTGGCACGCTATCCCAAGACGGACACCGAGCCCTGGGACCACGTAGGACTCTCCGTTGGCGATCCGGCCGCGGAGATCACCGGCGTTGCCTGCGCACTCGATGCGACTGAGGCTAATGTTCGCCGCGCCCAAGAAGCAAGCGCCAACGTGCTGCTGACGCATCATCCCATATACATCAAGGCACCCGAGGCCTTTTGTCCGGCGGATGCCACACGACCCCAGTGCAGTGCGGCCCTCTACGAGGCTGCCCGCTGCGGGGTGAGCATTATCTCGCTCCACACCAACCTGGACCGCTCGCACGAAGCCCGTGTCTGCCTGAGCAAGCTGCTGGGTGCCGCACCCGTGAGCTCACTGGAGCACGTGGACGACCCCGAGGCCACCGGCCTGGGCGCACTTGCAACGCTCAACGACCCGTGCACGCTGCGCGATCTTGCCACCCGTGCTGCCACGGCCTTTGGCAGCGACCCGCGTGTGTGGGGCAAAGCTGATCGCCCGTGCCGCACCGTCGCCATTTTGGGCGGCTCCCTGGGCGACTTCGGAGAGCTCGCCATCGCCGCGGGCGCAGATGTTGTCGTGACGGGCGAGGCGGGCTACCACGTGGCGCAAGACCTTGCCTTGCGCGGGCTGTCGGTGATCTTGCTCGGCCACGACCGCTCCGAGGAGCCGTTCGTTGATATATTGATGAACTCTGCAGTTGACGCCGGGGTCGACCCCCGTCATGCGATTAAAATACTGAACCCTTGCCAATGGTGGACTGTGACAAAAGGAGAGAACTTATGAGCGCCGGCGCTACGCTACTCAAGCTGCAACAGATCGATTTGGAGCTCGCCCGCAACAAGAGCGAACTTGCCAATATGCCGGAGCTCAAGGAGCTCGCTTCCAAGCGCAAGACCTATGTAAAGCTCAAGGCCGAAATGACCAAGCTCTACGCTCAGCGCAAGGACCTGGATATTGAGCTCGACGATCTCAACACCACCGAGATCCAGACCAATAACGCCATTGAGGCCGCTAAGAAGCGCCACGTCGACGGCTCTGACTATCGCGAGGTTCAGGACCTGGAGAACGAGCTCGCCACCCTGGCCAAGCGCCTGGACAAGATCGAGCACACCCGCAAGGACGTCGTAGTCGCCCACAAGGAGGCGCTCGACCGCGAGGCTCGCGCACAGGCAATCATCGCCAAGTTCGAGGAGGGCGTGAAGGCCGACACCAAGGCCGCCCGCGCCAAGGCAGCCGACCTCCAGGCCCAGATCGATGCCGCCACCAAGGAGCGCACCGCGCTGGCCGCTACGCTGCCCACCGACGTGCTCAGCGACTACGAGCGTCTGCTCAAGCAGTTCCGCGGCTTGGCCGTCGAGACCATCCAGGGCAACATCCCCACGGTCTGCCACACCGCGCTGCAGGCATCGTCCATGAGCGACCTCAACCACGACGGTAGCGAGATTACGCACTGTCCGTACTGCCACCGCCTCCTGGTGCTCCCGAGTAAGGAAGCCTAGCGATGACGGCGGCATCCAACAATTCAATGCAACTTGAGGGAAAAACGATCCTGCTGGGCATTACCGGCGGGATCGCCGCCTATAAGTCGTGCAATATCGTGCGCCTGCTGCAAAAGCGCGGCGCACGTGTCAAAGTCGTTATGAGCGAGCATGCCACGGAGTTTGTGGGGCCGCTTACCTTCCGCGCGCTCACCAACGAGCCGGTCGCGGTTGGGCTATTCGACGATCCTTCCGACCCCATCCACCACATTTCGCTGGCGCAGGAGCCCGATCTGGTGGTCGTGGCGCCCGCGACGGCCAATATCATCGCCAAGATGGCCAACGGCATTGCCGATGACCTGATTTCTACGACGCTACTCGCCACGCCGCGACCCATTGTGATCGCGCCGGCCATGAACAATGGCATGTGGAAGGTGCCGGCAACCCAGGCCAATATGGCCACGCTGCGCGACCGCGGGGTGCACGTGGTTGGGCCCGGTAGTGGCTACCTTGCTTGCGGCGACGTAGACACGGGGCGCATGAGCGAGCCCGAGGACATCGTCGAAGCCATCTGCGAGGTGCTCAATCCCGTGCCGCAAGACCTGGCGGGCAAGCGCATCGTCATCACTGCCGGTCCTACGCACGAACCGATCGACCCCGTGCGTTTTATTGGAAACCGATCGTCGGGCAAGATGGGCATCGCCCTGGCGGGGAAGGCCGCTCGCCGCGGTGCCGAGGTCACGCTCGTGCTGGGACCGACATCGCTCGATGTTCCCCGCGGCGTGGCGTGCGTAAGCGTGCAGACCGCCGCAGAGATGCTGCAGGCGGCGCTGAGCGCCTTCCAGACGGCCGACGCTGCCATTTGCGCCGCCGCCGTCGCCGACTACACGCCGGCGGCCCCGGCGGACCATAAGCTCAAAAAGGCCAACGAGCGCCTGGATCGAATCGAGCTCGTCGAGACCGTTGACATCTTGGCCGAACTCTCACGCCAAAAGGGCGATCGCCTCGTAATCGGATTTGCTGCCGAGACCGATAACGTCGTCAAGTACGCCGAGCGCAAATTGGCACGCAAAGGCTGCGATGCCATTATCGCCAACGATGTCTCACGCGCCGATTCGGGCTTTGGAACCGATACCAACAAGGCCTGGATTGTGAGCACAACGGGTACGAAAGAACTTCCCGTTCTAACAAAACCCCAGCTCGCAGATACAATTTTGGACTTGCTTCAAAATTTATAAAAAAGTTCTTGCACAAGTCTAAAGTTTCGGGTTAATATACTCCCTGTTGCGAGCGAGAGCAGAGCAACAAACAAAAGCTTCGGGACGTGGCGCAGCTTGGTAGCGCACTTGACTGGGGGTCAAGGGGTCGCTGGTTCGAATCCAGTCGTCCCGACCAGAAGTTTGCAGGTCAGGCATCTAGTGCCTGACCTTTTTTGTTTTAAGCAATTGCTTAATTTTGATTAAGCAACGGGGTGCCAAAAATCTACCTGAGCGATAATCGCCTTTTGCGGTTACTTGCGCGTTTTGCACACGCTTGAGCCGATTTATTAACGCGATATGAATCTACATACGCGTAGTTGGTATACAGCCGAGTACAGGCTGTATTTATCGCGGCGATTTACACAGATATAGCGACTGTAACGGACAAGCGTGTCGCTGTATTTATTCCAGTAGTTCACTTGACCGGTGGACAAGTGGGCGATTGCAACGATATGCCAAACGGTATGGGCTCTATACGAGGACGCCGCAGAGGTAATGGCGGGGGAGTGCGGCAAGCGCTCTGAGAGCTGCTGTATGACCCCATTTCTCCTTAACTCGATAATTTGTGTTTCAAGCCACGAATCGGTCGAGCAATTGCCAAAAGTAAGGCCCATGCAGGATTGCACGGGCCTTACATCAGATCAAATTTGAGCTAGAAGCACCAAACGGGGCAGACGCAACACCATCTCGTCGCGGCCTCGGCGAGCGACATATCGCAGTCGAGGTAGACATCGAGGAAATCGTCAGATCCCGCACAGGGGGACCGCGATGGTGGCCACCGCACCGCCCGAGGGGCCGTTGGCGAGCGAGACGGATCCCCCGTGGGCGCTCGCGGCCTCGGAGGCGACGTGGAGGCCGAGCCCGTAGTGGCGGCCTTCGTCACGCGAGGAGCGGGAGGAGTCGTCTGTGAAGAGGCGCTCGCAGCCGCGTTCGAGGGCGGCGGGAGAAAAGCCCGGTCCGTCGTCGGCAACCTCGATGACGAGGTGCCCGCCCGCGACGTCGCAGGAGACAGCCACGCGCGAGCGTGCGTGCTCGGCGGCGTTGGCCACGAGGTTCGCGGCGGCTCGCGCCAGGGCGGTTCGGTCGAGCGCGGCCTCGGGCGCGCCCGCGACAGCGGGGCCCGTGGCCGCGTCGAGCGTCACGCCTCGCGCCCGGGCGATCTGGGCGGCCTCGGCGAGGACCTGCTCGCAAAGCTCGGCCGGCCGCATGGGGGCCCTCTCCGCCCCGCCGGACCCGCGCGAGGCCTCGATGAGCAGGCGCACGTAGCCGTCGAGCCTTTCGACACTGCCGGCTATGTCGCGCGCGGCGGCCGCGAGGTCGGCGTCTTTCTCGTCTTCCAGCTCCTCCGCTACGAAGTCGGCGTTGGCGCGCAGCACGGTGAGCGGCGTCTTGAGGTCGTGGGCGAGCGACGTCATCTGCTCGCGCTGCCCCCGCTCCGCGGCCCAGCGGGCCTCGAGCGACTCGGCGAGGGAGGCCCGCATGGCGTCCATCGCGGCGAGGACGTCGTTCACCTCGCGCACGTTGGTGCTGCCGACCGCGAAGTCGAGCTCCCCCGCGCCGACGCGCCCCGCCGCCTCCGCGAGCGGCGCCATCTTGCGCGAGATCACGCGGCTCGCGCGGCGCGCGACGAGCGCAAGCGCAAGTGCGCTTCCCGCCGTGGCGCCGACGAGCATGAGGTTCTGCGGGTTGGGAAGCAGGCCGGCGAGGTCGCGCGAGACCCACTGCGGCAGATACTCGCTGACGAGCGCGCAGGCCCCGCCACCTTTGAGCGGGAACGCGGCGTAGGTAACGCCCGAACCCCCGCCCTCGATCTCCACTGTGCCCGGATCCGCGGCGAGTGCCGTACGAGCCATTTCCTTCGCGTCCTCGAGCCGCGTGCTCTCGAGGTCTGTCATCAGCACGTTTCCGTCCTTGTTCAGGATGAGGTAGCGGTACGCCGTCGGCACGTCCTGCTGCCCGCAGACGCCGTCGCGTGCCAGGCCCTCCGCGACCTCGCGCGCATTGGCCGGCCCCCAGCTTGCCTCGTAGACGAAGCCCGCGTTGATCGCCACAGAGAGCATCATGAACGAGGCGAGCCACGCCGTGGCGACTGCCGCGAACGCGTAGGCGAAGTAGCGCGCGATGACGAAGGAGAGCGGCATGCCCCCGCGACCTCGCGCCCCGATCCTCAGAGCTGCCACTTGTACCCCATCCCCCAGACGGTCGCGATCGGATCGGCGCCGGCCTCGGAGAGTTTCCTCCGGGCGCGACTGACCTGCATGGATATGGCCGCGTCGTCGGCGTCGCTCTCCCAGCCGAGCACCGCCTCGCGTATCTGCGCGCGGCTCATGACCTGCCCGGGGTGGCGGGCGAGGTACTCGCAGATGGCGTACTCGGTGGGCGTGAGCGGCACGGCCTCGCCGCCCACGGCGAGGCCGCGCGCCCTGAGGTCGATCCGCACCTCCCCGAAGGAGAGGGCGTGCGAGCGCGGCCGGCGCTCACGGCGTAGATGGGCCGCGACCTTGGCGCGCAGCTCCGCGGCCCCGAAGGGCTTGCGGACGTAGTCGTCGGCGCCCAGGCCGTAGGCGGCCACGGCATCCTCCTCGGCCACGCGAGCGGTCAGGAAGACGATGGGGCCGTCGAAGTCCGGGCGGATCTGCCGCACGAGCTCGAAGCCGTCGAGCCCCGGCATCATGACGTCGCAGAGCACGAGGTCGAAGCGCGAGAGGTCCATCCCCGGGACCGCCGTCGGGTCCTCCGCCTTGACGACCTCATGGCCGTCGCGGCCGAGGACGCGCGCAAGCGCGTCGAGGATCGCCCGTTCATCATCCACTGCCAGTATCCTCGCCATGTTCGACCTCCTGAAACTCCGTCGGAATTGTACTAACGCCGCGCTCAGCGGTCCAGAGCCCTGCGCGCAGCCACGGGTGTCTCGGCCGCGTCGCACGCGCGGTAGCGCACGCCCGAGCCGCCGCGCGCCTCGATCTCGAGCCAGCCCTCGCCGTCCGACTCCCGCCCGAAGAAGATGAGCTGGAGCTCTCGGACATTGCCTCTGTCGTCCGCCGCGTCCACCAGGTAGACGTAGTTTGCCCCCGCCCCGGTGGCGTCGGCGTAGGAGCTCGCGTGGCTGCCGGGCTCGGGCGCGGGCGCCCACATGGCGATCTCAGGGTTAGGCAGCACGCGGTCGGCGATCGAGCGCAGCGCCGACCCCCAGCCGGCGTCGAGCAGGGCATTCCCGCCCAGGACGAGCGCTGCGGAGAGGAGGACGAACATGGCGGCGAGCGGCTTCCTACGCATCTACCCTCCCGTCCTCGAAGCGGCAGAACCAGGCAAGAAGGACGGCGTCGGCTGCCAGGGTGAGAACGAGGCTAGCGAGCGCAGTCGTGAGGAGAGGGCCCGCCGCGCGTGCGGCGTCGATGAAGGCCTCCACCCCGAGCGACCCCAGGCGCGCGGGCCAGGCGAGCGGCACCCAGCTCAGGGGCGTCGCCAGAGCGCCGGTGAGCTCGCCGGTGATGAGGCCGTGCGCAAGTCCGCCCACCGAGAAGAACGCGAGGAGCACCCCCGCCGCGCCGGCGCCGATGGCGGCGTTGCGGCCGAGGCGCAGGGCCACGCCGAGCCCCAGCGCGTAGAGGGGCAAGCTGCCCAGCACGATGCCCGCCCAGGCGGCCGCAAGCGGAGCGGGCCCGAGCGGCAGGCGCCCGGCGACGGCGAGCACGGCCCCGAACACGCCGAGCGCCACGGCCAGCGCGCCCGCGCCGAGCGCCGCAAGGGCGAGCAGCTTCGCCGCGACGGCGCGCCCTCGCGAGGGGACCGCCGTGAGGTTGGCGAGGCGCCCGGCAGCGCGCTCCTCGTCCACGGCGAGCCCGCAGACGATGGCGGACATGAGCGGCATGAGGGCGCCGAGGAACTGGGCGTAGGCGTCCGCGCCCAGCGCCGGGTCCCATCGGGTTACGGAGAAGTACTCGCCGCAGGCAAGACCGGCTGCCAGGCCGCAGGCGAGGTGCACCGCCGAGAGCGGGGAGCGCGCCAGGCGCAGGGCCTCGGAAAGCAGGGCCCGCGGGAGAGTCATGCGCGGCGTCGGATCGGAGAGTCGTGTCATGGCCATCACCTCTCCTCGGAGTGCGCAAACCAGGCCGCGCCCGCCGCCGTGAGCGCGGCGAACGCGAGCGCACTGACCGCAAGGCCCGCCAGCGTGAGCATGCCGTCCGCCGTGAGCGCCCCGCCGAGCGCCATGTCCGCCGCGAGCGGCTCGCCGCTCGGCAGCACGGGAATGAAGCTCGTGGGGATGACCATGCTCGCCGACGGCGGAAAGAGCTGCGGCAGCGGCATCAGCGACCAGGCGAACCCACCCACGAGCTGCGCGGCGAGCGGGCAGAAGATGCCCGCGAGCATGCCGAGCCGCGCCGTGAGGAAGAGCCCTGCGGGGATCATCCACGCCGCGGTCACCGTGTTGGCGAGCGCGCAGAGGAGCATCGTGAGCGTGCCCGCGGCCGTGAGACCCTGCGAGGAGAACGCCGATCCCGCGAGGTAGATGCCGAAGACCACGAGGTTCGAGAGCGTGCAAAGAGCAAGGCACCAGAGCGCCTTGGCCCACCAGGCGCGCCCGAGCGGGAAGCCCAGGCCCAGAAGCCCCCGCATCCGCGTGCGAGCGTCCGCCCGTGCGACGCACGCCACCACGAGCGATAGAGACACGGGCAGGAAGAGCGCGTACCAGTAGTTCCACGCACTAAAGATCTGCACGCCCCGGTAGGGCATCGCGCCGAGCAGCGGCATCGGCAGCGCCATGAGCACGGCCAGGCGAACCGGTGCCGCGTGGCGCGACTTCAGGGCCTCGGCGCGCAGGCCCGCGAGCAGGCCGCCTTTCTCGCCCGTCATGCCGCCACCTCCCCGCGTGCTCGTCGCCCTTCCCGACAGAAGCTCATGAAGAGTTCCTCGAGGTCCTGCCCGGGCCGAAGCGCATCCTCGTAGGCGAGGCGCCCCCCGCAGATGATGCCGATGGTGTCCGCCATCTGCTGCACCTCGGAGAGGATGTGGCTCGAAACGATCACCGTCGTACCCGCCGCCGCGAAGCCGCGGATCTGGTCGCGCAGCTCCTCGATGCCGATGGGGTCGAGGCCGTTGGTGGGCTCGTCGAGCACGAGCAGGCGTGGCCGGGCGATCAGCGCCAGCGCGAGCCCCAGGCGCTGCCGCATGCCCATCGAGAAGCGCCCGGCGCGCTTCTTCCCGGTGTCCGCGAGGTCCACGGCGGCGAGCACCTCATCTATGCGGCTCTCGGGAAGGCCCAGCAGCGTGGTGCGCACGCGCAGGTTCTCGCGCGCGGTGAGGTTGGGGTAGAGCGGCGCCTCCTCGATGAGGCTGCCGATTGCGTAGAGGTCCTCGCGGCGCCAGGCGTGCCCGGCAAAGAGGATCTCCCCGGCCGTCGGCCGCAGCATCCCGCAGATCATCTTGAGCGTTGTCGACTTGCCGGCGCCGTTGGGACCGAGCAGCCCGTACACCTCGCCCTCGCGGATATGAAGGCTCACGTCGGCCACGGCGTCCTGCGCCTGGTCGCCGCGGCCGAAGCGCTTGGTGAGCCCGCGCGTCTCGAGCATGTAACCCATGGGTTTATCCTTTCTCTTCCGGGCGCGCGGGCCGAGCCACCGTGCCCGCACGCTTTACCTTTCGGGTTCACCATCCATGGTGGGGCGCGTTTCTAACGAAGCCGTAACGGCCGTTGGGTTCTTTTAGCGCCAACCCTTCTCGACCCGCACATCATGATTAATTCGCTTAAGGCAACAACTTTCCCGATCGATGTAATCACCGAATCAAAACGTGTACATCAGCCATCAAAGATGCCGAAAAATGTCATATTTGGAGGCTGATGTACACAAATGCAGAATCCCGCACAACCCAGTAGCATCCTCCATATGTCTGGACTCTCTATGCTTACGCTGGATAGACATCGCCGGAACGGCTATAGTATCGAAAGTATTGTCGTTAACCAGCGGGGGAGTCCTGTGGGCATCAAAAAGAAGATCAAAAAGGAGCTTATCGGCACTTCCGATTACCCGTCGAATAAGATCTTTACGATCTCCAATTTCATCACCTTTACGCGCCTGATCCTCACCCTGGTATTTCTGTACCTGTTTGTGACGGATAACAACCGCGTCATCGCCATCGTTATCTACGCCGTTGCCGCCTCTACCGACTGGATGGACGGTCAGATCGCCCGCATGACCAAGACGGTCTCGTGGCTCGGCAAGGTCATGGATCCCATCTGCGACCGCGCGCTGCTGTTCACCGGCGTACTTGGGCT
Organism: Collinsella aerofaciens; assembly: GCF_001404695.1. Classification (GTDB taxonomy): domain Bacteria; phylum Actinomycetota; class Coriobacteriia; order Coriobacteriales; family Coriobacteriaceae; genus Collinsella; species Collinsella aerofaciens_E. The sequence goes on along the minus strand of NZ_CZAQ01000001.1, from coordinate 124,609 downwards.
GGTGGTTCGCGGAGAGCTGCCAATCTGGGTCTGCGTGCTCATTATTGGCCGCGACATCTATCTGGGCATCGGCACGCTTATCGTTCGTCATTATCACCGTCGCCCCATCGATGTCGTCTTTCCCGGAAAGATTGCCACCGCGCTGCTCATGACCGGCTTCTCGCTCATGCTGCTCGGGTTCCCCGTTATTGACGGCCTGCATCTTTTACCTTCAACCCTTACGGCCTTCCCGGGCCTCAACGGAAGCTCGGTGCCCCTCGGCATCCTCTTTGTGTACGGCGGCGTGATCTTCTCCATGCTCACGGCTGTCATCTATTCCATTAAGGGCGGAGTGGCCATTAAACAGGCTCTCGCGCATCCCGAGGACGAGGACATCGACTTTCTGAACCCCGAAATCGAAGACTGATTCGTTGGGGTATGATTACGTACGGTTCATTATTTGCGGCACGTCCGCGATAAGTTAGGGGTTGTCATGGACAACATGGTTAACAATATGCCTCAGAATGATAAGACTGCTGACGCTACCTGCGTATTCCGCGTGCCTTCAAGCGACGTCACCGTTCCCGACCTCATGGCCAACGTGCGCATCACCGCACCCGTTCTGTCCATCGTCAAGGGTCCGCAGACCGGTGCCGCCTTTGAGCTCGAGGACGACGTGACCACCATCGGCCGCGATCCTGCGAACGGCATCTTCCTCAATGACATGACCGTTTCGCGTAGCCACGCGCGCATTATTCGCGAGGGCCTCGGCGCTCGCATTGAGGACCTGGGCTCGCTCAATGGCACCTGGGTCGACGGCGCCATTGTCAACGCGGCCCCGCTGCACGATGGTTCTTCCGTCCAGATCGGTACGTTTACGCTCATCTACCACGAGAGCACGCCGGAGCGCATCGAAACCGGTGAGTAGGGCATGGCCGAACGCAACTATCTGAGTATCGGCCAAGTCGTCAACCTTCTTCGAGGCGCATACCCCGATCTTTCGAACTCAAAAATTAGATTTCTAGAAGATGAGGGGCTCATTACCCCTCATCGTACGCCTAAGGGATACCGTCAGTACTCTAAGGAGGACGTTGATCGCCTGGAGGTCATCCTGCACTTGCAGAAGACCCGCTACATGCCGCTCAACGTGATTAAGCAGCGCTTGGAAAACGCCACGGACCTGTCAACGCTCGCTTACGAGGTGGGCTTGCTGTCCGATGTTCCGCTCAAGACGGAGCCCAAGGAGACTAAGCAAAAGCTGCATCCCATTGAGACCATTCCCGATATGCTGGGCGTCGAGATTTCGTTTATCCGCTCGCTCGCCGAGAACGACCTCATTCGCATCATCAAGAGTCCGCAGAATCGTGAGCTCGTCGATGGTCGCGATTTTCCAATCATCCGCTACTGCTCCGAGCTGTCACGCTTCCATATCGAGCCCCGCAACCTGCGTCAGTACGTGTCTTCCGCCAACCGCGAGTCCTCGATGTTTGAGCAGGTGCTCGTGAGCATGCTCGGAATGGATACCTCCGATGACGAGCGCGACGCCAAGCTCGAGCGTGCGTTTAAGAAGCTTCACGACCTGACCGAGGGTGTGCACACTGCGCTGCTCAAGAACCGCGTTTTTGAGTCGCTCAACGCCGTGGTCGAGGACGCCGACATTGATGCACTCGATGAGGAAATCGCTCGCTCCGAGTCCACCAAGGCCAAAAACGAAGAAACTGCCGCGCCGGCTTCGCACGAGGATTCTCTCGTAAAGCCGCTCAAGGTCGTCGCCCCTTCGCAATCCGGCACCGTCACCGCGGGCAAATAACCGCTGTTGATATTTCGGCAACCCATTGAAAGGTCATGCAATGTACGACTTCGAATCTCAAATCGTCGACATCCCCGACTATCCCGAGCCCGGAGTCGTCTTTAAAGACATCACGCCGCTCTTTGGCAATCCCGAGGCGCTCAAAGCCATGACCGATGCCCTCGCCGAGCACTTTGCCGACATGGGAATCACCAAGGTCGTGGGTCCCGAGGCTCGCGGCTTTATGGTGGGCGTTCCCGTGGCCGTCGCTCTGGGCGCCGGCTTTGTTCCCGCACGTAAACCGGGCAAGCTACCCCGCAAGACGGTGAGCCAGAGCTATGAGCTCGAATACGGCACCGACTCTATCGAGATCCATGCCGATGCCATTACCTCTAAAGATACCGTGTTGATTCTGGACGACTTGGTCGCGACGGGCGGAACCGTCGAGGCAACAGGTAAACTTGTGCGAGATATGGGAGCAAAGCTTGTGGGCTACGGGTGTATCCTTGAGCTTGCGTTTCTCAACCCGCGCGAGAAGCTCACGCCGACTGACGACGATGTTGAGCTCTTTAGCCTGGTGATGGTGGACTAGCCGTTACCCTTAGTTACTGGAAAGGAAGCTACATGCGCACAGCAAACACGCACAAAAACATGGCACGCTGCGCTGCTACGGCAACCCTCGCTTGTGTTTTGGGCTTGGGCCTCGCGGCTCCTGCCTACGCCGATACCGCATCCGACCTTGCCGCTGCTCGTACGAAGCTCGAGCAGATCGGTACCCAAACTCAGCAGATTTACGATGAGCTCGCCACGCAGACGCAGGCGCTCGATCAGACTGCCGGCGAGATCACGCAAAAGCAGCAGGAGATCGCCGATGGTCAGGCCAAGCTCTCGACCTATGTCGCCGGCGAGTACAAAACCGGCGGTCTAAGCCTGCTTCAGGTTTTGACGGGTGTCGATGATCTGAGCGATATGCTCAACCGTCTGTTCTACTACGGCAAAGTTTCCGATAAGCAGGCTCAGACCATTCAAGAGGTAAAGGAGCTTAAGCAGCAGCTCACCGATAAGCAGGCCGAGCAGGAGAAGAACGTCGCCGCCACGCAGAAGAAGGTCGACGAGCTCAACGCTCAGCAGGCTGAGGCCCAGAGTGTCGTGAACTCCCTGGATTCACAGTTGCAGGCCGAGCTTGCTGCCGAGGCCGAGGCCAACGCCACGCTGCAGGCGGGTATCAACGCCAGCACTGCCGAAAAGGCCACGGTGAGCAACGACACCGCCGGTACGACCGAGAACACCAACAATGGTGGCGGAACGACCAACAACGGCGGCAACACGCCCGCGCCCGCTCCGGCTCCTGCTCCCACGCCGCAGCCCGTGACGCCCGCTCCGACTCCGACGCCTTCCGCACCGAGCCAGTCCGTTGACGGCGGTACCGTTGTTTCGCGCGCCTACAGCAAGCTCGGATACGCTTATTCCTGGGGCGGCATTGGACCGAACAGCTTTGACTGCTCCGGTTTTGTAAGCTATTGCCTCACCGGCCGCTACTGCCGCCTGGGCACCACCGGCACCTTCATGGGTTGGACCCGTGTGTCCGATCCGCAACCCGGCGATGTTGTGGTTAACTCCTACCATACAGGCATCTATATCGGTAATGGTCAGATGATCCATGCTTCCGACTACAAAACCGGCGTTATCATCAGCTCCGTTGCAGCCGGTATGAACAACAACTACATCTTCGTACGCTACTAATTTATTACTACAGCGAACGAACGTGGGCCTCGCGATCTTGAGTCACGAGGCCCATTCTTTTTGCGCCTACCGTTTGCCTTATGAACAGAACGGCTATCTAGTATTCAAAACTAGATAGCCGTTCAATTTATGAGAAAGACGGCTATAATTGTTGAGGAACAATTAGAAAGGACCCTCAATGAGCTGGGCACTTATCTCCGATTCGAGCTGTAATCTTCGCGATTGGCAACCAACCGCACCTCATACCACCTTTGCATTTGCACCCCTTAAGATTCGAGTGGGGGAGCGTGAGTTTGTCGATGACCTCACACTCGACGTTCACGAGCTCAATTGCGCCGTGCAGGCGGAGTCGAGCGCTTCTTCGAGCGCCTGTCCAAGCGTAGGGGAGTGGGCCGAACTCTTCAGGCTTGCCGACAAGACGATCTGCATGCCCATCTCGGAGGGCGTCTCGGGAAGCTACAATGCCGCAGCCACCGCACGTGACATGGTGCTTGCCGAGGATTCGGACCGTCAGATTCATCTGGTTAATTCACGCGGAGCCGGCGGCAAAATGGACCTGATCTTCCTGCTGTTCGACCGCTATCTGGCAAGCAATCCAGATGTGACGTTTGAAGAGGCCTGCGCCTATTTCGATCACCTAGAGCAGCAGAGCAAGATCCTCTTTAGTTTATGCAATTACGAAAACCTTGCGAAGGCCGGACGCATCCCTAAGGCGGCCGGTGTTATTGCCAACAAGCTCAATATCCGCATTTTGGGCACGGCGAGCGAAGCGGGCAAGATTGAACTCGTTGGTCACACCCGTGGCGAAAAGAAGACGCTTGGCAAGATTGTCGATACCATGGAGGCCGAGGGCTTTACTGGCGGCGAGGTCGTTATCGACCATGTCGAGAATGAGGCGGGCGCCCAGGCGCTTGCTGACCGCATTGTGGAGCATTGGCCCGGCTCCAAGACGATTATCATGCCCTGCAACGGACTGGATTCATATTATGCCGAAATGCACGGTCTCATTATCGGCTACGGTATGGGCGTGGCGTCGGGCCGATAATATCCAACTAGACAAGCGTACGGGTGGGATAAGGAGCCAATGGCTCTTTATCCCACCCGTCTTATACCTCGGTTAGCTATTAAACCCATTGAACTTTAGATAGCTCATCAGATACGCCTTCGAAACGAAGGACGATACCGCACTGCGCACGAGCAGCGATTCGCGCGTAACCTGATGTGCGGTATCGGGCACGGGAGTCTGCTCGACGGAAAACGCCGCACGAATCGATGCCTCGAGCTGATCAACCACATAATCGAAAGCCGTCGGAGCGTCGTAGCTCAAGCGCTGAATATTAAAAAGCGCCTGAACCGCAGCGATGGGCAGCACCTGCTTAAAGATACAAATGGCGATGAGACGCGCGATCTGCTCACGGCCATACTGCTTTTTAACCGGAGCAGGAACGAGGCCAACCTTCACGTAGTTATTGATCATCGATGGCGTGATAACGGGCTGCTCTACGCAAATCGAAAGCGGCTCCATCCACAGCGCAACATATTCAATAACTTGATCGCGATAGAGCGTTACATTGGGCAGCTGTTCATAGCGCGGCAGGCTCAACGCGTTGAGTTTACCGACCATATCGGACTGAATAAATGCATCCGGCAGCACCGTCGGCTGAATATCCTCCGGCTTAATGCTGACCGATGTATCTGACATCGGGATAACATGTTTAGCGTGGTTCATAAGAGGCCTCCGTTCGTTTTCTATATTGTATTCTAGGTTATCTAGTTTTACATACCACATAGCCGCAAAGTAAAAGTGGTTGGGCGGCACATTGATGCACCGTCCAACCACTTTGCTTAAAGACAGCAACCTTACATAAGATATATTATCGTACTTATCCACGGAGAAACGCGTATGCGCTCGTTGCCGCTATGGCTCCGTCCGAAACAGCGGTCACAACCTGGCGTAAACGTTTGGAACGGATATCGCCAGCGGCAAATAGACCTGGCGTGCGGGTCGCCATGGATTCATCAGTCAGAATGCCGCCATCAGGCGCCAGATCGACTAGATGCTCAACAAGCTCGGTATGGGGCTGCGTTCCGGTAAAGACAAAGATGCCAAACGAGCCGGGCTCAAATGACTCGGTATGAGTCTCGCCGGATGCATTGTCCTTAAAGGTAATCGTCGTTGGCATGGCTTCGCCCGATAGCTCCACAATACTAGTTTGGTACCTAACTGTAATATTGTCCTTAGCAATCACCTTATTCACAACGCCCTCGGGCGCACGGAACTGGTCGCGGCGCAGCACGATGGTCACGCTGCTGGCAATGTCAGACAGGAAAAGCGCCTCTTCGCATGCCGAATTGCCACCGCCGATTACAAATACCTGTTTGCCACGGAAGAACATGCCGTCACATGTTGCGCAATACGAAACGCCACGACCGCGATACGTATCCTCGCCAGCGAAACCTGCCGGACGCGGCGTGGCACCCATGCAAGCGATAACGCTTGAGGCCAGCGTATCGCCCATATCGTGATGCACCGTAAACAGCGCCGCATCGGCATCGTAATCGACGCCCGTCACCATACTCCATTCAACCTGAGCCCCCAGGCCTTCAGCATGCTGTTGGAACCGCTCACCAAGTTCGGCACCGCTCAGCAGCGGAATGCCAGGATAATTCTCAATCTCGTTGGATGTAGCGATCTGTCCGCCCGACATGCCCTGCTCAAGGACAGTCGTCGTCAGGTTGGCACGCGCAGCATAAATGGCGGCAGCATAGCCCGCGGGGCCTCCGCCGATAATCGCAACATCGATCGTCTGATCGGTAGTCATGAAGAGTCCTCTCGTCGAAACGTTGTCGTTCTTTGCGCTCATACCCAAATTTACGTGAACATGACACTCATGCACTACAATGATAAATCCCGTGTTACAACGTCGAAGGGGAGTTATCGATGGATCAGGCGCAGACGAGTGACGACGCTCCCCTGCTCACGCACAGCACTCCCCAATCGGAGCAAACCACGCTCCTGGCTCAGCAAAAACCTCTCGTGACCATCGTGCACGCCTCCGTTGGCTCGGGCCACAAGGCCGCCGCAAATGCGATTGCGCAGGCATTCGACCTCATCCGCGGCACCAATGGCATCCCCGAGGATATTGAGATTGAAGTGCTCGATATCCTTGATTTTGGACGTATTAAATTCGACGGTAATAAGACCGCGGCTTCTTTTACGGGAGCCACGCGCCCCATTTACGACCTGACCTGGCGATATACGCTTACGGGACATCTTCTCTGGGGTGGCGGAACGGCATGGTCGCGAATTATGTTCCCCGCCTTCAACGAATATATTCGTAGCCGCAGGCCCATAGCCGTGGTTGCAACGCACATCACAGCAGCCAATGTTGCCGTGGGCGCCCGCGTAATTACGGGTATCGATTATCCGGTCATCTGCGTACCGACCGACTACGAAGTCGAGGGATGGTGGCCCCACAAGGACACCGATTTATTCTGTGTTGCCAACGAATTTATGTCCGAAACGCTGCGTCCGCGCAAGGTGCCCGAGGCAAAGATTCGCATTACCGGCATTCCTATTCGCGCCGGATTCGACACGGATTACGATCGCGAGGAAGAGCTAGCCAAGTTCAACCTCCCCACCGACAAGACCGTCGTGCTGGTTATGGCCGGCGCCAGTTTACCTCAACCGTACGTCCGCTTTCGCGCGGCGATGGACCATACACTCCCCTTCCTGCGCAGCTTCGAAGACATGCACTTTGTCTTTTTGCCCGGCAAGGACACCGAATATGCCACCCGCCTCAAAACGCTCTTCGACGCCATGAAGCTCGATAACGTCACGGTGTTGGACTATGTCGACGACATGGCGGCCCTCATGCACGGCTGCGACCTGGCAATCCTAAAATCGGGCGGACTCACTGTTACCGAGTGCCTGTGCGCGCATCTGCCGATGATCCTGTTGGGCAAATCATACGGCCAGGAAAAGGCCAACACCACGATGCTCACCGGCATGGGCGCCAGCATGCATGTCACCACCGCACGAGAACTCATCGTTACCCTACGTCACTTGCACGACCATCCCGAATCACTCAAAGCCCTACTCATCAACGGCGAAGTACTACGCCGCCCCCACGCAGCCGAAGACATAGCCATCGCAACCATGGAGCTCGTAGGCAAACCCCAAAAGCGCAAAAGAGCCTTTTGCCGCTTCTACTGGGGCGGAAAACCCGCGCATATCCGCTAGCGTCTTAATGTCCGCTTACCTGTGGGAGGCCCCTATATATCATCCCGTGCTCAAACATTCTCGCTTCGCTGCGAAACTGCGCGCGGGACGATATATAGGGGCCTCCCGCAGGTAAGCTGCGTTAACGTACCAGCGGCTATACCAGATTCCCCACCAGTAGAATCTGCAAAGGGGAACCAGAAAATATAAATACAGTAAGTCGATGCGACAAAGGAGGCGTCCCTTCATAGCATCGACTTACTAGAAAAGTAAATATTGTTTCAAGCGAGTAGCCGCCCGCCCGGGGCTTACCTATATCGTTCTACGCGCAGTTTCGCAGCGAGCGAAGCGACGCGAGAATGTTTGAGCATGGAATGATATAGGTAAGCCCCGGGCGGGAGGGATACGGGCGCCCTAGGCGATGCCGCTGGAGCCGAAGCCTCCTTTGCCTCGGTCGGTTTTGTCTAGTTCTTCTACTTCTACGAGGTTGACCGTGGGGACTTCTTGGATGACGAGCTGGGCGATGCGGTCGCCTTTGTTGATTTGGATGTCGTTGGTGGGATCCAGGTTGATAAGGATAACCTTGAGTTCTCCTCGGTAGTGGGCGTCAATGAGGCCCGGCGTGTTGACTATAGACAGGCCCTGCTTGATGGCCAAGCCGCTGCGGGGCTGGACGAAGCCGGCGTAGCCGTCGGGCAGGGCGATGGCCAGCCCAGTAGAGACCAGACGGCGTTCGAAGGGCTTCAGGACGCAGTCCTCGTTGGAGCGCAAATCCAAGCCGGCATCGGTGGGATGGGCGTATTTGGGAAGCTCGACGGTGGGATCGAGACGCTTTATGTTGACGGTAATGTTGGGCATGGAATCACCTTAGCTTGTCGAGCTCTTGCAGAAACTCATCGACGTCTTTGAAATCGCGGTAGACCGAGGCAAAGCGGATGTACGCCACCTTGTCAATCTTGGCCAAGCGCTTGAGCACCATGTCACCCAACTCATGGGACGTGACGGCCGTCAGCGTGCGAGAGCGCAGCTCGACCTCGATGTCATCGATAATCTCATTGAGCTTCTTAGTGTCGATATCGCGCTTGATGGTGGCTCGCATCAAGCCGATGAGCAGCTTATTGCGATCGAACCGCTGCTTGGTTCCGTCTGACTTAATGACCTCGATTGGGTCTTCGCATCGCTCGAACGTTGTAAAGCGATAGTTACACGAGCAACATTCGCGACGGCGCTTAATGGTGTTATTTGACTCCTGCATACGAGAATCAACGACGCGGGTATGTGCCTTGCCGCATTTGGGACAGCGCATGGTACCTCCTCTTAAACGATAACAAGGGTACCATGCGCAGCGCGATAATGATTACGAACGAGCAGGAACCTTAAGATGCGCACCGGCGGCGAGCGAACCATGCTCCAGATGATTGACGTTACGGATCATGTCGGAAGTCTCTTGCGTGGAAAGGCCTTCGATTGGATATTCCTCGGCAAGCGACCAAAGAGAATCGCCAGTCTGAACGCGAATGGTCTCGTAAGTAATGTTGGAAACGGACTCGGCATACGCGGCGTGACGAGCGCTAAAGACCGAAGTAGCGAGGACAAAGAAGAGCGTAAGCGCAACGGCGACGGCGACAATCGTCGGAACCTTCAGGGCAACGCGGGCCGGCGCGACTACAGCCTGCTGATTGCGAGCAGGCTGTACGGTCAAAGGTTGAATGCCGGAGCGGCCACCCTGAACAACCGTAAAAGCGGGTTCTGCAGGCGTCTCGAGCTTAAGGGCGAGGTTTCCCTGGACCATATTCGTTGCGTTCATCATGTTCTCCTCTCGCGTGTTTTGCTGAGAACAGTTTTATCAAGCCGCGCGGACAAAAATGTCTAGCGCGAGAACGAATGTTCGGTTATTATTATCTTCGAACAGTTGTTCCTGTCAAGCAAAATTCGAACATTTGTTTGACATGGGTAGAGAGGATGCCCTGATGGCTCGCAAAATTACCAAGCGTCAGCAGCAAATTTACGACTTCATCAAGGAATATCAGCAGGAGAAGGGTTATCCGCCCAGCGTGCGCGAGATGGCTTCTGCCGTGGGCCTTTCCTCCCCAAGCACCGTGCACGCCCATCTCTCTGCCCTGGAGGCGCGCGGGCTACTCAAGCGCGATGCCACCAAACCGCGCGCCCTGGAACTCTTTAACGAGGACGGTTCCTCTGTCTCAATTTCTAAATCTGACGAGCCCACCGCACCTCGCGGAACGGTCTCGCTACCGCTCGTTGGTCGCGTCGCGGCTGGGATCCCCATACTGGCCGAGCAGAATATCGAAGACACGTTTACTATCCCGACCGAAATCGCGACTGATCAGGGTTCCTTTATCCTTGAGGTGCATGGGAGCTCAATGATCAATGTCGGCATCTTCAATGGCGATTACATCATTGTCCGTGAACAAAAGAATGCCATGAACGGCGAAATTGTCGTGGCCATGATCGATGGTTCAGCGACCGTCAAGACGTTCTACAAGGAGCAGGGACGCGTACGCCTGCAGCCTGAGAATGACACCATGGAGCCTATCTATGCAACGAATCCCGTTATCCTGGGCAAAGTCGTCGGCTTGATGCGCCGGTTCTCGTAATGCAAAAACGCATCACCATCTTTGATACCGTCCGCGGGTTTACGATGATTTCTATGGCAGGTTTTCACGCTTGCTATGATCTTGCCTACCTGTACGGCTGGGATATGCCTTGGTTTACCCAGACTGTCTTTCAAGACGTCTGGCGCGCCAGCATCAGCTGGGTATTTTTGTTTATCGCGGGTTGGATGTGTACTCTTTCGCGCAACAATATCAAACGTGCCGCCAAATACGCCTTAGCAGCACTCGTTGTCTGGTTGGCAACAACACTTGTCTCAGTCGACGATTCGGTTAATTTTGGCATCATCTACTGCATGGCCGCATGCACCGGCATCGTGGCGTTGACCGATCCCGTCCTTAAGAAGATAACGGCGAGATGGGGCATGCCCCTATGCCTTGTGTTGTTCGCCCTCACCTGGAGCATCCCCAAAACGATCTACCCTGTCCCCTACCTGGCGTGGCTGGGATTTCCGAGCCCTGGGTTTGTCTCGGGTGATTACTACCCCATCATCCCGTTTATCTTTATGTATCTTGCAGGATACTTCGCCGCACACATAGCGCAGGGAATCGATGAGACCGTCCCTAGCTGGGCCTACGCCAACCCCCTGCCGGCGCTCGCCAGCCTTGGACGTCACGCTCTCCCCTTTTATCTGCTGCATCAGCCCATCATTCTGGGCATTTTGGAGCTCGTCTACTCGGTGCGATAACGCTCGAGCCGCGGTGCAATGCGAGCCGGCAACTTCGCCACAATGCGAACGCCGTCCTCGAGATATTCCTCATGCAGAAGGGTTCCCTGCTCATGCACCAGCGTGATGAGAGCGCCCTCACGATACGGGATATCAGCGGAGAGCAACACATCGGTGGCAGCTGCCTCGCGAGCAATCCGGTCGACGAGATCGTCGAGCCCCTCGCCCGTTTGGGCCGAGAACAGAACGGCCTCCGGATAGCGACGACGGAAACTCAATCGATCGACGCTATCGAGAAGATCGATTTTATTGAATACGGTCAGCGTTAAACGCTCTCCGGCGCCGATCTCATCAAGCACGCGGTCGACAGCCTCCAGCTGCCGCTCATAGTCCTCGTCAGACGCATCTACGACTTTGAGAATTAGATCGGCACCCAAAACCTCGGACAGCGTCGATTTAAAGGCATCGACCAGACCATGGGGCAGCTTTTGAATAAAGCCGACGGTATCGGTAATCGTCATGCCGCGACCGCCGGGCAGACGATACGAACGCGTCGTCGGGTCGAGCGTAGCAAACAGCTTGTCCTGCGAAAGTACCGTAGAGCCGGTCAGACGATTGAGTAACGTCGATTTACCGGCATTGGTATAACCGGCTAACGCGACGCGAAACGCCGGTGACTCAATGCGACTCTTGGATTGAACATCACGACGCTGTTCAACCTGCTTGAGCTCACCACGAAGCGCAGCGATCTTATTACGAATGAGGCGACGGTCGACCTCGAGCTGACTTTCGCCCTGACCAAAACGTGAGCCGATGCCGCCGCGCGTCTGCTCCTTGGCGAGATGGCTCCACATGCCACGCAGGCGAGGCAACAAATATTGAAGCTGTGCCAGCTGTACCTGCAGGCGTCCCTCACGCGTCTGAGCATGCAGGCCAAAGATATCCAGGATCAGTGCTGTACGATCGATAATCTTTACCGGCTCGCCCACGGCTTTCTCCAAATAGGATTGCTGCGAGGGGGTCAGGTCGTCGTCAAAAATAACGACATCGGCATCCATGCGATGCACCAGGCCGCACAGCTCTTCAACCTTACCGGAACCGATAAACGATTTAGGATACGGCTTTACCAAACGCTGCGACAAGCGTGCCACGCACTGGGCACCAGCCGTGTGGGCAAGGCGTTCCAGCTCATCGAGCGATCGATCGAGTGGCCATGCATTGTCGCGCCACTCAACACCAACTAAAATGGCACGCTCGGGCTCGGGTGCCGTGGGAACAAGGGGGAAACGGGCCATTAGGCAGCCTCAATACGATGCAGGATATCCTCAACGACCCCATCGATCGTACATTCATCCATATCAAACCACACGATACGGTCATCGCGCTTAAACCACGAAAGCTGACGCTTGGCATAACGACGCGAACGCATCTTAATGAGTTCGCGAGCCTCATCCATGCTCATCACGCCATTGAAAGCATCGATGATCTCTTTATAGCCAATTGCCTGCATCGACGTCAGGGCATCTCCCAGCCCCTGGTCCATAAGACCGCGGACCTCATCGACAAGACCCTGCTCAAACATCAGATCGACGCGCAGGTTAATGCGTTCATAGAGCACCTCGCGATTTCGCGTCAGGCCAAACCATAACGCATGATAATGCTCGCGCGGAACACTAAACTGCGACTTTTGCTGCGCATAGGAAACCCCATCATCGTGCATTTCGAGCGCGCGAATCACACGCCGCACGTTATGGGGATGAATAACAGCAGCCGATTCTGGATCGCGCTCGGCAAGCAGGGCATGCAGTTCTTCCTCGCCAATACGCTCGGCAAGCTCCTGATAGCCCGCACGACGATCGTCCTCAAGTTCACCCGAGGGAAAGTCCATCTCATCAAGGGCGGCCTTGAGATATAGCCCCGTACCTCCGCAAAAAACCGGCAGGCAACCCAAACCAAGGAGACGTTCAACATGCGCGCGAGCGTCAGCCTGATAAAGCGCAGCAGAATATGCCACACCCGGCTCTACAATGTCGACGAGACGCAGCGGCGCCGTGCACTCATCGGGCGCCATCTTTGCGGTACCGATGTCCATGCCGCGATAGATTTGCATCGCATCGCACGACAGCACTTCAGACGAAAGACGAGCTGCCAAACGGTCGGCAACATCGCTTTTACCAACCGCCGTCGGACCGACGATCGCAACGGCGGAAAGACCTGCCCCGGGAGCAACCATTAGCGCGGCTCGCCCACAACAGAACCGGACAAATACCAGGTCTTGGCAACGTCAACGTCAACATCAACGATCTTGCCAACAAGCTGATCGATGCTGTAACCCACGGGGATAGGCGCATGCACGGTCTGATTCTTGGGACTCTTGCCCAGCAGGACCGCATCGTTCTTTTTACTCGTTCCCTCAATGAGCGCGGAAACCACAGTATGAAGCTCGCCCTGGTTATACTCGTGTGCCGTGGTCTCGATAACCTTAACAAGGCGATTGAAACGCTCGAGAATAACCTCATGCGGCGTAGGATCGTCAATCTCGGCGGCCGGGGTACCGGCGCGCTTGGAATAGATGAAGGTATATGCCTGAGCATAGCGGACCGTCTCGGCAAGTGAGAGCGTCTGCTCAAAGTCTTCTTCAGTCTCGCCCGGGAAGCCAACGATAATGTCGGTCGAGAGCGCGATATCGGGCATGCGGTTGCGAATGCGATCGACCAGGCCCAGATAGTCCTCGCGTGTATAACGGCGATTCATCTCTTTGAGGATCCGCGTCGAACCTGACTGGACGGCCAGATGCAGCTGCGGCATAACGGCAGGCGTCTCGGCCATGGCGTCGATGGTCTCGGGCAACAGGTCCTTGGGATGCGAAGACGTAAAGAAGATGCGCTCCACACCCGTATCGCCCACGGCACGCAGCAGATCGGCAAAACGCGGCTTGCCAAACAGATCGCGACCATATGAATTAACGTTTTGACCCAGCAGCGTAATCTCACGCACGCCCTGGCGCACCAAACCGGTCACCTCGTCGACAATCTCATCGAAGGGGCGGCTCTTTTCGCGACCGCGCACGTACGGCACGATGCAATAGGTGCAGAAATTATTGCAGCCCGTCATGATAGGCACCCAGGCGTGATACTGGGTCTCGCGATGCCACGGCATGCTCATGGCATCCGTATCCTCATGCTCATTGGTGCGGATATGACGCTTGCCGTCCAGGAACGCCTCGGCAATGAGCTCGGCCACATGAGCGATGGAATGTGTACCGAAGATGACGTTGACGTTATCGACGTTGGTGAGCAGGCCCTCGCCATCGCGCTGCGCGATGCAACCACCAACGGCAACAACACGTTTGCCCGAAGGCGAAGGCGGCAGGCTCTTGCAAGAGTTGCACTGGCCGTACAGGCGAGTATCGGCAGCCTCGCGCACGCAGCATGTCATGAAGACAACGATATCGGCATGCTCGGGATCGAGCGCCATGAGGCAACCATACGAATCGAGCAGACCGCTCACGCGCTCAGAGTCGTGCTGATTCATCTGGCAGCCAAAGGTGCGGATAAAGTAGGTTTTACCGGCAAGAATATCGCGTACGGAACGCTGGTCCATGTGCATAAGTCCTAACAATGGGGAGCTAAACGAGGCAATCAGAAGCTATGCCACCGGCTTAACATCATCCATGACGACGTTATCCATAGCAGCTCGATTGATCTGGTGAACGTAGATAGAAAGGCGGATGGCCGTGCGTGACTCCCCGTTAATAAGGATGTCGGAGAACACGGGCGCGCAGGAAATATCAAAACCAGTTGGAATCAAAAAACCGCGCGCGATAGCCACGGCCTTAATGGCCTGGTTGACCGCACCGGCGCCGACACACTGGATGTTGACGGGTACACCATCCTTGACCATGCCGGCGATGGCGCCGGCAACGGACGCGGGCGATGATTTGCTTGATACCTTCAGGCAATCCATGAAGAAACTCCTGCGTTTAAAAGTACGTTTTAACTGCAATAACTGTATCGTACCGAGTGGACTCGGTAAAGGCACTATTCCTCTTTGGCAAGATCGAAGGTCACGGTGATTCGATCACGCGAAACGCGAATCTTTGGGTCGCCGCAAAGGTTGAGATAGTACCGGGCGGCAAGGTCATTAAAGTCGCGCTCCACAGCACGCGAAAACTGTGCCATATCGTCCTTGGCAATACGTAGCCCGCGACGATCCTTCGCAAGATCGACAGGAGCCGGCGCATGCGAGGAAGAATCGCGCTCGCGCAGCAAACGCGCGGTCACACCGCGAACGGGCTTAATCTGCCCCGCCAAAATGCGATGAGCCGTGCGCTCGGACATCTCAAGACCCAAACCCGAACAGATACGGATAAAGTCCTCGGCATCAGAGGCAAGGCCTAAACGGTCGACAACCGGAAGCTCGCTCTCGTCATCAATGAACAGGAGGCGCGACGTATCGAGCCGACTTGACGCCTGAGCATAAAGGGTCGCGGCAATCTCAGACGGAGAACCAAGATAGACATCGCAACCACGTAACTCCTCAAGCGCAAACTCACAAGCAGCGCGAATAATATTATGCGGACCGCGAGCACAGACATAACGTCCGTCCTCATCCTTGACGGCCTGGGGCCAGCTGGACTGATCGGCACGCTCACTGAGGCGGTTAGCCGCAACGCTCACCTTGAAGGCTGAACCAAGATCGACGCCGGACGTGACCACACGGGCCTCGTCGGTGTTCTGCTTGATCGAAAACAATGCCATGCCACGACCGTGAACGCCCCAACGGTCCATCTTCATGCTCTCGAGCTTGGAGGTAACGCGGGCATCAAAGATTCGCTCTTGCATATCCTGCGGAACGCCAGAACCGTTATCCAGAAAGACAAGCGTGCGGACGCCATCTTCCTTGGTCGTGGCGAGATAGACCTTGTCGGCGCCGGCATCGCGAGCATTACGGAGCATTTCGATGACGATGTCCTCGACATGCTGAATGTCGTGCTTAGCTTGGCGCCGCTCGGCCTCCGAAACGCGGAGGCGGACATACCCCTCGCCAAGGTTCTCCTCGACGCGAAGGTTGCCCTCCCCCGACATCGACGCGATAAATGAGATGAGCTCGTTCGCGTCGCTCATGTTATTTAGCGATATCGACAGCGCGGCTCTCGCGAATCACGACAACGCGCACCTGACCGGGATACTCCATCTCTTCCTCGATCTGATGGGCGATATCGTGAGCCAGAACCGTGGACTGGGCATCGGAAATCTTGTCCGGCTGGACCATGACGTGGACCTCGCGACCGGCCTGCATGGCATAGGTACGCTCGACGCCGTCATGGGAGTTGGCTATCTCCTCGAGCTTCTCAAGACGCTTGATGTAGTTCTCGGCAGACTCGCGACGGGCACCGGGGCGAGAGGCAGAGACAGCATCGGCGGCCTGTACCAGGACATCGAGCACCGTGTTGGGGTCGACATCGGCATGATGAGCCTCGATAGCGTGGACGATAACGGGCTTCTCGCCATAACGGCGGGCCAGCTCGGCGCCGATGACGGCATGCGGGCCCTCGACGTCGTGGTCGATTGCCTTGCCCAGGTCGTGCAGCAGGCCGGCGCGCTTGGCGGTCACAACGTCCAGGCCAAGCTCGGAAGCCATCACGCCGCACAGATCAGAGACCTCAAGGGAGTGCTGAAGCACGTTCTGACCAAACGAGGTGCGGTAGCGCAGGGCACCAAGGGTCTTGACGATCTCGGGATGCAGGTCGTGGATGCCAGTATCGAAGGCAGCCTGCTCGCCAGCCTCGCGCACGCGCTGCTGAACCAGGTCGGCAGCCTTGTGATACATCTCCTCGATGCGGGCGGGGTGAATGCGGCCGTCCGCGATGAGGTTCTCGAGGGCGACACGGGCGGTCTCACGACGGACCGGGTCGAAGCTCGAAAGAACGACGGTCTCGGGCGTGTCATCGATCACCAGGTTGACGCCGGAAACCTGCTCGAAGGTCCGGATGTTGCGACCCTCGCGACCAATGATACGGCCCTTGAGGTCATCAGAGGGAATGTGCACGGATGTAACGGTGACCTCGGCAGTGTGGTCGGCTGCGCAGCGCTGAATCGCCAGGGACAGAATCTCCTGGGCGGTCTTGTGGCACTCGGCGCGAACCTGCTGCTCGGACTCGCGAATGATCGTGGCGGCCTCGTGGGTGACCTCGCCGCGAACCTTATCGAGGAGCTCCTTGTGGGCATCCTCGCGGGTAAGGTCGGCGATACGCTCAAGCTCGGAGGTCTGCTTTGCGCAGAGCTCCTCGAGCTCACGAGAGCGCTTCTCGACCTGACCGGCCTGGCTGGACAGCTGATGCTCGCGCTTGTCGAGAGCGTCGTTGCGGCGATCGAGGGATTCCTCGCGCTGCATCACGCGGTTCTCGAGCGTACGAATCTCGTTCTTACGCTGCTTGTCCTCGGCCTCGGCGGCCTGCTTGTTCTTGATGATCTCTTCCTTGGCCTCGAGCAGAGCCTCTTTTTTGAGGGTCTCGGCCTGACGCTTTGCATCACCGATCAGGGACTCTGCCTGCGCGTGTGCCGACTGAATCTTTTCGTCGGCCTCGTGAAGACTACCCTGCTTGGCGGTGCGCATGTAGGCAATGGCGGCGATGGCACCCAAAACGAGGCCAACGAGCGCTGCAATGATAGGCATGCTCACTCCTTTTTATGGATTCGTTACACAGCAAAGCGAACCGTCCTTACGAACGGCTCGCGACATTTGAGTAATATGGGCGCAGCTTATGCGGGTCGGATACAGATAAACATATAAACAAACTCATCACAGATGAGCACATATCACAGAGCAAATGACAGTAAATATCCTACGTTGAACCGCAACAACTGTCAAATAAACGCACCCGGCACGGCGCCAATCGAGCGGAGAACGGCAGGGGCGTAACGGGCGAACGCTTATACGGCGCATTCCTCGCTTAAGGCATCAAGGCGCGCCTTAACGGCATCGGCGGCGATGTGATACGAGAAGCCTTTACCCATCAAAAATCTGACGAGCTTTTCGAATGCACGGACCTCGGGGACGCGACGTTTAGCGAGCAAGGCCGAAGCGCGGGCCAAGTCGTCATCCACGGCAAAATATGCCTCGGGATACCCGGGGATATCGTCAAGCACGACATGACGACGCTTGAGCTCAACCTCGATCTTGCGCTGTCCCCAGCCGCGACGTTTGCGTTCTTCGATAAAGTACGAGCAAAAACGGTTCTCGTCCAAAAACCGATACTCGGTCGCTCGAGCAACCGCAAAATCGATCGCGGGCTGTCGAAAGCCATAGCGCGCCAACTTATCGCGCACCTCGCCCGTGGCATGATCGCGGCGCGAAAGCATCTCGGTCACCATGGTGAGTGCACATTTGCGTTCGATAAGCTGCACCGCCTCGCGAAAGTCATCCCAATCACAGGGAAGATCGGGGCGGTTCTTAACGTACAGGCGCGCCACGCGCACGGGAATCCAAATGGAACGTTCGAAACCGCCCTCAAGATCGCAATCGATATGCGCGCAGGGCTTTTTAGACGCATAACCACTCGAGAACGAAGAGGCCGCCTTCTTATCAGGAAAGACGACCGTAGCCTCGGTCACCGTATACGACATGTCGGCATCCGCTACTCGTCGTCATCGTCGAGCATTGCGGAGCCATCGATGGCGTACAGCTCATCAAACTCCTCGGGGGCGGGCTGATCGGTCAACTCAACCTCAGAGGGGGCATCGTCGTCATACTCAAGACCGCAGGCAAGGCGAACCTTGTGCTCGATCTCGTCGGCGCAATCGGGGTGCTCGCGCAGGAACGTCTTGGCGGCCTCGCGACCATTGCCGAGCTTGTCCTCGCCATAAGCAAACCAGGACCCCATCTTTTTGCAGATGCCGCACTCGACGGCCATATCCAGAATCGAGCCCTCTTTGGAGATGCCGGTGCCGTACATGATGTCAAACTCAGCCGAGCGGAACGGAGCGGCCACCTTGTTCTTAACGACCTTGGCACGCACGCGATTGCCGATAACTTCGTCCTTGAGCTTAATGGTATCAATTTTGCGAATATCGATTCGCACGGAAGAGAAGAACTTGAGCGCGCGGCCGCCCGTGGTGGTCTCGGGATTGCCGAACATGACGCCGATCTTCTCGCGCAGTTGGTTAATGAAGATGCAGGTCGTGTTGGACTTGGCAAGCGAGCCGGCGAGCTTGCGCAGCGCCTGGCTCATCAAGCGAGCCTGCAGACCCACCGTCGTGTCACCGATCTCGCCCTCAATCTCGGCACGCGGAGTCAAGGCGGCAACAGAGTCGACGACGATGGCGTCGATGGCACCGGAGCGCACAAGCATATCGACGATCTCGAGCGCCTGCTCACCCGTATCGGGCTGGGAAATCAACACTTCGTCGATATCGACACCAATGCGCGCGGCATAGGTGGGATCAAGCGCGTGCTCGGCATCGATAAATGCAACGACGCCGCCCATGGCTTGCGCTTCTGCAAGGATCTCGAGCGAAAGCGTCGTCTTACCGGAGGACTCGGGGCCATAAATCTCGACGATACGGCCGCGCGGCACGCCGCCGATACCCAAGGCGGCATCGAGTGCCAGAGAGCCCGTCGGAATAGCCTCGACCTCGAGCTCGGGGCCGCCGTCACCATACCTCATGATGGAACCTTGACCGAACTTCTTCTCGATCTCGGCCTTGGTGGTGGCGATCATCTCTTCGCGCTCTTTGCCCGTCGTGGGTGCATGGACGGTACGTACGGGACCTGAATTCTTGGCCATGAATAGCCCTCCTCTTAACAACCTGCATCGATAATAAACGAACGGCTGTTCGTGGTCAACCGTTCAGACCAATCATATGCAGGCAGTCTTTCCAAAACCCAACCAAACGCCGACCAAACACTGTCCAAATGCTTGACCACATAGGGCCAAATAAAAACAAGGAAGGAGATAATACACCTATGACCAGCACAAAAGCTAAATTCGTCAGAGGTTCCCATCTCCACAATTAAGGGGCCCTAAGGCCCCTTAAAACACGCCTATTCCATAGAGTTGAGCACAAGGGCAATGCGTCCCAATGCCTCCGTGACCGCATGGGCACGAACACACGAACGGTCGCCCTCATAGTGGCAACGCACAGAGTCCACGATCGGCACTTCCCCATCAGCCACGCGATACGCCCAGCCAATATAGAACGTGCCGGCGGGGTCTTGCTCGGTGCCACCACCGGGCCCAGCGTAGCCCGTTGCGCTCACGGCCACATCGCTCTGATAGAGGTCCAGCGAGCCCGCGGCCATCTCGCGCGCCGTCTGGTGCGACACGGCGCTAAACCGATCGAGCGTCTCCTGCTCAACACCCAGAACACGATGCTTGATCTCATCGCAATAGGTCACCGCACCGCCGCGCAGCACCGCCGAGGCGCCCGGGATATCGGCAATCGTCGAGGCGATCATACCCGCCGTCAGCGACTCAGCCGTAGAAACCGTCACGCCCCGAGCGCTCGCGCGCTCGACAATATCGCGCGCCAGCTCCTCGTTATGTGCGGAAATCTGCTCAAAAGAGTCCGCCATACCCACCAGGACCTAGACCGAAAAGACGATCTTGCGGCAGTTCCAGAAGTACTGGGCGCCCGAGATAACGGTCAGGACAACGGCAACAGCGTACAGGAAGCGTGAAACGCCATAGACACCGAGCAACAGCTCCGCAGGCCCCAACTGGAGGCCGGTCATCGCAAAGACGCACAGGTAGCCGCAGATGGAGACCATCGTGGTCGCCGTCTTGTACTTGCCGAGCTTATCGGCGGCAATGACCACACCGGCCGCACTCGCGACCATGCGAAGGGCGCTCACCAACAGCTCGCGGAACAAGATAATGAACACGGACCACACGGTCACCGCGCCAAAATCGAGGAACAGCAGCAGGGCCGAGAACACGAGTAGCTTGTCGGCGATGGGGTCCAAAAACTTACCGAAGTCGGTGATCTCGTTGCGCGAGCGCGCCAGATAGCCGTCGACCTTATCGGTGCACGACAGGATAACGTACAGAATAAAGGCGGCGGCGGCGAGCGGGCCGTCGAAGGTGCTCCAGTCCGTACCGGCAACGCTCGTGTGAGACAGCGCCGACACGATCATGAACACCGGGATAAAGACGATGCGAACGCACGTCACGATGTTGGCGGGCGTCCAAACACTCGTCAGTTCCTTATTGCTCTCGTTTGCCACGACGCTCTCCTACTCCACAACATGTCCGATAAGCTCATAGCAGAAGCTATCGGTAAACTCGACGGTCAGAATATCACCCACGGACGCCTCGCTGGCGTCCAGATGCACCGCGCCATCGGAATCGGGCGCCTGGAACCAGGCATGGCCGATCAGCTCGGCGCCGTCCTCGGTTTCTTCGATACCGTCGACGATCACCTGGGCGCGCTCGCCCACATGTGCGGCGGTGGCGGCAAAACCGAGCGACTCAGCCAGGTCCATGGCCTCCTGGGCGCGCTCGAGCTTGACCTCTTCGTCGACCTGACCCTCCATCTTAGCGGCCAGGCTGCCCTCCTCCTGCGAGTAGGCAAAGACGCTCGTGTAGTCAAAGCCGACGGTGTCCATAAAGTCGATAAGGTCGCGGAACTCGTCGTCGGTCTCGGTCGGGAAGCCGACCATGGCCGTGGAACGGATCACGATGCCGGGGATACGCTCACGCAGATCGCGGAACAGGTCCTCGAGCTCCTGGCGCGAACCAGAACGGCGCATAGCCTTGAGAATGCGCGCGTCGCAGTGCTGCACGGGGATATCGATATAGGGAAGCACCTCGGGCGTATCGCGAATCGTCTCGATGAGCTCATCGGTCATGCCCTCGGGCTGCAGGTAGAGCACGCGGACCCAGACGTTCTGCGGGCGCACGGCCTCGGCGACGGCACGCAGCAGCTGCGCCAGATTGCGCGGCGAGCCCTCGGCGACGTCCTCATCCGCAAAGTCGGTGCCCCAGATGCCCGTGTCCTGGCCGATCAGCACGATCTCGCGCACGCCACCGGCAACCAGGTCGCGCACCTCAGAAATAATGCTCTCGGCATTGCGCGAGTGATAACGACCGCGAATATAGGGGATCATGCAGAAGCTGCAAAAACGATTGCAGCCATCGGAAATCTTGACGTAGGCAACGGCACCCTCGACGGTACGCTTGACCTGAGGGATATAGGCCGCGATCTCACGCTCGACACCCAGCGCGCCATCGATGACTGCCACGATGCCGTCTTCCTCGTCGGCCTTCACAAAGGCAGCGACCTCGGGCAGCTCGTCAGGCAGGTCGTCGCCATAGCGCGACGGCACACAGCCGCACATGACGATGGGGCAAGAACGAACGCCGTCCTGCACCTCGTTGGCGAGCTCGAGCGTGGTCTCGATGCTCTCGGACGTTGCGGAGGCGAGGAACGAGCACGTATTGACGATGGCGATATCGGCCTCCTGCGGGTCGAATGCCTCCTCGTAGCCTGCGGCGGTCAAAAGAGAACGCATGCGGTCGGTATCGACCTCGTTCTTGGCGCACCCGAGGGTGATGTAGAGCACGGAGCCCAACGGTGTATCCATGTTGGAGAGCGGTCCTTTCGAATGATATTAGCGGTAGTTGGTGAACTGCAGCGGCTGGCCGTAGTCCTGGTCGCGCAGGAACTGAATCACGGTCTGCAACGCGTCCTTCGAAGCAGAGGAAACACGCAGCTTGTCAGCTTCGATGGTCACCTTGACCTTGAGCTTTTGGTCCTTGATGTCCTTGTTGATCTTCTTGGCGGTCGCCTGGTCGATACCCTCGACGATATGGCCGAGCACGCGCACGGTGCCGCCCGATGCCGCCTGCGGAGCATCCCACGAAACAGCCTTGAGGTCGATGCCGCGCTTGATGAGCTTGAAGCTCAGGACATCGATGATCTGCTTGGAGACAAAGTCGGCCGGGGCGTTGATCGTAAAGAGCTTGTCGCCCTTCGAAAGCTCAATCGTGGCGCCGGAATCCTTCAGGTCATAGCGCTGGGAAATCTCGCGCGTGGTCTGCTGGAAGGCGTTGTCGACCTCTTGCATATTGACCTCGGACACGACGTCGAAGCTGGAATCTTTAGCCATGATGTTTCCTTTCGCGTACGAGCGGCTTAATAGCTATCGTACGAATAGTCGGTAGAATCGGTGGGCGTCTGACCGTCAGTTGCGGCATCGGCGCCATCCGTGGACTGGGCATCGGTGCCGTCGGTGGTATCGGTACCGTCGGTGGTGTCGGCACCATCAGAACTTTCACCATTCTCGGAATAGGTCGTCTCCTTCTTGGGAACGGTGATCGTCACACGCGCCACGCCCGAAGTCTTGGTATCGTAACGGACCTTTTCGCCATTCTTGGTAACGGTGACATCGGAAGGCTTGGACGTGGTGATCTCGATCGAGGACTCGGGCGTGTACTCCTGCTCAAAGGGGCCAGTCGCCTGGGCGCCATAGACCGACTTTCCGTCGACCTTGACCTCAATCCACGCGGTCTTTCCCTTGGCAACGGAGACCTTGACCTTCGTTGCCTCGTTCTCTTCCTTTTTAGCCGTCGTCTTGGTGGCGTCCGAACCGGTCGACTCATCCGTCGCCTCATCGGTGTCTTCGTCCTCGTCGACCGTTTCGGTCTTCTTAGAAGACTTCTTGGTCGTCGTCTTGGTAGCAGCAGGCGTCTCGGGCGTGGTTTCGGGCGTCGAAGATGCGCAGCCGCGCAGAAGTACCACGATGAGCACGATCAGCAGCAACGCCACGGCACCGATGCCAGCGTAGACGATACGCGGATCGAGCCCGTTGTTTTGAGGAGTACGAGATCCGCCGCGTCCACGACTGGAACTGCTGCGGCCACCTCCCTGAGGCATACGACCACGATTGCTATCGGAACGGCCACGATAGCCACCCTGGCCCTGAAGGCCGCGCTGACCCGAGCGGGGCGCAAGTTCACCGCGGCCTTGATAGCCACGCTGGCCCGCACGCGGAGCCGAAGAGCGCTGGCCATACGGCTGTGGTTGAGAGCGAAGACGCGGCGTCACCTGCGTGGTATCGGCGTCCGCATAGCCACTGCGAGAGCGTCCGGTGGAGATACCACGGTGACCGCGATCGGAATAGCCGCCGTCGCCGTAGCCGGCACGAGGGTCACGCGCCACGCCGCGGGCAGCGGGAAGTGCACGGTCCTCGGGCATCGGCGTACTGCGGAACCGGTCACGCTGCGAGCGAATCTCCTCGCCCGAACCCGTCTCGGTAATATAACCGGCCTGCTGAGGACGCTGTCCATAGCGGGTCGAACGACCGCCCTGAACCATCAGGAAGCGCCCGTTATCGACGGAGGAACGCGAATTGACGTAGCCGGCGGCGTCCTGAAAACGACCGCCCTGCTGCGACGTCTCGCGCTCGTATGCCATCAGCTCGTCAAAGTAGGCATTGACGACCTCGCGCGGATTGAGGCCCAAAAAGCGAGCATAGCTCGAAATCATGCCCTGCGCATAGCCGCGCGGCGGCATCGAAGCAAAGTTACCGGTCTCGAAAAACTCGATGATCTGCGGCCTGATTTTGATGGTGTTGGCGACCTGCTGAATGGAAAGGCCCATTCGGCGACGCTGCTCGAGCAGCATGTCACCAAAGCGTGCAGCCATCAGAATCCTCCAAACTCACGATCTTCACGTGCCATCTCGGCGTCGACAGATTCCAGCGCGGCAAGCCCCTCCTCGTCCAACAGGACCTCGCGCGGCTTGGAACCGTCGGGCGGGCCGACGACACCCTTTTCTTCCAGCATGTCCATAATACGCCCGGCACGCGCATAGCCAACCTTCAGACGACGTTGCAGACCAGATGTGGAGCCAAGCTGCGATTCCACCACAATATGGGCGGCTTCCCAAATGAGCGGATCATCGTCTTGCGGCTCGGCGACTCCGGTGCGGACAATGCCGCCGCCACCAGCCATGGACATGGAAGCGGGCGCCACGGCGGACAGAATCTCCTCGTGGTAGTCGGGCTCGCTCTGCGACTTAACGAACTCGACAATCTCGTTGATTTCGTCGTCCGAGACAAAGCAGCCCTGGATACGGCGGGGCTTGCCCCAGTCGACCTTGGAGAACAACATGTCGCCCAAACCGGTGAGCTTCTCGGCGCCCATCTGGTCGATGATGACGCGCGAGTCGATGCCCGTGGCGACGTTAAAGGCGATGCGGTTGGTGATGTTAGCCTTGATGAGACCCGTCACCACGTTGGAGCTGGGGCGCTGCGTGGCAACGATAAGGTGAATACCGGCGGCACGGCCCAGCTGTGCAATACGAACGATCGAGGCCTCGACATCCTTACCGGCGACCATCATCAGGTCAGAGAGCTCGTCAATGATAATGACCAGGTAGGGCATCTTTTGCGGCGGGTTGTCGTAATGCTCAAACTCGCCAGCAGCCTGCTTTTCGTTGTAGGTCGAGATCTTACGCACGTTGAGACGCTCGAAGACCTTCAGGCGACGCTCCATCTCGGACACAGCCCATTGCAGAGCGCTCGCGGCCTGCTTAGGCTCGGTCACCACGGGCACATAGAGATGCGGCAGACCGTTATAGCCCGCAAGCTCGACGCGCTTGGGGTCGACCATAATCAGGCGAACGTCCTCGGGAAGGGCGCGCATGAGCAAGGTCGTGATGATGGAGTTGATCATCACCGACTTACCAGAACCGGTCGTACCGGCGATCAACAGGTGAGGCATCTTGGCGAGGTCGGCGACGACCGGCGTGCCCTCGGCGTCGCGGCCGATGGCGAGCTCGAGCGGACCGCCCTTCACATAGGGCAGCACGTCGCCCAGATTGACGTTCTGGCGCTTACGGTTGGGAATCTCGATGCCCACGAGCGAGGTGCCGGGGATCGGGGCAAAGATACGCACCGACTGGGCAGCGAGCGAAAGCGCGATATCGTCCTCGAGGCTCGAGATTTTGCTCACACGCTCGCCCTCACCGGGCTGCAGCTTAAAGGTCGTCACCGTGGGGCCGGCGATCCAGCCGACCACGCGGGCACTGCGGCCAAACTCAAGCAAGGTGGATTGCAGTGACTCAGCGGTCTGCTCCAGCTCCTTGTCCGAAGACGCGGCGGAAGCCGACTGCGGGTTGGCATGCAGGATTTCGAGCGGCGGAAGCTTGAGGCCGTCCTCCTCTTCGCCCTCGTTATCTGCGGCGCCGTCGTCCACTCCCCCATCACGAGCCGCAGCCGATTCGACAGCACTCGTGGCAGCCGCATCGGCAACCTTGGGATGCTTCAAGAAGTCGGGGATCTGAGGTGCTGCCGAAACAGGATTCACGGCAAACGGCGGCTCGGACTCGTCAACCTTGTCCGGATCGTCCTCCATCGAAAGCTGTCCAGTGACCTGCCCGCGCTTGGCGTGGCGACGCGGCAGCAAGGTTGTCTTGGCGGTCTCGAGCGGAGCCTCGTCGTCCTCGTCGTCACCCTCGGTGAGCTCAATCTCGCTATCGGACCAAGACGGGTCGGGCTCACTCGTATTGAGCTTAGGCGCAGCCTTGCCCTTCTTGACATGGCGACGCGGCAGCAGCGTGGTCTTGGCCCGCTCGGCTTCAACCGACTCGGATACGTCGACAAACGGGTCATCGTCCTCGTCGTCATCCAAAACCGGGTCGACATCGCCACCCATGACCGTGGTCACCGCTGCGTCAGTCCCCTTCTGGCGCAGAATGCTCAGGTGCGGACGAGCGACGCCGGGAACAGACAGGGCCTCTTCATCGCCCCACGGGCTGGCGTTGACATCGGCACGACGGCGTTCGGCAAAATCTGCCGCACGATCGCGTGCGGAGCGCAAAACGCCACCCACCGAAAAGCCGATAATGACCAAACCAACGACGACAAGCCCCAGCAAGACAACCATGGCGATAGGTTTACCCAGGGCGTTTTGCAAGGCACTTGCGATAAAGGCGCCAATGTAGCCGCCCGACACGGAAAGGTTCTGCGGCGTAAACATAAGGTCGCACGAATCGCTCGTGCCCGGCACCATCAGCGAAAGAATGGAGACGACGGCGATAAAGACCACGGCGCCGCCCGCGACAGAGCGCACGTTGAGCGGCGAGTCCTCACCCAAAAAGAGCGTGGCGGCAAACAGCAAGATGACGATCGGCAGCACGTAGGCGCCCAGACCAAAGCCCAGGTGGTAGAAACCGGCAACCGCAGCCGTCACGGGCGCTGTTGCCGGAGAGATCACGGCAATGAAGGACGCGATCGCCAAAACGGCGATGACCACACCGGCGATATCGCGATTGGCCGAAGGCTCGACCAAGGGCTCAAACTCATCGAACTCGGACTCGTGGCCCTTATTGGCACGCAGATGGGAACCGGCACCCTTAGCAGATGCCGGTTGGTTATTGGCCTTATTGCCTTTGGCGTTTTGTGCAGATCCGCGCGCCAAACTAAACCTCCATGACGACCGGGATGATCATCGGACGGGTGCGCGTACGGCTCCAGATAAAGTTAGAGAGCGAATCGCGCACGGCTTTGCGAATGGCATCGGAACCGCTGCTGGTAAAGCTAAACTTACCCTTCTCGATCGTCTTCATAATGGACGCGGAGGCATCCTCGGAGAACTGGTCGTCGATGGCAAACGAGACGCCGCGGCCCGAGAACTCGATAGCCTCGATCTTCTTATGCTTGAGCGAGACGATGGCAACGGCCGTGACCATACCGTCGTTGGCGAGCTTTTGGCGATCGCGCAGGACGATGGGGTCGGTGTCGCCGATGCGCAGACCGTCAACATAGACGACGCCGGACTCGACAGGCGTACCGCGCTTGACGATACCGCCACGCATCTCGAGCGTGTCGCCGTTATCGAGGATAAAGATGTGATCATCCTTAATGCCCATCTTACGGGCAAGCTGGGCATGGGCACGCAGATGCACGGCCTCGCCGTGAACCGGCATAAAGTAGGTGGGCTTGGCCATGGCCATCAGAAGCTTGAGCTCCTCCTGGCTGCCGTGGCCCGAGACATGGACGAGGGCACGATTCTTATCCCACACGTCGCAGCCGAGCTTTGCCAGGCTGTTGACGACCTGCTGCACGGCCTTCTCGTTGCCAGGAACGGGCGTAGCGGACAGGATGACGGTATCGCCCTCGTGGATGGAGAGCGTCTTGTGCTCGCCGTTGGCCATGCGGGACAGGGCCGACAGCGGCTCGCCCTGCGAACCGGTGCACATGACGACGATCTTGTCGTCGGGTAGGTTATCGATATCAAAGGCATCGAGGATATCGGCATCGTCGATGTTGAGGTAGCCAAGCTCGCGCGCCACGCGAGTGTTGGTGAGCATGGAACGTCCTGTCACGACGACCTTGCGGCCGCACTTGCGGGCAGCGTCGCAGATCTGCTGCAGGCGATGGATGTGGCTCGAGAACGACGCGACGAACACGCGGCCCGGGGCGTTCTTGATGGCATGCAGCAGGTTGGGGCCAACCTCGGCCTCGGACTTAGTAAAGCCGGGAACCGTGGCGTTGGTGGAGTCGGAAAGCAGCAGGTCGATACCCTGCTTGGCAAAGCGGCTGATGGCGGCATAGTCGGGCGTGACGCCGTCGATGGGCGTCTGGTCGAGCTTAAAGTCGCCCGTGTGCATAACGGTGCCCTGGTTGGTGCGAATAAACACGCCCAAAGCACCCGGAATGGAGTGCGTCATGGAGAAGAAATCGAGCGAGATGCCACCGAGATTGACGTGGCTGCCGCCCTTGACCTCACGGAACTTGGGCGCGCGAATGCGGAACTCGGAGAGCTTACCCTCGATAAAACCGAGCGTCAGCTTGCTCGAGAAGATGGGCACCTTGTTGTTGAGGTCCTGCAGCAGGTACGGAAGCGAACCGGTGTGGTCCTCGTGGCCGTGGGTGACAACGATACCGCGGAGCTTCTCCTCGTTCTCCAGGACATAGGTGTAGTCGGGAAGTACCAAGTCGATACCGGGCTGGGAGTCGTCGGGGAACATGAGACCGGCGTCGACGAGCACCATGTCGTCGCCGCACTCGAAGACCGTCATGTTCTTGCCGATGCCGTCAAGGCCGCCGAGCGGAATGATCTTCAAGGGAGATGATTTTTTAGCTGCCATAGGTTCGTGTGGTTTCCTTTCTTCGAAACGGGTCTGGAACAACCGACGGGGCGCTTCTGGCAAACCGACCGCCGGGAACGTACAAACATGCATCACAGAGTCGATGCAGTAACCACAGTATGATACCCATTTGCCCACCAACAGACCACCCATGCATCAAAGCCCCATCTGAACCGGTCTATCCCGCCGGTTTCCCGTGGGGCGGGCACTGATGAAGTTTCCTGCTCTACAGTCCTGCTCACGACGGAGGCCACATTAAGTGGCCTCCTGTTCGTGCGGAACTCGCGATAAACTTCATCAGTGCCCGCCCCACGGGAAACCTGCCAAAACAAGACAGGATTATTTTGGTCGGTTTTATCTGGAAGATGCTGCTGCGGCTATCTACAGATCTGAAATCTGACTACTGAATAGACCGTCTAACTAAATAGCAAGCGGCATTAACCAGCCCTTTTGCTTGCGCCCGGGAGGGCCGTATATGAAGTTTATCGCGAGTTCCGCACGCAAAGGAAAGCACTTAATGTGCTTTCCGTCTTGCGCAGGACTGTAGAGCAGGAAACTTCATATGCGTCCCTCCCGGGCGCAAGCAAAAGGGCGACCCCTGTCCGGAGTCGCCCTTGTTGAGCTGCTTATGCGTAGCCGTTACTCGGCGTCGTGGTGACGGCGGGGTTTGCGGCCTCCGTTGTCGCCGGGACGGCGCGGACGGTCGCTGCGCTCGGAGCGCTCGCGACGCGGACGCTCACGGCGCTGGAAGTGCTCGCCATCGCCCTCGGAGGAACCCTCAGAGCGAGCCGGGGCCTCGGGCTTGTCGAGACGATCAAGCGAGATCTTGCCGCGATCGTCGACCTCGATGACGACGACCTTGACCTCGTCGCCCACGTTGAGAACGTCCTCGACCTTCTCCACGCGGCCCTTGGCGACGCGGGAGATGTGCAGCAGGCCGTCCTTGCCAGGCAGCAGGTTGACGAAGGCGCCGAAGGGCTGGATGGAGACCACGCGACCGGTGTACTCCTCGCCCGGCTCGGGAACCTTGATGATGAGCTTGATGCGCTCGACGGCCTGGTCGACGGACTCGCCGGTGCCGCCGACAAAGACGGTGCCGTCCTCCTGGATGTCGACCGAAGCGCCGGTCTCGTCCTGGATACCGCGGATGACCTTGCCGCCGGAGCCAATGACGTCGCGAATCTTATCGGTAGGAACCTGGATGGAGACGATGCGCGGAGCGGTGCTGCGTGTGGTGTGGCGCGGCTCGGGAATCACATCGAGCATCTTCTGCAGGATGAAGGCGCGACCCTCCTTGGCCTGCTGCAGGGCGCGGGCCAGGATGTCGAAGGTGAGGCCGGTGGCCTTGTTGTCCATCTGCAGAGCGGTGATGCCCTCGGTGGTACCGGTGACCTTAAAGTCCATGTCGCCCAGGAAGTCCTCGAGACCCTGGATGTCGGACAGGACCACGGTCTTGCCCTCCTCCTGGATCAGGCCCATGGCGATACCGGAGACCGGGCGCTTAATGGGCACGCCGCCGTCCATAAGGGCGAGCGTGGAGCCGCAGGTCGAAGCCATCGAAGAGGAGCCGTTGGACTCCATGACCTCGGAGACGACGCGGATGGCGTAGGGGAACTCGTTCTCGTCGGGGAGCACCGGGAGCAGGGCGCGCTCGGCAAGGTTGCCGTGGCCGATCTCGCGGCGCTTGGGGCTGCCCATGCGGCCGGTCTCGCCGGTGCAGAACGGCGGGAAGTTATAGTGGTGCATGTAGCGCTTGCCCTCGGTGGGCTCGATGGTATCCAGACGCTGGCCCTCGTTGAGCATACCGAGCGAAAGAACCGAGAGCACCTGGGTCTGGCCACGCTGGAACAGGCCGGAGCCGTGAACGAGCGGCAGATAGTTATCCTTCACCATGATGGGACGAATCTCATCGGCGGCACGGCCGTCGACGCGCTCACCAGTCTCGACGACCATGGTGCGCATGGCCTTCTTCTCGAGCTTCTTGAGCGCCACGGGGATCTCGCGCTCCCAAGCGGCCTGCTCCTCCTCGGTAAACTCGGCGCGGATGGACTCCTTCAGAGCCTCGACCTTACCGATACGAGAGAGCTTGTCGGCGTCGCGAAGGGCAGCTGCCATCTCGTCGTAGTGGGCGAAGATGCGCTCCTGGACCTCCTCGACGGGTTGGTCGAGCGGATACTCCTTCTTGACGATGGGGCCGTTGACCTGCTCCCACTCGGCGACAAACTCGTCCTGGGCCTGGCAGAAGGCAGCAAGGGCCTCCTGGCCAAACTTCATGGCGGCGAGCATGTCGTCCTCGGAGATCTCCTCGGCACCGGCCTCGACCATCGAGATGAAGTCGGCGGATCCGCCCAGCTCCAGGTCCAGGTCGGAGTTCTCGCGCTCCTCATAGGTGGGGTTGACGATAAACTCGCCGGTCTCCACGTTACGGCCGATGCGCACGCAGGCAAGCGGGCCCTCGAAGGGAACGCCGCCGAGCGTCATGGCCAGGGAAGCACCCATGACGTTGATGACGTCGAAGGGGTTGACCTGGTCGGCGACGAGCGAGGTAGCGACGATGTGTACCTCGTTGCGGAAGCCGTCCGGGAAGCTCGGGCGAATCGGGCGGTCGATCATGCGCGCGGTGAGCGTGGCCTTCTCGCTGGGACGGCCCTCACGCTTGAGGTAACCACCCGGGATGCGGCCGGCGGCGTACATCTTCTCGTTGAAGTCGACGGTCAGCGGGAAGAAGTCGTAGTTCTTGCGCTCCTTAGAGACGACCACGGTGTCGAGCATCGTGGTGTCGCCCTGCTTGACCAGGCACGCGCCGGTGGCCTGCTTGGCAAGCTCGCCCGACTCAAAGGTGTAGGTCTTGCCGTACAGCTCAAAGGTCTTGGATACGAGTGTCATTGTTCTCCTTTACCCCACAGGCCCCTTGCCTGCGGGCTTCTCATGTGACACGGGCCCCCTGCCCCCGCCACGCTTCAGAGCGTGATTGTTCACGCCCTTACACAAAAAGAGCGCCCCGCTGCGCAGGACGCTCTTAGCATGTACAAATCCTTACTGGATGTTGTCGCGAATGCCCAGAGCCTTGATGAGCTCACGGTACTCGACGATGTCGTTCTTCTTGATGTAGGAGAGAAGACGACGACGACGGCCGACGAGCATGAGCAGGCCACGACGAGTGTGGAAGTCCTTCTGGTGGGACTTCATGTGCTCGGTCAGCTCCTTGATGCGCTCGGACAGGATGGCGACCTGAACCTTGGGGTTGCCGGTGTCGACCGGGGTGTTACCGAACTGGGCAGTCAGCTCCGCCTTGCGCTCTTTGGAAACAGTCATTGTTTCACCTTTCGTTTCTTGTCGCCCTCGGGCGACGCTATTCGCCTCGGACTGGGAAGCCGCCGGTGGAGCGAGCATCCAAGATCGAGGTACCAACAGGTCGGTATGTTACCACAAGCAGCCCGCGCCTGCGCGTCATCACCGACCCAACATGAATTCCATCGCACGGAGGCGCTGATCGGTGTGCGTCGCAGCCCAAACATGCGAAAGCCCCAATAAAAAGGCAGCGGTATGGGGATCGATCCTCTCGGCCATGAGTGCATCGAAGGTCATGGACATGAGGGCGCGCAGCCACGCGACCTCACCGGTCGACACCAGCTCGGCACCCGGAACGCTCGACGCGCACGACCCGCACATGAGCCCGCCCGCCCGGGGCGAAAAATACGACAGCATGGGGTCTCCGCACAGCACGCAGGCCGAAAAATCGGGTCGATAGCCAACGTGCGACAGCAGCTTAAAGACATATGCCGCCACAAGTAGATCCATATGCGCCGTGTCGAGCCCGCTGCCCACCAGGGCAAGCGCTCGCTGCGTTATGGCAAAGGTATACGGGTCCTCGGCGTCCTCGAACGAGCACACGCGCGCTACCTCGGCAATCGCGCTTGCGGCACAGGTCGTCTCGTAATCGGGCGCAGCGCCGAGCGGCGCCTCCATAAGCTCGGCCTGGGAAACCACGTCGAGCGACCGTCCATGCGCGAGCAGCATATCGACGGTGCAGAACAGCTCGCAGCGCGCAGCAAGGCGCCCACCGGGTTTGCGGGCGCCCTTTGCCACGGCACGAACCTGCCGACCCCGCTCGTCAAGCATCGTCAAGATCAGGTCCGTCTCTTTGAGCTTCGTCTTATCGAGGACGAGCACCTTCGTGCGATATGTCCGGGAGCCTGCCATGCGCGCCGCGCGTCCTTAGTCCTCGGCGTTGTAGCCAAAGCGGCGAATCTGGGCCTCGTCGTCACGCCAGCCGGCCTTGACCTTCACGTCCAGCTCCAAAAAGACCTGCGTGCCAAAGATGCGCTCAAGATCGCGACGGGCGTCGATACCGATATGTTTGATCATCTCGCCGCCCTTGCCGATGATGATGCCCTTTTGCCCCTCGCGCTCGACGTAAATGGTGGCGTGCATGCGCAGCACCTTCTTGGTCTGCTCGAGCGCATCGCAGATCACGCCAACGGAGTGCGGGATCTCATCACGGGTGCGGCGCAAGACCTTCTCGCGCACAAACTCGGCAACGAGCGTCTCGTCGGAAGCGTCGGTACCCATGTCCTCGGGGAACCAACGCGGACCCTCGGGCAAAAAGCGTGCAACGGTCTCGATAAACGCATCGACGTTGAAGTTCTTGACCGACGACGTCACGATCTCATCGTCATATTCCATGAGCTCGTGGGCGGCCTTAAGCTGCTCCATGACCTGTGCGGGGTCGGCCTCATCGGCCTTGGTGAGCACCAGGACCTTCTTGGAACGGGCGTTTTTGACGCGCTCGGCAACCCAGGCGTCTCCCCTGCCGATCGGCTTGGTGGCATCAATCAAAAACGCGACGACATCGACATCGTTCAGTTCGAACAACGCGCTCTTGTTGAGCTCGGACCCCAGGCCGTCCTTGGGCTTGTGGATACCCGGGGTATCGACAAAGACCAGCTGGTAACCGGGACGATTGACGACGGCGCGCATGCGGCGGCGGGTCGTCTGGGCCACCGGCGAGGTGATGGCGACCTTTTTGCCATAGCAGGCGTTGAGCAGCGTGGACTTGCCGGCGTTGGGGCGGCCGACCAGCGCCACGAAGCCGCTGCGGAAACCAGGCTCAACGTCGCCAAAGCCCGCGAGGCTGTCGCCCTCGTCGCACAGGGCGTCGAGTTCCTCGTCGCTCATGCCCTCAAACGGATCGAACTCCTCGACATCCTCATAGGCATCGTTCGCTTCGGCATCCACCGCATCCAGGGACTCGTCGTCCAGAGTTTCATCGATAAGCTGCATATTGTCGGACATGAAAATCCCTTTCTAAATAAAGTCGAGCGCGTGGGCAAATACCAGCAATCCCACAATCGCGGCGGTGATGGAAAGTACGTATACGGAGGCGGCGGCGATATCCTTCGCACGCTTTGCCAGCGGATGGAGCTCCTGGGTCGCCAGGTCGACGATCGCCTCCATGGCGGTGTTGCACAGCTCGCCGTGAATCACCAAGCCACAGCAGATGATAACCGTGGCCCACTCGGCAATGTCGAGCCCCACGATGCAGCCGGCAATGACGGTGCACACGCCCGCCACGAGCATGACCTTAATGTTGCGCTCGGTCTTAACGGCGGTGACGAAGCCCTCCATGGCGTAGGAGAACGACTTTAAGAAGGACGGATGGTCCTTGTTCGATCCAGGAATCATAGACGGCTCCTAGTCGTGGGCGTGGTTGGTGATGGGGCCGATGTGGACCAGCTTGGGGTCCTCGCCGCGCTCGAGCGCCAGATCGCGCAGGATGGCGTCCTCGCGGGCCTCCATGACCTCGGCCTCGTCGTCCTCGATATGGTCATACCCCAGCAGGTGCAGCATGCCATGCACGAGCATCAGGCGGCACTCGTCGGCAGGGCTATTACCAAAGCCGGGGGCCTGACGGGCAATGACCTCCGGGGCCAGGATAATATCGCCGAGCTCGAGCGTCTCGTCGGCGGGAATATCCTCGTCAAAGGCCGAGTCGCACTCAAACGAGAGGACATCGGTGGTACGGTCGATACCGCGCCACTCGTGGTTGAGCTCGTGCATCTCGTCCTCATCGACATACGAAAGGGAAATCTCAACTTCACGCTCAACGCCCTCGGCGGCAAGCACGACCTCGCAGATGTGCTCTACCTCCTGCGCGTCGAGTAGCGTATCGAGCTCGGCATCGTTGCTGATCAATACACTCAACGGGACTCCTTTCGGTCGTGCACGCGCTTATCGCGTACATCATCATAAGCATCGTATGCCTCGACGATACGCCCCACCAAGGCATGGCGCACCACGTCGGCACGCTCGAGGTGAGAAAATGCGACATCGTCGACACGGCCTAAAATCCGCTCAACGTCGGCAAGACCGCCGCGACGACCCACCAGGTCGCGCTGACTCAGGTCGCCGGTAATCACAAACTTGGAGTTAAAACCCAGGCGCGTCAGGAACATCTTCATCTGCTCGGGCGTGGTATTTTGCGCCTCGTCGAGCACCACGAAGGCATCGCTCAGCGTGCGGCCGCGCATGTAGGCAAGCGGGGCGATCTCGATCATGCCGCGCTCCATGAGCTCATCGGTGCGCTCGCGATCCATCATGTCAAAAAGGGCGTCGTAGAGCGGACGCATATAGGGGTCGATCTTTTCCTCGAGAGTACCGGGCAAAAAGCCCAGATTCTCCCCCGCCTCGACAACCGGACGCGTCAAGATCAGACGGCCCACCTCGTGACGCTTGAGCGCGGCAACGGCGAGCGCCATGGCCAGATAGGTCTTACCGGTACCGGCGGGACCAAGGCCAAACGTGATGGTATGCGAGCGGATGGCATCCACGTAGCGCTTTTGGCCGAGCGTCTTGGGGCGAATGGCACGACCGCGATACGAAAGCAGCACATCATCGCGAAGCGACGTAGCCTCGTGCTCACCGTCGCGCAATACGGCCAGGCAGCGAGAGACATCGTCGGCAGACAGTGTGCGTCCGGCGGCCGCTTCGCGAAAAGCATGCTCGAAAAAACGCGCCACGAGCTCGACCTCGTCCGGGTCACCGCTCACGGCGATACTGTC
The DNA here is from genome assembly GCF_001404695.1 of Collinsella aerofaciens. Classification (GTDB taxonomy): domain Bacteria; phylum Actinomycetota; class Coriobacteriia; order Coriobacteriales; family Coriobacteriaceae; genus Collinsella; species Collinsella aerofaciens_E. Next base: position 88,419 of record NZ_CZAQ01000001.1, on the reverse strand, counting down.
GCCACGGGCGACCACATGGGCGCGAACCAAGCTCTCGAGCGCACGAAGGACGCCGTCACCGGCACCCAAAACGCGCGAAGGGTCAATACCCTCGGGAACGGTAAGTCTAATCTTCGAGGCTTCCATGAACCTCCCTGCGTGCATGGACCAAGCCGGAATCATCGACTCCGATGATAGCAACATCGAGCAGGCACGGGGCTGTGAGTCCACGGGTATCGTCAAGACGGGCATGATGGAACGAACCGAGCGTCAGGTTGTCGCCATATTCGAGCACGGCACGCTCGACGGTTCCCACGCGACGGCGAGCGTCGGCAATAGCGAGCTCCTGCGCCGCGGCTCGCATGCGGCGGCTGCGCTCGGCCATAACCTCGGGCGGCACCTGGTCGGGCATGTCGGCAGCAAGGGTACCGGGACGCTTGCTGTAGCGGAACACGTGCATACGCGAGAATCCCACACGGCGGCACAGCGCCAGCGACTCCTCAAACTCCTCGTCCGTCTCGCCGGGAAAACCGACGATGACATCACACGAAAGAGACGCCTGGGGCAAGTTGGTGCGAATCATGTGCACCGTCTCCTCGAAGGCCTCGGCGCTGTAGGGACGGCCCATGCGACGCAGTGTCCTGGTGCAGCCAGACTGCACGGGCAGGTGCAAAAACGGGGCGATGCGCTTCGGATAGCGCGCCATGACCTTAAGCAGGGACTCGGAGATATCCATGGGCTCGACCGAGGAAATGCGCACATGCGGAATGGACGTGCGCTCCATGATCGCCTCGAGCAGCTCATCGATCTCGACGTGTTCATCAGTCGCGCTCTTGCCATCGTAGGCACCCAGGTTCACACCGGTCAGCACCACCTCGGGCACACCGGCCTCCTGGGCCTCGCGAACTTGCTCGAGCACGGACTCGACGGGCACGGAGCGCTCGGGACCGCGTGCCTTCCACACGATGCAATAGGTGCAGCGATGGTTGCAGCCGTCCTGAATCTTCACGCCCAGACGCGAGCGACCGAGTGCGTCGACAACCTCGCCGTCGCTGCAGGCGGGAACGTCATCTGACTCAACGCCCAGCACCTCACAGACGCGTTCGGCGACATCGATCTTGGACGGCTCGGCGATCACGCGGTCCGAAAGCTCCAGCAGCTCCTCGGGATGCAGATTGACCACACATCCGGTCACGACCACATAGGGCTCGTTTGGATAGGCCAGCGCATGGCGAACGGCCTTACGGGTCTTGGCCTCGGCCTCGCCCGTAACGGCACAGGTGTTAATGACGATCAGCTCAGCATCCTGAGGCTCCACCATCGCAAAGCCCAGGCGCATTAAATCGGCAGTGATACGGTCGGACTCAACCCGGTTGACACGGCAGCCGAGGTTGACGACAGAGATATGAGGTGCGAGCACGCGGGCTCCTTAATCGAGGATATCGTCGAGGGCGCTCTTGATACGATCGGTCACGGATTTCTTACCGGATGCGACGTCATCGCCCATCTCGTCGGCAAAGGCGCGAAGCAGCTCGCGCTGCTTGTTGGAGAGATTGGTGGGGACGACCACGCGCATCTGCACGATCAGACGACCGCGCGAACCGCCACCGCCGATACGGGGCATGCCGTAGTTGCCAACGCTCACGGTGTCACCGTACTGTGTGCCGGCGGGGACGCACAGCTTGACGACCTCGTCAGGCATAATACCCTCGACCTCGATCTCGCATCCGAGCGCAGCCTGCGCAATCGAGATATCGCTCACGAGGTACAGGTCGTCGCCGTTGCGCTTAAAACGCTCGTGGTCGGCGACGCGCACGTTGACGATCAGGTCGCCCGAGGGCTCGCCACGAAGACCGGCCTCGCCAAAGCCGCTCACGCGCAGCTGGCAACCGGTCGAAACGCCGGCGGGAATATCGATGTCGATCTTTTCGTGCGAAGGCGTGCGGCCCTGACCGTCGCAGGTCTCGCAGGGATGGTCGATAACCGTGCCCTCGCCATGGCAGTCGGGACAGGGCGAAGAAGACTGAACCTGGCCCAGGAACGAACGCTGGACCGTCGTGACATAGCCCGTGCCGTGGCAGCGGCTGCACTGCTTTTCCCGTGCACCCTCGGCCCTGCCGGTGCCGTTGCAATCCTCGCAGGGGGCAAGGCGGTCATAGCTGATCGTCTTTTTGCAACCGAGCGCCGCCTCCTCAAGGGTCACCGAAAGGGAGATGGCCATATCGCGGCCGCGACGACGCTCACGGCGATTTCGGGCGCCACCGCCGGCACCGCCGCCAAAGAACGACGAGAACAGGTCGTCCATGCCCATGCCACCAAAGATATCGTTGATATCGACGTACCCCGAACCACCAGGGCCGTCCGCGGTGCCGTAACGGTCGTAGTTAGCACGCTTCTGCTCGTCGGAAAGAACGGAATACGCCTCGTTAAGCTCTTTGAACTTGGCCTCGGCCTCGGGGTCGTCCGAAACGTCCGGGTGTACGGTACGGGCCTTCTTTAGAAACGCGCGCTTAATCGTCCGCGCGTCGGCATCCTTGTCGACGCCAAGTACCTCGTAGTAATCCCTATTTTCCGACACGACCGAATCCTTCCGACTTTCATTTTTGTCACAGTGCGTCCTATACCCAAGCTGGGCCGGCCGCAAACAGAGGGCTAGATGTTATTGCATTGCGTAGGGCGAAAGCATGGCACGTTGCGAGCAACTCGCAAACCAAACCGACACGAGCGCAAACATAAATCCGTTGGCAAAACCGTTGGCAAACTGCATCGCGCCGCGCTTCCACCACAGCAGGCTGCGGTGCAGCACGCCGTCCGAGACCACCATAAACAGGCCCATGGCAAACGGAATAAAGCACATTATGGCAAAGGCCGAGAACACGCCCGAGATGGCCGACAGCACCAAAAACGGCGCCACGATGCCCATCAGGTAAAAACCTGTACGGGCCTTGCCTTCCAGGCGCTCGGCCTCGACATGGGCGCGGCCGACCAGATCGCCACCCGAGGCACCGTTGGTGCCGGCGTGACCCATGCCACTAATGCGAACCTCGTCACCATCGTGCGTGCCGGCGGGAAACTCAATCGTCTGCTCGGAGGTCACACGGACACGGCCGCTGCCGCCGCAATCGGGGCAGGGGTCGGCGACGACCTTACCGGAACCGCCGCACTCGGGGCAGACAGACTGAAACGTGCCGGCACCGAACAGGAAGGACAGGTCGACGTCGATGTGGCCGCGACCGCCGCAGCTCGGACAGGTATGTGCATGCTCGGACGAAACAGATCCCGAGCCTCCGCAGTGACCACAGGTATCGAAGCGCGTATAGCGGACGGTCTTGCGGGCACCGCCCTTGGCCTCCTTGGCGTCGAGCTTGATATCGACGACCACGTTGGCGCCACTCTCGGGGTTGTAGGCCGCCTGGCCGCGACGGGGCTGGCCCCAGGCGCCACCAAAGGGAAAGCCGCCCTCAAAGGGATTACCATAGCCTGCGCTGCCGGCGTAGCCGCCGCCATAGGGCGAAGCCGTGGGAGCGCCGGCGAAGGGATTACCCGAACGCATGGCGTCATAGCGCGCACGCTTCTGCTCATCCGAAAGCACAGCGTAGGCCTCGGAAACCTCTTTGAACTTTTCCTCGGCATCCGGCTCTTTGTTGACGTCAGGATGGAGCTTACGTGCCTTTTGCTGGAAGGCCTTCTGTATATCACGCGAGGTGGCGTCCTTGGAGACACCCAAAATCTCGTAGTAATCTTTTTCGTTCATCGTCGCCATGCGCGGCAACCTCCTGCTCACAGCAGCGTATATATTGCGGTAATTCTACCCGAGCGGCCTAAGCTAGACCCCAAAACAGCTCGAACAGCACATTTCCATCGAGCCAGCCCAAGTGGGTGGGCGCTAAGCGGGCACGGACGCGACCTGCGATAACGTCTTTTAAGGTGACGCTCCCAGCATGTCCTTCAACATGATCGGGCACCCAGGTGGCAAGGCCCAACTCGAGAGCACGGTCACAGGCCGCCGCCAACTCATCTGCAGCGATCACGCTTGCCGAGCGAACCAACAGGTCGGGCCCAATGCCACGCGTCATGCGGCAGGCGAGCATCAGATCCTCGGCCGCAGCCTCGCGCTGCGACAGATACTCGGCATCAAACGCCGTCGCATCATCGTCACGTTGCACCAAGCGCACGCGATACGCATCGCCGCGAGCAGGCACGTCGGGAAACAGCCCGGCCAAGCGATCGAAATCCTCGGCATCGAGCATACCGGCGGCAGAGCGGCCCAAGCCCAGATAGCCCTGTCCGGTCCAATAGGCAATGTTGTGGGCGCACTCATGGCCGTCGAGCGCGTAGCTTGCCACCTCATACGGGTGATAGCCGGCCGCACCCAGGCACTCACGCGCCGCATCCATGCACGCAGCCTGAAAATCCTCGTCGGGCTCAAGCGACTCGTCGTGACACGCCATGCGGTAAAGCGGCGTGCCCTCCTCGAGCGTGAGCGGGTAAACCGACACGTGATGCGGCGCCGCCGCCAACACGCCATCGAGCGTGCGCTGCCAGCTTACGGCGGTCTGCCCGGGAAGTCCGCACATCAGGTCGCAGGACACATCGAGCCCAGCGTCCCTCACCGCGGCGATGGCTGCAAGGGCGCGGTGCGAATCGTGGATGCGGCCAATCGCGGCAAGCTCGGCGTTGTCGAGGGTCTGAACTCCCAGAGAAATGCGCGTGACGCCCACCCCGGCAAGCGCCGCAGCAAGCTGCGAAGTCAACGACTCAGGATTGGCTTCGCAGGTAAACTCAACTGGCTTGCAGCACGCAGAGATACGCCGGGCGAGTTCTACCAGGCGCTCCCCCGCCAGCGACGGCGTGCCGCCGCCAACATAGACGGTACGGATCTGCGCAAGCGCCCCGACGTCTCCAAAGGCATCAAGGCGCGCATACAACTGCTCAAAATAGGCATCGAGCGCAGCGCTCAGGTCGCACGGAGCAAAACTGCGCGAGTCAAAGTCGCAGTACCGGCACTTTTGGGCGCAAAACGGAACATGCACGTACAGCGCGGTAACGGCCACCGTTAGGCCTCCAGCGGATGAGCGGGCACCGACTCGCCGGCGGCAAGTGCGGCCTCGCAGGCCACCACATCGCGCTCGATATCATCGACCAATGCCATGAACTCCTCGTATGTGGAGCAACGCACCACTTGGGCGCGCCAGGCCGCAGCATGAGGCATCCCCTTTAGATACCAGCTTGCGTACGTACGGGCACGCGACATGAGCGGCAACAGCTCGTGCGTGAGCGTCAGGTGCTCGCGCAGGGCATCCAGGCGCTCGACCGAGCTACGTACCGGTACCGGCGTGCCATCGAGCGCAAGGGCTCGAGCATCGCCGAACACCCAGGGATTGCCATAGATACCGCGCGCGATGAACACGGCGCTGGCGCCGGAGTTGCGCAGATGCTCCGCGGCATCCTCGGCGCAGAACACGTCGCCCGAACCGATAACGGGAATCTCGACGGCGTCGGCCACCTCATCGACGACCGACCAATCGGCCTGGCCCGTATAGAGCTGCGTGGCACAGCGACCATGTACCGCCACCGCAGCGGCCCCTGCCCCCTCGAGCATCTGGGCAAACGTCGCGGCATTGCGGTCTTCGGCGTAAAAGCCCTTGCGGATTTTTACGGTCACGGGCACGTGCGCCGCGCCCACCGCTGCCTCAACGATCTTCTCTGCCAGATCGGGCGTGCGCATAAGCGCCGAGCCCTCGCCCTTGGTGACGACCTTGCGAGCCGGGCAGGCCATGTTGATATCAATGAGCGACAGGCGATCGCCCACACGCTCCTCGACGGCAGCGACAGCACCCGCAAACTGATCGGGCTTGGAACCAAAGAGCTGCACGCAGATCTGCTGCTCCTCGTCGGCCGGCAACACCAGGCGCCACGTCTTGTTGCTGGCATAGACAAGGCCCGCAACGCTCACCATCTCGCTGTAGGCAAGGTTGGCACCGCGGCGGCGACACATGATGCGATAGGCGGGGTCGGTTACGCCCGCCATGGGAGCCATAAGGAACGGCTGCTCGGCATAGGCGCCCAGCAGCCGCTTGCTGTATTCAGAAAGCGCCATGGGACCTACTCGTCCACCTTGAGGATCGCCATAAAGGCCTCCTGCGGGACCTCGACCGAACCGATGGCCTTCATGCGCTTCTTACCCTCTTTCTGCTTCTCGAGCAGCTTGCGCTTACGCGAGATATCGCCGCCGTAGCACTTGGCAAGCACGTCCTTGCGGCGTGCCTTAACGGTGGAGCGGGCGATGATCTTGTTGCCGATAGCGCCCTGGATGGGCACCTCGAACAGCTGGCGTGGAATGATTTCCTTGAGTTTGTCGCACAGCCCGCGGGCCAGGCCATAGGCCTTGTCCTTGTGCACGATAAACGAAAGCGCGTCCACCTCATCGCCCGAAAGCAGGATATCGAGCTTGACGAGCTCGGAGGGACGATACTCGTTGAACTCATAGTCGAGCGAGGCATAGCCCTTGGTGCGACTCTTGAGCTGGTCAAAGAAGTCCAGGATGAGCTCGGCGAGTGGCATGTCAAAGCGCATCTCGACCGATTTGCTCGTGAGATGGATCATGTCGGTCGTAATGCCGCGGTGCTCGATAGCGAGCTGCATGACGGCACCCGTATACTCGGGCGGGCAGATAATCTTGGCCTTGAGGTAAGGCTCCTCGATGCGCTCGATGCGCGTAGCCTCGGGCAGATCCTGCGGGCTGCGAACATCAATCATCTCGCCGTCAGTCTTGTAGACGTGATAATCCACCGAAGGGCTCGTGGCAATCAGGTCCAGGTTGAACTCGCGCTCCAAGCGCTCCTTGACGACCTCCATATGCAACAGGCCCAAGAAGCCCACGCGGAAGCCAAAGCCGAGCGCCACCGAGGTCTCGGGTTCCCACACCAACGACGGGTCGTTGACATGCAGCTTATCGAGAGCGTCACGCAGGTTCTCGTAATCCTTGTTATCGATGGGGAACAGGCCTGTGTAGACCATGGGCTTGGCCTCGCGATAGCCGGGAAGTGGCTCGGGGCAGGGATTCGACGCCCACGTGAGGGTATCGCCCACGCGTACGGCCTCGGGATCCTTCAGGCCCGTGACCACGTAGCCCACCTCGCCGACCGTCAGCGCATCGACCGGGGTCTCGGCGGGACGCTTGACGCCCACGCCATCGACCAAAAAGTCGCCCTTGGCCTGCATCATTCGCAGGGTATCGCCCTTCTTGATGGAGCCGTCAAAGACACGGACCGTGGCAACGACGCCGCGGTACTCATCGAAATACGAGTCCAGGATGAGCGCCTTGAGCGGCGCGTTTGCATCGCCCTTGGGCGGTGAGATCAAAAAGACGATGGACTCCAGCAGGTCGTGGATACCCTCGCCAGTTTTGCCCGATACGCATACGGCATCGTCGGCGGGAATCGCCAGGTCGTCCTCGATCTCGGTCTTGACCTCGTCGGGGTGCGCCGAGGGCAGGTCGATCTTATTGATGGCGGGCACGATATCCAGATTGGCGTTCATGGCGAGCGTCGCGTTGGAGACGGTCTGCGCCTCGACGCCCTGCGTGGCGTCGACGACGAGCACCGCGCCCTCACAGGCGGCCAGCGAACGCGAGACCTCATAGGTAAAGTCCACGTGGCCCGGCGTATCGATCAGGTTGAACTGATACGTCTCACCATCGTCGGCGTCATAGGAAACGCGAACGGCATTGGACTTGATCGTGATGCCGCGCTCGCGCTCGATATCCATGGTGTCGAGCAGCTGCGACTCCATGTCGCGCTCGTCGACGGTATGGGTGAGCTCGAGGATGCGGTCACTGATCGTGGACTTGCCATGGTCGATGTGCGCAACGATCGAGAAGTTGCGGATGTGGGAAATGTCAATTGAAGTATTCATGCGGACTATCTTACCCGAGCGGTACAAAAAATGGAGCCTGTTCCATAAAACAGGCTCCTTTTATGCGCGTAATCTGTGTGGTGTGAAATTTACAACTTAGGCGTTGATGCTGTTCACGAGCTTGGCAAGACCGGACTTGCGGTTGGAAGCCTGGTTCTTGTGGATAACATGCTTGGCGGCAGCCATGTCGAGACGCTTGGTAACGGTCTTGAGGGCAGCCTGGGCCTTCTCGGCGTCGCCCTCGGCGACGGCGGACTGGACGTGCTTGGTCAGCGTCTTGAGCTCGGACTTGACAGCCTTGTTACGCATGCGAGCTGCCTCATTGGTGCGGATACGCTTCTTCTGAGACTTGATGTTTGCCACTTCTGGAGTTCCTTTCGAGTTCCTTGCAAAAAATGTATGACACCTCTGAGACACGGTGAGGTCATGCAAGCGCCTACTATAGCACGCTCCCCCTCAAAGGGATAGAACGAATTTGTCAAATAGGCAGGTATCATCACGATTTTCTCAAGATGTTCGTAATCCAGAGCAAAAGCGCGGTCTGGGAATCAGCCGAACCCTTGAGCGCGAGCTCCACATCGACGGCACCCTCGAGCGCAGCGACAAGCTCCGCCATCGAAAAGCGGCGTGCCCAGGTAAAGTGATTTTTGACCTGCCAGGCCTGAAGCTTAAGCGTCGCGGCAAGCTCACGACCCTGCCCACGCGCATCGAGCGCCTTGGCAACGATAAGCTCGCGAATGCGCCCGCACAGCAATGTGTAAGTCCACACGTAGCTCTTGGCGGGCAGTAGATTGAAGAGCTCAAGCGAGCGGCGCATGTCACGGGCCGAGACCGCATTGAGAAAGTCCCAGGGCTGGACTTCGGCCGTACGCACGATCCAACGCTCCACGTCGGCAAGTTCAATCTGGGGTGCCTCGACCATCTGGGCGAGCTTTGCCAAGTCGTTATCGAGCATGCGAGTGTTCTCGCCCGAGCGGGAAACGAGCTCCTCGGCAGCCGCCGTCGAAATGGACTTTCCGTGCTGCGTCGCCATCTGCTGCACGCGGCGCGGGAGCTCCCAGCGCTTGGTGCCCGAACAGTCGATCACGGCCTTCTTGTCAATCTTGGCGATTGCCTTGTACAGGCGCGTGTTCTTGGCAAGCGAATCGGCGATTATGAGGCAAACCGTCGTGGGGCTGGGACTCGCCAGATACTCGACAAGCGGCTCGGAAATCGCTTTGGCGAGTTTTGAGCAGCCGTCAAGGATTACCAGGCGAAACTCGCTGCCCATGGGAAAGGTGTTGAGCGATCCGATAATCGACTCGATATCGGGGTCTTTGGTCATATCGCGCTCGTCGAGGTTGAACTCGACCATGCCCGTCTTTTCCAGACGCGCCTTCATACGCGAGACGGCGTGGTCGCGTTTGACTCCGTCGGTACCGACAATCAGATATGCCGGCAGCAGACCGGTTTCGGACATCGCGCTCCCCTCCCGCAGGCTCTCGTGTTCGTACCGTGCCATTCTAGCCCACGGGCTTATCCCGCGCCAACGGCAGCATCACGGTCGCTGGCATCGCATGGCAAATCCGGTTACGGTCGGCGAGACGGTGATGTCTCCTTGTTCGATGGTGCATGCGAACGCGCCGCCCGCATCGCGAACGGCATCGATGCAGGCATCGGATGGATGGCCGTAGCGGTTGCCCTCGCCCGCACTCGCGATAGAGAGCTCGGGCTTAAGCGTTTCCAGCAGGTCTGTGTCGACGGAAACTTTTGAGCCGTGATGCCCCAGCTTGAGCACATCGATATCGCCCACCTCCTGTACAAACTCGCGCTCCTGATCGAGCTCGGCATCACCAGTGAGGAGCATACGCAGACTCTTACCTTCCTGAGCATAGGAGAGCAGCAAGACAAGCGAGTCCTCATTGCCCTCACCATCCACCGTGTCAAACGGCCACATCACACGAGCCCGAAATGCGCCGATATCGACCGCGTCTCCGCGGGCTACCTGCCGATACGTTACGCCGGGGCGATTCAGGACCTCAACAGGCGCGCCGTCCAGTGCATCGGCCGCGACCGCAATGGTTCCAACCGAAAACTGATCGAGTACGTCGGGAAGACCACCCCAATGATCTTCATCCCAATGCGTCACGAAGACGGCATCGATATGGTGAACGTTATTGCGAACCAACGCCGACACCACGCGCTCATCGAGCCCACAGTCGACAAGCGCCACGGCGCTACCCTGACGAACCAGAATCGCATCGGCTTGGCCGACATCGAGGACTGTTACCGAAGGCGGCGCACATCGATCCCAATAGACATACGGAACAGCCGCCGCAAGCATCAAACACAGCAGCCCCACTGCCATGGGCCGCGCGCGGGGACGTGGCCACCAGACCAAGAGGACCGCCAGCGCAAACGGCACCACGTATACCAAGGGCGCATCGGGCGGCACGCTTACGGATGCGCCCGGAACGGCAGCAAAGAGCTGCTCAAAGAACAGGGCGCAGCGAGCGACAATCATGGGCCCCACGAGCGCCCCGTGACGCAACAGCGGCACAAGCGAGCAGGGCACCAGCACAACCGATATAGCAAGCAGTACGCTTATCACCGGACCGATCACGGCATTTGCAAGCGGGGCAATGAGCGAAAACGTCCCGAATGCGGGAATGGTTACAGGAAGTGTCGCGAGTTGTGAGCACATCGTGACGGACAAAATACCGGCAACCCCCGATGGCACGCTCATCTCGCACAAGGCGTAGGTAGCGTAGGGGCAAAAACAAAGGATGGCAAAAACACTGGCGCACGATAGTTGAAAACCCATCTCGAACAATACCGTCGGGCGCAGCAACACAAAGATTGCCATGGTGACAAACAGAGCCGAGAGGCCATGCCGACGACGTCCGGCGCCGTTGGCGACAAGCGTCGCCGCCACCATACAGCACACGCGCACGGCCGAGGGCGAAGCGCCAGTAAAAACGGCATAGGCAGCGAGGGCCAGCACCAACAGCCCCCGCTGAAACCCACGAGAGAGACGCGTCTTTTGCAGGGCACTCTCAATCACAAACCCCACGATGGCAAGATGACTGCCCGAAACGGCGATGAGATGTGCGGTGCCCGTTACCGAAAACCATTCGCCCGCAGGCTGGGCGCGCAGCTCGGACGAGCGCCCACAGACAACGCCGGCGATGAGCGAGCGCGCTGGGTCGGTCGCGGGCGCGATAACGGCAAGGAGCTCGTTTCGAAGCCAAGACAACGGGCCTGGAGGGCCCTCGTCGATCGATACCAACCGGACGACTTTAACCTTTCGAAGCTCGCCCCGAAGCACGCGTGAGCGCCCATACGCATCATTCTCAAAGCGCGAAATTCGACCGATAGCACGTACATGCGAACCGGCGCCAAGCTCACGATCACACGACAGCCGTACCTGACCCAAACGCTTTTCGCCCGCATACGCATCACAGGTATAGGAGTACGCACCGTCATTGATGGACGGGTCGCCACACACAACAAACTCGAGACTGCTCGCAGCCCGATTATCCAACGCCCTCGAAGCGCGCAGCGCCCCTATCGCCCAACCCGCGGACACTACCGCTCCCGCCACGAGGCCGAGGGCCGCGGCATACAGCCATCGCCTCCACCGCACAAGGCGCATGCAGGACCGAGCCAATACGATGCACCCTGCTGCCGCAACGGGAATGGCCATAAGCAATGTGACGGGCGCCGCCCGCTCTCCCAGCAGCGCATCGGCCGCCATGTTAAGCACTAACCCACAGCTCGCACACAAGCCGGCACAAAGGGCTATCGTCCACGGCATCAATGGGCGCGGTGGCATCACATGCTCGCGCTCGGTCGCACTCATACGCAGATGCAATCTTTAATTTTGGCGAGTTTCTTCTCACCGATCCCCGATACGCGCATAAGGTCATCGACCGAGGCAAAGGCCCCGTTTTGCGTCCGTTCGTCGATAATTGACTGGGCCATAGAAGGCCCGATGCCCGAAAGCGTCTGCAGCTCCGCCGCACTTGCCGTATTGATATTCACAAGTCCCGACGAAGACCCTGTACCAGGGGTCGTGGAAGCACTGCTTTCGGCGCCGCCGACGGCCGCAGCCGTTTGTTGCTCCCCTACCGTCGGCACATAGATCTTTTGACCATCGGTGATCTTGGACGCACGGTTAAGACCCGTCACATCCGCCTCGGCCGTAAGCCCTCCGGCGGCATCAATCGCCTGGGACACCCGTGCTCCATCTTTGAGCCGGTACACGCCTGGCCTCACAACGGCGCCATCAACATCGACGTACACCTCGGCAGCAGAAGAGCTCTTGGCAGACGACTCATCAGCATCGTCGGGTGACGCATCCCCGGCCTCGCGCACATCCGAGGCGCTCGCCTCATCACTACGCTCAAACGACACGCCGCTGGAGCGGCTACTAAAACTTGCCATCGCCAAGCCGCTCGCGGCGGCAATGGCAACCAGAATCGCCACGACCACCGCCTTATGGCCGAGCAGCTTTTCTGCCAAGCGATCCATCCGTTTAACCCGTTCGTGTTGCTCGCGCTGCGCCATAGCAAACACCTCCCAACACCATCGTGTCAGGAAACGAGCGCTGCAGCCTCCACATGCCCACACCGGCTATCACGGTCAAACCAAAAGCTGACCAAAACCTTGCGAAAAAATGTCCATTAATTCAGGCACACGTCGATAAATGAACCGTTTATCGCCAAAAGTCCAGATAGAAAAAGACCGACGATGCAAAATCACCGCCGGTCTATACACAACATTATTCGTGATCTTGGTAAATCTCACGTGGAGCGAGCTCGGAATGTTTGCGTTTTAAGGTCTTAGGGGCCTTATACGTGTTGCTGGAGAAGTCGATGTACTCGGTCTGCTTAAGCAGGCGCTCGATCATCTCCTCGTGGTCGAACAGCTCCCAGGCCTCGTGCACGGCATCGAGTTTGGCGTGTGTCTCGGGACGACGCGGCATAAACAGCGTGCAGCAGTCGGGAGCAGCCTCGGTCGAGATACCGAACGTACCGATCTCCTCAGCGCGTGCAATGATCTCCTGCTTGTCCGAACCGATCAGCGGGCGGAACACGGGGATCTTGACGGCCTCGTTGACGGCCATAATGTTCTCGAGCGTCTGGGATGCAACCTGACCGAGCGATTCGCCGGTCACGATAGCCTTGGCGCCCTCGATATGCGCAATGCGCTCAGCAACCGAATACATAATGCGGCGATACATGATCACCCGCAGGTTGCTGGGGCAGGTCACCGAGATCTCACGCTGGCAATCGCCAAACGGCACCACGTACAGGCGGCCGATCTGGACACCCGGCTCAAGCGCACGGATGATGTCCTGCACCAAATACTCGCTCGTATCGGGCGTCTGAGGACGACCGGAGAAATGTACCGGCACGCACACCGCGCCGCGACGCGCGAGCATCCAGGTCGCCACCGGCGAATCGATACCCGAGGAAAGCAGCGTCACAACCTTGCCGGCAGACCCCACCGGAAGACCACCCACGCCGCGCTCAGAGCGCGCATACACATAGACGCTACCCTGGACCACCAGCACGTGCACCATCGCGTCGGGATCGTGCATCTGGACCTTTTTATCGGGAAACGCCTCGCACAGTACCTCGCCGACCTGTCGATTGATATCAATCGAGGTGAGCTCGTAGTCGGTGTTAGAGCGCTTGGCATGCACCTTAAACGACTCGAAGGGACCAAATTCGCGCAGCGCCTTCACGGCGGCGGCGCAGTATTCCTGCGGGTCGCGGTTCGTGTGATATGCCAGGGACACGCGGGCAACGCCGGGGACGGTGCGAATGACGCGCGCCGCCTCGTCGGCCTGATGCTCGTTAAAGGTCACGAGGATATAACCGGAAATTCGAGACACGGCATTCACGGAAAAGGCGGCCAAGGCCGCCTTGATGTTATCCATGAGGATATGCTCAAAATGTGCGCGGTTCTTGCCCTTCAGTCCAACCTCGTGATAGTGGACCAGGCAGACGCGAGCTGCCATTTAGGCTTCAGCGACCTTGTGGCCGAGCGCCTTCTCGTAACGGGCCTCGTCGTAGGAGATATCGCCGTCGACAATCTCGTCCATAGCCATCGAGATGGTATCGGCACCGGAGAGTGCAATGGTGATGTCGTCGACATCCTGGACGGCGAGCACGCGGTTGTGCTGACCACGCAGCATGCTGTTAATGTCGCAGGCGCGCTTGGAGGCAAGCGAGGCGAGCAGGAAGCGGTTGTGATCGGTCTTCTCCAGAAGATCGTCAATGCAAGGCTTTACAACGGACACGGACCTCAGATCCTTTCATGCATATCGAGAACGCGAACGAGCTCATCGGTCGCGCGGTCGAGATCGTCATTCACCACGACGTCGTCGTAGCGGTCGGCAAGGGCAAGTTCATCGGCGGCGTTTGCCATACGCAGCTCGATCGTCTCGGGCGTCTCGGTACCGCGACCGACCAGGCGATCGCGAAGCACCTCGAGCGAAGGAGGCTTGATAAAAATCAGCACGGCCTCGGGGAAACGCTCCTTGACCTGCAGGGCTCCCTGGACATCGATCTCCAAGATCAGAGACGAGCCAGAGGCGAGCTTGGATGTGACCTCGCTCACCAACGTGCCGTAGCAGTTGCCGTGGACCTCGGCCCACTCAACAAACTCACCGTTTGCCACGCGGCGGTCGAACTCCTCGCGCGTCAGGAAAAAGTAGTTGACGCCGTCGACCTCACCTTTGCGTGGTGCTCGCGTGGTAGCCGAAACCGTCAGGCCCAGGTTCGAGCGACGCTCGCGCACACGAGTGACGAGCGTGCCCTTGCCTGCACCTGACGGTCCAGAAATCACAAAGAGCTTTGAATCCTGAGCGCTCACTTATTTGGTCAGCTGCTCGAGGAGCTGCTCGCGCTGACGGACGCCGAGGCCCTGGACGCGACGGGTAGCGGAGATGCCGAGCTCCTCCATGATCTTGGCGGCCTTAGCCTTGCCATAACCGGGGAGAGACTCGATGAGGGTGGAAACCTTCATGCGGGAAGCGATGGGGTCATCGGAGTTGAGCACGGACTCGAGGGACTTCTCGCCCTTCTTGATCTGCTCGCGAAGCTCAGCGCGGGCGTGACGTGCGGCGGCAGCCTTCTCAAGAGCCTGCTTGCGCTGCTCGTCGGTAAGCTGAGGGAGTGCCATTCGAACCTCCAAATAGTTGGGTTATATCTGATGCAATAATTGGCATTTTAGCACGTCAAACGCACTAAATGCCCAATCGACGGCATCATAGGTTAGACGATACCTGCGAAAAGTGCAATATACGGAGGTCAAAGTTGAGCCCCTGCCCTGCGATTCCACACAAAGGATGGGAAAGTTTTCGCAGGAACAGGGGCTAATTTGTGCTAATGAGACCTAAAAGTGGTGACTTGAGGGAATCTTTTAGGCGACGTTTTCGACCAGCTCGGCAACGATAGCGTCAAAGGCGGCAACCGGGTCGTCGGCACCGGTGATGGGTCGGCCAACCACGATGTGGCTCGCACCGCGCTCGATAGCCTGGGAGGGCGTCGCCACGCGGGATTGATCGCCCAAGGCGGCGCCCACCGGACGCACGCCCGGAGTCACGATCAGCGCGTCGGGACCGAGCAGCTCACGCATGTCATGGGCCTCCATCGGCGAGCACACGATGCCGTCGATGCCGTTGGCCTGGGCAAGCTTTGCCAGGCGGGCGGCCTCCTCGGCCACGGGCGAATCGACGCCAATCTCGGCCAGCGACTCCTGGTTCATGCTCGTGAGCACGGTAATGGCAACGAGTTTGGCGCGGTCCTCGCGCGCCTCCTCGGCACCCTCACGGCACGCAGCGAGCATGGCACCAGAACCCAAGCCATGGACCGAGAGCAGGTCGGCACCGGCAAGCGAGGCCGAACGGGCGGCACCGCGCACCTGATGCGGAATGTCATGGAACTTGAGGTCGAGGAAGACCTTAAAGCCCAGGTCCTTGAACGTCTTGACGATCTCGGGGCCCTCAGCGTAATAGAGCGTCATGCCGACCTTAAGCCAGGCGGCATGACCAGAAAGCTCGTGGGCGAGCTCGAACGCACGCTCACGGTCGCAGTCGAGAGCGACGATAACGCGGTCGCGGGCATCGGTCTCTAGCATTCGAAAGCACCTACCAGCTCGTTGATGTCCTTCACGCCCTGGGACTCGGCCCAGGCCTCGAGCTCGCGCGCAATCTTAATCGAAGCGCACGGATCGACGAAGTTGGCCATGCCGACCGATACGCAGGTGGCACCGGCCAGGATAAACTCGGCCGCGTCCTCACCTGTCATGACGCCGCCGACGCCATTGATGGGGATATCGACAGCCTGGGCGACCTCCCAGACCATGCGCACGGCGATGTGGTGGCACAGCGGGCCCGAAAGGCCACCCTTGGGCTTGGCCACGCGGGACTTGCGAGTATGAACATCGATGGCCATGCCCTGGATGGAGTTGATGACTGAAAGTCCGTCGGCGCCAGCGGCCTCGAGAGCCTTGGCAATCTCGGCAACGTTGACCGGAGCCATCTTTACGAACAGCGGCTTATCGGTTACCTTGCGGCAAGCAGCCATAACGGCAGAGGCGCCCTCGGGCGAGGAACCCATGGCGGCACCGCCGGCGGCGATATTGGGGCAGCTCACGTTGATCTCGTAGCCGGCAGCCCAGGGGCACAGCTCGACATACATCTCGAGCGCGCGCACAAACTCGTCAACGGAGTGGCCGGCGACCTGGCAGATGACCTGGCAGCCGTCCTTGGAAAGCTGTTCGAGCCACGGGCCGGACTCACGGGCAAAGGCGGCCACACCGGGGTTCTGAAGGCCCACGGAATTGATCATGCCGCCCGGGATCTCGGCCATGCGGGGCGCGGGGTTGCCGGGCCAGGGCTCGGCAGCACAACCCTTGGTGGTGATGGCGCCCAGCTGGGAGACATCAAAGAAGTTCTGGAACTGCCAACCGTAGCCAAAGGTACCGGCTGCGGTGTTGATGGGGTTCTGCATCTTGACGCCGCCGAAATCGACGGCCATGTTCACGGTACCCACTAGAAGACCACCACCTTGGAAGCATCGAACACGGGGCCGCACATGCAGGCGCCCTTCATACCGTCGACCGTCTCGACATTGCAGGTGTTGCAGGCGCCAAAGCCACAGCTCATCATGCGCTCAAGCGACACCTCGCAGTACGCACCGGCCTCGGCGGCAGCGGCGGCGACCTTCTTCATCATGACAGCGGGGCCACAGCTGGCCACATAGTCGTAGCCGCCCTCGCCGAGCAGCTCAGCTGCCGGGTCGGTGCAAAAACCGTGCGTGCCCAGCGTGCCATCATCGGTGCACACGTTAACTGTAGCGCCCAGCGCGCGGAACTCATCGATGCCCACGGCCTTGGACGCAGTGCAAAAGCCCAGGCACACGTCAACGGCCACACCCTGCTCGGCAAGCTTACCGGCAAGGCACAGCACGGGCGGAACACCGATGCCGCCCGCAACGAGTAGTGCCTTCCTGGTGCCCTCGGGCACAAGCCAGCCGCGGCCGCCAGGGCCCAGCAGATTAGAGGTGGAACCGGGGGCCATCTGCGACAGACGACGGGTGTCGTCGCCCACGACGGCGTACCACAGCTCGACGGTGCCGGCCTGGGCGTCGGCGCGATAGAAGCTCAGGGGCACGCGAAGCAGCGAGGACGCATCGCCGGGCACGGCAATGTTCACAAACTGACCGGGCTTGAGCGCACTTGCAAGCTTGGGGGCCGAGATGACGAGCGAGAAGATGCCGTCGGCGATCTCCTGGTTCGATACGACCTCGAAGTCGTGCATGCGTGCAGTGGAAGGTGTGGGCATAGACGCTCCAATCCCCCATGCGGTTGCATGGTCAAAACGAACAGAAAGCGCGGCACCGCAAGGGCACCGCGCACAAAAGCGATAAGGCTATGCTAGCAGATGCAGCCGTCGGCGAGCGTCTGCTTACCGCCGACAAACACATCGGTGGCACGACCGGTAAGCGTGCGGCCGGCGAAACCGGAGTTCTCGGCACGCGACTCGTAGCCGTCCTCGCCAACCGTCCAGGTTACGGTGGGGTCGAACACGGTCAGGTCGGCAACGGAGCCCGCCTTGACCTGAACCTGGTCGAGGCCCAGGATCTCACGCGGCTTGATGGCCATGAGCTCGACCATGCGACCCACGCTCATCTTGCCCGTGTTGACCAGCTCGGTGAGCACGAGCGACAGCGAGGTCTCGAGGCCAATCATGCCAAAGGGTGCGAGCTCGAACTCGCGGGCCTTCTCCCACGGAGTGTGCGGAGCGTGATCGGTGACGATAACGTCGACGGTACCGTCGATGACACCCTGACGGATGGCCTCGGCGTCCTCGTCGGTGCGCAGCGGCGGATTGACCTTGAGCGAGGTGTTGTAGGTCTCGTCCAGGTCGTTCTCGGTCAGGAACATGTGGTGCGGGGTAGCCTCGCAGGTAACCCGAACGCCAGCGGCCTTACCGGCGCGCACGATTTCCAGGCCATGGGCGGTGGAGATGTGCTGGATGTGCAGCTTGGCACCGGTCAGCTTAGCAATCTCGATGTCGCGAGCGATCTGGAGCTCCTCGCCGGCAGCCGGCCAGCCCTCGAGGGCCAGACGGGTCGAAACCTTGCCCTCGTTGATCTGGCCGTGGCCGACCAGGTCCTCGTCCTGGCAGTGGCTCATAAAGACCTTGCCGAACATCTTGCCGTAGTCCATGCAGCGACGGAGCATGCCCGCGCCCTGTACGCCGCGACCGTCGTCGGTAAAGGCGACGGCGCCGTGGGCGACCATATCACCCATCTCGGACATAGCCTCGCCCTTAAGGCCGCGGGTCATGGCGCCCGACGGATAGACGCGGCAGTGACCGACCTCGGCAGCGCGGGACTTGACGAACTCCACGACGGTGCCGTTATCGGTGACGGGATCGGTGTTGGGCATGGCGCACACGCCGGTGAAGCCGCCCTTGGCAGCTGCGCGGGTACCGCTCTCGATGTCCTCTTTGACCTCATAGCCGGGCTCGCGAAGGTGAACGTGCATATCCACCAGGCCAGGGACGAGGTACTTGCCGGAAAGGTCGCGGACCTCGGCTCCCTCGACGGCGAGATTCTCGCCGACCTCGGCGATCTTGTCGCCGTCAATCAGGACGTCAACGACACCGTCAAGCTCGACGGACGGGTCGACGACGTGGGCATTCTTAAGAAGCAAGGCCATTATCGGCACCTCCAAGCAGCAGATACAGGATAGCCATACGCACGCAGATACCGGCGTAGACCTGCTCCAGGATGACGGAGCGTTGCGGGTGGTCGGCCATATAGGAGTCGAACTCAACGCCGCGGTTGATGGGGCCCGGGTGGCAGATGATCGCATCGGGCTTCATGAGCTTCTCGCGGTCCTTGG
Organism: Collinsella aerofaciens; assembly: GCF_001404695.1. Taxonomy (GTDB): domain Bacteria; phylum Actinomycetota; class Coriobacteriia; order Coriobacteriales; family Coriobacteriaceae; genus Collinsella; species Collinsella aerofaciens_E. Next base: position 69,117 of record NZ_CZAQ01000001.1, on the reverse strand, counting down.
TCAGGCCGAAGAGCTTGTGGTACTCGCGAATGGTCGGGAACGGGGCACCCTCGAGGCGCTCCTGCTGCACGCGCAGCATGTAGACGACGTCCAGCTCGGGCAGGACGGAATCGAGGTCGCTCGTCACGTGGTCGCAGCCCAGGACCTCGGGCGCCGGCGGCAGCAGCGTGCCGGGGGCGACGGCGTAGGTCTCGCAGCCCATGATCTTAAGGGCGGGGATCAGCGAGCCGCACACGCGGGAGTGGGCGATATCGCCGACGACGGCGACCTTCAGACCGTGGAAGTCACCCTTGTGCTCCCAGATGGTGTACAGGTCGAGCAAGGCCTGCGTGGGATGGTTGTGCTTGCCGTCACCGGCGCAGATGACGCTTGCGGGCGAGTTCTGCGTGACGATGTAGGGAGCACCGGCGTGCTTATCGCGAACGACGATGCAGTCGATCTTATAGGCGTTGAGGGTCTCGACGGTGTCGACGAGGCTCTCACCCTTGACCGTGGAGGTCGAGGAGCCGCCAAAGTTAAGACTGTCGGCCGAAAGACGCTTCTCGGCGAGCTCGAAGGAGCTGCGGGTGCGCGTCGAGGGCTCGTTGAACATGTTGACGATGGTCTTGCCCTTGAGCGTGGGGACCTTCTTGATCGCACGCTCGTTGACCTCGGAGAACGCCTTGGCGGTCTCGAGGATGAGCTTAATGTCCTCTTCGGAGTACTCGGTAATGTCGATCAGGTGCTTATGGTTGAACGCCACGGTACTACTCACCTCCCAGCGGCGCGGAGCCCACGTGGGAACCCGGCGCGACGTCGTTAATCTCGACGGCGGTGTGGCCGTCGACTTCCTTCATATATAGGTGCACGTTCTCCTCATGCGACGAGGGAACGTTCTTGCCGACAAAGTCCGGCGAGATGGGGAGCTCGCGGTGGCCGCGGTCAACGAGGACTGCCAGCTCAATACGGCTCGGACGGCCCAAGTCCATGACGGCGTCGAGAGCGGCGCGAATGGTACGGCCCGTATACAGGATGTCGTCCACCAGCACGACGCGCTTGCCGTCGACGCTAAAGGGAATGTTGGTGGCGTGGATCGCGGGAGCGAAATTGGTAGCGTAGTCATCGCGGTAGAAGCTGATGTCGAGGCTGCCGAGCGGAACGTCGACGCCCTCGATCTCCTTGATCTCCTCGGCGAGCTTCTTTGCCAGAAGGTCGCCGCGCGTGACGATGCCGACCAGAGCGAGGTCTTCACAGCCCTCGTTGCGCTCGAGAATCTCGTGCGCGATGCGGGTCATCGCTCGATTGACGGCGGTCTCGTCCATAATGACCGCCTTGGGGGAAGTCGTGCCCATCGATCTCCTTCCTCACATGTCTTGACTGCTGACACAGTCAAAAAAATAGATGCCCGACCGCTCAAAGCGGAACCAGACACCCACAGGAAGGGCTGCTCTTTGGCAGCTATGTAATTCCATGTGGGTATCTCGTACTCCTTTAATGGTCATGGGATAGTGTAGCCAACCTCAAGCTGAATTGCGAGCATAAATACAGAGCATTCCGTAAACGGAGCCCAATGCTCAATAAACCTATATATATTTATGGGACGAGCTTGAAAACGCACACACGAGCTGGCATAATCCCCTCTGCTGCACGCAAATCGGATCTACGTCCAGGGCCGTGGCGTGGGCACTATCGCCAAAAGAGAAATATCTCTGTGTAGATTACGCACAGGGAGCTGCTTCTGTGCTATAGTTCAGGCTTGTTTGTTAACGCGACATGTTCGTTTGTCGCCCAAGGAGGGTCAGTTATGTCCAAAGTTTGCGAAGTTTGCGGTAAGCACCCCGTTGCCGGTCGCTCCATCAGCCACTCTCACCGCGTCACCAACCGTAAGTTCCGCCCCAACATCCAGCGCGTCTACGTCGTCGTCGATGGTCACCGTCGCAAGATGAACGTTTGCTCCACCTGCCTCAAGTCCGGCAAGGTTGCGCGCTCCTAAATAAGGTCTTACCAACAAGTACCTCGGACTCTCCGGGTCAAAGACCTCGCGTTCACATAGAACTTACCAAAGGCGCTCTCCCCTACGGAGGGCGCCTTTTTGCACTCATTGGGGACAGGCTTACATGAGTGAAAGCACTCATGTAAGCCTGTCCCCAATGAGTGGGGCGATGCTATAGGATAGTTTAGTTAAAACGCTTCAGTATATTGAAGCGTTTTAGTGTGCCTTTTAGAGGAATCTGACCGTTCGCCGATTAATTTCTTGCTATCATGCAAGACGTAGGGTAAATCTCCGATCGCAAGGAGACACAAATGGTGAAAAAGTCACCGGAAAACACTACTCCCGCAATTGTGGACAACGTAGAGGCGCTTGAGGCTAAGCTCGCTCAGATGCGAGAGGCCCAGGCGCTTTTTGCTACGTACACGCAGGAGCAGGTCGACAAGATCTTCTATGAGGCCGCCATGGCTGCCAACAAGGCTCGTATCCCGTTGGCGAAGATGGCCATCGAGGAGACCGGCCGCGGCGTTCTTGAGGACAAGGTCATCAAGAACCACTACGCCGCAGAGTACATCTACAACGCTTACAAGAACACCAAGACCTGTGGTGTCCTGGAGCGCGACGAGGCTTACGGCATCACCAAGATCGCCGAGCCCATCGGCATCGTGGGCGCCGTCATCCCGACGACCAACCCCACTTCTACCGCGATCTTCAAGACGCTGATCAGCCTGAAGACCCGCAACGCCATCATCATCTCCCCGCACCCGGCTGCCGCCAAGTGCACCATCGCCGCCGCCAAGCTCGTGCTTGACGCCGCCGTCAAGGCCGGTGCCCCCGAGGGCATCATCGGCTGGGTCGATGTCCCCTCCATCGAGCTGACCAACATGGTCATGCGCGACGTCGACATCATCCTCGCCACCGGTGGCCCGGGCATGGTCAAGGCCGCTTACTCCTCGGGCAAGCCCGCCCTGGGCGTTGGCGCCGGTAACACCCCGGTCGTCATCGACGACACCGCCGACGTGCTGCTCGCCGTCAACTCCATCATCCACTCCAAGACCTTCGACAACGGCATGATCTGCGCTTCCGAGCAGTCCGTGACCGTCATCGACACCATCTATGACCAGGTCAAGGCCGAGTTCCAGAAGCGCGGCTGCTACTTCGTCAAGCAGGGTGCCGAGATGGAGGCCCTGCGTGCCGCCATGTTCAAGAACGGCGCTCTCGATCACCGCATCCCCGGCATGGCTGCCGCCAAGATCGCCGAGCTCGCCGGCATCGAGGTTCCCGCCAAGACCAAGATCCTGATCGCCGAGGTCACCTCTACCGACCCCGCCAAGGAGGAGTTCTCCCACGAGAAGCTCTCCCCGGTCCTGGCCATGTACCACGCCAAGGACTTCCAGGAGGCCGTCGACAAGGCCGAGCACCTGGTGCTCGCCGGTGGCCCGGGCCACACCGCCTCTCTGTACGTGCACCCCGCCCAGGCCGAGAAGATCAGCCTGTTCGAGCACGTCATGAAGGCCTGCCGTATCGTCATCAACACCCCGTCTTCGCACGGCGGCATCGGTGACCTGTACAACTTTGGCATGAAGCCGTCTCTGACCCTGGGCTGCGGCTCCTGGGGCGGCAACTCCGTCTCCGAGAACGTTGGGGTGAAGCACTTGATCAACGTTAAGACTGTGGCCGAGCGCCGTGAGAACATGCTGTGGTTCCGCGCTCCCGAGAAGGTCTACTTCAAGAAGGGTTCCACGCCCGTCGCCCTCGACGAGCTCGGTACCGTCATGGGCAAGAAGCGCGCCTTCATCGTCACCGACCAGTTCCTCTTCAAGAATGGCAACACCCGCGCCATCGAGGCCAAGCTCGACGAGATGGGCATCGCCCACGACTGCTTCTACGACGTCGAGCCCGATCCGTCGCTGCAGTGCGCACGTCGCGGCGCCAAGCAGATGGCTCTCTTTGAGCCGGACGTCATCATCGCCGTCGGCGGTGGCTCCGCTATGGACGCCGGCAAGATCATGTGGATGATGTACGAGCACCCCGAGTGCAAGTTTGAGGACATGGCCATGGACTTCATGGACATCCGCAAGCGTATCTTCACCTTCCCCGAGATGGGCAAGAAGGCCTATTTCGTCGCCGTCCCGACCTCTTCGGGTACCGGCTCCGAGTGCACGCCGTTCGCCATCATCACCGACAAGGAGACCGGCATCAAGTGGCCGCTCGCCGACTACGCGCTGCTCCCCAACATGGCTATCGTCGACGCCGACAACTGCATGACCGCCCCGCGCGGCCTGACCGCTGCCTCCGGCATCGACGTCATGACCCACGCCATCGAGTCCTACGTCTCCATCATGGCTTCCGACTACACCAAGGGCCTCTCTGAGCGCGCTGCTAAGCTCGTCTTCGAGAACCTGCCCTCCAGCTTCACGAACGGTGCCAAGGACCCGCATGCCCGCGAGGAGATGCACAACGCCTCCTGCATGGCCGGTATGGCCTTCGCCAACGCCTTCCTGGGCCTCAACCACTCCATGGCCCACAAGCTCGGCGCTTTCCATCACCTGCCCCACGGCCTCGCAAACGCCGTCATCCTGACCCGCGTTATGCGCTACAACGCCGCCGAGGCTCCCGTCAAGATGGGTACCTTCTCCCAGTATCCTTACCCCAACGCGCTGCACAACTACGCCGAGATGGCCAAGTACTGCGGCATCGAGGGCAAGGACGACAAGGAGGTCTTCGAGAACTTCATCACGAAGCTCGAGGAGCTCAAGGACTTCATCGGCGTCAAGAAGACCATCGCCGACTACGGTGTTGACGAGCAGTACTTCCTCGACACCCTCGACGAGATGACCGAGCAGGCATTCAACGACCAGTGCACCGGCGCTAACCCGCGCTACCCGCTCATGAGCGAGATCAAGGAGCTCTACCTGGACGCCTACTACGGCCGCGAGCCTCAGGACTACGCCGTTTGCTAGTTTTAGCACGGTTTTTAACGGCGGGGGTGCACGGGTGTTTCACACACCCCCGCCGTCGCTTCTATCGCATCGTTGAAAGGATGCAACCATGCTGCTACCCGATTCCAAGACCGAGCTCGTCCGCCGTGGCAACAAGGTCGTTTACGACCTGGGCGACAAGATCGTCAAGGTCTTTAACGAGACCAAGCCTGTCTCCGACGTGTTCAACGAGGCTTTGAATCTTGCCCGCATCAATGAGTGCGGCATCCGCAGCCCCAAGGCGCTCGAGGTTTCCCAGCTCGAGAACGCCAACGGCTGGGCGCTCGTGACCGAGAAGGTTCCGGGCACCACCCTTGCCGAGAAGATGACTGCCGAGCCCCAGCGCTTTGGTGAGTACCTCGAGATGTTCGTCGACCTCCAGATCGAGATCCACGGTTACACCTCCCCGCTGCTCAACCGTCAGCGCGACAAGTTCGCCCGCATGATCGACAGCCTTGATCAGCTCAATGCCACCACGCGCTACAACCTTCAGGAGCGTCTGGACGGCATGACCAAGGAGTTCAAGGTCTGCCACGGCGACTTCAACCCCTCCAACGTCATCGTCGGCGACGACGGCCAGCTCTATGTGTGCGACTGGGCACACGCTACCCAGGGCTCCCCTGCTGCCGACGTTGCCACCACCTACCTGCTCTTTGCCCTCAACAGCAAGGACCAGGCCGAGGCCTACCTGGAGCTCTACTGCGACCGCGCCGACATGCCCATGCAGGTCGTGCGTCAGTGGACGAGCATCGTCGCCGCTTCCGAGCTCGCTCGTAAGCGCAACGTGAACGATGAGTTCCTGAAGAACTGGATCGACGTCGTCGATTATCAGTAATATCTGAGCGATTTATTTCGCATCGGAGGCACAAGGAAAAACCCCGCAGCTCATATGGGCTGTGGGGTTTCCTTTTGGCGATTGAGCACGCCGACAGGATAAAAGGAAGGCCTCGCATCTCCCCAATCTGGAGAAATGCGAGGCCTTCCCGTATATCGAACTACAAGCGGAATCGTCGATTAACGGCGGGCCGCCTTAACAAGCTCGGCAACCTTGGCGACGACCTCGTCGATAGCCACGTCCTCGCGCCCGCCCGTGGCACGGTCCTTGAGCTCGACGGTGCCGTTCTTGAGGCCACGCTTGCCGAGCACTACCTGATACGGGAAGCCCATAAGGTCGTTGTCGGCAAACTTAAAGCCGGGACGCTCGTCGCGATCGTCGACGACGACCTCGATACCCTCGGCGCACAGACCATCAACAATCTGATCGCAGACGGTAGCGCACTCCTCCTTCTTGGGATCGAGCGGAATCACCGAGACCTCGTACGGGGCAACGGAGACCGGCCAGACGATACCGTGCTCGTCGTTGTGCTGCTCCACGACGGCAGCGAGCGAGCGGGACACGCCCACGCCGTAGCAACCCATGATAAGCGGCTTCTCCTTGCCGTCCTCATCCATAAAGGTGGCACCCATAGCCTCGGAATACTTGGTGCCCAGCTGGAACACCTGGGAGACCTCGATGCCGCGGGCAGCAGAGAGCGGCTTGCCGCAGTGCGGGCAGGGATCGCCGGCAACGACGGTGACCAGATCTGCCCACTCATCGACGGTAAAGTCGCGCTCGGGGCAGGCACCGGTAAAGTGGTAGTCGGCCTCGTTGGCGCCACAGGCCCACTGCTTGGACTCGTGCAGGCTCTCGTCGCAGACCAGACGAATGCCCTCGGGCAGGTTAACAGGTCCGATAAAGCCCTTGTGCAGACCGTAGGCCTGGAGCTCCTCGTCGGTCATCATGCGATAGCCCTTGCCAAAGACGTGCTCGGCCTTGCAGTCGTTGAGCTCATGATCGCCCGGGACAATGGCCACGACGGGCTTGCCCTCGGCGTCGATGAGAGCCAGGGACTTGCGCGTGCCATTCTCGGGGAAGCCAAAGAACTTGGCGACGGCCTCAATGGTACCCATACCCGGAGTCTCGACCTTGGTGAGCGTACCGTCGCCGGGGCCCTCGGTCACAACGACCTTGGTGCTTGCCGCCTCGTCATCGGCAGCAAAGCCGCAATCGTCGCAGTAGACGAGCGAGGCCTCGCCAGCGTCAGCCAGAGCCATGTACTCGACGGAGGTATCGCCACCGATCTCGCCGGAATCGGCGACAACGGGCAGAGCCTTGATGTAGCAGCGCTCACAGATGTTAGCGTAGGCCTGCTTCATCTTGTCGTACTCCTCCTGCAGGCTCTCCTGCGTGGCAGAGAAGCTGTAGGCGTCCTTCATGATGAACTCGCGGCCGCGCATCAGGCCAAAGCGGGGACGGAACTCATCGCGGAACTTGTCCTGAATGTGGTACAGGTTGACGGGCAGTTGCTTATAGGAGCGCAGCTCGTTGCGTACAAGGGCCGTGACGGTCTCCTCGTGCGTGGGGCCTAGCACAAACTCGCGACCATGACGGTCGTCAAAGCGCACGAGTTCCTTGCCATAGGCATCGATACGGCCGGACTCACGCCACAGCTCGGCATCGACCATAATGGGCATCATGAGCTCCTGGGCGCCGGCGGCGTCCATCTCGTCGCGCACGATATTCTCGATCTTGCGGATCGAGCGCCAAGCAAGCGGCAGGTAGGAATACAGACCGGCGGCCTCCTTGCGGATCATGCCGGCACGGAGCAGCAGGCGGTGGCTGGCGAGCTCAGCGTCCGCCGGATCCTCTTTGAGCGTCGGCGCATAGAGCTTAGACATAAACATTGCTCGAGTCATTTACTTCTCCTCAATAAGTTTGTCGACCTCGGCCATCAGCGCGTCGACAATTTGATCCTCAGCTACTTTACCAATGATCTGGCCATGCGAAAAGAGCAGGCCCTGACCACGCCCGCAGGCAACACCCAGGTCGGCGTCAGATGCCTCTCCGGGGCCGTTGACCGCACATCCCATCACGGCGATCGAAAGCGACGCGGAGTAGTTCTTAAGCCGCTCGGTAACCTCCTCGGCAATGGGAATAAGGTTAACCTGGCAGCGGGCGCACGTGGGGCACGAGACAATCTCGGGGCCACGGCGACGCAGGCCCAACGACTGCAGAATACCCCAGACAACCGGCGGCTCCTCAACCGGATCAGCTGTGAGCGACACACGCATGGTGTCGCCAATGCCTTCGGAAAGCAAGATACCCAAGCCTACAGAGCTCTTGATGGTGCCCTGGAGCTTGGTACCGGCCTCCGTAACGCCCAGATGAAGCGGAACGTGTGGAATCTCACGCGACAGGGCTCGATAGGTATCGAGCGTCGTCTGTACGCTATGGGCCTTGGCGGAAAGCACAATGTTGGTAAACCCACGATCCTCAAAGTGCCGCACAAAGCGCTCGCTAGACATCACGAGCTTTTCGGGCTGCGTGAGGTCATCGCGCTCGGCGATATCCTGCTCAAGCGAGCCCGCGTTCACGCCAATGCGAATCGCGCACCCAGCGGCACCCGCAGCATCAATCACCGCGTCAACCTTGGCCCAATCGCCGATATTGCCGGGATTGATGCGAAGCTTGGCGGCACCAGCCTCGACGGCGCCGATGGCGAGTTTATGGTTAAAGTGAATATCGGCAACGATCGGCACCGGAGACTCGGCACAGATGGTGCGAAAACCCTCAAGCGCGGCCTCGGTGGGCACGCTCACGCGCACGATATCGCAGCCAGCCTGCGCCAACGCGCACACTTGCGCAAGCGTTGCCTGGGCATCAGCGGTATCGGTGCAGGTCATGGACTGAACCACGACCGGAGCGCCGCCACCGATCTGCACGCCGCCCACATGCACGGGGCACGTCAACTCGCGAGGCAAAGGATGGGATAAAGACAATCCAAACACTCCCCTACAGGATAAATCGAAGGATGTCGGAACGAAGCATATAGACAAACAGCAGCACAAAGAGCGCGATGCCCACATAGCTCACAATCGTCTGGACCTTGAGCGGAAGCTCGCGGCCAGCAATCTTTTGAATGATCTCGATGACCAGCTTGCCGCCATCGAGTGGTGGGATGGGCAGCAGGTTCATAAAGCCAAGCGAGAACGAAATGAGGGCGGCAAACGAAAGGAACGTGGCAGGGCCGGCAGCAGCAGCCTGTGAGGACATAACGCTAATGCCCACGATCGAAGAAGACTGATCGAGAATCTCCATCGTATGCTGCGGCTGGAGCAGGCGCATCACGCCCTCCGCTGTCTGCACGACATAGGAGAACGAAAGTCGAGCCGACGTGATGGGGTCTAAACGGACCACCTGCGTAGAGGCATACACACCTAGGCGCTCGTCCTCTTTGAGCGCAACCGCGGTCGAATGCTGCTTGCCGTCACGCTCGTACTCGATGGCGATATCGTCCTTACCGGCAGCCTTACCGATGGCATCGTAAACGTCCATCCAGGTAGAGCACGATACTCCGTCAACCGAAAGGATCGCGTCGCCGCCCTCGATACCCGCCTTGGCGGCAATAGACCCCTCGTCAACCTGACCGATCACGTTGGTATCCATCGGCACGGTGACACCCGCAATAGAGTAGATGCTCATAAGCAGCAAAAAGCCCGTCAGGATATTGACGAGAATGCCCGCGAGCAGCATAAAGGCGCGCTTGAGAAAGCCCTGGCCAAGATAGGTGTGCGAACGCTCTTGTGCAAGGAACTCGGCCTCGCCGCACGGCAGCTCCCACGCATCGCCCTCGGCAGTTGAATGTTCGCGATCGAAACGGCGGCCGTCAAAGGTGGTGTAACCCGCCGCATCTCGCGGCAGCGTCTGATACTTGGTGGGATAGTAGCTCGGCGAGGGCTTCTCCCCTTCCTCATACCAGGGTGCGATGGAGCCCCAGCCAAGCAACAGGGCGCATGCCTCAAGCACATCCTCCTCGGAAAGCTCGAGCTCGACAGCAAGGTCGGCCACGGTCACGCGACCATGACGATAGATAGCCGCGAGCACGCGATCGGCACACGAGACGTCGGTCGGATCCATACCGCAGATGGCAGCGTAGCCACCCAGCAGCAGCGGGGTCACGCCAAACTTGGTTCCAATGCGACGCGACGTGTAATGAATGTCAAAGCGGCACGGCAGGCCCAAAAAGAACTCGGTCACACGGACGCAGCAGGCACGCGCCGCCAAAAAGTGGCCGCCCTCGTGCAAAAACACGAGGACGGAAAGCATCAGCAGGCCCCAAAAGACCGATGAGAGAACGCTCAGAACAGTATCCATAAAACGAAAAAGCAATCCTTATGGGTTAGGAACGGGTTGCGGCGAGCACCTGCGCAGCCTTTTCACGCGCCCACGCATCGATGTCGCGAAGCTGCTCAAACGAATCGACCGCCTGCATATCGTGGGCATCCATGCAGGATTCCACAATGCGATCGATATCGGTAAAGCTGCAGCTATCGTGCAGGAAGGCATCGACGGCAACCTCGTTGGCGGCATTGAGCACGCACGGCATGGTGCCGCCCGTCTTGCCGGCACGCTCGGCCAGTGCCAGACAGCGGAAGGTATCCATGTCGGCAGCATCAAACGTGAGCTGCCCCAGCTCGCGAAAATCGATACGAGGCGCCGGGGTATCCCAACGCTCGGGATACGAGAACGCGAACTGGATGGGAATACGCATGTCGGAAGCACCGAGATGCGCCATCACGGAGCCGTCGGCAAACTCGACCATAGAGTGAATCTTGGACTGACGCTGCACGACCACGTTAATGAAATCGAGGTCGCAGTTAAACAGGTGCATGGCCTCGATGCGCTCCAGGCCCTTGTTCATGAGGGTGGCGGAGTCGATGGTGATCTTGGCACCCATGGCCCACGTGGGATGTGCGAGGGCATCGGCACGCGTCACGCGATTGAGCTCGTCGCGCGTGCGGCCAAAGAACGGACCGCCCGAGCAGGTGAGCCAAATACAATGAGCCTCGCGTGGGTTCTCCCCCAGATAGCACTGGTAGATGGCGGAGTGCTCAGAGTCAACTGGAATAAGCTGGCCCGGTTGCGCCAACGGCATAAGCAAGTCGCCACCGACGACGAGGGACTCCTTGTTGGCAAGGGCAAGACGCTTATTCGAGGTCAAGGCCGCATGGCTCGCTTCGAGCCCGGCAGCGCCCACAATGGCAACAAGCACACAGTCGACATCATCGCGACGTGCGAGCTCACAAACCGCCTGCGCACCAACACCGAGCTCCGTGCCCTCGGGCAGCTCCTGCAGCACGGCGTCCGCACCGTGGGCGGAGTCGGCCACGGCAACGGCCGGAACCGAGAACTCGCGGGCGGCGGCAACGAGCTCCGAGGTGCTGGAATTGACGGACAGCGCCGTTACCTGCAGTCGATCGGCATGCTGACGGCACACGTCGAGTGCCTGCGTGCCGATAGAGCCCGTACAACCCAGGATGGCAACACGAAGGCGTCCATCGGAGCCATACGTCGTCTGGAATGACATTACAGCACGCCCCCGATCATCAAAAGCAGCTGCGCGGTAATGCAGCCAAAGATAAGCGAGTCGCTACGGTCGAGCATGCCGCCATGGCCCGGGATAAGGTTGCCGGAATCCTTGACGCCCACGCCACGCTTGATGCGCGACTCAATGAGGTCGCCGATAACGCCCAGGATGGACACGACCAAGCCGCACAGCAGCGCATAGGGCAGGCTGAGTTTGTAGAAGTGCGTCGCCCACAGGATGAGCCAAATCAAAACCGAGCCCAGAATGCCGCCGACAAATCCCTCCCAGCTCTTTTTAGGAGAGATCTTGGGAACCATCTTGTGCTTGCCGATACGGCTGCCCACGATGTAGGCAAACGAATCGGAGACCCAAAGGGACGCGCAAACGCCCACCGAAAGCAAGGCGCCGGCAAAACCGGGCACGGCATCGCGCAGCAGCACGATAGCCGACAGCATAAAGCCAGTGTAGATGGGACCCATGAGCGTCACGGCCACATCAGAGATGCGGGTACGCGGCGACCAGACATACCAAATGCCCACAGCGAGCATCAGGGCAAAAAGCAGGGCATTCAGCAACATCGAATCGCCCAACGCCGACAGCGGAAAGAGTACGGCGGCAGCGATACCCATGCGCTCGTTAGCCATCTTGCCATCGAGCCTCGTCATACGGAAAAACTCATAGCAGCACAGACCGCTCATGACAGAAACAAAGATGGCCGTGGGCACGATACCCAAAACCAGGCACAGGATAAAGACAACGGCGTAAACGATACCGGCGGCGGCACGGGTGATAAAGCCCGCAAGCCACGAACCGGTGCCATTCTTCGCTGCGGGCGCTCCCGCAGCGACAGCCTTGCGCTCAGATGTCTTGGGAGCAGTTGCCTTGGGACGATCGGACACGATTAAGCCTCCTCGGTCTTGCTCAGACCACCAAACCTACGGTCACGGCCCTGATAGGCCAAAATGGCGTCGACAAGGCCCCAACGATCAAAGTCGGGCCAATAGGTATCGGTGACGTAGAATTCGGAATAAGCCACCTGCCACAGCAGATAGTTCGAAAGGCGCAGCTCACCAGAAGTGCGAATCACAAGCTCAGGATCGGGAAGGCCGGCGGTATAGAGGTGGGAAGCCACCATGTCGTCATCAATTGCGGCAGGATCGATCTTACCGGCGGCAGCGTCGAGTGCGATCTGACGGACAGCGCGGGTAATCTCGGCACGCGCGCCGTAGTTGACGGCAAGCGCCAGCGTCATGCCGGTGTGATCGGCGCACTCAGCAAGACCGCGTTCAAAAACGTCGCGGGTCTTCTTGGGCAGCGCGGAAATGTCACCCAAAAAGACAACGCGCACGTTTTCGCGCTTCAGAAGCGGCAGCTCGTCGATGAACGTCTTGGCAAACAGGTGCATCAGAACGTTGACTTCGTGCTGAGGGCGATTCCAGTTTTCGGTCGAAAACGCATAGGCAGAAAGCACGTCGACGCCCAGACGCACGCAGGCGGTAATAATCTCACGAAGGGAGACGATACCCGCCTTGTGGCCCTCAGTGCGCGCAAGACCGCGCGACGTGGCCCAGCGACCGTTGCCGTCCATGATGCACGAGATATGGTGCGGAATGTTATTGAGGTCAAGGTCGGAAAAACCGACGCCCGCAGGGGCGTCGGCAAAGTACTCGACCAGTTTATGCTCGTCGTAGTGCACCTTAGATCTCCATGACCTCGGCTTCTTTTTCCTTCAGAAGCTCCTCGACCTTGGCGACATACTCATCGGTGTGCTTCTGGACCTTGGCCTGCTCGCGACGGACATCGTCCTCGGTGAGCTCCTCATCGCGCTCGAGCTTGTTGTTGAAGTCACGACGGATGTTACGGATAGACACCTTGGCCTGCTCGGCGTACTCGCGGCACTCCTTGACGAGCTCGCGACGGCGCTCCTCAGTGGGAGCCGGGAACGGAAGACGAACGACGGTGCCATCGGAGTTGGGGGTAATACCCAGATCGGAAGCGCCGATGGCCTTGACGATAGCATTGATGAGTGCCTTGTCCCACGGCTCGATGAGCAGCATGTGGGCCTCGGGGGTCTTGACGGCGGCAACCTGCGTGACCGGCGTGGGAACACCGTAATAATCGACGGTGATGTCGGACAGAATGTTGGCATTGGCGCGGCCGGTACGGACCTTGGAGAAGTTATGCTTGAGGGACTCGAGCGACTTGTCCATATGGGCGGTGATGTTATCTGCCATGCTTAATCCTCCTGATAGACGAGCGTGCCGACGGGCTCACCCGAAAGCGCGCGCTTGACGGTGTCCTCGCCATCGATGTTGAGGACCAAAATCGGCATACGGTTATCCTGGCACAGTGCCGTAGCCGTGGAATCCATAACCTGCAGACCGCGGACGAGAACCTCGTGATAGGTAATCTTGTCAAAACGGACGGCATCGGCGCACTTGACGGGATCCTTGTCGTAGATGCCGTCAACCTTGGTGGCTTTAATCAGAATCTCGGCGCCGATCTCGCACGCACGAAGAGCCGCGGCGGTGTCGGTCGTAAAGTACGGATTGCCCGAACCGGCGGCAAAAATAACGACGTTGCCCTTGGAAAGGTGGTTGATGGCGCGACGGCGAATATAGGGCTCGCAGATCTCGTTCATCTGGATAGCGCTCATCACGCGGCAGGGAACATCGTTATGCTCGAAGGCATCCTGCAGGGCGAGCGCGTTCATAACGGTTGCCAGCATGCCCATGTAGTCGGCCTGAGCACGCTCCATGCCACCGGCAGCGCCGGCCATGCCGCGGAAAATATTGCCGCCGCCGACAACGACGCCGACCTCATGGCCAACGGCGAGCAGCTCCTTGACCTGCTTGGCAAGATGGTCGGTAACCTTGGGGTCGATGCCATATTGGCCGTCGCCCATCAGCGCTTCGCCGGAAAGCTTAAGAAGCACGCGTTTATATCGGATGTCGGACAAAGCGATCCTCCTTTAGATTGAACTCTCAACATTCTATCAAAGGCTCTAAGAAGAGCCATGAAAAAGCAGGCTGTGAGTAAAACCCACAGCCTGCTCATTACCAGCTACAAGAGCTTATTTACTCGCCACGGACCAGACGGTCAAAGGCAACGACGGTAATGGTGTCGCCGAGCTCCTTGGAGACCTGCTCTGCGTACTTCTTGATGGTGAGGGAGCTGTCCTTGATGAACTCCTGCTCGGTGAGCACGGACTGCTTGTAGAACTTCTCCAGACGGCCGACAGCCATCTTCTCCTGAATGGCCTCGGGCTTGCCGGACTCGGCAGCCTGAGCCATGTAGATCTGCTTCTCGTGCTCGACGGTCTCGGCCGGAACCTGATCGCGGGTAGCGCAGATCGGGGCGACAGCGGCAACCTGAAGGGCAACGTCGTGAGCGAAGGTCTTGAAGGATTCAGCCTGAGCGGTCTCAGCCTTCTCGAAGGCGAACTCGACGAGGACGCCGATCTTACCACCCATGTGGATGTAAGAAGCGAGCGCGCCGTTCTCAGCCTTGCGGGCAGCGAAGCGGGAGATCTTCATGTTCTCGCCCATGATGTGAATCATCTCGGTGAGCTCGGAGGAAACGGTCTCCTCGCCCATCGGCTTCTCGAGCAGAGCGTCGACGTCAGCAGGCTCGGTGGTAGCGACAACCTCAGCGACCTTGGAAGCAAAGCCGGTGAACTTGGCGTTAGAGCCAACGAAGTCGGTCTCGCAGGAGAGCTCGAGCAGAGCGCCGGTCTTGCCATCCTCGGAGACGAACGCGGCGACAGCGCCCTCGTTGGTCTCACGGCCAGCCTTCTTGGCAGCCTTGGCAAGGCCGTTCTTACGCAGAACGTCGACAGCGGCGTCCATGTCGCCGTCAGCCTCGACGAGAGCCTTCTTGCACTCCATCATCGGGGAGTCGGTCATCTCGCGGAGCTGCTTGACCATAGCGGCGGTAATCTGGGCCATTGTGGTTCCTTTCAAAGAGATGAAAAAGAATTAACTAAGACTGATTTACTCGGCCTTGGGCTCAGCGGCCATCTCGGCCTCGGAGACCTGCTCCTTACCAGAGCCAGCGAGGCAGGCGTCAGCCATGAGCTCGCACATAAGGGTGACAGCGGAGATAGCGTCATCGTTGCAGGGGATGCCGTACTCGACCTCGTCGGGATCGGAGTTGGTGTCGATCAGGGCGACGACGGGGATGTTCAGGCGCTGAGCCTCCTTGATGGCGTTCTCCTCGCGCTTGGTGTCGATGACGAAGAGAGCCTGGGGCAGACCCTTCATGTCGCGGGCGCCACCGAGGTTGGTCTGGAGCTTGGTGAGCTCCTTGCCGAGCACAGCCTGCTCCTTCTTGGGGAGGACTGCCATGCGGCCGTCCTCGACCATGGCCTCGAGCTCCTCCATGCGGTTGATGCGGGAGCGGATGGTGACGAAGTTGGTCAGCATACCGCCGAGCCAACGCTGGTTGATGTAGGGCATGTTGGCGCGCTCAGCAGCGTTCTTGACGGCCTCCTGAGCCTGCTTCTTGGTGCCGACGAACAGCACGTTGCCACCCTTGGCGACGTTCTTGACGAAGGTGTAGGCCTGGTCGGCGTCGAGGATGGTCTGCTTGAGGTCGAGGATGTAGATGCCGTTGCGCTCACCGAAGATGAACGGCTTCATCTTGGGGTTCCAGCGACGGGTCTGGTGACCAAAGTGGCAGCCGGCCTCGAGCAGGGTGCGGATATTAATCTTGGTAGCCATGTTAAACCTCCTGTGGTTTGCCTCCGCGCGGGGTCATCCTCCAAAACCAACCCGGACATGTGCTACCAAAGCCCGGGCACCACGGTATGAAGTAGCCGCGCGTGCGTGATAAATACATGTTGCCGTGAAGCAACCCGATGAATGATAGCAGGAATGCATCTTCGTGCCAACCCGCAATCAAAACCACACACCTGAGTGCGGCGCGGGACGTCCCAGCCACTATTCGCCTCGGGGATGGGCTTGAGCCACGGCACGTTTGAGCCGATCGGGCGTGAGATGCGTGTAGATCTGCGTCGTGGACAGGCTCGCATGACCCAGCAGCTCTTGAACCGAGCGCAGGTCCGCGCCGCCCTCGAGCAAGTCGGTCGCAAAGGTATGGCGCATCGCATGCGGGGCGATGTCGGCCGGAATGCCGGCGAGCGTCGCCAGCATATGAAACCGCCGCCTGAGCATGGCGGCACTCATGCGATTACCGCGCGCCGATATAAGCAGCGGATGCGGCCCGGTAGCGGGGTCACGACGCTTTGCCTGAGCGAGCAACTCCGGCCTCCCCTCCTCAATATAGAGACGCGTCGCCTCGAGCGCACGACGATACAGAGGGACGATACGCTCCTTGCTCCCCTTGCCCCACAGGCGCAGCGTGCGCTCGGACCATGAGATGGATTCCACATTGAGCGCCGCAAGCTCTGAGATGCGGGCACCCGAGGCATAGAGCAACTCGAGCATCGCCGCATCGCGCAGTCCCGCGGGTGTTGAGGTATCAGGCGTCTTGAGCAGCGCCTCGACCTGCTGGGTCGTAAGGACGCCCGGCAGGTCACGCGGCAGCTTGGGCGACGCGATCGCCGAGACCGCATCGCCCTCGACAATCCCCTCGGCAGCCATCCAGCGATAGAGAGATCGGATAGCCGACAGGTGCGCCGCAAGCGTTCGGGGAGCCACCTGCTCACGCGAAAGCTCAGCAAGATAGCGACGAATGGTGCGCACGTCGGCAGCGAAAGCATCAATATCCTCGCGCTCGCACCAGGCAGCAAAGCGCTCCAGTCTCGAGCCATAGGCCGTCACCGTGTTGGGAGAAAGCCCCTCAACGCGTGCGATATAGGCGATAAAAGAGTCGACGGTGTCGTACAGGTCAAAGGCTATGACCGGTCGCCTCCAAACAAGTCGGAACGCGTGGCCAAGTAGGCATCGAGGGCCTCGAGCGCACGGTCCGCATAGGCCTGATAGCGGTCGCGCTTGCTGCGGCGCTTACCGTCCTCGAGCGGCGGCACCAGGCCAAAGTTGACATGCATGGGCTGATAGCCCACGGTGGCAGGATCGGTCGCATAGCCCACGAGCGCACCCAGGGCGCCCACGCGGGGCAACTCGACGGAATCGGCGCCGATAGCCTCTGCATAGGTGTTGAGCGCCGCGAGCAGACCGGTCGCCACGGCTTCCATGTACCCCTCGGTGCCGGTGATCTGACCGGCCAGGCGCACGCCGGTACCGGGCACGGCAAAGGTGCCATCGAGCACGTGCGGGGCGTCGACAAAGGTATTGCGGTGCATGACACCGTAGCGGAAGAACTCAGCGTTCTCCAGGCCCGGCACCATATGGAAGACGCGCTTCTGCTCGCCAAAGGTCAGGTTGGTCTGGAAGCCCACCAGGTTATAGGCGGTCTTCTCCTTGTTCTCGGCACGCAGCTGAATCGCCGCCCAAGGGCGACGTCCGGTACGCGGGTCGGTGAGGCCGACGGGCTTCATGGCGCCAAAGCGAATGGCGTCCTTGCCGGTGCGCGCAACCTCCTCGGCAGGCTGGCAGGCCTGGAACAGATCGCCGCCCTCAAAGTCCTTGAGCACCACGCGGTCGGCCGTGGTAAGCGCCTCGATAAAGGCCTCGTACTCTTCCTTGTTGAGCGGAGCGTTGAGATAGTCGCCGCTCCCCTGCTCCTCGTAGCGCGACTGCGAGAACAGCACGTCCATATCGAGCGTGGAGGCATCGACGATCGGCGCCGCGGCATCGAAGAACGCAAGGGCGTCGCCACCGACAAGCTTCACGACCTCTTCGCTCAACGCCGGCGAGCACAAGGGGCCGGCGGCAATGACCACGTGACCTTCGGGAATCTGCGTGACCTCGCCGTGAACGATCTCGATATTGGGACGGGCGGCAACCTCGTCCTCGACAAGCTCGGAAAACTTGACGCGGTCGACCGCCAGGGCGCCACCAGCGGGAACAGCAGCGCGATGGGCGCAGTCGAGCAGGACTGAACCCATGCGCTCAAGCTCGGCCTTCAGCAAACCAGCCGCGGAATCCGGACGGGTCGACTTAAACGAATTGGAGCAGACGAGCTCTGCCAGGTGATCGGTATGGTGAGCCGGGGAGCTCACCTGGGGGCGCATCTCGCACAGCTTTACGGCAAACCCGCGGTCTGCCAGCTGGATCGCGCATTCCGAACCCGCCAGACCGCCACCGATAACCGTCACCTGATCGAACTGCATCTGCAAACACCTTTCTAATTGACACGTTTTCCATTGTGACCGAAGGGCGTCTGGGCGTGAAGGGCAAACTTGGAGGGCGCATACCTTCCATCCATCATGCGCTCGATAAGGCCCTCGAGTTCAAGCGAACCCAAGAGTTTGAGTACGCCGACAGCATCGAGTGAGACGAGCGCCGCGATGTCGTCGACCTTGAGCGGAGAGGCGATGAGCGCATGCATCACGGTCTGCTGTGTTGGATTCAGGTCGGCAATGCCGGGAGCATCGGGGCGCGAGTAGCGCAGGGTGCCGTATATGCGAGAGATAGCCATCTCGATGGACTCCTCGTCGACAATGCAGCAGGCACCGTTCGCAATGAGGTAATTCGTGCCACGCGACTCGGGCGATAGGATCGACCCCGGCACGGCAAGAAGTTCGCGCCCCAAATCCATAGCAGCCTCGGCTGTAGAAAACGTCCCGGAAGGCATACCCGCCTCGGATACAAAGAGGGCTTGCGACAGGGCCGCGATCACGCGATTGCGACGCGGAAAGGCAAACTTGCGCGGACCCATGCCCCACGGAGAGATCGACACGACCGCGCCGCCCGTATCGAGCGTGCGCGTAATAAGCCCCGCGCTCGAACGCGGGTAGACCACGTCGGCGCCCGTCCCCAGCACCACGACGTGTTTGCCGCCGGCGTTGACCGCAGCCCAACCCGAGGCCTGGTCACAACCGACTGCACCGCCCGAAACTACCGTCACTCCCGCCTCAACCGCCACCTTCGCCGCAAGCTCTGCCACGGCAAGACCATACGGCGAGGCCTTTCGCGCACCGATGATGGAGAGCGCGGGCGTCGAAAGCGCCTCGGGGTTGCCGCGCACATAGAGCGTCTGAGGTACATCAGAAAGCTCCAAAACGGTCTCGGGATACAACGCGTCACCTGGATGCAGCTCGAAGGTCCCCTCAGCCATCATTGGTCCCTCCTTCCCTGGTACATCGCCGCCTCGAGCACGTGGTCCTGCGTCACCTGCTCGCT
Source organism: Collinsella aerofaciens (assembly GCF_001404695.1). Taxonomy (GTDB): domain Bacteria; phylum Actinomycetota; class Coriobacteriia; order Coriobacteriales; family Coriobacteriaceae; genus Collinsella; species Collinsella aerofaciens_E. The sequence continues at coordinate 49,553 of NZ_CZAQ01000001.1, read as the reverse complement.
CTCGGCGACATCTGCGATCGTGCGCGCAATGCGAACAAGGCGCACGATGCCACGCCCTGTGAGATGCGTGCGCTTCGACAGGCCGAGCACACACTTCTCCGCCGCATCATCGAGCTCAAAGGTCGAAACGACGCCGTCAATGGACCGAGTCTCGTCATCCTCGGCCTCGGCATCCGCATCGTCCATGCGGGATTCGCGCCAAGCGCGAAAGGCGCGACCGCGCACAACGTAGTCACGTAACTCGGCCGACGACATGCCCTCCGCACCCTCGATAATCACTTGAGGGTCGGGACGGGTCACATCGATCATCATGTCGATACGGTCGGCCAAAGGACCGCGCAGTTTAGACCGATAGCGCTCGACCATCGCCGCCGAGCAGCGACACGGCACCTCGCGATCGCCCAAAAAGCCGCAGGGGCAGGGATTGCTCGCAGCCAGCAGCTGAAAGCGCGACGGGAAGGTAAAAGCCCCGTCGACGCGTACGATCCTCACGTAGCCGCGCTCGATGGGCTGACGCAGCGTCTGCAGCACGCCAGTGGGAAACTCGGCAAGCTCGTCCAAAAAGAGCACGCCGCCATGAGCAAGGCTGATCTCACCCGGGTGCACCGGGCGCCCGCCGCCGATAAGGCCTGCGGTCGAAATACTGTGGTGGGGACTGCGGAAGGGGCGGTGCCCCGCCAACAAGCCATCAATGTTCTCACCCAAAACCGAATGGATGCACAGTGCCTCCTGCTGATCCTCAACGGAAAGCTCGGGCAGGATGCCGGTCATACGGCGTGCGAGCATCGTCTTGCCCGATCCCGGAGACCCGATCATGAGCAAGCCGAGTTCTCCTGCCGCCGCAAGCGCCATGCCGCGTTTAGCGACTTCCTGCCCCAGCACGTCTGCATAGTCGAGCTCGGGCTCAAAGGTCGCCTCGACACCCTCGGAATCCAAGTAGTGCCGTGCGGCATCGCCCATGCCATGAGCAAGCTGAGACAGATGGTCGATAAAGCCGCAATCTACGCCCGCGAGTGGCACATGCTGGTCGGACCTGCCGGCGATAAAAGACAGCCCCATGTCGCGAGCCAATAGCTGAAACGCCACCTCGCCCTTGACGGGAAGCACCGTACCGTCCAGACCAAGCTCACCTGCGATAAGGCAGCGATCGAGGTTGTCACGGGGAATCTGCTCATCGGCCGCTAGAACCGCGATGGCGATGGGCAGGTCAAAGCCGCTACCGGTCTTGCGGATATCGCCGGGTGCCAGGTTAACGGTAATGCCCGAGCGCGGGATCTCGAACCCGGCGGAGCGCATCGCGCAGCGAATACGACCGCGTGACTCCATCACCTCCATACTCGGAATGCCGAGCATCTGGATGCCCGGAACGCCACCGGCAAGCGAGACCTCGACCGTGACGTGAATCGCCTCGACGCCGCGGATGCAGGCCGCGTGAACGGCAAACGTCTCGAACGCCATCACGACACCTGCCAATCGAACGCGTTGTACTGATGCTCGATCTCGGCGATATGCCCGCCGCGGATGGTGACACCCACAGCATCGAAGCGAATCGCCTTGAGCGGATAATGCTCCATGAGATAGCAACTTGCGATGCGGCGGTAGCGGCGTTGCTTTTGGGCGTCCACGGCCTCCTCGGGAAAGACCCGCGTGGTGCAATCCAGCGAAACGCGTCTGGTCTTGACCTCGGCCATCACCACGACATCGTCGAGCTCATCGAGCAGCACCAGATCGGCCTCGCCCTCGGTGCAACGATAGCCCTGCTCCAGCAAGGTGTAGCCGCGCTCGTTAAAGTAGTCGATGGTGATCAGCTCGCCCAGCATGCCTAGCTCGCGGGGACTGAGTCCCTTGATAAACTCGGGCGTCATCGCCCCGGAGTCGAGCTCGCCGTTTTCCCAACGCTCCTTGAGCTGCTGCGTCTTGCTCTTTTTGCTTGCGGCACTCATGGGGTCTCCTTTCCCGCACACTGCATTGCCCCGATGATGAGGGCACCTTTCATGCGGGTAAGTACCGGAAGCAAACCAAAAGCTGACCAAATGCCGTCAAAAAACGGGCCGTACGCAACAATGGTGTTGCATACGGCCCGCTACCAGCAGGTTTATAAAACCCCAGAGGTCCATGTCTCCACAATTGGCCTAGAAAAGGCGCTCAGTCTGCAGAAAGTTTCCGCAAAAGCTCACGCGGTGCAGCGGACAAAGTCCATGTTTGCGAATGGCCTCGATGTGCTCGGGGCTCGCATAGCCCTTCGACTCGGCCAGATGGTACTCGGGATACTCGGCGTCGTACTCGACCATCATCTCGTCACGCGTGACCTTGGCCATGATGGACGCCGCGGCGATGCAGGCGATCTTGGCATCGCCCTTCACCACATCGCGCTCGTTAGGAACGGCGCCCAAGGGGTTGCCATCCATAAGCACGCAATCGGGCTCGAGCCCCGTATCGGCCACGGCGCCCGCAACGGCGGTACGGATAGCACGGGCCATGCCCATCTCATCGATATCCTTAGGCGCGATATGGCAAAAACCGATCGCCGTCGCCACCTCGGCAATCTTCACTGAGAGCAACTCGCGGCGCGCCGGCGTGAGCTTTTTGGAATCGTTGATGCCCCAGACGCGCGGCTCCATAGGAAGGCAGACAGCGCATACCGTCAAAGGACCGGCCACCGATCCGCGACCCACCTCGTCGACACCAACGACCACTCCATCGCCGCCAAGCTCATGCATAAGCTCGTACATGTCATTGACGCGCTCGCGCTCGGCAAGCTCTTTGGCATGGCGTTTGAGGGCGCGTTCGCAAGCCTTGATCACCTGCTGGCGCGGGTCCTCGCGATAATGCTCCACGAGGGCGGGAATCTCCTCAAACGTGGCGCTCGCCAACTCACCGGCAACCTGCGATGCCGAAACCGAGCTCGTCATGTTGGCCATACCAGGCCCTCCTTGCATGCAAATCAGATAAAAAGAAGGGCCACCCGAAGGTGACCCTTGTGTCCAAACGAGTGGACAGACGCTGCGATCTTCTTAGCGCTTCTCGGGGATGCGAGCAGCCTTGCCCACCTTGTCGCGGAGGTAGTACAGCTTGGCGCGACGGACGCGACCATGACGAACGACCTCGAGCTTGGCGATCTTGGGGCTGTGAAGCGGGAAGGTACGCTCAACACCGACACCGAAGGACATCTTGCGGACGGTGAAGGTCTCGCGGGCACCGGCGCCGGCCATGCGGATGACGTCGCCCTGGAAGACCTGGATGCGCTCGCGGTCGCCTTCCTTAATGCGGTAGTGAACCTTGACGTTGTCGGCGACGCGAACCTGAGGAATGTCCTCGCGGATCTGCTGACGCTCGATTGCGCGGATGTAATCCATGTGCAATTCCTTACTCTTCTAGAGGTGCCGTACCACCATGGCCGGCACGTAGTTGAACAAACGTATTCGAGTATACACGCGCGGGTTTCTGCTGCAAGAACAATTTTTTACGCAGACAAAAAGACAAAACCCGCACATGATAACCGCCCGTCTCACAAATGAGACGGGCGGCATGAAGGGGGGCTACACTAGGCGTCTACGCCCAAAACGTTAGGCGGGACGCTTGGCCTCGAGCTTGGCCTGGGCGGCAGCCAAGCGCGCGAGGGGCACGCGGTAGGGCGAGCAGGACACGTAGTCCACGTCGGCCACGTTAAACAGGCCCTTGATGGACTTGGGGTCGCCGCCGTGCTCACCGCACACGCCAAAGTGCATGTCGGGGTTGGTGGCACGGCCCTTCTCGACGGCCATGCGTACCAGCTCGAGTACTGCCGTATCGATGGTCTCGAAGGGGTTGTCCTTCAGAATCTTCTTATGCATGTACAGCGGGATGAACTTAGCCTCGGCGTCGTCACGCGAGAAACCGAAGGTCGTCTGGGTGAGGTCGTTGGTGCCAAAGCAGAAGAAGTCGGCATGGTGGGCGATCTCGTCAGCGACCATGCAGGCGCGCGGCAGCTCGAGCATCGTGCCCACGGGAATATTGAGCTCGACGCCTTCTTCGACGGAAACCTCGGCGATCACGCGCTCGATGACCTCGCGGGTCTGGACATGCTCGGCCGTGATGGAAACGAGCGGAACCATGATCTCGGGGCGCGGATCGACGCCCTCCTTGATTAGGCGGGCAGCGGCCGTGGCGACGGCGCGAACCTGCATGAGCGGCAGATCGCTAAAGACGACGGACAGGCGAACGCCGCGCAGGCCGAGCATCGGGTTGGACTCGATCATGCCGTCGATACGACGCAGGCGGGCGCGCAGGACGGCAAGCTCTTCCTCGCTGGCGCCGGCGGCTTCCTTCTTGGTGATGGCGACCTCGAGGTCGCGAGGATTATCCAGGAACTCATGAAGCGGCGGATCGAGCAGGCGGACGACCACATCGCGACCGGACATGGTCTTGAACATCGCCAGGAAGTCCTCGGTCTGAACCTTGAGCAGGTCGGCCAGGGCCTGCTGCTTCACGGCCTCATCGTCAGACAGGATAAAGCTCTGGATGATGTTCTTACGGTCGCCTAGGAACATGTGCTCGGTGCGGCACAGGCCAATAGCCTCGGCGCCAAACTCGAGTGCGAGCTCGGCATCCTCGGGATTGTCGGCGTTGACGCGCACATGGTTGGCATGGCCACAGGTCTCGTCCAGACGAATCTCATCGGCCCAGGACAGGATAGTGTCCAGATCGCCGGTGAGCTCGGCCGAGACCAGATCAACGGCGCCGTCGACGACGATACCCTGGGTACCGTCGATGGAAATGACATCGCCCTCGCGCAGCACGCGGTCGATGCCCTCGATACGCACGACCTTCTCGGCGGCGTCGATGTGGAAGCGCTCAACGCCGCAGACACAGGGCGTACCCATGCCGCGGGCGATAACGGCGGCATGGCTCGTCTTGCCACCGTGGCTGGTCAGGATGCCCTCGGCGGCGACCATGCCCTTCAGGTCGTCGGGGTTGGTCTCCCAACGAACCAGAATGACCTTGTGACCCTCGGCGGAACGCGCGACAGCGTCGTCGCTCGAGAACACGACCTCGCCCACGGCGGCACCGGGGCTGGCATTAAGACCGCTGGCGAGAGCCTCGTACTTCTTGGAGGCGTCGAACTGCGGGTGAAGGAGCTGGTCGAGTTGCGCGGGATCGATGCGGCTCACGGCCTCTTCGCGGGTGATCAGGCCTTCCTCGACCATTTCGATGGCGATGCGCAGGGCGGCGGTGGCGGTGCGCTTGCCCACGCGGGTCTGGAGCATCCAGAGCTTGCCCTGCTCGATGGTAAACTCGATATCGCACATATCGCGGTAATGATCCTCGAGCGTCAGGAACACGCGCTCGAGCTCCTCACCTGCGGACTCGAGGCCCGGGGTGGTCTTGAGGTCGGCGATGGGCTCGGTGTTGCGGATACCGGCGACGACGTCCTCGCCCTGGGCATTAACCAAAAAGTCACCGTAGAACTCCTTGGTGCCGTCGGCCGGATTACGCGTAAAGGCGACGCCTGTCGCAGAGGTCTCGCCCTTGTTGCCAAAGGCCATGGCCTGCACGTTGACGGCGGTGCCGAGCTCGTCGGAGATGCCGTGCTGTTTGCGATAGATGCAGGCGCGCTCGTTCATCCAGCTGCCAAAGACGGCCTGGATGGCAAGGCGCAGCTGGAGCTCCGGATCGTGTGGGAAGACGGGCTTGCCATCGGCGACCTCGAGCTCGGGATACAGGGCGGCATCGACGTTCTCGGAGAAGATGCCCTTAAAGGTCTCGACGAGTTCCTGCAGGTCCTCGGCCGAAAGCTCGGAATCGACGCGAACGCCGGCGACCAGGCGGGCCTGGGTCAGGGCGTTCTCGAACAGGTCGGCATCGACACCCATGACGACGTTGGAGAACATCTGGATAAAGCGACGATAGCTATCCCAGGCAAAACGCGGGTTCTGCGTCTGCGCGATGAGGCCCTGGACGGAATCGTCATTGAGGCCCAAGTTGAGGACCGTGTCCATCATACCGGGCATGGAGAACGGAGCGCCCGAACGAACCGACACGAGCAGCGGATCGGAGGCGTCGCCGAGCTTCTTGCCGCAGCGGGCCTCGAGGTCCGCCTCGGCGGCAACGATCTCATCGAGTGCGCCCTCGGGCCACACGTTGCCGGCACCGGAGTACTCGACGCAAGTCTGGCAGGTAATGGTAAAGCCACCGGGAACCGGCAGGCCGATACGGCTCATCTCGGCAAGGTTAGCGCCTTTGCCGCCAAGCACGAAGTTCATGGACTTGTCGCCCTCGGTGACACAGGTGCCCTGGGCGTCGGTTCCAAAACGGTAAACCCTCTTGCAATCGCTCACGATACTTCCCCTTCCATGCACTAACGCGCACGACCGTGGTAACGAATCGACCCACCGGATGCGGGCCGTGAGGGAACTATACGGCGCGTTTTGGGCAGGCTTGAGCAGAGGATGCGCGGTTTGGTAAACGTGCTAAAACTGGCGGTAAACGGTAGGTAAAGGTGGTTACCTTATGAAGAGACCACTTCAATAAACTTGCAGGTCAAATGCAAGTAATTTGCTAAATCGCTTTACCATTATCGTGCATTATTTTTAGTTAGTCTTTTTAGACGGGGCTTTTTAGCTACCCCAATAAGCTAGCTTTGTTGGGCTCGACGGGCGGCGCGGCGGGCGCGGGCTTCTTGGATTTCCTCCAAGTGGCTGATGATCTCGGAGGCGCTCTCCTCGATGGCCTTGCCGTCGGTACGTACCACAAAGCAGCCTAGGCGCTTCATGAGCGCACGGGCTTCCTCGAGCTCGCTGTGCACGCTCTCGGGCTCGGCATAGGAGCCGGCAACGGCACGAGCGTAGTCATCGCCCAAGCGGCTATCGCGAATTTCAGAAATCACATCGACGGTCGAAATCAGGCCGAACAGGCGCATCGGGTCAACCTCGTAAATCGACTTCGGCGGCTCCATGCCATGGGCCAACGGAACATTGGCAACCTTGTAGCCCTGATAAGCCAGATACATCGACAGCGGCGTCTTGGACGTGCGCGATACGCCCAGCAGCACGATATCGGCACCCGACAAATCGTCGCAACCGCGCCCGTCATCGTGCTCAACGAAATATTCCATGGCCTCGATACGATGGAAATAGCGGTCATCGGTCCTGTGAATCACGCCCGCGACGCCTTTGGGCGGCACACCGATGAGCGACGATAGCACGGCGAGCGTCGGACCGATCAGGTCGACCGAACGGATATGCAGCATGCCCAGGTAATCGAGCACGCGGGCGCGAAGCGCCGGATCGACAATGGTGTGAAACACGGCAATATCGCGATGGTCGGCATCGACGCGCGGGCCCACAAACGACTCCACCTGCTCCACCGAGGTCACCTTGGGCAGGCGCAACAAACGAAAAGCCCCTTCATCAAATTGCCCGGACGCCGCAAGCACCACCTCACAAGCGGTATCGCCGAGCGAGTCGGAGATAACGATAACGGTGGGACGAGCGGTGACCGGGCAATCCATGCGGGGCTCCTTTTGCGCTTATGCGCAGGCTAGCTTACTTTTTGCGGGCAAGCTCGCCGATGTTGGCGATGCCGGAGAAAACGGCCTCGAAGCGGTTGAGCAGCTTAAGGCGATTATCGCGGAGCTGTTCGTCCTTGTCCATGACCATAACCTCATCGAAGAAACGGTCGATGGGCGCGCGCAGGGCGGCGAGGGCGGCAAATGCGGCCGGATAGTCCTCGGCAGCAAGGGCAGCATCGACAGCAGTCTGAGCAGCCTCGGAAGCATCGGCAAGCGCGAGCTCGGCCTCGCCCATCAGGCTGCGGTCGTACTCCGCGCCCAGCTCGGACTTGGAGATATGCGCGGCACGGGCATAGGCCGTAGCCAGGTTGTCAAAGGTCTCGGCATCGTTCTTGCGGGCCTCGTCGAGGGCGGCGCAGCGGGCGAAGAAGACGGACGGGGCGATGATGTGCACCGCGGAGACGGCAGCAACGGTGTCGGCCGGGATCTTCTCGTCGCGGGCCATGCTCACCAGGCGGCCATGGAAGAAGTCGCGAACCTGCTGGGCGACTTCGGCGGCGTCAAACTCAATGCCCTGCTCACTATAGAGCTCGAGCTCAAAGTCGATAAGCGACGTGGGGTCGATCGGCAGGCGGTCGCGCAGGATGTTGATGATGCCGATAGCGGCACGACGCAGCGCATAGGGGTCCGAAGAGCCGGTCGGGGGCTCGCCGATGGCAAAGATACCGGCGATGGTATCGAGCTTGTCGGCGCAGGCCACGATGCAGCCAGCGGTGCCCTCGGGCAGCTCGTCACCGGCAAAGCGGGGACGATAGTGATCGCGAATGGCGTGGGCGACCTCGTCGTTCTCCCCCATCGCGGTCGCGTAATAACCGCCCATCACGCCCTGCTGGCTCGTGAACTCGACAACGGCGTTGGACACCAGGTCGGCCTTGCACAGGTGCGCGGCACGGCCGGCATCGGCGGCAAGGTGGGCGCCCAGATGAGCCTCGCGGGCAATAGCGAGCGCGAGCTGCTCGATGCGCTCGGACTTGGCGAGCACGCTACCGAGCTTCTCCTGGAAGGCAACCTTGGCCAGACGCTCACGGAACTCGTCAAGGGAAATCTTCAGGTCCTCCTCGTAGAAGAACTTGGCGTCGTCCAGACGGGCGCGCACGACGCGCTCGTTGCCGTCGATCACGCGCTCGGCATTCTCGGGCTTGCTGTTGGAGACGACCACGAACTCACGCGTGAGCTTGCCCTCGCCGTCATAGATCGGGAAGTAGCGCTGGTTGGTGAGCATGGACTCGCAGATGATCTCGTGCGGGACCTTGAGGAACTCCTCATCGAAGGTACCAACGAGCACCGTCGGCCACTCGCAGAGGTTGATGACCTCCTCAAAGACCTTCTTGGGCGTATCGACATGGCAGCCGGGACGGGCAGCCTCGACCTCGGCGATACCGGCGAGAATCGCCTCGCGACGGCGCTCGGCAGAAAGCACGCCGGCATCCTCGAGCACCTGCTCGTAAACAGCGGGGCTGGCGACCACATGGTCACCGGGGCCAAGCACGCGATGGCCACGCGTGGTGTTGCCACTCGTCACGTCGGCAAACGACACGGGCACAACATCCTCGCCCAGAAGGCAGCAGATCCAACGGACCGGACGAACAAAGGTCGCGTGCTCGTGACCCCAGCGCTGAGAGCGGTAGTTGGGCCACTGCAGGCCGGCGATGGTCTTCTCGCACAGAGCGGTCAGAATCGGCGTAGCCGGTGCGGAAGGGATATTCTTCTCGGCAAAGACGTACTCACGGCCGTCGGTGTCCTCGCGACGGACCAGATCCTCGGCAGCCACACCGCACTTGCGGGCGAAGCCCTGGGCGGCCTTGGTGGCGTTACCGTCAGCGTCGAAGGCGATGTTTGCCGCGGGGCCACGCTTGACCTCGTGAACCTCATCGGTCGCGGTGGCAACGTCGGCAACGAGCGCAGCCAGGCGACGCGGGCTCGAGATCACGCGGACCTCGCCGTGGGCCAGACCGGCCTCGTCGAGACCCTTGGCGATCATGGTACCAAGCTGCTTGACGGCATTGTTCAGCGGTGCAGAGGGCATTTCCTCCGTACCGATCTCAAACAGGAAATCCTTAGCGTCTGCCATGGCTTACGCCACCTCGCCTTCCTGGTCGGCATTCTCGTTGACTCCGGCGACCTCGGCCATGTAGGCCTCGCAGCACGCCTTGGCGACGGCGCGGACGCGCAGGATGTAGTTGGCACGCTCGACCGCGGACAGGGCGCCGCGGGCATCGAGCAGGTTGAAGGCGTGGCTGCACTTCATGACACAGTCGTACGCCGGCAACGGCAGCTTGCGCTCCAGGCAGGAATGGCACTCGGCCTCGTAGTCGTCAAACTTCTGACGCATCATCTCGACGTTTGCGACCTCAAAGTTATAGGCACTGAACTCGCGCTCGTTCTCAAGGAACACGTCGCCATAGGTCATGGGCGTGCCGTCGGGCAGGTAGCTCCACACCAAGTCGTAGACCGAGTTGACGCCCTGAGCGTACATGGCGATACGCTCCAGGCCATAGGTGATCTCGACGGGCACGGGGTCGACCTCGATACCGCCCACCTGCTGGAAGTACGTGAACTGCGTGACCTCCATGCCGTTGAGCCAGACCTCCCAGCCAAGGCCCCAGGCGCCGAGCGTCGGGCTCTCCCAGTCGTCCTCGACAAAACGGACGTCATGGTCGTTGGGGTCCAGGCCAATGGCAGCAAGAGACCCCAGGTAAAGCTCCTGAGCATTAACCGGAGAGGGCTTAATGAGCACCTGGAACTGATAGTAGTGCTGCATGCGGTTAGGGTTCTCGCCGTAGCGGCCGTCGGCGGGACGGCGGCAGGGCTGCGCATAGCAGGTGCGCCATTCGGCGGGACCGAGCGAGCGCAGCGTGGTCGCGGTATGGAAGGTACCGGCACCGACCTCGGAGTCATAGGGCTGCATAATGACGCAGCCCTGCTCGCCCCAGTACTGCTGGAGGCGCAGGATGATGTCTTGGAAGGAAAGCGATGAAGCGTTCATGCCTCTAATATCCCCTCGTCGAAACGATTACACGGTTAGGTACTGTACTATAGCGGTTTTTAGTCGATAGCGCCGATGCGGTTGAGCGGCCAGTAGCGCACAAGCGCCACAGCGATCAAATCAGAGCGATCGACGGGACCAAAGTAGCGCGAGTCGGCAGAGTTTTCGCGGTTGTCGCCCATCACCCACACGCACCCGTCGGGAACGGTGTAGGGATAACTCACCTGGGCGCCAGGCGCTTGGACCGAAAGCGGCCAGCTCATGCCCGTCGTATAGTCCTCGTCGAGCGCTTGGCCGTCAACGACCACCTTGCCGTCCTGCAGGTCGACCGTCTGACCGGCCGTGGCAATAACACGCTTGACAAGAACATCATGCTCGGAAGTGGCATCGGGGTTGTGGAACACCACGATATCACCCTGTTTGACGGGCTGACCGAGCTCGAGGCTCACCTTTTGTGCCAGGATCTGGTCGCCAATCTCGATCGTGTCCTCCATGGAGCCGGTGGGTACCACAAAGGGCTCGACCACAAAGGTGCGGATCAGGAAGGTGGCCACGAGCGCGATCGCGATGACCGCGACCCACTCAAAAGCGCCCCTCAACGCGGAATGCTGCGATGGAACCATTCTCACTCCTCGCTCTGCGAATACGAAGCGTCCAGAATCTCCTGCGCGTATGCGCGCTCCTGGGGCGTAAGCCGTGCCGTCTCGATCAGGTCGGGACGCCAGCGGCAGGTGCGCTCGATGGCATTCTTACGGCGCCAGGCGTCAACCTTGGCATGGTCACCGCTCACGAGCACCGGCGGCACGCCCTCGCCGTTGAATTCAGCAGGGCGAGTGTACTGCGCATACTCGAGCAGGCCTCCGTCCTCGGCGGTCGAGAACGACTCGTCGACGTTGCTCATCTCGTCACCAAGGGCGCCGGGAATCAGGCGTACGACGGCATCGGCAACGACCATAGCGGGAAGCTCGCCGCCCGTGAGCACGTAATCGCCGATCGACAGGCGCTCGTCGGCATACGCATAGGCACGCTCGTCGACACCCTCGTAACGGCTGCACACAAACAGCAAGCGCTCGCTTTTGAGCAGGCGCTCGGCCACATGCTGTGTAAAGGGCTCGCCACAGGGGGTAAAAAACACCACGGTGGGCTTAGGACCCTCGGAGCTAATAGCCTCGATGGCCTCGGCAATAGGCTCGACCTTCATGAGCATGCCCTGCCCGCCGCCGTACGGCTCGTCATCGACGGTACGATGGCGGTCGTGCGTCCAGTCGCGCAGGTTATACGCCTTAAAATCAAAAAGGCCGGCCTTGCGGGCGCGGCCCAAAATCGATGTGGACATGACGGGCTCAAACATCTCGGGAAAGACCGAAAGGGTCTCAATCAGCATGTTGTCCTCCCTACTAGTCCATATCGATCAGGCCGTCCATAACGTGGACGGAAATTGTTCCTGTGTCGGGAAGATCGAGCACAACCTGCTCGATCACGGGAATCAGTACCTCGCCGTACCGATCACCCTCGACAACCCAAACATCGTTAGCGGGCGTCGACATGATCTCGACGATCGTGCCGAGTGAACCGAAGCGCTCGTCGACCACCTCGCGACCCATCAGGTCGGTATAGGCGGCGTCGAGTGAATCGAGCTCAAAATCGTCACGATTTGCCAACACATAGCATCCCGTGATGCCCTCGGCGGCCGTCAAGTCGTCAATGCCCTCAAAGTAGACCAGATCGCCATCGCCCGTATCGGTGACGGACACGACCGTGCAAAAGCGGTCGCGCTTGAGCGCCGGCGGCGTCAGGGCGACGCGCATACCCGGCTCTAATACAGAAGGAAGCCCCCGCAGCGGCTGCGCGAGGACCTCCCCCTTCCTTCCGTGCGGCTTGACCACACGGGCGATGTTTTTGTACTGGGACCTCAAGGTCCTAGCCCAGAACCTCTACCTCGACAGCAGTGTCGAGGCGAGCGGCCAGTGCACGGGCGAGCGTGCGAATGGCCTTGATGGTACGGCCACGACGGCCGATGACCTTAGCGACGTCATCCTCGGCGACAGAAACCTCAATCGTAGAGGCGTCGTCACCATCGATGACCTCAAGGCTCACGGAATCCGGGTCGTCGACGATCTGAACAACGAGATATTCGACGAGATCGGCGATGCGATCTGAGAGCATTGCCTCACCCTCGAGCTGTGCAGCGTCAACCTCAGGCACGATTTACTCCTCGGCGCCCTCAGCGGCCTCAGCGGCAGCCTTAGCGGCCTCGGCCTCTTTGGCGAGCTGCTTCTTGGACTTCTTGACGACGGTCTCGGTCTTCTCGCCCTCGTTGGCGGCCTTGACCAGAGCGGCGACGGCGTCGGTGAGCTGAGCGCCCTTGGACTGCCAGTCGGCGATCTTCTCGAGGTCGAGGTTGATGGTCTTGGGGGCGGTCATCGGGTTGTAGCGGCCAACCTCCTCGATGATACGACCGTCACGCGGGGCGCGGGAATCGGCGACGACGACACGGTAGTACGGACGCTTCTTAGCGCCGTGACGAGCAAGGCGAATCTTGACTGCCAAAGGAAACTCCTCCAACCAAGCAGCTTTAGGCTGCAACTACAAACAAACAGTTGAACATAATACGCCATCGACGCGGGCAGGTGAAGTCCGTGAGACCAACTTCTTCGGTGTAGTCGAGGGCAAATCCATATCTTAGACAAGAATTCGGGATTTGCAAGCACATACACGCACCCCACATGAGCTGCGCGGTATACTCATGACATGGAAAGACGCGAACATACATACGGTTATGAGGATGCCATGGGCGTCACACCGCCTCCCTGGACGGGTTCGGCGGTGGGCCTCATGGACCTCGATGCGTTTTTTGCGAGCGTGGAGATGCTCGATCATCCCGAATGGCGCGGAAAGCCGCTCATCGTGGGCGGAGACGCCGATTCGCGTGGCGTCGTGTCCACGTGTTCGTATGAGGCACGTCGCTTTGGCGTGCGCTCTGCCATGGCCTCGGCCGAGGCGCGGCGCTTGTGCCCACAAGCCATTTGGACGCACGGGCACTTTGATCGCTACCGCGAGGTGAGCGCGCAGGTCATGGCGATTCTTGCCGAGGAGACGCCGCGCGTTGAGCGCGTATCCATCGACGAAGCCTTTATCGATATCACACCGGGTCGCTTTGCGCCCGAGGACCCACTGCTGGTTGCACGGCGTATAAGCGACCGTGTGGCAGCGCTGGGAGTGACGTGCTCCATTGGCGTGGGCTGCAACAAGACGGTCGCAAAGATCGCAAGCGAGCGTGACAAGCCGTTTGGATTGACGATTGTGCGCCCCGGGACGGAACAGCGCTTTTTGGCCGCGCTACCAGTGTCTGCCATGAGCGGCATCGGGCGCTCGGCCGAGGAACGACTGCGCCGCATGCGCATCTACACCCTCGGCGAGCTATCACGTGCACCGGAATCCACCTTGGCCTCTATTTTTGGCGTCAACGGCGAACGCATGCGCCAGCGTGCGCTGGGACTCGAAATCTCCGAAGTCACAAGTCTCGATGAAGAGCGTGAGGTTAAATCGGTGAGCAATGAGCGCACCTTTGCGAAAGATTTGACTGAGCGCGGGGACATCGAAGCGGCGATTGCGCTGTTGGGCGAGTCAGTGGGACGCCGCCTGCGCCGTCAGGGACTGACGGGCGCCACGGTGACGCTCAAGCTCAAGTATTCGTATGGAAGCGGTCGCTCGGCACAGCGCCGGCTGCCTCATCCGACCGACGATGAGAACATCTTTGTGGCGGTTGCGCTCGAACTGCTCGACAACATCTGGCAGGAAGGCATGCATGTGCGTCTGGCGGGTATCGGGATGAGCGACTTTGACCATCAGGGCGGCATCCAGACCGACCTGTTCTGCGAAGTCGACGACCGCGGAGCCCAATCCAGCGACCGACGCGACCTCTCGGTTGCTATCGACGCCGTCCGAGACAAGTTCGGCGACACCGCCCTATCCTTCGGCCGCCAATCCCGCTTCAACGATTAACCGCCTTTGGGCAAAAAGAAAGCCGGGCAGGTACGGAAAACCGCAACTGCCAGGCAAAATGCGCGAGGCTAACTAAAAGCCCCGTATCAAATGAGCCACTAGAGGAGGTCGAGGGGGAGCTGGGGGGCGTCACCCCAGAGCTTTTCTAGACGGTAGAAGTCGCGGGCTTCGGGAGTGAAGACGTGAACGACGACCGAGCCGTAGTCCATGAGCATCCAGGTCTTCTGCTCGCGGCCCTCGATGGAGAACGGATGCTCGCCGCAAGCCGCGGCGACCTTCTCCTCGATCTCGTCGACGATAGAATCGACCTGGCGGTTGTTGGTACCGGTGGCAAGCACAAAGTAGTCGCACACGTCGGAAAGCTCGGTCAGGTCGAGCACCTGCACGTCCTCGCCCTTCTTGTCGTAGGCGGCCTGCGCGGCGGCGCGGGCGACATCCTCGGCGGCGACACCGCTCGCGGACAGCGAGGCGGCGGTGCGGTCGGACGTGGCAACGAAACTCTTGTGCTCCACACCTTCAAGAATCTGCTCGTCAGTCATGGTCTCGTCGGCCATGGAATACCTCTTTCTAGACACACCCGAGCTAGCGCAGCTGGGCGTAATGGTTGTAAATCGTAATAGCCGTGGGATAAAGATAGCGCCCGGACTGGATCACATAGACCAGGCCCTGCGCAAAACAGGAGAAGAACAACTCGTCGAGCGAGGACTTCCCCACCATCTTGCGCAGCGCATGGGCATAGTCGCCGTGGCGGTTGGGCTCGATGGCATCTGCCACAAAGACCACCATATCGAGCGGCGTCATGTCGCAAGCACCCACGGTGTGACGGTCGACAGCCTGAAAGACTGCCGGCGACAGCTCGGGAAAAAGCTGCGGAAGCTCATAGGCGGCAACAGGGCCATGCAAAAGCGGCGTCGCGGCGGAAGGAGAGCCGGCAACCTTGATGCCATAGTGAAGCGCGCGGGCCACGAGCTCGTCATCGGAAAGCACCTTGTCCCAGTCGTGAATTAAGCCGGCGGCAGCGGCATCAAAGCGGTCAACGCCGTAGACCTCGGCCAGATGAAGTGCGGTCTCGGCAACACCCAGCGAATGCACATAGCGCTTGCGCTTATCTTTCATGCGAACATCGAGCAGCTCTTGAATGCGCTTGAGCAGCGCGCGCTCATCGCCCTCAAACTGATCCTCTACCGACAACGTAGCCCCCATCACTCAAAATCTTCTTGACCCAGATCGACATACAAACTGCGCTTGCGAATGTAGCCGAGCACAGACTCGCTCGTAAGATAACGCACGCTCATGCCGCGGGCAACTCGCTTACGAATGTTCGTCGAGCTGATCGCCAGCGCCGGAATCTGAATATAGCGCACATCGAACGGCAGCCCCGACTCTTTGATTCGGGCACGAGCCGTATCGATATCAAAACCCGGTCGCGTCGCCGCAATAAAAGTAGCAAGCTCAGCGATTCGCTCGGCATCATGCCAGGTCACAATATCGATAATCGCGTCGGCGCCCGTAATAAAGTAGAGCTTTACCTGCGGCGGGTAAAAGTCGCGAAGGGCATGAAGCGTATCGGCCGTATAGGTTACGCCCGGACGGTCAATCTCGAACCGGCTCGCCAAAAAGGCCGGGTTCGCGGCGGTGGCGAGGACAGTCATGGCATAACGGTCCTCGGCAGGCGTCACCGGCTTGTCAAGCTTAAAGGCGGGAGAGCCCGCCGGCATAAAGAGCACAGCGTCCAAGTCGAGCGACTCGCGCGCCTGCTCGGCAGTCACCAGGTGCCCGTAATGAATCGGGTCGAATGTGCCGCCCATAATGCCAAGCCGAAACTCTTTGCCCTCTTTTATGGGCAGCTCGGGCAAACCGATTCCACCGCGCAGCGACATGGCCTACTCGCCCTCCGAGGTCTCGGCATCGTCCGCGGCATCCGCCGCATCGATAGCCTCGACGCCCTCATCCGCAGCATCGGCCACGTCAATGGCCTCAACGGCAACGTCCTCGCCAGCGTCCTCGAGCTCCTCGTACTCCGAGAAGTCCTCAGCGCCCTCAAAGTCAAAGGCACGCTGGCAAATGCGGACCTCGTCGCCCGCACGGCAACCGGCCTTCTCGAGCGCGTCGTCAACACCCATACGCGCAAACTTATGCTGCAGGTAGATGACGGCTTCCTCGTTTTCCCAGTCGGTCTGGATGACCATGCGCTCAATCGCGCGACCGACCACACGGAAGGCACCGGGCTCTTCCTGGACAATGCGGAAACGTTTCTCGCGCTGCAGACGGCGGCGCTCCCACTCCTCGTCGCGCAGATCGACCGGCTCATCACAGACCGCCAGCTCGGCGCGAAGCTTAGCAACCTGCTCGCCGACGGCAAGCATCAGCGTATTGAGCCCGGCACCCGTCACGGCGGACACGGCAAAGAACATATGGCCGTCGTCGAGTGCCGCACGCTTAAGGTCGGCAATCTTGTCGGCCGTGCCCGGCGCATCGCACTTGTTGGCGACGACGATCTGCGGACGCTCCGAAAGCTCGGCGCCATACTGCTCGAGCTCACGGTTGATGATGTGGTAATCCTCAACCGGATCGCGATCCTCAAAACCGCCCGTCATGTCGACGACATGCATGATCAGGGCCGTACGCTCAATGTGGCGCAGGAACTGGTGGCCCAGGCCACGGCCCTCGCTCGCGCCCTCGATCAAACCAGGAACGTCGGCAACGACGTAAGAATACTCACCGGCACGCACCATGCCGAGGTTCGGCACGAGCGTTGTAAACGGATAGTCGGCGATCTTGGGACGGGCGGCACTCATGCGCGCGATAAGCGAGGACTTGCCCACCGAGGGAAAGCCCACGAGTGCGGCATCGGCCATAAGCTTCATCTCGAGCTCAATCCAGTGCTCCTCGGCCGGTTCGCCCAGCTGAGCGAACGCGGGCGCGCGGCGCACCGACGTCACAAAGTGCGTGTTGCCCAGGCCGCCGGCGCCACCGGGCGCCACGACAACGCGCTCGCCGTCGTGCACAAGATCGGCAATCTCGAACATCGGGGTCTGCGTCTCGGGGTCGAGCTCGCGCACCACGGTGCCCATGGGAACCTTCAGGATCAGGTCCTCGCCGCTCTTACCGTTACGACGGGCACCCTGTCCGTGCGTGCCGCGTTCGGCGCGGAAGTGATGCTTAAAGCGGTAATCGATCAACGAAGACAGCTGAGCATCGGCCTGGATGACGACATTGCCACCACGACCGCCGTCGCCGCCATCGGGGCCGCCCTTGGGGACAAATGCCTCGCGCCTAAACGACATACATCCGGCTCCGCCGTCGCCGCCGCACACGTTAATGCGGCTGATATCGGTGAACTGTGACAACAGAATCGCCTCCTACAAAAAGAGGGAGACCCTTGAATCCTAAAACTCAAGTGCCTCCCACATATGTGCTCTATGAAGGGTGAATTACGCGTTCGCGAGCGGGCGTACGCTGACCCTGTGCTTGATACCCTTGTGGAACTCAACGGTACCGTCGACCAGCGCGAACAGCGTATCGTCCTTGCCACGGCCAACGTTCTCACCCGGATGGATGTGAGTGCCGTGCTGGCGGACGAGAATCGTGCCCGTGGTTACCGTCTGGCCGGCATAGCGCTTCGTGCCAAGGCGCTGACCGCGGGAGTCACGGCCATTACGGGAGGAACCGAGTCCTTTTTTGTGTGCCATTGTGTATACCTACTCTTTCGTTACGAGTGTTATCTACTCGGCGACGGGAGCCTCGGCAACAGCCTCGGCCTCTGCCTTGACAGCCTTCTTGGCGCGGGACGTAGCCTGGACCTTCACGATCTTCAGCTTGGTGAGCTGCTGACGGTGACCCTTCAGACGACGATAGCGCTTACGCTTGTGGAACTTGAAGACCAGCTGCTTCTCGCCCTTGAACTGCTCAACGATCTGAGCGGTAACCTTGGCCTTGGCCAGCTTGTCGGGATCGGTGACGATCTTCTTACCATCGTTGAGGAAGATGACCGGCAGGGTGACCTTGTCGCCCTCATTGCCCTCGATCTTCTCGACGGTGATGACATCGTCGGTGGCGACCTTGTACTGCTTGCCGCCCGTGTTAACGATTGCGTACATGTTTACTTGCCCTTCATGCATCAGTTAGTGCAACAGCCGAATATAGTAGCAGGCGAAAATACCCCCGTCAACGAGTATGTGGAGCAAATCCACAAGTTCGCACAGGTATGGGGCTGACGAGTCGGCCCTCGTCGTCCTCGCATGCTTGATTCTGACGCTCGACATCGTAGGAGCAGATGGTCACGAGGTCTTGCATACCGGTGGAAACAATAGGTGCATCCACGCCCGGGGTCAAGCCCTGCAACAAAACATCAGCTGCAGAAAGCAAAATTTCCGGACGCATGGAGCCCTCGTTATCGGCATGGGTATCGAGCATGAGCACCAAATGGTCCGGGCGCTCCCCCGCCGTGAGCTCATAGCCCACGAGCGTGTGATCCAAATCCAAGCGCTTGCTCTTTTTGCCGCGCGCGTAGTCGATGCCATGGTCCGCGCGCAGCGTGTCGATCGCACGACGCACCTCGTCGGTGCTTACGGGCGCCTCGGGATCCAAGTGCAGGTCGATGCGATACGACAGACGCGTGAGTTGCGCCGTCAACGCCGGCGTGCGCACGTCGATATACGCCGCCTCGATGGGCGCCAGATCGGCCGGAGACGCCGCAGCCAGGCGCCCAAACGCCTCGTCGAGCGCCACGAACTCGGTCATAAACAGGTCATACCACTCGCAGATCGACGACGTACCCACCGGTAGCGCCGAAGAGAAGCCCACTCGCATGTGCGGAGAGAAGCCCTGCGTGACGGCATAGGGAAGTCCCGCACGGCGCACGATGCGCTCAATGGTATGGATTACTTCGAGATGGCCCAGGTACTTAAGGCGATCGCGCTTGCCATAGCGAACACGAAGCCTAAAGAGCGTGGGGTTGTCGGTCAGGCGCTCACTCATGCGCGATCACCCATCAATACATTCTTGGCGTGGAGCGTGGGGCAGATTCCGCAGCCGGTGCACGACGTGCGGGTGCAGTCGGGAGTCGTGACACCCTCGAGCGAGCGACGGTACTCGCGCTCGAGAAAGCCGCGCGTGCAGCCGGGACTCACGTGCTCCCACGGCAGGCGCCAGTCCAACTCGTAGGGCAGGTGCACGAGCTCATTGAGGTCGATGCCGTTTTTGGCAGCAGCCTCCTTCCAGTTATCGAGCGAGAAATGCTCTACCCAGGCGTCAAAGCGAGAGCCAGCGCGCCAAGCATCGATGATGACGGGCGTCATGTCACGACCGGCGCGGGAGAGCGCGGCCTCAATGAGCGAGGTCTCGGCATCGTGGTAATGCACGCGGACGGCACGGTTGCGAACGCTCGTGATAAGCAGCTTCTGGCGACGCTTGACGTCGTCGTAGTCGAGCTGCGGGCACCACTGGAACGGCGTGGCAGCTTTGGGGATAAAGACCGAAACCGAGATGGACACCGAGATCGAGCCACGACGAGCCTTGGGCACCACGGAACGACCGAGCTCCAGCACGTGATCGGCCAGATTGGCGATGGCCACGATGTCCTCGTCGCGCTCGCCGGGAAGGCCCATCATAAAGTAGAGCTTCATGCGGTTCCAGCCGGCCTCGAAGGCTGCTTTGGCCGCGCGATCCAAGTCCTCTTCGGTCACGTTCTTGTTGATGATGTCGCGCATGCGTTGGCTACCGGCCTCGGGCGCGAACGTCAGGCCGCCCTTCTTTTCGCCGGCGACCGACTCGGCCATATCCACGCCAAACGAATCCAAGCGCTGCGACGGAATAGACACGCGAATACCCGTATCCTCCAGGCGACGGTTGAGCCTGCCGAGCACGTCGCGAATGCAGGAGTGGTCGGTCGTGGAGAGCGAGGTCAGCGACACCTCGTCATAGCCGGTCTTTTCCAGACCCTGAATCACCGACGAGACGATCTGGTCGGCCGAGCGCTCGCGCACCGGGCGATACGTCATGCCGGCCTGGCAAAAACGACAGCCGCGGGCGCAGCCGCGCAGAATCTCGATAGACAGGCGATCGTGAACCAGCTGCGCATAGGGCACGCACGACTGCGACAGCGGATTCGTGGCGCCGAAATCCTCGACGACGCGTTTGTAGACCACGGTCGGCGCATCCTTGCCCTCGCGCGGCACGGTGTAGCCATGCGGCGAGCAGGGCTCGTCGTGACGAACCTCATAGAGCGACGGCACGTAGTTGCCGGCAATGGATGCAAGCTGCTCAACAATCTGCGCGCGCGGGACTCCTTCGTCGCGCAGGCGGCGATGCAGCTGGCAGGTCTCGAGCAGCGATTCCTCGCCCTCGCCGATGAGGATGGCATCGAAGAAGGCCGCGTACGGCTCGGGGTTGTACACCGAGGGACCGCCGGCGATGATGATGGGGTCATCTTCGCCTCGGTCGGCCGCTAACAGCGGAATGCCAGCGAGATCGAGAGCCTCGAGGAAGTTCGTCACCGCCATCTCGTGCGGCACATGCAGGCCGACGATATCAAACGAAGCGACCGGCGCTGCACCCTCGAGCGAGAGCAGCGGAATGCCTGCCTCGCGCATGGCATCACCCATATCGGGCCACGGCACATAGCCACGCTCGCAGGAGATGCCCTCGGCCTGGTTAAGGATGTTGTAGAGGATGGCGATGCCCTGGTTGGGCAGACCAACCTCGTACACATCCGGGTAGATCAGGCAGCAACGGTAGTCGGCATCGGCCTTTGAAAGTGTGCCCCACTCGTGATCGATATAGCGACTCGGCTTCTCGACCTTGGCGAGCAGTGGCTCAATTAAATGAAAACAGTCTTGATACGGAACGCGCAACGGAAAACCCCTAAGCAGCGAGATCGGATGCGTCTTGGTAGGACGCCATAGGACGGGTAGCACCCGCGACCGTGGTCACCAGATCGCGAACGCGGGAGAACGTGGCAGTGACCACCTCGTTGGCACGGCTGTAGTCGACATCACGCTCGTAGAGCGAAACGAGCGCACGGCCCATGCCATAAGTGCCCGCGGCAGCAGTGAGCGCCTTGACGGCAAACCCAATATGCGGCGTCTGCTTGACGAGCGCACGGGTGACCGCGCGGATCACAAGACCGCCGGCAAGCACGCCCGCGACCTCGTAGCCGCGCTCAGGCTTAATGCCGCGTCCAAAGACGGCAGCGAGCTCAAAGAGCATGCCCACCTGCGCCAGCGCCATAACGGGATAGTCGGCGCCCGGCAAAAACACCAGCGCACCGGTCGCCATATTGGTGAGCGCGCACGAGGTGATGATACGATTGGCCGCCGCGATGCGCATGAAGGCAAAGTTCGCCGCAAAAGCCGTTTCCTTTTCGGTGCGATCGAGAATCCAGCGGGCAAGCGTCTCGAGCAGATACGTCTTATCGGTTGCCGCTACCACGCCGAGCATGGGCGTGGACTCCTCGATAAACGGCACCTCCACAGCAGACTCGGCAAGCACGCACACGGGCGCGCCGGCGATCACGAGCTCCTGCACGGCACTCTCCAAGCGGTCGGAACCGCACGAGAGCACCAGTACCACATCGGTATCGGTCTTTGGAGCAATTCGCTCCTCCCCCAGACGCTCGACGCGCACAATGCCCGAGGTCGTCTGCGGCACAAAGGCGTCACGCACCGTCTCGGCCAGAAAGCGCGAGGCGGACGAATCCAGATAGACCGAGACGCGCACCGGCGTATCGGAATCCTTCTTAACGGACGCGCCCATCTTAAAAGCGCGGGTCAGCTTATCTACCGGAATTTTCATAGCAAACCCCTCCAGCGGTTACGCGGCGCCCGAACGATGCCGCCATATGGATTGTACGATACCCACCGTCAGCAGCTGAATCATCATCGAAGACGAACCGAAGCTAATAAACGGTAGCGGAATACCGGTAATCGGCATCATGCCGATGCACATGCCGATGTTTTCGAAGGTCTGAAACGCCCACATGCCAACGATGCCCACACACGATAGGCGCAAGAACAGCGACTCGCACTTAAAGGCGACGCGAATCGTCGAAAAGATCAGCAGCACGTAGAGGCACAGGAGCAAAAAGGAACCGCAAAAGCCAAAGGTCTCGGACAGGAAGGCGAAGACGAAGTCGGTGTGGAACTCAGGCAGAAAGCCGCCGGCCGACTGCGTCGCATGGCCCAAACCCTTACCAAAGAAGCCACCCGAACCAACGGCGATAAGCGACTGCTGCAGGTTGTAGGCATCGTCCGAATCGGCATTATCGGGATCGATAAAGACCGTCAGGCGGTTCATCTGATACTGCTTGATGAGCACATCGTGGCCGAGCAACGAATCAAAAACCGAATCGAGCGCCAGGACGAGGGCCACCAGGCCCACGAGCAGGGCCAGGGTCGACAGCACCCATTCGCGGCGTGCACCGCTCATACAAATGACGATGGCGCCCGAAACCAGCACGACCAGGCCCGAGCCCAGGTCGCCCATGGCGACAACGGCCAAAAACGGAATGGACAGCATGCCGCAGAGCTTGACGTAGTCGCGAACGGTATCGATGCGACCGTTATACTGCGAGCCAAGCGTGGCAATAAAAAAGATGGTGATGAGCTTGGCAAGCTCAACCGGCTGGAATGTCAAACCGATACCGGGAATCTTGATCCAGCCCGTCATGCCCAGACCGCCCGTATAGGACAGACCCGGAATCTTGGGCGAGAAGATAACGATCAGGTCGATGACGAGCAACGCCGTCGAGAAATTGGAAATACCGCGCAGGTCGGTACGCCAGACCAGCACCGCCAGCACCGCCCCGATGCCAATTCCCAGCAGATGACGTGAGAACGAGGCATCGGCCTTAAACTGCGAAGCCGACCAGATGATGATGGCGCCGTAGGCAACAAGTGCCACGGTGGCAAGCAGAACTCCGATATGCACCTTTTGGCGAAACGTGCCGCGCGAGGCCGAAAGTTGCTTGTTGACGCGGTCCAGGCTGCTGCGAGAGCCGGTCTTGGTTGAACGGAACAGATCCGCCGGAGAAAAATCCATCGCAACCTCCTATCGAACCGAAGAATCGCCCGAGGCCGAAGAGGTATCGGGCTCGTCATAAATCACGCCGAGCACGTCGCGCACGACATGCATCGCGGTATCTGAGCCACCGCCGCCCTGCTCCAGGACAGTAGCGATGACATACTTGGGATCATCGGCCGGTGCATAGGCGCAGAACCACGCGTATTCGTCCTCGCCGCTTTTCTCGCCCGTGCCCGACTTGCCGTATACCTGCGGCGTCAGGGTGCCAAAGTGAGCCGCCAGGGACGTCGATGCCGTGTAAATCACGTCGTGCATGCCGTTGCGAACAAGAGTCAAATCCGAATCGCTGTTGATCTTGGCCTCCAGGCGCTTCTTCTTGCCCTTGCCGTTGTACTTATAGGCATCGCCGTCGCCATCGCGCGACACGGCAGACAAAAACACGTGAGGCACGTACTGTTTGCCGCCGTTGGCAAGGCCCATGTAGGCGCACGCCATCTGCAGGGGCGTCACCAGGATGTCGCCCTGGCCGATGGCAATGTTGGTCATATCGCCGGCATTCCACTTGCGGTCCTCGGCAGAGGCGTCGGTGAAGTACGACTCCTTCCACTCGGCATCGGGAATACGGCCCGCGCCCTCACTCGGCAGATCGATACCGCAGGTCTTGCCTAGGCCCCAGCGACGAAAGACCTCCTGCAGGCCCTCGGAATGTTGCTCGTCATAAAAGAACGCCTTGCCCATGTCGTAGAAGACGGGGTCGCACGAGTTGGCGATACCCGACTGCAGCGTCATGGTGCCGTGGCCAGACGTCAGCCAGCAGCGCTTGCCCCACGCCTTGCCCAAGCCCGTCCAATAGCCCGTGCAGTTGGTTGTCTGCGTTGAAGTGTAAGTTCCAAACTCAAGACCAGCCAGTGCCGAGAGCGGCTTGATGGTCGAGGCCGACATGTACTGTCCGCTAATGGCGCGGTTGAGCAGCGGGTGCGAACCCTTGTCGTCATTGAGCTCGGTCCACACGTCATTTGAGACGCCGCCGATAAAGACGGACGGATCGAACTTGGGCTCGCTCGCCATACCCAGGATCTCGCCATTGTTG
This sequence comes from Collinsella aerofaciens, assembly GCF_001404695.1. Lineage (GTDB taxonomy): Bacteria > Actinomycetota > Coriobacteriia > Coriobacteriales > Coriobacteriaceae > Collinsella > Collinsella aerofaciens_E. The sequence goes on along the minus strand of NZ_CZAQ01000001.1, from coordinate 24,902 downwards.
GGATCGAGACACACCACAGCGCCGTTGCCGGCATTGCTGTAGCCAGTGGTCTTGGCAAGCTCGATGGCGCTCGCCAGCGCCGTCTCACAGGCCTGTTGGATCTTAAGGTCGAGCGTGAGCTTAATGTCGGAGCCGGCCTTGGCGGGCACGGCGCCGGCCTGACCGGTCACATTGCCCGAGGCATCGACCTTGACGGTCTGCTCGCCACGAATACCCTGCAGCAGGTTTTCGTAGTAGCTCTCAACACCCGCCTGGCCCACGATATCGCCCGACTGGTACGTAATCCGGCCAGCAGAAGCATCATCATCGCCAGAGGTTTTCTTATTCTGGGCCTCGAGCTGCTCGGAGGTAATGGTGCCGGTATAGCCCAAAATGTGACAGGCCGTCTCGCCGTACGGGTACTGACGCTCGGTACGCTCGGCAATCTTGACGCCCGGAAACTCGCCGGCGTGCTCCTGAATATAGGCAACCGTAGAGCGACGGACGTCCGTCGCGATGGTATGCAGGCTCTGGGCGCCCTCGGAATTGTCCTGAATATTGCGCAGAACCGCCACGTAGGGCATACCGAGCACGTTGGCAAGATGGCGAACCAGAACCTCATCCTCGGCAAGGTCGCGGTAGGCCACGACAGCAAGTGAGGGACGGTTCTGGACAAGCGCCACGCCATTGCGGTCGAGGATGCGGCCGCGCACAGCGGGTGTGGTAACGGTGCGCGTCTGATTGCTATTAGCCTGCTTTTCGTAATAGTCCGACGAGACCATCTGCATACCCCACAGCTTGACGGCAAGCGCCGCGAACATCGCGCCCACACCCGTGGTGAGGATGGAGAAGCGGCCCTTAAAGGCGGTCGCCGCGGTATTGCCCTCGCCCTCGGTGGCGCGCGGGGCCGTTCCATGCTGCGTATCGTAGGTAAAACGGGAATCGCCGCGACGCATGATGACCAGCGCGACCACGATGGCCACAACCAGCACGATACCGGCGATAATAACCGTCATCTGGGAAGACATCTACAGGCCTCCCCTATTTGAGCTTACGGGTCTTGGGCTTAAAGCGCATGCCCGTCTGGCGTCCGCCACGTGCCGAGAATCCATAACCGGACTGCGGCACGACGCCGGACATCAAAAACGGAATGGCAACCAGACCCGTCAGGATCGAAGACGGCAGCGCATGGCCGAAGATCGCCACGACAAAGCTCGTCTCCAAACCCATAAACAGCAAGATGATGCTGTAGATCACATTAATAACGAGCGCGAAGGCACCCACAGTGATGCCGCGCGCACTCGGGGTACCGCCCGTCTGACCGGCGGCGCTATGCACCAGGGCAAAAGAACCCACGGTCAGCAGGAGCGACATAACGCCCACCGGCACGGCAGCGGAAAGGTCATAGAACAAGCCGCTGCAAAAACCGCATACGACGGCACGGGTCGGGTCGCCCGAGAACACGCTTAGGCACACCAGGATAATCATAAAGTTGACGCGACCGCCCGCAATGGAGATCTGCGGTGCCAGGCCTGCCTGCAGCAGCACGCACACGATGGCGGCGATTACAAACGTGCGGGAGCTCATCCCCTGCTCGTGTAGATCCATGGACATGCCCCCTATTCGCTCGAGCCGGAATCGGTCGTCTCGGACGTGTCGGAACCGTCATCCGGGCTCTCGTCCTTCGTCTTGGTCGCAGCATCGCGCGACGTTCCCTGCGGCGTGCTGTTGGCCGTGTTCACGTCCTCATCCGAGGCCGACTGTTCGTCGGTCAGCGAGGTAATGACCAGCACTTCCTCGTTATTCTCGGCCGTCGTCTGGGCGCGCACCACAATGGTGTAGTACACGTCGTTAGCCGATTTCTCAACCGATGAGACGGTGCCGAGCGGTAGACCCTTGGGGAACACACCGCCAATACCCGAGGTCACGATGATGTCGCCAACCTTAACGTCGGAATCGACGCTCACATACTCAAGACGCAGCGTACCGTCAGCCTGACCCTGCAGCATGCCCTGGGCGCGCGTGTCCTGCACCATGGCGGACACGCCCGAGCTCTCATCGCCAATCAGACGCACGGTGGACGTCTTGGCCGAGACCTCGATAATCTGGCCTATGACACCGGCAGAACTCGTCACAGGCATGTTGATGGTAAGCCCGTCGGCAGAACCCTTGTCGATGGTGACGGTCGAGGTCCAGGCATCGCCCGAAGCGCCGACGATACGAGCTGCGGTTGATTTGAGGTTGTAGGTCGACTGGAGGCCGACCAGCCCCTCCAGACGCTCGGCGGTCTTTTGAGCCTCGGAGAGCTCGGCAACCTTAGAGGTCAGTTCCTCGTTTTGCTTCTTAAGCTCGTCAAGCGTGTCCTGCGACGCCGTAAGGTTAGAGAACACATTGCCGATCGCATTGAAGGGAGCCGCCACAGCCGAGCCCACAAAGCGCACCGGCGAGGTAATCGTCGTCACGCCCGAGCGCACGGCATGAATCGGCCCGGCCTCGCCCTCACGGATATAAAACGTGAGCAGCAACACCGAAATCAGGCTGAAAACAATCAACGGGCGCATACCCGTTGATTGTCGCTTGGTATTCAGATTTGTAGAGAAACCCGAAGATCGTGCCAAATGGAATCCACCTTTTGGAAATTAAGCATTGGTCTGGACGAAGCCGCCATCAAACGCATTGGCCTCGAGCACGCGGGCACAGCCGTTAACAACGTTATCGAGCGCCGTGGGGCTGACGTTGACCGAAACGCCGGTCTCATCGCGCAGGCGCACGTCGAGACCGCGCAGCAGCGCGCCGCCTCCAGTCAGCAAAATGCCATAGTACATAAGGTCCGAGGCAAGATCGGGAGGCGTAGCGTCGAGCGCGTCCTTGACGGCCTTGGCCATCTCGTCGAGCGGCTTGTTGAGTGCGCGACGAATCTCCTCGCTCTCGATGCGCACGGTCTTGGGCAGACCGGTGATCACGTCGCGGCCGTTGACCTCGACGTCGAGCTCGTCCTTGAGCGGCACGGCGGAGCCGACCTTAATCTTGATGTCCTCTGCCGTACGCTCGCCGATGGCAAGGTTGTAGGCATCGCGAACGTGCGTGAGGATAGCCTGGTCGAACTCATCGCCGGCAATACGGATGGACTGCGAGACGACGATACCGCCCATAGCGATAACGGCAACCTCGGTGGTACCGCCACCGATGTCGATGACCATGGAGCCGGTGGGCTCCTCGACGGGCAGGTCGGCGCCGATAGCGGCAGCCATGGGCTCTTCGATCAGATAGGCCTGGCGGGCACCGGCCTGGATCGTGGCCTCAAAGACAGCGCGCTTCTCGACCGACGTGACGCCGGAGGGAACGCAGACGACAACACGCGGACGCGGAGTCCACGGATAGCGCTTCTCGGACGCCTTGTCGATAAAGTAGCGAAGCATGGCCTCGGTAACATCGAAGTCGGCGATGACGCCGTCCTTCAGGGGACGAACGGCCACGATGTTGCCGGGCGTACGGCCGAGCATGCGCTTTGCCTCGATACCGACCGCCAGGATGCGCTCGTCGTTCTTGTCGATGGCGACTACAGAGGGCTCGCGAATGACGATGCCCTTCCCGCGCACGGAGACAAGCGTATTTGCGGTGCCGAGGTCGATGGCAAGATCGCCCGCATAGCTACCGAAGAACATATCCATCAAAGAAAACAACGCAACTCCTGATGTGTTGGATGATTGCTGGAAAACTACTAGCTCATCATACTAGCGCAAGCCCGACACCTCACTTGCGGTGAAGCGCCGGGCAAAGCTAAATCCCATAAGGTCACTACTGGTTGTCAGCAGCCGAGAAATCCATATCGAGCGAAGAAACGGCCCAGCCGATATGGTTATCGGAGCGCACGAATTTGACGGTGTACTCCTGCTCGCCGCCCTTGGACAGCGATGCCTTCACCTTGGCGGTCGTCTCGGTCATGGACTGATCCATGCCCTCGACGGACACGGTGGCACCCTGCGGAATCGAGGAGATGATCATCGACTTAGCGTCCTCGGACAGGCTCGAGGCCAGGCAAGACTCGGCCTTTGCGGTGTCACCGTCGCCGGCAGCCTGGAACAGATCGGTAACGACAGACTCCTGAGACGGGAAGCCAAAGCCGCGCGTGTAGGCAAAGCCCAGACCGCCCGCGGCGATCAAAATGAGCAGAAGCAGCACGATGAAGACTTTGAGGCCCGTGTGGCGATGGCGACGACGGACCTTGGCCTGCTTACGATCCTGACGGTCCTGCTGGACCATCTCGGACTCGGACAGCGTAAAGAAGCCGGTGTCCGAGGGATCGGGCATAAACTGACCGGTCGCACCCGTAGGATCGAGCGGATCGACGGCAGGAGCGTCCATCGCGGGCGCCGGAGCCGTGGCCATAGCCGTCTGGGCAGACAGCGCAGCAAGCGAATCCTGCACGCGGGCAAGCTCATCGGCCTGCTCGGAGGTGAGCTGGTGGATGCCATCGGCAGTAGCGGCGTTAAAGGCGTCGAGTGCGTCGGAGGGACGGCCGGCGGCAGAAAGGGCCTGACCCATGCCGGCGTTGAGCGCACGCGTGTCGTCGCGGGGGCCGGCAAAGTCGATAGCCGTGCGGTAGGTCTCCACGGCATCCGCCGGACGGCCGAGCTTAATGAAGCAACGACCGAGCTCGCCGAGTGCGGCGGCAGGAGCCGGATTGGCACCGTCGATGGCAGCCTGACGGAAGGCGGTTCCCGCGTTGGCATAGTCGCCCGACTGAAACAGCGCATTGCCCAAGCCCAGATAGGCCTTGAACGGCGTGGCATAGGAAGCATCCTGCGTAGCAGCAGAGAACGCCTGAGCGGCCGTCGTGTAGTCGCCCACGGCGGCGAGCGCCTTGCCGCGGTTGGTGAGCAGCGCGCCGCGCTTGCCGTAGGTGCCGTCGTTGAGGGCGGCGGCATAGGCCTCGGCGGCCTCGGCATACATGCCCAGGTGCATCAAGGCGTTGCCACGAAGGTGATCGGCCTCGCCCATAATCTCATCGGGAGTTTTTGCCGCCCCAAGCATCTGAGCTGCAGCGGAAAAATCACCCGCGCGGTAAGCGGCGCGGCCCTGTTGGATCAGCTGGCTATTCAAGGAAGTCCCCTTTACTCGTGAACGATCTCGACATGGACGATCTCGTCGCCGGCACGCAGTTGCGAAATCACATCGAGACCCTCGACCGTGGTACCAAAGACGGTGTAACCGGAATCGAGGTTATGCTGGGCACCCAGGCAGAAGTAGAACTGCGAACCCGCGGAATCGGGGTCCATGGAGCGTGCCATGGCAAGGGCGCCATCGACATGGCTGTTGCGCGGATTGGTGGCGAACTCGCCCTTGATGCAGTAGCCGGGGCCACCGGTACCGGGCATGCCGTCGGGGCCCTCAAGACCGGCGGCGACGTCGGCGCCGGACATGTCGCGGGTATTGGGGTCGCCGCCCTGGATAACAAAGCCGGGCACATAGCGATGGAACTTAAGGCCATCATAGAAACCCATCGTGGAAAGCTCGCAGAAGTTCGCGACATGAATGGGAGCGCCCTCGCCGTCAAACTTGACCTTGATGGTACCCTTCGACGTCTCGATTACGGCGCACTCGTCGCCGACAAGCTGATACTCGGGCGTGTAGAGCTCTTTCTTAAAACCAAACATGTGGTTCCTTCCTCGTGCGTTTAAAGCATATTTGTACGAATTGTAGCAATAAGCACGGGCTTACATCAATTGCGCACGTAGGTTATGCCGACTATGGCGAACTAATTTTAGGAACGCTGCTGCGGCTTCCAGGAACCCACATTGGCGTCGTACTGGTTCAGCGCGCTGTTGCCGCCCTGCGCGATGGGCGCCAGGATCTCGCTTTGGTGGGAACTCATCGACTCGCTATCGGGAATGGCCAGCGAGATATCCCAGCTCTGGCAGATCACGTCGACGCGCTCATACATCCACTCGGCAAGCTGCTTTAAGTGGGCGATGTCATCCGCATAGACCGTATCGTCCTGTACTTTCAGGTTGTTGAGCTCATCTTGCGTCTTTTTGATCTGGTCGCGCAGGGCGTAGGCACTCTGCGACAGCTCCTGACGGGTGGACAGCGGCGTTCGGAGATAACCGTTGTTAAAGGAATCGATGACCTCGCCGATCTGGTCCTCGTCAGCGTAGGACACGATGGTCTGATACAGACCGTCGAGCCTGGTATAGAGCTGATCATCGGTGAGCACGGTTTCTTCCTGGACCACCTCGGCAGAATCGTCCTGCTTGGTATCGTCCTCAGTGGCCTCGCCCTTTTGGCGCGTGGGGAAGGTGGTCTGTGCAGCTTGGCCAAACTGGTCGTAAAAGCCGGGCATGACACCCATGGGATCGGTCGTCACGAACCAATAGGCACCGCCGCAAACGACGGCAAGGACCGCGATGACGACGAGCGGCTTGGGGATATGACGCTTATGCTTGTGATAGGCGTCCTCGTCGGGGTGCACCTTGCGCTTGGGTTTTTGAGCATCGTCATGCAGGGAAACGGGCGTGGGAATATCGACCTTGGGGATACCGAAATCCTTATCGAAAGCTGGCAGCACGCAGGTCTCATTGGGGTCGGCGGCGTCCGAAAGCACCGCAGCGGCAGAGGCCGGCGCATGCGGCACCTCGGTATCGATCTGCTCTTGCGTTAGGCGCGGAAAGCCCGCCGTGCGGCCCGCTGCCAGGTCGGATGCTGCCGCGTCCTCGGAGAGGATACCCGGAGCGGGGCGTCCGCATTTGGGGCACGTACGATCATGCGGAGAAAGACGGGCACCGCAGCCCTCACAGAACACGAACTCAGTGTGCTCGGGACCATCGCCCGGACCCACATAGGCGTTGCAGTAGGGGCAGAACGAGGCGCCGTCCTCGATAGTCTTAAGGCAATGCGGGCAGATCACGGCATCCTCTTTTCGAAGCAATTCAAACAATCGAGGTTAGAGCATAACATCGCCACGGCCCCACAGGAGCAAGGCACCAATTCAACATCGCCAAGGCGCGTAGTTACTTCTTCTTTTTGCTCGGCATCGAGACTTTGATGCCTTGGGCGGACTTGGTTACGCGAGAGCGCTTGGCTCCGGTACCCTTCTTTTTCTTGGGCTGGGCCTGGGCCACGCCCTCGAGTGCGCGGGCCTCGGCCTCACGAACGGTGCGAGATTCGCGGCGCTGCGCCATGTCGGCGGCGACGCGCTTGGCAAAACGCTCCGCCGTCGAACCCGTCGAGCTCACCTTGCCGCCACCGCGACCCAGGCGGACGCGCACACCGCGACCAAAACCAGTTGCGGCATGACAACGACGCGGCTTAAGCGAATCCATCATCGTGGCGAGCTTAAAGAACACCGAGCAGGTAAAGGCCACGATGACAGCCAAGATAACCATCTGGCCCATCGACAGGTTGGCAATAGACAGCAGCTCCGGGAATCCGATAACGCCCGCCAAGATGCCAGCGACTACAAACACAAAGAGCACCACGCGCAAGGGCGTGAGAGGCTGCGAGATGCGCCAGATCAGGCTGACGCTCGCCGCGCACGACGTAAGCAGGCACATCGTAGACAGCGTGAGCTGGTTAAAGCCAAACACGCGCGCCACAAAGATATCGAGCGCCGCGGCCAAAATGACCGCAATCGACGCCGGCAGTGCCCGCTTGAGCACGTTCGTCAGGAACGACCCCTTCACGCGAGCATTGTTGGGCTCCAGGCCCAAGACAAAGCCCGGCGCGCCAATGCAGAAGAAGTTGATGAGCGTCATCTGAATCGGCTCGAAAGGGTACGGCGGCAGCGCGATGCACAGCGCCGCCAGGCCCATCGAGAACAGCGTCTTGGTCAAGAACAGCGAAGCCGAACGCTGCAGGTTGTTGATGGAGCGACGGCCCTCGGCCACCACGGCGGGCATCGAGGCAAAGTCGTTGTCGACAAGTACGATCTCGGCCACGTTACGCGCGGCATCGGAGCCGGCCGCCATGGCGACGGAGCAGTCGGCCTCCTTGAGCGCCAGCACGTCATTGACGCCGTCGCCCGTCATGGCCACGGTGTGCTCGCGGCGCTTGAGTGCCTGCACGAGCTCGCGCTTCTGCTGCGGGGTCACACGACCAAAGACATGGTAGCGGTCCACTGCGGCATCGAGCTTGGCCGGCGTATCGAGCGTCGTGGCGTCCACATAAGCGTCCGCCCCCGGCACGCCCACCACGCGCGCGATCGACGACACCGTACGCGGGTCGTCGCCACTGATCACGTTGAGGGTCACGCCCTGCTCGTTAAAGTAGCCGATGGTCTCGGCCGCCGAGGTACGAATCTCGTCGCGGATGGTCACAAAGCCCACGGGCTCGGCCTCGCCCACCATATCGCCATCGGGCGTAAAGCCGTCCACGAGCGCCACCACGAGCACGCGGCAGGTATCGGCAAGCTCGGCGACACGGTTCTCGACCTGGGAAAACGCACGATCAGAGAGCACAAACTGCGCCGCACCCATCACATATGAGCCCTGTGCAAACGACGCGCCGCTCCACTTTTTGGAAGACGAGAACGGAATGACCGACAGTGGCTCGGACACCTCGACCGGACGGTCGGCGTAATAGTTGAGCAGCGCCTGACAGGTCTCGTTGGCATCGGCCGAGGTCGCACGTGCGACGTTAGCCAGCGCAAAATCGAGCACCGTGGTATCGACGGGAACGGCGGCGTCGCCCTCCCCCGCACCCATACCCTCGACCGGCAGCGGATAGGTACCCTCGACCTCCATACGACCCGACGTGATGGTGCCCGTCTTGTCCAGGCACAGCACGTCGACGCGCGCGAGCGTCTCGATGCAGTAGAGCTGCTGCGCCAGCACCTTGCGGCGGGCCAGGCGCACCGTGGCGATGGCGAGCACCGACGAGGTCAGCAGCACCAGGCCTTGCGGGATCATGCCCAGCAGGGCACCCACCGTGGACAGCAGCGCCGACGAAGGCACATGACCAGCCAACAGCTCGGAGAAGCACCACGAAAGCGCGCTATCGCCCGGGGTTCCCGCGGCATCCCACAGCCCACTTACACTCGAGGCGAACAGAGCCAGGCCAAGCGGAATCATGATGATGCTCGCAAAGCGCACGATGGCGTTAAGCGCGTTCATGATCTCGGAATTGACCTTTTTGACGTACTTGGCCTCGTTATTAATTTTGGCAACGTAGTTGTCGGCGCCGACATGGATCACGCGGGCGCGCAGCAGGCCCGAGTCGATAAAGCTGCCGCTCATGAGCTCGGAACCGGGCTGTTTCTTAATTAGGTCGCTCTCGCCCGTCAGCAAGCTCTCGTTCACGAGCGCCTCGCCCGAAACCACCACGGCGTCAGCGGGAATCTGATCGCCGCGCCCCAGGCGGATGATGTCGTCGAGTACGATCTGGTCCAAGTCGAGCTCCACCTCGGCACCGTCGCGCACCGCGATGGCCTTCTTGGAGGTCAGCAGTGTGAGCTTATCGACCATCTTCTTGGAACGCATGGACTGAATGACGCCAATAGCGGTATTGAGGAACACCACGAACAGGAACGTCAGATTCTTAAACGAACCGGTCAAAATGACCAAGAACGCCAAGATCACGTTGATCAAATTGAACAGCGTGCAGAGGTTCTCGATGATGAGCTCTTTGACCGACTTGGTCTTGAGCTCCATGTTGCGGTTGATTTTACCGGCGGCGATGCGCTCCTCGACCTCGACGGTCGAGAGTCCGCGCTCGATATCCGTTGCTGCCATACCACGTCCCATCACGTCGCGTCGGTATAAGAAAAACCGCCCGGACCATGCGAGGTTCGGACGGTCTTACGTTCGATGGTGCCCCATGTTGGATTCGAACCAACGGCCTTCTGCTCCGGAGGCAGACGCTCTAATCCCCTGAGCTAATAGGGCCAACATTTGGCATTATACCCAAGTGCACCACGGGCTATCAAAATAAAAGAAAAAGCTTTGCAATTACGTGGGAGACGCGGCGCAACGGCCCGCTTTAGAAGGCAAAAGCGAGTCAGATAGTATAAACTCTCATGCACCATATATACACGGCTCGCGATGCGGGCCGTTTTTGCAAAAGTTATCCATCGAGGTGAGAGGCACACCATGATTGCAATTTTAAAGCAGAGCGCCAGCGACGAGGCCGTCAGCCATATCGTCAGCTGGATTGAGAAAAAGGGTCTGAAGACCGATGTCTCGCGCGGCGAGAATGAGACGATCATCGGCCTGGTGGGCGATACGACCAAGATCGACCCGTTCCTGCTCGAGTCCATGAATGTCGTCGAGCGCGTGCAGCGCGTCTCCGAGCCTTTTAAGCGTGCCAACCGCAAGTTCCACCCCGAGGACTCCGTCATCGACTGCGGCCACGGCGTCAAGATCGGCGGCGACCAGTTCCAGGTCATCGCCGGCCCGTGCTCCGTCGAGGGCGAGAACCTCATCCGCATCGCCCGCCGCGTAAAGGCCGCCGGCGCCACGATGCTGCGCGGCGGTGCCTACAAGCCCCGCACCTCCCCCTACGCCTACCAGGGCATGGGCCCCGCCGGCCTCGACCTGCTGTGCGAGGCGTCTGCCGAGCTCGACATGCCGATCGTCACCGAGATCATGGACCCGCGCGACGTGCAGGTCTTCCTGGACAAGAAGATCGACGTCATGCAGATCGGCGCCCGCAACGCTCAGAACTTCCCCCTGCTCAAGGAGGTCGGCAAGACGCAGACTCCGATCCTGCTCAAGCGCGGCATGTCCGGCACCGTCGACGAGCTGCTTATGGCAGCCGAGTACATCATGAGCGAGGGCAACGACAACGTCATCCTGTGCGAGCGCGGCATCCGCACCTTCGAGACCCGCACCCGCAACACCTTCGACCTCAACGCCGTGCCGGTGCTGCACCACCTGTCGCACCTGCCCGTCGTCGCCGACCCCAGCCACGCCACCGGTTACACCCGCTATGTTGAGCCCATGGCGCTCGCCGCGACCGCCTGCGGCGCCAACGGTCTGGAGATCGAGGTCCACGACGACCCGAGCCACGCTTGGTCCGACGGCGCTCAGGCCCTCACGCCCGACCAGTTCGACGACACCATGCGCCGTATCCGCGCCATCCGCGAGGTCGTCTGCCAAGAGACCGTTCAGGAGTAGCCCATGGGTACGGTGAGAAACGCACGCGTTAACCAGGGTGGCCCCAAGTGCGCCGGCATCGTGGGCCTGGGTCTCATCGGTGGCAGCTTTGCCCGCGGCTATGCGCAGGCGGGCGTCCGCGTGCTGGCCTGGGACCCCGATGACGACGTGATGACGGCCGCCAGCATGGGCACCGTTGCCGGCGAGCTCAACGACGAGACGCTCGGCGAGTGCGACATCATCGTCCTGGCATGCTACCCCGAGGCCTGCATCGAATGGCTCGAGGCGCACGCCCGGGCACTCGCCGACGCCACCGACACCGAGGCCATCATGGGCCCCGTGGTGATCGACACCGTTGGCGTCAAGGGTATCGTGTGCGAGCGCGCCTTTGAGCTTGCCCGCGAGCACGGTTTTTACTTTGTGGGCGCGCACCCCATGGCGGGCACGCAGTTCTCGGGCTACGCGCATTCCCGCGCCGACCTGTTCCAGGGCGCACCACTCGTGCTTGTACCGCCCGCAGTGGACGACGCACTTAAGCTGGAGCTTTTGGGCCAGGTGCGCGAGATGGTACGTCCCCTGGGCTTTGGCAAGTTCAGCGTAACGAGCGCCGCCGAGCACGACCGCGTCATCGCCTTTACGAGCCAGCTCGCGCACGTCGTCTCCAACGCCTACGTTAAGAGCCCAACCGCTCAGGTCCACCACGGCTTTTCGGCCGGTAGCTACCGCGACCTCACCCGCGTGGCGCACCTCAATCCGCAGATGTGGTCCGAGCTCATGATCGACGACGCCGATGCGCTCGCCTTCGAGATCGACCATCTGATCGAATCGCTTGGCGCATACAGCCGCGCCCTTAAGGACCGCGACCAGCGCTATCTGGAGAATCTCCTTGCCGAGGGCGACCGCATCAAGCGCGCGCTCGACGACAAGGCCTCCCACTAGACCACCCATCACGCCAGGTCGAAAGGACCGAAGCTTATGGCGATTACCATCGATATCGACACCGCACGCCCCTACCAGGTGCATGTGGGCACGTTTTTGCTGGAGCAGGCAGGTCCGCTCGTACGCGCCACCGCCGGCGGCACCCGCGCCGTCATCGTGACGGACACCAACGTGGGCCCGCTCTACCAGGTGCCCGTTAAGCAGAGCCTCGAATCCGCAGGCTACGAGGTGAGCATCTGCACCTTCGAGGCCGGCGAGGCCCATAAGCGTGCCGAGACCTACGTTGCCATTTTGGAGTTTGTGGCCGAGCACGAGCTTTCGCGCTCAGACGTGATCGTGGCGCTCGGCGGCGGCGTCGTGGGCGACGTTGCGGGCTTTGTGGCCGCCACCTACATGCGCGGCTGCAAGTTTGTGCAGATTCCCACAAGCCTGCTCGCCATGGTGGATTCGTCGGTCGGCGGCAAGACGGCCATCGACCTGGCAGCCGGCAAGAACCTGGCCGGCGCCTTTTGGCAGCCGAGCGTGGTCATCGCCGACGTGGGATGCCTTGCCACCCTCACGCCCGAGCAGTTCGCTGACGGCTGCGGCGAGGTCGTTAAGCACGCCGTGATCGCCGACCCCGAGCTCTTCGCCGAGCTGGAGAAGACCCCGCTCACGCTTGAGCTGCTCAACCGCGACGTGGCCCGTGTGGCGCTCATCATTGCCCGCAATATCGACATCAAGCGGGCCGTGGTCGTTGCGGACGAGCGCGAAACCAATCAGCGCAAACTCCTCAACTTTGGCCACAGCGCCGGGCACGCCGTCGAAGCCTGCGAGCACTTTGAGCTCGGCCACGGCAACTGTGTTTCGATCGGCATGGGCATCATCACGCGTGCCGCAGCCCTGCATGGCATCTGCGATGCCGAGCTGCCCGATCGTATTGAGGAGCTCTGCGCCCGCCACGGCCTCGAGACCCGCTGCGACCTTTCCGCCGATGCCGTCTTTGCCGAGGCGCTCCACGACAAAAAACGCGCGGGCGACACCATCGACCTGGTAATTCCGCACGGTATTGGCCGCTGCAGCATCGACCGCACGCCGCTTTCCACCTTCCACGATTTGATTGCCGAGGGCCTCGGCCAGAAGGGAGACGCATCCGCATGCTAGCCCGGATCACCCCGTCCCCGCTCAAGGGCACCGTTCCCGCCATCGCGTCCAAGTCGATGGCGCATCGCCTCATCATCTGCGCCGCGCTTGCCAACGGCGAGACGCACGTTACCTGCAACACGACCTGCGCCGATATCGAGGCCACGGTGCGCTGCCTCACGGCACTCGGCGCCCGCATCGAGACCGTCGAGGACGGCTTCCAGGTCCACCCCACCATGAAGAGCATTGAATTTGGCCTACTCAAGGCCCTTGCCGGCGGCACGCTCGACTGCGGCGAGAGCGGCTCCACGCTGCGCTTCATGCTGCCTGTCGCCTGTGCGCTGGGCGCGGAGGCCACCTTCGTGGGCCAGGGCCGTCTGGGCGCCCGCCCGCTCTCCCCGCTCTCGGACGAGATCATCGCCGCCGGTTGCGACCTGCAGGGGCTGGGCGGTTTTCCGCTCAAGACGAGCGGCCGTATGCGCCCGGGCACCTTTATGCTTCCGGGCAACGTGAGCTCGCAGTATATCTCCGGCCTGCTGCTGGCGGCCCCGCTTTTGGCCCAGCCCTCCTGCGTGCAGGTGACCGGCCTCATCGAAAGCCGCCCCTATATCAACCTGACCATCCAGGCCATGAAGGCCTTCGGCGTCGAGGTCAACGTCGAGCGTATTCCGGCCAAGGATGGCCAGCCCGAGGTCACGAACTTCCGCGTGAACAGCGGCTCGTACCGCACGCCCGGCAGCGTAGCCGTCGAGGGCGACTGGTCCAACGCCGCCTTTTGGCTGTGCGCTGGTGCCATCGGTACCGACCCTATCACCGTAGAGGGCGTGTCGCTGAGCTCCGCACAGGGCGACCGCAACGTGCTCGCCGCGCTTTCGCGCTTTGGCGCCCGCATCGTGCGCTCCACGAACGCCGCCACTGTCCAGTCCGACAAGCTCGCCGGCTTTGAGATGAGCGCCCACGACATTCCGGACCTGGTGCCCGTCATCTCTGCCGTGGCATCGCTGGCTCAGGGCCGCACGTTCATCCGTGACTGCGCGCGCCTGCGTATCAAGGAATCCGACCGCCTGGTCACCACCACCCGCGAGCTCACCGCGCTGGGCGCGCAGGTGCGCATCGCCGGTGACGACCTCATCATCAAGGGCGTCGATGCCTTTACCGGCGGCGAGGTCGATTCGCACAACGACCACCGCATCGCCATGATGGCCGCCATCGCCGCGAGTCGCGCCACCGGCGAGGTCGTGATCCACGGCGCCGAGGCCGTCAACAAGTCCTATCCCGATTTCTTCGACCACTACCGCCTGTTGGGCGGCAAAGTCGCGCTCGAGGAGGAATAGCATGTCCTCGACCTTTGGCAACGTCTTGCACGTAAGCATCTTCGGCCAGTCGCACTCCCCCGCCATCGGCTGTTCGCTCGATGGCGTTCCGGCAGGTATCGCCGTTGACCTGGAGCAGCTGCAGTCCTTTTTGGACCGTCGCGCCCCCGGCCGTGACGAGACCGCGACCAAGCGCCGCGAGGCCGACGCCGCCCACATTATCGCCGGCATAATTGATGGACACACCACGGGCGCGCCTATCGCCGCGATCATCGAGAACACCAACACGCGCTCCAAGGATTACTCCGAGCTGCGCCGCAAGCCCCGCCCGGGCCATGCGGATTTCCCGGCACGCGTGAAGTACCACAACATGCACGACGTCGCCGGCGGCGGACACTTCTCTGGCCGCCTGACGGCGCCCCTGTGCATCGCCGGCGGCATCGCGCTGCAGGCGCTCGAGGCCCGCGGCATTAAGGTCATGGCGCACGTGGCGCAGATCGGTGGCATCTCCGATCTGCCCATGGACGACATGGTCTATCGCGAGGCCGACCGCAAGGCGATCCTTTCGAACGACCTACCGTGCATTGACGCCGCAGCTGCCGGTCGCATGTGCGAGGAGATCCTGGCCGCGCGCGACGAGCTCGACAGCATCGGCGGCATCGTGGAGTGCGGTATCTACGGCCTGCCCGCGGGCATCGGCGACCCCATGTTCGATGGCATCGAGAACCGCATCGCGCAGATTGCGTTTGGGATTCCCGCCGTGAAGGGCGTGGAGTTTGGCATGGGCTTTGCCGTTGCCGCCATGCGCGGCAGCGAGAACAACGATCCATATCGCATCGACGCCGAGACCGGCGAGATCGAGATCGAGTCCAACAACGCCGGCGGCATCCTGGGCGGCATTTCGACCGGCGCACCCGTCATGTGGCGCATGGCCGTAAAGCCCACGCCCTCCATTGGCCGCGAGCAGCAGACGGTGGACATGGACGCTATGGAAAATGCCGAGCTCTCGGTCCACGGCCGCCACGATCCCTGCATCGTCCCGCGTGCCGTCCCCGTAGCCGAAGCAGCCGCAGCGCTGGCCATCTGGGACGCCCTCCTAGAAGACGCCGCCCAGCGCTAAAAATCTCCGGGGACCAACTCCGGCCCCCACGCCCACCCAGTGAAAGGGGTCCCAATGGACCTTGCTGACATCCGCCAAACCATCGATGGCATCGACACCACGCTCCTCAACAGTTTTGTCGAACGCATGGACATTGCCACCGAGGTCGCCAAATCAAAAATCGAGATGGGCAAGGCCGTCTTCGACCCCGCCCGCGAGCGCTCCAAGCTCAACAACCTTGCCGGCCGCGCGCCCGAGCGCTACGAGGCGCAGACCATCACGCTGTTCCGCCTCCTCATGAGCATGAGCAAGGCCGAGCAGCAGCGCTATATCAACGAGCTCAAGGGCACCACGGTCTCGCAAAAGGCCCACGCCACTGCCGAGGCCTTCGACATGCCCTTCCCCCAAACTGCCAGCGTCGCCTGCCAGGGCGTTGAAGGCGCCTACAGCCAGATCGCCGCGTGCAAGCTCTTCGACGTGCCCGATATCGCGTTCTTCGAGACCTTCGAAGGTGTCATGCGCGCCGTGCGAGACGGCTTCTGCGAGTTTGGCGTACTGCCCATCGAAAACTCCACCGCGGGCTCGGTCAACGCGGTCTACGACCTGCTCGCACAGTTCGACTTCCACATTGTGCGCTCGCTGCGCCTCAAGATCGATCACAACCTGCTCGTCAAACCCGGTACCAAGCTGCAGGATGTTCGTGAGGTCTATAGCCACGGTCAGGCCATCGCACAATGCGCCGGCTTTATCGACGCGCACGAGCTGCACGCCACCAAGCATCTCAACACGGCCATGTCGGCCGAGATGGTCGCCAACTCCGAGCGCACCGACGTCGCCGCCATCGCCTCGCGCAGTTGCGCGGCGCTCTACGGCCTGGAGGTGCTGGAGCCCAACATTCAGGACTCGGACAACAACTACACGCGCTTCGTCGTCATCAGTCGCGAGCCCCGTGTCTACCCCGGCGCCAACCGTACCTCGCTCATGATCACCACGGCCAACGAGCCGGGCGCCCTCTATCGCGTGCTCGAGCGCTTCTATGCGCTCAACATCAACCTCATCAAGCTCGAGAGCCGCCCCATCCCCGGGCGCGACTTTGAGTTTATGTTCTACTTCGATCTGGACTGTCCCTTTGGCAGCAAGGCCCTCGACGACTTGCTCGACTCGATTGACGACGTGTGCGAGAGCTTCACCTACTTTGGCAGCTACACGGAGGTGCTCTAGATGACTGACGTCGCCCCAACCCGCCCCTACGGCGTGCTGGGCCGTGTGCTGGGCCACAGCTACACCCCGACCATCTACAAGGAGCTCGCGGGGCTTGAGTACGTGCGTTTTGAGCGCGAGCCCGAGGACCTCGCGGCCTTTATGACGGGCGACGAATGGGAGGGTACCAACGTGACCATCCCCTACAAGCGCGCCGTCATAGAATACCTGGACGAGCTGAGCCCGCTCGCCGAGCGCATGGGCAACGTCAACACCATCACGCGCCTGCCCGACGGCCGCCTGCACGGCGATAATACTGACTACTTCGGTTTCCAGTGCCTGGTCGAGGAGTTGGGCGTTGAGGTTGCCGGCAAGAAGGCCCTCGTGCTCGGTGCCACCGGCGGCGCCGGCACCACGGCAAGTATGGTGCTGGGAGACATGGGCGCCATCGTCGTACCCGTGGGTCGCACGAGCGAGGTCAACTACGACAATATCGCGCAGCAGTCCGACGCCTCCCTACTCGTCAACTGCACGCCCGCCGGCATGTTCCCCCATTGCCCCGACGCGCCTTGCACGCTCGAAGGCCTCGATGCGCTCGAGGGCGTCATCGACATTGTCTACAACCCCGCCCGCACGGGCCTGATGCTCGAGGCCGAGCGCCGCGGCATCCCCTGCATCGGCGGCCTGCTTATGCTTGTTGCCCAGGCGGCACAAGCTGTCGAGCGCTATACCGGCAAAGCCACCCCGCGCGAGAGGATCCTGGACGTAACGGAGCGCCTGTCACGCCGCGAACAGAACATCGCGCTGATCGGCATGCCGGGCTCGGGCAAGACCCGCGTGGGCGAGCAGATCGCCCAGCTCACGGGCCGCGAGCACATCGATCTCGATCGCGCCCTCGAGGAGCGCCTGGGCATGCCCTGCGCCGACTTTATCATCAAGTGCGGCGAGGCGGCCTTCCGCGAGCAGGAGACGGCAGCGCTGGCCGACATCTCCAAGCGCAGCGGCTTGGTGCTCTCCACCGGCGGCGGCGTGGTTACGCGCGACGAGAACTACCCTCTGCTGCACCAAAACAGCCAAATCGTGATGCTCAACCGCAAGCTCGACGAGCTCGCCCACAAGGGCCGCCCCATCACCGCGCGCGACGGCATCGACAAGCTGGCCGAGCAGCGTATGCCGCGCTACCGCGCCTGGGCCGACTACATCATCGACTCACGCGACTGCGCCGCCAACACCGCCCATGCCCTCCTCGACACCCTCCCACCCGCTCTCTAACCAAAACCACCACAAAGGGGGCAGGCACCTTTGTGGTGGTTTTTCAACTGCAAAGGAAGCAACCATGAAAGCACTCGTCATTAACGGCCCCAACCTCAACATGCTCGGCATTCGCGAGCCAGGCATCTACGGCAGCGACAACTACGATCGCTTAGTGCAGATCTGCCAGGAAGCGGGTGCCGCACAGGGCTTCGACGAGGTCGATGTCTTCCAGTCTAACCACGAGGGCAGCATCGTCGACAAGATCCAGGAGGCTTACGGAAAGGTCGACGGCATCGTCATCAACCCGGCTGCCTACACGCATACGAGCGTGGCGATCCTCGACGCCCTCAAGGCCGTTGCCATCCCTGCCGTCGAGGTGCACATCAGCGCCGTAGAGACGCGCGAAGACTTCCGCCAGGTGAGCTACGCCCGCCTAGCCTGCTTCGCCACCATCACCGGCGAGGGCCTGCAAGGCTACGCCCACGCGCTGGAGCTGCTGAGGGAACGTCTCGAAAAGTAGCCTCGCGAGCAAATCCATCAACGCGATTCACACGCTAATAATGCCAGTGCCGCCAGCAGCAACCTCGCTACTGGCGGCACTTTATTACTGGCATATAATCATTGCAGTCACACAACGTCTGGAGACGCGCATGTTAAGCATCCATCTGGGGGATTACCCCGGTTCCATCTACGATACCGAAACCTATTTTAGGAACTCATACTTGGACTCATGGTTCGAAGACCCTATGGCCGCACAGATTATTAAAAGCGTGGACGGATCAGAGCTCATCGGTCCCCACAACATCGTAAGCAAACAGCTGGGCTCGATCACCCCACTCGAACTGTCCGGCGGCGTTAAGACGCTGCTGCTGGTGCGCAATCTCCCAAATATGGTGTTCAACGCATCCACCTGCGGAGACAACTGTGCCCGCTGGCTACTCAAGATCGGCAAAGAGCAGGATGTGATGGTGACCTTATACCACATCATGAAATTCCCCTGGAAGAGCTTTGAAATCCGCATTGAAAACGATGGCCGCATCGTCAGAAACATGCAGGAGTTTGTCGGCGCCACGAATGACTTTTTGGATGTTGATGAGTAATGAAGGGAACGCATACCGTTGTCGTAGAGCGTGCAAAGGTCAAATACACACTCACGTTTAAGCGCAATATTTCCTTTATACGCGGCAACAGCGGCACGGGTAAAACGACGCTCATCTCGATGATTCGCGACTACAACGACCGAGGACCGGAAAGCGGCGTTGCACTCAGTTGCGACGTGCCTTGCGAAACGCTTTCCGGCAGACGCTGGGAGCGCGAGCTATCGATCATCGAAGATTCAATCGTCTTTCTAGATGAGGGTAACGAGTTTATCTACTCAAAGGACTTCGCCAAAGCCGTCAACGGCTCGTCCAACTATTTTGTTCTGATATCTCGTCGCGATGCCAACGAGCTCCCCTACAGCGTTGATGAGATCCTGAAGCTAGTCAACACGACAAGTAAAACAATCAATGGCCGCAAGAGCGACAGGCGCTTCTACTCGGTGACCAAGCCGCTATATGACCACACGGCAAGTATGCTGTATCAGGATCTAAATGTTGGATTCGAGGTACCCGACGCCGTAGTTGTCGAGGATAGCAAATCTGGCTATCAATTCTACGACGCTCTTTGCAACCGACTCGGGATCCCCTGCTATACCGCCACCGGCGTTGCGAATCTAAAACGTACGATTCACGAATGTCCCGAGCAAAACATCCTTGCTATTGGAGACGGAGCAGCATTTGGTCCCTACATCGAAAAGGTGCTCGGACAGCGCGTTTACAAGAACGTACGCTTGTTCCTCCCCGAATCATTCGAGTGGACACTCCTGCAATCTGGCCTCATTCCCAGTAACGATATCTTAAAAATCCTCGAGGATCCCTCAAGCTATATCGAAAGCCGCGACTACCTGAGCTGGGAGCGGTTCTTCACCGATGTGTTGATCAAATACTCGGCAGACACTCGCTACGCCTACAGAAAGGTAAAGCTCAATGAGCAGTACCTGAGGCCGCAGGCGATGAATGCAGTTGCAAACGTCTTGCCCGAGTGCCTGAAGGCAGACTAGATACAGCGGGGAGGGCCAAGTTGGTCC
Source organism: Collinsella aerofaciens (assembly GCF_001404695.1). Classification (GTDB taxonomy): domain Bacteria; phylum Actinomycetota; class Coriobacteriia; order Coriobacteriales; family Coriobacteriaceae; genus Collinsella; species Collinsella aerofaciens_E. The sequence continues at coordinate 4,778 of NZ_CZAQ01000001.1, read as the reverse complement.
TCCCCGCTTTTGTTACGCCTTCTTGATCACGTACGCCAATCCAATATCGCAGGCACAGCGTACGATTGACGCGAAGAACCACGATGCTGGCAGCGTCATAAGCAGAGGCTTGCTCACGCTCGGCTCCAGCCCCCTTTGGCGCGCCGTATAACCAATCCACATCAGCAGCACAATAGCAGCTCACGCCACGGCTTCGGCCTAAACGTATACCCGGCAAGAACAAAGAACACCAGCATGTGAAAAAGCCCAGACCACCAAGCGGTCTGGGCTTAATAAACGATGGTGCTCCATGGCGGATTCGAACCGTCGACCTTGGGATTAGAAGTCCCCTGCTCTATCCAACTGAGCTAATGGAGCAAATAGCCGCACGCCCAAGCAAGCGCAAGCCTGTCAGGCACAAGTAATTATAACCTAGTTGAACTGCTCGCGATACGCCTTGCAGACCTCATCAACCGGGCCGTCCATGCGAAGGTCACCCTTCTCAATCCAAACGGCACGCTGGCAGATGCGCTCAACCTGCTCCATAGAGTGCGAAACGAACAGAACCGTCACGTCGCCGCTCTGGATAAAGTGCTGGATACGGTCCTCGCACTTCTGCTGGAAGAACACATCACCGACGGACAACGTCTCGTCAACGATCAGAATATCGGGCTCGGTAATCGTCGCGATTGCAAAGGCGATACGCGCCACCATGCCCGAGGAGAAGTTCTTAAGCGGCATATCGACAAAGTTCTGCAGCTCAGCGAATTCGATAATGCCGTCAAAGTTGGCATCGATGAACTCCTTGGTATAGCCAAGCAGGGCGCCGTTCAGATAGATGTTCTCGCGGGCGGTCAGCTCGGGGTCAAAACCAGCACCAAGCTCAATCAGCGGCGCGATGTTACCGTGCACCTTAACGCTGCCCTCGCTTGGCTCAAGCACGCCAGCGATAATCTTGAGCATCGTAGACTTGCCGGAGCCATTGGTGCCGACCAGACCCACGACCTCGCCACGATGAATATCAAACGAGATATGCTTAAGCGCCCTAAACTCCTCAAAGAACAACTCATGCTTGGCAAGCTTAATGAAGTACTCCTTGAGGTTGGTCAGCGACTCGGACGCCATGTTAAAAATCATGGTGACGTCGTCGACCTCGACAGCCAGAGGCTGCTCGCTGTAATCAACAACAGATTCAGTCATCACAGCACTCCTTAGATGTAGAGGATGAACTTGCGCTCGGACTTATGGAACACGGTATAGCCAATAACAAGCGCAAGAACCGCCCAAGCAGCGCACATACCAAACGTCATAAGCGAGGGCGTAGTCTGGAACAGAAAGATATCGCGCATAAACTGCAGGTAGTTGTACATGGGGTTCGCATACATCAAGATACGCACGAGATGCGGCATTTGCGCAATAAAGTCAGTCGTCCAGAAGATGGGCGTAATATAAGTCCACGCCGTAATGACGACGCTCCACAGATGCATAACGTCGCGGAAAAAGACCGTAAGGGCAGAAAGCAACATGCCCAGGCCCATGCAGAAGCACATAAGCAGCAGCAGGCAAACCGGCAGCAGAATCAGATGCCAAGAAGGCATAACGCGGAACCACAGCATAACGATGGCGACGGCGACCAGCGAGAAGGCAAAGTTGACCAGCGAGAAGAGCACCTTCTGCACCGGGAAGACCCAGCGGTGCACCTTAACCTTCTTGAGCAGAGGGGCAGCACCCACGATCGACGTCAGGGCCTGGTTCGTAGACTCGGACATGACGGCAAAGGTAACGTTACCCACGATCAAGTACAGCGGGTACATCTCGGGCGTCATTGAGCCATTGCGGCCCTGGCCAAAAATCGTCGAGAACACGATGGCCATGACAATCATCATCAGCAGCGGGTTGAGCACCGACCATGCGACGCCCAGAACGCTGCGGCGATACTTGATCTTAAAATCCTTGGTAACCAGCTGACGAAGGATAAACGCGTCCTTCTCAAATTCGTTCTTAGCAAACGTCGCAGGCAGACTGCGAGTTTCTTGTTGCTTTGTCTGATCCGACACGGATGCAACTCCTTTACTCGTAATCGTTGACAAACGAACAGTATAGACCCGACGGCCATGCAAACGATTCGCGCAACAAAACTGGAGAACTAACCCACATCTTAGGATGCCAAGCCCAAACGGCTATACTTTCAAGGATTGAACGTATAAGGAGCATTGAGTGAATTCTGAATCCATCGCCGTCATCATCCCCTGCTACAACGAAGCGCCCACGATCGGCAAAGTCATCGACGACTTTCACCGCGAGCTTCCGCAAGCGACGGTCTATGTCTATGACAACAACTCGTCGGACGATACCTCACGCATCGCCACCGAGCACGGCGCCACGGTCCGCTTTGAGCCCCGTCAGGGAAAGGGCAACGTATGCCGCCAGATGTTTCGCGACATCGACGCCGATTGCTACCTGATGGTCGACGGCGACGACACCTACCCCGCCGAGGCGGCCAAGGCCCTCTGCGAGCCCATCCTTAACGGTACGGCCGACATGACCGTAGGCGATCGCCTTTCAAACGGCACCTACGCCGAGGAAAACAAGCGCGCCTTCCACGGCTTTGGCAACAATCTGGTCCGCGCCATGATCAAGTGGATCTATGGCTACAGCTTCGATGACGTCATGACCGGCTACCGCGCCATGAGCCGCCCGTTCGTTAAAACCTTCCCAGTGCTTTCCGAGGGCTTTCAGATCGAAACCGAGCTCTCGATCCACGCCGTCGACCACCGCTGGCGCATCAAAGATGTGCCCATCGAGTACCGCGACCGTCCCGAGGGTTCCGAGTCCAAACTCAACACAGTGAGCGACGGCATTAAAGTCGTTGCGATGATCGGCACGCTGTTCAAGGACTACCGCCCGCTGAAGTTCTTCAGCCTCGTAGCGCTTCTGTTCGCGGTATTCGGCCTCGCCCTGGGCATGCCCATCGTTGTCGAATATTTCCAGACCGGCCTCGTCCCGCGCTTCCCCACCGCTATGCTCGCCGCCTCGTTTATGTTCCTGTGCGGCCAGAGCCTTGCGACCGGCTTCATCCTAGATTCTGTAGCAAAGGTCGAAAAAAAGCAGTGGGAGGTCAACGTGTACAGCAAATACGCCTACGACGACCAGCCCGGCCACCCTACTTCCAAGCCAAGCGAGAGGTAGATCTTCCGCAAAATACTATTGGCACCACTGCGCAGATAGCCACCAACAAGAAAAGCCGCCGTTAAAGAACGGCGGCTTTTACTCTCGAAAAGTTAATAGCGCCTAGAGCGTCTTGATGTACTCCCCCAGCTCTTCCTCCCAGTCGGGCATGTGGAAGCCGGCAGCCTCGAGCCTGGACAGGTCGAGCGCGGAGTGGACCGGGCGCGGGGCGACGGGGCCCTCGGCGCTCGCGTAGTAGTCGGCGGTCGATACCGGCACGACCCTGTCCCCGTTGCCGTTGGCGGCCTCGAAGACGGCGCGGGCGATATCGGCCCAGGACTTGACGGTGCCGGAGCCGGTGCAGTCGTAGGTGCCGTAGGGGGCGTGCGTCCCCAGCACGTGGAAGATGGCCTCGGCCATGTCGCGCGTGAAGGTCAGGCGGCCCAGCTGGTCGTCAACGACCGTGACCTGCGTGAGCTTATCCTCCGGGTCGGCGACGCGGTCGGACAGCCCCTTCATGGTCTTGACGAAGTTGTGCCCCTCGCCGATGACCCAGGAACTGCGCATGACGTAGTGGCGCGGGCACCCGGCCACGGCGATGTCGCCGGCGGCCTTGGTCTGGCCGTAGACGGACAGCGGGGAGAACGGCTCGTCCTCGTCGTGCACCTCGGCGGTGCCGTCGAAGACGTAGTCGGAGGACACGTGGACGAGGGTGATCCCGTGCTCGGCGCAGGTGCGTGCGAGAAGGGCGGGACCGGCGGCGTTGGCCTTCCAGGCGGTCACGCGGCCCTCGGGGGTCTCCGCTTTATCCACGGCCGTGTAGGCGCCGCAGTTGATCACGGTGCCGTAAAGCGACCAGTCGTATTTTGAGTAGGCGTCCGGGTCGGACATGTCGAAGGTGTCGATGTCGCAGAAGTCGAAGTCCTTGGCGACGCCGCGCTCCTCCGCCAGCGCGCGGACCGCATGGCCCAACTGGCCGTTGCAGCCGGTGACGAGGGTGCGCTTCGGCGCCATGGGGACGACGTCCCCGAGCATCGGGTGGTTGAGGTCGGCATCGGAGACGGTGGCCTCGTCGAGCGGGATGGGCCACTCGATGGCGAGCTCGGGGTCGGCGAGGTTCACGAAGGTGTAGGTCCTCTTGAGCTCCGGCGACCAGTGGGCGTCCACCAGGTAGGTGTAGGCGGTGCCGTCCTCCAGGGCCTGGAAGGAGTTGCCCACGCCGCGCGGCACGTAGATGGCCTTCGAGGGGTCGAGCACGGTCGTGTAGACCTTGCCGTAGGTGGCGCTGCCCTCGCGCAGGTCCACCCAGGCGCCGAAGACGCTGCCGCGGGCCACGGAGATGAACTTGTCCCAGGGCTCGGCGTGGATGCCGCGGGTGACGCCGCGGCTGTCGTTGTAGGAGATGTTGTTCTGGACGACGCGGAGGTCCGGGATGCCCAGGGCGCACATCTTGGCGCGCTGCCAGTTCTCCTTGAACCAGCCGCGCGAGTCGCCGTGGACGGCGAGGTCGACGACCTTGAGGCCCCCGATGCCGGTCTCGGCGACGGAGAGGTCCTTCTCGAATGCGATGTCTGCCATGTGGGAAAAGCTCCTATCGAAGAGGTTGGGTAACCGGGGGCGCCCGCGCGGGG